>JAMCPL010000014.1 GCA_023379675.1 Actinomycetota bacterium | reverse complement strand
AAGAGAGCTTGCTGGAGTTTGATGGCGATTTCTTGAAGTCCTGGTGACCTGGTATTGAAGTGGCCGGCACAGGCCTTGACAAGAATCGCGACGAACTCGCTGCCTGGTATGGGGAGGTCGTATTTAGATAGGAATGCCCTATGGAGAATTTTTATAAGCCGGCCCAATTCCAAATATTCATCCCACTCGTCCTGGTACATCGTAACAGCATGTAACGTGAGCCGGAACCTTGCTATGACATTATCGCGTACTGCCTCCGCATAAAGGTATCTGTAGACGATGGAGCCGAAGTATGGCTCGAGATAGCGATGGTGTCCTCCGTCGGGTCGAGCAATGGTGGCGCTGAGTCCGAGTCGGTAGTCGAAGCGGTTGTCCAGGACGCGTGCATTCACCGGTGACGCGCAACGGTGGACTTCGTCAACGACCAGCAGGTTACCGGTGCCGGTGACCGCAAAGCTACTGTCCCTGGCAGAGTTGATTACGGCAACAACAACGTGGGGTTCGGTGTAGATCCTTGCCATCCGATCGAGGAGCTTCTCAACGGTAAACCGCCTGGCGAAAGCTGATTGCAACAGGACCAGCCACTGGGCCTGGAGTTCTATCGTTGGAACCACAACCAGTGCATGTCCACCCGACGATACGGTTTCATGGATTGCATGCAGCGCAATCATGCTCTTCCCCGCTCCGGTGACCGCCTCGATCATGCCCCGAGATCCTGCCTCATGCCATGCAACAAGTGCCTCGATTTGCCAAGCGAACATTGACGGGAGGGATTCCAGCACTGGTTCAGGGTCGTCCGAGGCATCGCGAGGCCGATGGGGGCACTGTCCCGCAAGTGACCAAGCCTCCCCCGTCCTCCAACACTGCTCAAACGTGGAGAGCGATATCAAGGTGGTAATGACCGATTGGCGCGTAGTTCCATGCTCGGAGCGTTGCAACGTCAGGACCGTGGCAAGCTCGTCGGCCGTGAGGCACCTGCCGTTACTCAGAATCTTCGCAAGCGATTCCGAGAGCACCGCGACCTAGTTTTTCAAGGCTGATAACCTTCAGCATCCACCTGGGTTTCTGCGCTGAGATCGACCTTGACATCGGTTGAGATCGTAACCGGGGAGTAGCTTGGATCGAGATAGACCATATCCCACTCGTTTATCCACGACCTCACGTACTGGCGCATCCTGTTCGAGGGTAGGCGCTCTATCCCGTGCACATCCGGCGGTGCCCAGTCGAGTGCTTCACCATGAATTGACTTGATTGCACGATAGGTTGTGTCGAGTTCGTCGCTGGTTGGTGGTTCCAGATGCATCGAGTGCTCGCGCAGGAGTTCCATGCCACGCTTGGCCGAGTCAACGAGTTGCTCTGCGCCTTGGGCCACCGAGGAGAGTCTCGTTGGGATCTTCTCGAGATCGTTTCTTGCTATCAGGACTTCGGCCTCGAAGTCATCGACTGTGGCAAGAACCGCGGTCCAGGGGGCGTTCAGATCACGATCCTGTCCTCGCAACCACTGTGCGATTTCTGCGTAGGAGCGACCTCTTTGAAGGAGTGAGTACCTCCCGATCAGTTCAACCTCGTCAAGGAGGATTACCCAACCAGAATAACCGGCGGCAGCGATGAGACGTGACACGAATGTCAGCCTGTCCCGGCAGAGTGCGTCTTCTCGAGTTGACCGGATGTCATACTCGCCCAACCACCCTGCTTCTCGCAGCCGTTTCCGGATCTCGGCGACAGCGAAGGTATCGCCAGCCCAGAATTGCAGGATCTTGTCATCGAACTCCTCATCACCTCCTCCAAACTGGTCAAACATTCGAAGAGTCGCAGTGAGCCGGTGGTCGACGAACCTGCCGTCCGTTGCCAGCCATCGGTAGAGTTGGGCGAACCGGAGCGGGTCCGTCTTGAGGCCCGTAGCGATTTCGCCGATGGCCGACCCGGGCCTGCCTGGTACTCGCGCGTCGTTGATGGCTGCCCGGTAGACTGCAGATATGTTGTGAAGAGGAGTCTCCTTTGAGATGACGACGCTGGAGACAACAAAGTGTTCCTGCAACGCTCGTTGCGCCAGGTACTCGAGAAGGTGGCTCTTGCCGCTTCCGAATCCGCCAGCGAGCAATAGGCCATCGTAGACGCCCTCCACAGGTTCCCAGTTCGCCCGGCGCCTGGTGAACTCGAGATTTGCCAGATACTTGTCGACGACCTGGTCCTGCATCGTTCCCAGATAGAGGACGCTTTCCCTATTTGGTACTCCCGCACGCAGAGCCTCGAGCGCGCGAAGCGCGGCTACCGTTGCGGCTGAACTCTTCTGAGCATCTATTGCCGTCATGGAGCCATTCCCTGGTTGACGAGGTCAAAACCGACATCATTCTTCAATCCTCCAAGCCGAACGAGCGTTCCGAACGGATTGTCGCGGGCCTCATCTCGTACCTCGTCATAGATCCGTAACTTGAGAGCCTGGTAGAGATCCATGCCCCGAGTGCGGTCGATGGTAAAATCTGGCGGCAGGCAGACAACCGTTGCCATGGACTGGAACTCGTCGGTGTTGTCGATAAGCTGGCGCATGGACTCGTAGGCGTCGATAATTGCCGCCCGGGTGTACATGAGGCGCATGCCAGTAGCGTCGCGCTCTCGTGCCCTGAAGAACTGCTGTAGATCAAGGGTGAGCAACAACCCCGTGTATTCGTTGCTTGTCAGCCAGTGGACGAGCGAGAACAGCATAGCCCTTGCATTCGTTCGTGTGATTCGGCGGAATATACGGGTGTTGCGAAGCAGGGAGATCTGGCTGAGCTGACCATGAAGCCATGCCTTGACGGCTTCGGCCTCGGCATCGGTAACTTGGCCAGTCTTGAATTCGAATTGGCAGAGCCGTATCATCGCAATTCGGAAGTCCTGGACCATCTTGTAGTTCTTGAATATCTCAGATTGGAGGCCCCGGTTGACGTCTCGGCGTAGCTCGTGTAGGTCATAGCTGTAGAGTTCTGCAAGCTCCGCGAGTGAGATCCGCGGATTGCCGGCCGGAATCTCGTAGCCCAACATGTGGCAGATTCGATTCACGGTGGTTCTAGCCAGTCTGTCCCAATCGAGCGTGCGGGCAACGGAGAAGAAGATCTGGTCAATCATCTGTACCTTAGTGCATGCTGCGTCAACTGCTACGGCTTCCATGCCGGCCTGCCGTGCCAGTTCTGAAAGACGCGCTGTAACCTGGGCCAAATCCGCAGGCTCGCCGATGCAGAACTTCACCGTCGCGCCGCCGTGGAGAATGTACGGCTTTATGTAGTGAGCATCGAAGAAATCGCAATACCGGTCTGGCTCAAGCATTCGAGCCCTCGAGCGCAATTGTCGAGTAGATCTTGATCTGACCGCCTCTGGTAACAGTTTCGAGTACGCCGGTTCCTCGAGTGGATGCGCTGGCGGCGAAACGGAGGGTGCGGCCGTCTCGGGTTCCGATGGTCCCGCTCTGGTCAAGGAGATATATATCGCGAGCGAACTCCTGCTTCGAGTACGCACGAGGTCCATCGCGAAGCGTGAGGATGGTGTACAGATTCATCAGCTTGACGTGGGATCCTGGGCGCCACTTCCTGGTCGCAATCCGGAGATCGTAGGCGGATGCCAGAATCTCGAGAAACGCCTCCGGCCGGAAGCGAGGGCGCGCTTAGCTGTTCGACTGGAGGGCCCTCACCACTTCGCTGGGTCTCAGTGTTCGGACTTTCTTGCGATCTATCATAATAGCCTGCTCAGCAGGCATGAGTTGCAGCACTGACGGGTAGCAGAGAAGTTTGCCGTCAGATTCGATAACACGGAGGTTCGATGCCTCCGCGAGTTCGATCAGCTCTCTGGCGTATTCACCCGATTCCATCCAGGACCTGATATCGAAATCCGCTCGCGCAACGAGTTCACTTGCCCTCTGGTACAGATCTGCGAGCTGGTCTCTGACGGCCGCGATGGAAGCAGTCAATTCAGACTGGTTCCCTTTCGCGCTTGCTCCTTGCGCCTTTCTGGCGACCGCTATTGCGGCTTGCATGCCCTTGGTCAAGGTTACGGTCTCGCGATTGAGACGTTCAAGTTCGGCTTCATAACCTGCCGGTGCGCTTGCCCGGTCGCTCACCATCGTCTCCTTTTCGTAAGTTTCATCTACTGCGCTGGTGGCCCGATCGAGCTTCCAGCCTGAGCTGGTGGAATGGCCGGTAAAACTCACTTCATCGCTCCTGGCATGCCTGATCTCAGTATGTCTGGTCTCACCCTCGTTACTACTTCAGCCTTTGGGTTCACATTCGAAGTGCAACTTCAACTATCCTCCTGGCATGATTCAGCACTGTCCCGAAGAATACTTCGTGAGGACCTGGAAGTCAAGACACTTACGAGGACGGTGATTGTGGCGTGAGGGTGGGGCCAAATTGGTCAATCGCAGTGGGGCCAAATATGGTGATCATTCCCAGACCGTCAACTCTCCTGCCGGCTGTTTTACGCTCACGGCGCCCTGGAATATGGCTGTTTTGAGCCTTTTTGGGACAGATCAGCGCGACAAGTTGGGTTGGGTTAGAGTCAAGCGGAACGGGAGAGATCGAGAAGCTCGCATTGTCTCACAATGGATGGCCTGACCAGCAGGTCGATCAGCCGATAGTTGGGTTACGTTCAGTCGCCACTACGGAGGCAGGAAAGACATTTCACGGCTTGGGGATGAACGACACCCTGCCCACCAGTTCGACATAGCCGACGAACGCCACCGCATCGATGAGGAAGTGGGCGATTACCAGTGGTGCCACCCTTTTTCGCTTCTGGTAGATACGCCCGAAGATGAGCCCCATTATAAGGTTGCCTGCGAAACCGCCGAATCCCTGGTAGAGGTGGTAGCTTCCTCGCAGTAGTGCGCTGGTGGCCAGTGATTTGTTGTCGCTCCAACCAAGCTGATCCAGCCGCCGTAGCAGGTATCCGCAGACCACCACCTCTTCGAGAATGCCATTTTCGGCAGCCTGGAGGAGCAACACGGGTATCCTCCACCAGTCAGGTGGAAGGTTGGTGGGGACCACGTTGAGGCTGAATCCGAGATGGAAGGCGATCAGGTACAGACCGAGCCCGGCCCCTCCTATGATTGCCGCCAGCACTATGCCGGTAAGCAGGTCGGAACCTGGGTGCCTGGCATCTATGCCCAAGGCATCCAGACCGGGCACTCGCTGGGACTCATGAGACCGCAGGAGCAGGTAGCCAACGAGAGCCACGGGCGCCAGCGCTGTTGCTATACCGGCGATCTGGAAGGCGAGGTCGAGCAGCTCCACTCTTGGCGCTATCGCAGTATTGATAACGGCCACCTGGTGGCCGAGCGGCGCCCTGGTGCTTACCAGGCTGCGCAGGAGATCCAGCACTGCGTAGACCGCCGAGGCTCCGAGCGAGAGGGCAAGTACTATCCATATCTCCGCAGTCAGGTACCCGCGTGCTGGCAATTCGCTATCCACCTCATTACACACTATTACTTGGCCGGCGGTACCGCAGTCTCTTCTCTCGGATGGATGGAGCGGATCGGCGCATATGAGAGACAGGCACCCAGCCTGAAGAAGTCCGTTCCCTCGGACGAGCCCTCCTCGTATTCGAAGAGGCTGAAATCCAAAGAGCCAGCGTTACACTGGTGCCCTCGACAGGATTCGAACCTGCGCACCCGGCTCCGGAGGCCGGTGCTCTATCCCCTGAGCTACGAGGGCAATATGCGTGATCATGCGAGCGCCAGACGAATACACCGTTTCCCGTACGGAGTCTATATCTATCCCGTATCGAGTACATGTACGTTCGCGGCTAATCTATTTCTAAATGTCTATTCGCAATATTCTACAGCAATCCATAGCAGATGCGATGGCGGATCTGGGTGCAGAGTTGCAACTCGGATCTATCCATCTCGAACGCCCCTTGCGCATCGAGCACGGGGACTGGTCGAGCAACGTTGCGCTCGCTTCTGCAAAGCATCTGGGGAAGAGTCCTAGAGAGGTTGCACAGCACGTATGCGAGGGCATCGTACAGCGGGGAGTCGAACATCTCGAATCTGTGGAGGTGGCGGGACCGGGCTTTGTCAATTTCCATCTGAATATAGGGTGGCTGCACGATGTATTACTGGAGGTGATAGCCCAAGGAGAGGATGGGTATGGAAGGTTGGACTTGGGTCATGGGGAGAGGGTCAATCTGGAGTTTGTCTCCGCCAACCCGACCGGTCCCATCCATGTGGGCAACGGCTGGTGGGGTGCATACGGGGACTCGTTGGCGAGGGTGATGGAACGTTGCGGGTATTCGGTGCACCGTGAGTATTACGTGAACGATACCGGCAGGCAGGTGCAGCTGCTGGGGGAGAGCCTGCTTGCGCGCAAGAGAGGGGAAGAGGTGCCGGAGAGCGGGTACCGGGGCGCTTACGTGGAAAGGCTGGCGGAAGAGTACGAGGGACCGCAGGATGCGACGGTCGCCGGCAAGTGGGCGACGGAAGGGATACTCGCTGAGATAGAACGCGCCCTTTCCTCCGTTGGCATCCACTATGACGAATGGTATTCCCAGGCATCTGTGGAAGAGTCCGGATTTCTCTATGAGACGATAGACCTGTTGCGTGGTCAAGGGCTGGTGGAGGATAGGGATGGCGCAACGTGGTTCCTCTCTTCCGGCTTGGGTGACACGAGGGACAGGGTGCTCGTAAAGGATGACGGTACGCCGACCTATCTGGCTGGTGATCTGGCATACCATCGCAATAAGCTGGAGGTACGTGGTTTCGATCGTGCGGTGGACATCTTCGGAGCGGACCATCAAGGCCAGGTGCCCAGCCTGAAAGCTGGGATCACGGCACTGGGGATGGATCCTGACCGTCTGGAAATACTCATAGGGCAGATGGTGTCGCTCGTGGAGGGCGGGCAGGCGGGTAAGATGTCGAAGAGATCAGGCAATTTTGTTCCCCTTGACGACCTGGTTGCCGATATAGGGCCGGATGCGACGAGGCTGCTGGCTCTCATGGGGTCGTTGGACCAGGCCTCTACGTTGGATCTCGATATTGTACGCAGCCAATCCATGGAGAATCCCGTGTATTACATCCAGTATGCCTATGCCAGGATACAGTCTCTGGGAAGGGTGCAGGCCGAACGATCCATCGAGCGTATCCCTATCGAGAAGACCGACCTAAACCTGCTTGCCCATCCTCGCGAAATGGAGATTCTCAGGGCATTGGAAGTCATGCCCGACATAGTGGCGGAAGCATGCGAGGAGAGGGCGCCGCACAAGCTGACCACCTGGGTGAGGCGGCTCGCTGCGGCTTTTCATGGGTTCTACCACGACTGCCCGGTGCTTCCCCTGGCTGCAAGCAGCGAAGACGCAATACTGCTGAATGCCAGGCTCTGGCTGGTGGAGGGATGCCGGATAGGTATGGCTACGGCGCTGTCACTTCTGGGTGTCTCGGCGCCCGATAGGATGTGAGCCGTGAGGTCCACCCCGATTGCAAGGCACCTCCTGCCCGACAGCGCTACGGTCGATGCCAGCGGGATGTTGTGCGTAGGCGGGATAAGACTCGATGAGCTTGCCGATTCTTTCGGGACGCCGCTATTCGTCTACGATGAGGATCACTTGCGTGCTCGGTGCAGGGAGGCCAGGCAGGCATGGGGGGACGGAGTCGCCTACGCTTCCAAGGCGTTCCTGTGCATAGCCATGGCGAGGCTGGTTCACCAGGAGGGCCTGCGGCTGGATGTGGCGAGCGAGGGCGAGATGCATGTGGCCATCAAGGCGGGAGTACCTCCGTCGAGCCTGGTCCTCCACGGGAATAATAAATCTGATTCTGAGATTGCCTCCGCCTTGAGCTATGGCGTGGGACGTATGGTGGTGGATTCTTTTGATGAGATACATCGTATCGAGGAGATTGTATCCAAGATGGACGGGCCCGGCAGGTCCCCGCAGGCGCTCATGGTCAGGATCAACCCTGGCATAGAAGCCCATACACACGAGTATGTAAGGACCGGCCAGGCGGATTCGAAATTTGGGTTTTCCATCGACAATGGGGATGCTCTGTCTGCCGCTCGGCGAATCATCCAGATGAAAGGAGTGGAGCTTGCCGGTCTCCACGCTCATATCGGCAGCCAGATATTCGATGTTGGACATTTCGAAGAGGAGGTCAAGCTGCTGGTGGGACTTGCCGGTGAACTGGCCGGTGATGTTGGGGCGGAGATGGGTGGGCTGCCCGGATCTGGTGGCGCTGGCGAGTCGTTTGGCGCCTGCGATCCAGGTGGGTTCGAACTCTGCATAGGTGGGGGACTCGGAGTCGCCTACCTGTCGGATGAGAGCGCGCCTACGATCTCGAGGTGGGCTCAAGCCGTCAGCCAGGTTGCCGGCGAGAGTGGTGGCGATCCACGATTGCGTATCACGGCCGAGCCGGGGCGGGCGATCGTCGCTGTTGCAGGCATGACTCTTTACACTGTCGGTACCGTAAAGGACATAGCCGGAATCCGCACCTACCTGTCGGTCGACGGCGGGATGAGTGACAATCCGCGTCCTGTCCTCTACGGCAGTGGATACGAGGCGTTCCTGGCCAGGGAAGCGTACGCGGAGCGATCCAGGAGGGTACGGATAGTCGGTGAACACTGCGAGTCCGGGGACATCGTGGTTGCTGATGCCATGGTTCCTGCAGACGTATCAGTTGGCGACCTGCTGGTGACTCCAGTCACGGGTGCGTACGGGTATTCGATGGCTTCCAATTACAACAAGGTTCCACGCCCTGCTGTAGTGTGGGTCTCTTCCGGCGGTGCAAAGGTTGTGGTGAGGCGAGAGTCGCTTGACGACATGTGTCGTCTGGATGCCGGCTGAGATGCGGGGCAGGAGACCACGCAGGGAATACTGCAGATGAATGACCAATTCGAAGCGATGGGCGCTCTCGGGAGGCTGCTCGACGAGATCGGCTATGCCGAGCTGTACAGAGCGGTCGCAGGAGATCGCTTGCCGGCCGTAGATGCGGCAGCTGCGAGAAGGACGGTATCGTTGTTGCCGTCACCGGAGCGCGAGATGGCAAGTGCATTCATTTTTGGTGATGATGTGGACGTTACGTACGGAGATCCATCGAGTGTGCGGTCGGGGCTGGCAGGCAGCCCCTTGGCCAGGTTTGCCAATGATGGGGCTGAGTCCGTCGACCGTGGGCTGGAGATACCCGGCAACCTGGAAGGGCATCTGCAGGAGGTCAGGCCACGAAGGTCATCCACAGAAGGATTCCTGGAGGTGATGGATAGGCTTGTCGAGGCAGGGTTAGCGGTGGATGGGGCCAGTGGCCGGCACACTACGGGGTGGATTGTCGTACCGTACAATGGAGGTTACCTTCTTGTGGATAGGCCAGCCCCGTACGGCGGTGGTGATGTGCATGTGTACCTTGGAAATGATTCGCTGATGCTTGGTTCTCTCGTGCGCTGCCCTCAGGGTGCAAAGCTGCTGGATCTTGGCGCAGGTTCTGGAATTTTCGGGCTCCTCTCGGCTGGTGCGGGGAGTCATGCCACACTGGTGGATATAGATGCACGATCCATCGCTTTCTGCCGTTTGAACGAAGCTTTGAACTGGTCAATTGGCAGGTTGGAGCGTCCGGTGAGGATACTGCAGGGCGATCTGTTCGAGCCGGTGCAAGGAGAGAGGTTCGACGTTATCGTCACCTTGGCGCCCTACGTGCCCAGTCTTTCCATCGGGCAGGTGCCCCTGTTTGCTGATGGAGGGGAAGACGGGCTGGCTGTTCTCGGAAGGGTACTTGATGAGGCGCCGGCTCATCTGGAGGAGGGTGGTGAGCTATTGGCGTTGATGCAGGTGATGATAGGGCCGGATCGGCGCCCGCTGGTCTGCGACACGCTCGACGGCATACTTGTACGGGAAGCCAGGCTGGGCAGGACCATGGAAGCGAGGATGACTCTTCATGATGTGCACTACCTGTGGCCTTATGCTCTTGATCTTGCCGGACAGCTTGCGATGGAGCAAGGGACACGGGTTGCAGGTGTGGAGGCTGAGACGGGTTCACGAATGGCGGATCAGGTGCAGCCGGCGGATCAGGTGCAGCCGGCGGATCAGGTGCAGCCGGCGGATCAGGTGCAGCCGGCGGATCAGGTGGATATGGCGGAACGCATGGTGGCATCCTGGAGAGGCATGGGAGTACAGTGCGTAGCTACTGCACTGTTGCGCCTCCGATACACGGGCCGGGCAACTCGTACTGATGAGGGATCTGACGAGGGTTCCCTGAAAGGAGGCGCCCATGGTCGTGACGCAACCCGGGAGGCGGGTGGCAGGCCAGTGGATGGTTCCAGGGACGGTGCAGGTCAGCTTAAATTGGTCCTCGTAGATGTACCATGGTCGCCGTCTGATATACCGGTATTGTATGGAGAGGGCTTGGCGGGACCATCCTATGTACCTACGGCGAGTGCTCCTGGGACTGGAGTCTACCAGATCGATGCTCCTACGGCCAAGTTGCTGGGGGGATGCGATGGGTCACGTTCATTGAGCGAGATCGTACCCGAGGTCTGGCCTGAAGGTTCTTCCAGTAAAAGTATGTCGTTGCTTGATGTGGCAATGGAAAAGTGCGCCCGGTTGGAGAAAGCTGGTATGTTGGCTAGGAGGATCGGTGAGGTGCGCTAGTCGGTGGCAGCGCGCTGGCGCCCGTCAGTTATGGCCCATAGGAGGGAAAGGGCCTGTGCCGTATTTTGTGGAAGGAGTATATCGTATTGTACAGCATGCATTCTACTGCCATGGTAGCTGCATGAGGATGTGCGGCGAGATGGAAGTGAGAGAGACCTCGAGTGACGGGTAGCCATGATCGCCAGGGGCAGGCATTGGTGCGTTGCGCCGTTCTGGGTTGTGGCAATGTGGGCTCAGCCCTGATCTCGCTTCTCGTGAACGGACGTGATGAGATCAGGAAACGTTCCGGGATCGATCTGGAGATAGCCGGGGTGGCGGTGAGAGATACGGCCAAAGAGAGGCCACTATTGCCGGACGCTCTTTCCAGGGAGCTTTTCACGGATGATCCGTTTGCATTGGTGGATGACAGCTCTGTGGATGTAGTTGTCGAACTGATAGGAGGGATTTCCCCTGCCGGGCAGGTGATCGATAGGGCTATAGCGTCTGGGAAATCCGTGGTCAGCGCCAACAAGGAATTGCTGGCCACTCGCGGCGCCGATCTTGTGGCTGCTGCGGCATCTGCGGGCGTAGATCTGCTGTACGAGGCTGCCGTAGCAGGTGCAATCCCCATAGTGCGACTTCTGAGTGAGTCTCTTGCCGTGGAACAGGTATACAGGGTGGCTGGGATCATGAACGGTACCACCAACTACGTGCTCACATCGATGTCAGAAGATGGTATCGGTTACGAGGAGGCGCTTTCAAGGGCTCAGAGCCTGGGCCTGGCGGAGAGTGATCCGGCCGCTGATGTGGATGGCCATGATGCCGCGGCCAAGGTAGCCATTCTCTCCAGTATCGCTTACGGTTGTGATGTCCGCTTGGACGATATATCGAGAGAAGGTATCACCGGTGTACGTGCTGTCGATGTGGAGTATGCCAGGCAAATGGGTTACGTGATCAAGTTGCTTGCCATTGCGGAATCTGTTGCCGGGTCAGGCGCTGCACCCATTGCTGCACCCATTGCTACACGACCAGCGAGGTCCGTTGCCGCTCCGTCGGTTGCGAATGCCGATGTGATTGCTGGCGGGAATACCTGGGACGTCACGGTAGCGGGCAATGCAATTATGGATACCGGTGCGGCGGTGGCGAGCGCCGGTGGGGCAGCACGCGGGCAGGTCTTGGGAAACCAATTGGGGAACCAATTTGCCAACATACCGGAGATATCTGTTCGGGTGTATCCTGCAATGGTGCCGGTGTCTCATCCTCTGGCTTCGGTTAGGGGATCGTACAACGCGGTGTATGTGGAGGGGATGAGTTGCGGTCAGATCATGCTCTATGGCCAGGGTGCCGGTGGTGTGCCCACTGCCTCCGCCGTTCTCGGCGACCTGGTGGACGCGGCCACCAGGCGGCTTGCTGGTCACAGGCCATACGGGTCGTCTATTCCTGTACGCAAAGCCGCTCCTAGAGCACGGATCAGCCCGCCGGATCGCTTGCGTTGCGCTTGGTACTTGAATATGGATGTAACAGATCGTCCAGGCGTGCTGGCTTCGGTTGCGCGGGTATTTGGAGACAACGACATCTCGATACGTTCAATGGAGCAGGTCGGCATGGGAGACGAGGCCAGGTTGGTCTTTGTAACTCATGAGGCACTGGAGGGCAATGTTCAAAGGACGCTTACGGAACTCCGGCAACTCGATGCTGTTGAAGACATTGGCGGGATCCTTCGTGTCTTCGGCGCGTAACGCTCCGGTGGATGTTACGCGGAGGAAAGGCAGGCCACGATGGCCACATCGTCAGCTGATCGGGCTGGAGCGTGATACTCCTAGGACAGGACAAGCTAGGACAGGCTAGGCTGTGGATGTGGTGGATACTGTGATCGATACATGTTGAATGGCTCCGGGGCTGAAGCGCCCGCAATATCCGAAGCTATCCAGGATGCTACGGGTGTACGCGCGGCTAATCTCAGATGGCCCGGAGTCATAGAGACCTACCGGACGTACCTGCCTGTATCGAGTGGATCACCTGTGGTTACCCTTCTGGAAGGTGGCACGCCTCTTCTCCACGCCCCACGCCTGTCGAGAATCGTGGGATCCCAGGTATACCTCAAGCTGGAAGGGATGAATCCCACTGGTTCCTTCAAGGACAGGGGGATGACTATGGCCATGTCCAAGGCCGTAGAGAGTTCGAGCCAGGCTGTCATATGCGCTTCAACTGGGAATACGTCAGCTTCGGCAGCGGCATATTCCGCTCGTGCAGGGATCACCTGTGCTGTTCTCATACCGGAAGGGCATATTGCGTTGGGCAAACTTGCTCAAGCATTGGTGCATGGTGCAAGAGTTCTGCAGGTTAGGGGCAATTTCGATGAGGCGTTGGACATCGTGCGGGATCTTGGTGAGCACTACCCGATCACCATCGTCAACTCCATAAATCCCTATAGGATAGAGGGACAGAAGACGGCGGCGTTCGAGATATGCGACGTGCTGGGGCAGGCGCCTGATTACCATCTGTTGCCGGTCGGTAACGCTGGCAACATTACCGCTTACTGGAAGGGTTACAAGGAGTACCGTGATGCGGGCAAGGTTGCCAGGATACCAGCGATGCTCGGTTTCCAGGCTGAGGGTGCCGCTCCGATCGTGCTGGGACATCCCGTGGAACGGCCGGAGACTATTGCAACTGCGATACGGATAGGCAATCCTGCATCGTGGGAAGGGGCGTTGCAGGCCGTGGAGGAGTCGCGCGGGAAGATCACGACAGTAAGCGATGCAGAGATACTGAGCGCATACAGGCTGCTGGCCACAGAGGAATCCGTATTCTGCGAGGCGGCTTCGGCGGCATCTGTTGCCGGCCTTCTCAAGTCTCAGATACCGGAGGGCTCCCTGGTGGTATGCGTTCTTACTGGCCATGGATTGAAGGATCCCGACTTGGCGATAAGCCAGATTGAGGTACCCAAGCCTGTAGATGCAACCAGGGATGCTGTGCTGGAAGCGCTGGATATGTAATATCGGGTAGTGCCGCAGAACCAGGCGCCGGGCAGCTGCGTACAGCCAGGTGGGGATGTCGATTAGTCTATGTTCTATGGCAACGATAAGTGGCATTGCGCGCCCTGTTTCGCTGGAGGGCGTACTCGATGTGCTTGATGAGGATCCTGCGACGCAGGTTCTGGCAGGTGGTACTGATTTCATGGTGGAAGTCAATTACGGCCACAGGAAGCCACAGTCAATTGTTGCGCTTTCACGCGTGGCCGGAATGCGCACCTGGCAGGTGGTGGAAGATCATCTGGTGATAGGAGCTGGGGTCACATACAGCAGGCTCATGAAGGAGCAACTGGCCGGTCTGGTACCCGGTCTGGCCCAAGCGGCGCGAACGGTGGGATCACCGCAGATACGCAATGCCGGCACGATAGGCGGCAACTTAGGGACCGCATCACCCGCAGGCGACAGCCTGCCGATCCTGCTGGCGCTGGATGCGCTGGTCAACATACGCTCGAAGCATTCAAGTCGCAGCCTGCGAGTAGACGAGTATGTAATAGGACCCAAGAAGCACGCTCTCCAGCCTGGAGAAATCATTGTATCGGTACGGATACCCCTCAGCGATACTTCTCAGGAGTTTCTAAAGGTGGGTACGAGGAACGCCATGGTTATCTCTGTAGCTGGCCTGGCGCTTGTCGTCGACTGGAGATTGGGCCGGGTGGGCTGCGGTCTCGGATCTGTCGGGCCTACACCGATTAGGGCCAGTGAAGCAGAGGCATGGCTGGCCGGCATCATCGACTGGGAGGAGCGCCGCATCCCCGACAGAGATGGCTATGGGCAGGAATTCGGTCGGCTCGTTGCTCGTGCGGCCAGCCCGATAGATGACCATCGCTCCAGTGCGGCATATCGCAGCCATGCTCTTAGCGTGTGCGGCAAGCGAGCATACGAGCGTATATGCCGTCAACGGCGGCAAGTTTCCCCGGGTATCGTGGATGGAGCATGAGCGTTATGGATACAAGTGCCAATAAGGACAGGGCGGTCTTACCGGAGAGCACGGTGAGGGTGGATCTAAGGATCAACGGAAGGAACTACGTTCTTCCGGATATCTGGATAGGTGAGAACCTGCTCTATGTGTTGCGTGAACGTTTGGGTCTCCCCGGTTCGAAGAATGCCTGCGAACAGGGGGAATGTGGCTCGTGTTCCGTGCTTGTCGATGGCGTGCTTGTCTGTGCATGTCTGGTGCCGGCAGCAGATGCATCTGGGCGCGAGATAACGACTGTTGAGGGATTGGGCCGTACGCTTGCCGATCCTGCGGATTCGAGTGGGAAGCATCAGGAGGTGCAGGAGGAAGAGCTGACTCAGCAGGAGGAGGGGGTGCAGGAGCTTTCAGGGCCGGCAATGATTGCATCATCCATACCGATGCCGCAATTGCAGGATATTAGTGTTACCGATGGTATGTCTTTTGAGGGAGTGCTGTCCAGGATGCACCCCGTGCAACAGGCATTCGTCATGACTGGGGCGATACAGTGCGGGTTCTGCACTCCTGGGCTGGTGGTGGCGATTGCCGACCTGCTGAACCACAACCCCCATCCTTCGTCGTTGCAGGTTCGGGAGGCCATATCGGGTAACCTGTGCCGCTGCACCGGGTACGGTCGCATCTTTGCCGCTGTTCGCCGGGCCGAGGAACTACTTGCTGGAACAGCCTAGCCTATGCCACCTATGCCATCCGTGCCACCTATGCCACCTATGCCATCCGTGCCGCTTGCACCGGGTACGACCCGAGAGGGCGGGTGGCAGGAATCCAGCGGACCGGCCGGCTTTAGTGGCCCGTTCGCTACGAGCGGCCTGATAGGTTCCAGCGTGATTCGCCCAGATGCCGTTGACAAGGCAAGGGGCGACTTCGCATTCTCGTCGGACCTGTGGGCTGAGGGTATGCTATGGGGAAAAGTGTTGCGATCCCCGTATCCCTCCGCCCGGATACTGTCCATCGACACTGCAAGAGCACAGCAGATGTCGGGCGTGATGGCGGTACTTACCTGGGCAGATCTTCCAGGCGACCAGGTCTTCGGCCTGGAGGCAAAGGATCAACCAGTCTTTGCGCATGATATGGTGCGCTATTCTGGTGAGCCGATTGCCGCAGTGGCCGCCACCCACCCTGAGCTTGCAAGGCAGGCGGCGGATGCCATAGTGGTGGATTTCGAACCCGGGCCTCCACTGGTGGATCCCGATGAAGCCCTGTCGGCTCCCGCCATCCACGAGGAAGGCAACGTGTTCCGTCACATCGCTCTGCGCCATGGGGACATTGAAGCTGAAGGCGACGTAGTGGTGGAAGGTACCTATGAGGTGGGTATGCAGGACCAGGCGTTCATGGGGCCGGAATCTGGACTTGCCATACCTTCGTCCGATGGGAGTGTGGATCTCTATATATCGACGCAATGGTTGCATGTGGACAGAGACCAGGTGGCGGCCTGCCTTGGCCTGCCTCCCGAGCTGGTCCGCCTGCATCTTGCGGGCGTGGGGGGCGCGTTTGGCGCACGAGAGGATATCACCATTCAGGTCCAGCTCTGCCTTCTGGCCCTGCGGACCCGTCGTCCGGTGAAGATGGTGTTTTCACGGGCAGAGTCCTTTCTCGGTCACGTTCATCGTCACCCGGCTCGTATGTGGTACCGCCATCATGCCCGCAGGGACGGCACGCTGGTAAAGGTGGAGGCGAGGATCGTTCTGGATGGGGGGGCTTATATGTCCTCTTCCGCGGCAGTCATTGCCAACGCGACTTGCTTCGCTGCGGGACCTTACAGGGTTCCGTCCGCGGCGGTTGATGGATTTGCCGTGCGTACCAACAATCCACCGTGCGGAGCCATGCGTGGCTTCGGTGCGGTTCAGGTCTGTTTTGCATACGAGTCACAGATGGACAGGTTGGCCGACGCGCTGCAGATGGATCCGATCGAGTTGAGGTTGAAGAACGCCATATGCCCAACGGACAGATTGATAACCGGGCAGGTTGTCGGTGGGACTGCGCCTGTGGCGGAGGTAATTCGAGCCGCTGCCGAGGCTCCGCTTCCCGAACCGGCATCCGGAGATCTGCTTGAATTGCCGGGCGGGGCAGGGCGTTGTGCCGAGTACGATAAAGTGGTCCGGGGTACGGGATTTGCCGTTGGCTTCAAGAACCTCCTCTACTCCGAAGGGTTTGACGACTTTTCCACTGCCCGCTGCCGCTTGGATGGAGATATGGCCACTATTACCTGCGCCGCTGCGGAGGTGGGTCAGGGATTTGTAACTCTGGCCCGGCAGGTTGCAACCGAGACGCTCGGTGTCACGAAGGTGCGTATATTGTCCGGAGACACCAATGAGATTGGATCGGCGGGTTCTACTTCGGCAAGCCGCCAGAGTTGGATGTCTGGTGGTGCGGTTCTCGAGGCGTGCAAGGCCGTCGCCGACCGCATCCTTTCCATGGCGGCGGATACTCTCCAGGTGCGCCCGGAGACCTTGAGACTAAGCGGTGGCCATGTGGTGTCCGGTGATGGCATCCCTCTGATTTCGCTGGATGATCTCACGCGGGGCAAGCCCGTTGAGGAAAGCGTGGTATTCCATCACAGGCCGACGGATCCCCTGGACAGCGAGGGTCAAGGTAATGCCCATGTGTCCTTCGCATTTGTCGCCCACAAGGCTGTCGTGGACGTGGATGTCGAGTTGGGTCTGGTCAGGGTCGTGCAATTGTCCACGGCCCAGGATGTCGGGAAAGTACTCAATCCGCTCCAGTTGCTCGGGCAGATCGAAGGTGGGACGCTCCAAGGGGTGGGCCTTGCCGTCATGGAGGAATTGCTGGTGGCGGATGGGATAGTACAGAATCCTTCCTTTACCGACTACCTGATACCCACAGCGCTGGACGCTCCGGACATCGTGGTGGCTCGCCTGGTGGAAGAGCCCGATCCGCTTGCGCCTTTCGGCGCCAAAGGGGCTGGTGAGATGCCTGCTATATCTTCCACCCCTGCAGTGGTATCAGCTATCAGGGATGCCACGGGATTGGCCTTGTCCAGGGTTCCCGTACGTCCTCAGGACATAGCCAACGGATAGCTTTGTCCTGCCGCTGTTCCAGCGCCAACTCCGGCTCCCGTGACCTTGTCACACCTGGCTCGTTTCAGCAGCGTCCACTTGGCTCGCCAGCTTGCCTCCCTTGACGGCGAGCCTGCCGCCGACCCAGACCTTCTCTATGCCTACCGGCGGGAGTCTTGGCTCTTCCCACGTAGCCTGGTCCGACACCTGCTCCGGATCGAAAGCCACCATATCCGCCCTGCCACCTACGGCGATGCTGCCTACTCCTGGCCATCCTGCCGTGCCGGCTGCCTTCGAGGTCATAGCTTGTATCGCGTTGGGTAGATCAAGCACTCCAAGCTCACGGACAAACCTCCGCAGTACGCGTGGAAACGTTCCGTAGAGTCGCGGATGGGGGTGCCCGTGAGGGTTCACCAGGGCATCGCTGCCTATGCTTGTATAAGGTTGGGCTAGGAACCTGGCGATGTTCTCTTCGGTATTGTTGAAAGAGATCAGGGAAACGGAGAAGTTTTCCGAGATCAGCAGGTCAAAAAGGAGATTGAAAGCCTCTTGCGAATTGATGTCATTCACTCCCTCGCTACGGATCCACTCTGCGAAACTTTTCCCCTGTGTCCCCGGCCTGCTTGCCTGGGCTATCCTGAGACCTTCGAATCCGTCCGAGAATGCAAACCAGTTGTCGTAGCTGGTCGTATCCGAGAGCATCTGGGAACGGACCCGCTTTGCTGTCGTCGGATCGGACAGGCGCATCCTGGCAGCGTCCTCTCCACCATCGAGTACCCAGGGGGGGAGTAGGACCGTTGCGGTGGTGGAGCCTGCAACATAGGGATGGATGTCGGCGGTGACCTGCACCCCTTTTGCCTGGTAATCGCTTACCATCTCTATGAGTTTGCCGGCGAGCGGCCAGTTTGCCCTGCCTGCAGTCTTGATGTGGCTGTAATGCAAGTGCACACCAGAACGGCGGGCTACTTCGAGTACCTCCTCGGTAGCTTCCACGACCCGGTCGCTCTCTGATCGGACATGTACAAAAAAGCGCCCGCCGCGTGAGGCCACCACCCGTGCCAGTGCGACCAGCTCGTCTGTACCGGCGTAAGCAGCAGGCACGTATACGAGACCGGTGGAAAGCCCCAGCGCTCCCTCGGCCATGGCGCTGTCCACCGCCTGGCACATGCGGTCCAACTCGTGCGGGTGAGGGGGTCTCATCTCCGTGCCCATGACCATCCTGCGTATGGTGGAGTGTCCCACCAGGCCGGCCACCCTTGTGGCTGATTTGCGGCGAACAGCGGTGAGATATTCGCCGAAGCTGCGCCAAGTCCATTGCTCGGCTTCGATACTGCCATCCAGCCCGGCCATGGATCGCGCCAGATCATCCACTCCGTGGTCTTCAACTGGAGCGGCGGACACTCCATCTTGCCCAAAAATCTGAGCGGTGCAGCCCTGCAACAGCTTGGGGGCATCACCTACCGGTGCGGCGGTTCCCTCTCGCGACATGCTGTAGAGATCCGAATGTGAGTGCAGGTCGACAAAGCCGGGCGAGATGGTGAGCCCCTCGGCATCTATCACCCTCTCCAGCTCGCCTGCCTTCAGGCGTTCCCCGATCTCGGCTACGCGGCCGTTGCCGTCGATGCGGATGTCGGCTCTTCGTGGGGGAGAAGCACTGCCGTCGATGAGTGTACCGCCTCTTACTACGAACGGGCCCGACTCATCCATGGCATCCATAGCTTAAGTATATCCAGCCATCTTGGGTCGGACGTAACGGTCACTCCAGCCCGGCGCCTGCCGACATGCGGCAGTCCGGCGTGTGCAGGCTCTTGGCCTCTCTTGCTCGCTTGGGTTCCGGCACTGGCTTGGGTTCCGGCACTGGCTTGGGTTCCGGCACTGGCTTGGGTTCCGGCACTGGCTTGGTGCAATGATCCAATATGCTCCATTATATGTACCCTACTTGATGTCGTTCCCTTAAAGCGCGATAATTAGATTATGAGTACCACCTCGCCGTTTCTTGCCGCTGCGGAACGTCATCGTAAAGGAGTGGTAAGCCTTCTGGGCGATCTGGTACACACTCCTTCTCTCTCCACCAACGAGGAGGACGTTGTGAATCGCCTTCGCCAGGAGATGCTGGATGGCGGTTTCGACGAAGTGTTCATCGAACCTTTCGGGTCTGTCGTGGGCAGGATCGGCAACGGACCTGTGAACATTGTATATGACAGCCATGTGGATACCGTTGCGATTGGAAGCCGTGGTGAGTGGCAGACCGATCCATTCGAGCCGACTATACGGCCGGATGCCGGTGGCGGTGTCATGTGGGGGCGGGGTTCCAGTGACGACAAGGGTGGCATAGCTTCCATGGTTCAGGGGGCGGCCCTCTACAACGAGCTTGGTCGCAGCGAGTCCGTCACCCTGTGGGTTGTCGGGTCCGTCCAGGAGGAAGAGTGCGACGGATTGGCCCTTGAGCATGTATTGACCGAAGTCATACCGAAGCCCGATCTGGTGGTGCTCGGTGAAGCAACCCGTTGCCAGGTATACAGGGGGAATCGTGGGCGAATAGAGGTTCTCGTCCAACTGAAAGGGTCGTCCTGTCACGCATCTGCCCCAGATCGGGGAGTTAACCCTGTCTATCACCTTGCTCCCGTGATAGCTGAGGTGGAGGCTCTCAACTCCAACCTGGGCAAAGACGATTTTCTCGGGTCCGGCTCCGTCGCCCTTACCAAGATAGAATGCGAAACCCCCAGTCTCAATGCGGTGCCTTCCACCGCCACCATCTATCTGGATCGCCGCCTGACAGCAGGGGAGTCGCCGGAGGAGGCACTCGAGGAGATTCGCCAACTTCCAGCAGTAAAGGCTGCGGGAGGCGATGTTCAGTTGCTCACCTACGAACGCACCTCTTTTACGGGGATGACCCTGTCGCAGCCCAAGTCGTTCAGCACATGGGTGACGCCAGCGGATCACTACGGCGTCAAGGCTGGGCTCGAGACAGGCAGGGTGGCACTGGATAAGGAACTGGCTACTGGTAGCTGGGTATTTTCCACCAACGGGGTAGCATCCATGGGCAAGCTTGGCATACCGACCATCGGGTTCGGTCCGGGCGACGAGGTGCATGCCCATACGGCGCATGACCAGTGTGCCCTGGATGATCTGGTGACAGCCATGGCCTGGTATGCTGCATTCCCTGCCGTCTTTGCTGAGCACAGCAGACAGGTGAACCTGGCTGGTGGGAACTTGTGAGTTGCCGGCCCACCTCTGAACCCGTGAGCGTACCATCCATACTCCAACAAGCCGGCGGCCTTGACGAAGGAGGTGTCGGTGCCGGCGGCGGGGAAGCGCAGCACCAGTTGAACCCATGAGCGTACAATTTACTCTCAATGGAAAGAGAGTCCAGATCGGGGAGGAGTACCCCCATCTCTTGAGTGCGCTGCGTGAGGAGTTCCTGATCACTTCTCCCAAAGATGGCTGTTCCCCATCGGGCCAGTGCGGAGCCTGTACGGTCCTGGTGGATGGGAAGGCAACGGTTGCTTGCCTGGCATCTCCTGCTTCCGTATCGGGCCGATCGGTTACCACCCTGGAAGGGCTACCGGCGCAAGAAGTCGATCGTCTGGCCAGTGCATTTGCGAATGCCGGTGCTCTCCAGTGCGGGTTTTGCACGCCCGGTATACTGCTCCGCACAAAGTACCTGCTGGACAAGAAGGGGGCTTCGCTTACGCGCGAGGATGCGGCACGCCACCTGGGTGCGCATCTCTGTCGTTGCACCGGATATGTCAAGATACTCGATGCCGTGGAACAGCTGGCCAGGCAGGCTGTGGGTGAGAATCCATCCGAGAACCTACCTGGATCTCAGCCTTGGGCCGGGAGGCTCGGCGCTCGCGTTGGGAAACGTGGGCTGCGTTACCAGGCAAGAGAGTTGGCCACCGGCTCGAGAGGCTATGTGGACGACATGGTGGTTCCCGGCATGCTGCATGCAGCGCTCCGCATGAGTGACCACGCTCGAGCTATGGTAACCGCCATCGACACCAGATCCGCCGAACAGGCTGAAGGGGTTGTGGCTGTACTGACCGCAAAGGATATACCCGGTGAGTTGAGGGTGGGCATCATAGACCGTGATTGGCCGGTACTCATTCCCGTAGGTGGCAGGACCTCTTATGTGGGAGACGTGCTGGCGGTGGTGGTGGCAAGGGACAGGATCACAGCCAGGAAGGCGGCTGCCCTGGTATCGGTGGACTACGAGGTGCTCCAACCGCTGACCGACCCGATTGCTGCAATCGATAGTTCGGAGGATGCCGTATGGGGTATTCACGGCAATGTGCTGTCCACGTCCCGCTACGCCAGGGGGGATGTGGATGTTGAGCTTGCATCGTCTGATCATGTTGTACACGAGGTATTCCGGACCCAGCGCGTAGAGCATGCATTCCTGGAGCCCGAGTCGACATTGGCGGCACCTTCCCGTTCCGGCGGTTTGCATGTGTATTCGGGCGGGCAGGGGATCTTCGACGACAGGGATCAGATCGCCGCCGTGCTCGGCATCCCGGCCGAGAAGGTGGTGGTCGAACTAGTATCCAACGGCGGAGCGTTTGGAGGGAAGGAGGACCTTTCCAACCAGGCCCACGCCGCCCTGGCGGCCTACCTGCTCCAGGCGCCCGTGCGCTGCACGCTTTCGCGGACAGAATCGCTGCTGATGCACCCGAAGCGGCATCCCATGCAACTGGAGTATTGGGCAGGTTGTGACCGCGAAGGTCATCTGGCTGCCCTGCGGGCCAGGATAGTGGGAGACTCCGGTCCCTATGCTTCGGTGGGTGCCAAGGTGCTGGAGAGGGCGGCAGGCCATGCCGGTGGACCTTATGAGATAGGGTCTATAGACGTAGAGGCTGTAGCTGTCCGTACCAACAATCCAGTCTGTGGAGCATTCAGGGGGTTTGGTTCCAACCAGGCTCAATTCGCCATGGAGGGGGTAATCGACCGGTTGGCCGAAAAGGTTGGAATAAGCGGCCTGGAAATGCGACGTCGCAATCTGGTGCGCCCGTCCAGTGTCTGGGGACCTGGCCAGGTGTTGGATGATGGAGCGCTTGGAGCGGCGGAATGCCTGGCGGCGGTGATACCTGCCTATGAAGAGGCTCGTGGCGCAGGTAAGGCCGTTGGCCTGGGTGTCGCCGTCAAGAACTCAGGACTGGGCAACGGCGCCGTAGAAGTTTCCAGGGCGGTGGTTCTCTTCAATGAGGACGGGGATGTCGAAGTCCGCCATGGATGGACGGAGATGGGTCAAGGGGTCAATACCGTGGCGCTACAGGTGGCTGCCCAGGAATTGAGTGTGGATCCCGAGAGGATTACGGTGATGGTCGATACCACTCGAGAGCTGGGAGAGGGCCAGACAACGGGTTCGAGGGCTACGATCATGGTGGCAGGAGCGGTATTGAATGCCTGCAAAGTGGCGCTGGAGGGCGGGCTGCGTCCGGGGATCGACCATTTGGGTGAGTATCGCGTGGATTGGACCAACTCCATCGAGGAAGGTCTTGAGCATCCCGTGGTTCACTCTGCCTTTTCCTATGCCGCACAGGTGGTTGTCGTCGATCGGGTCACAGGTGCGATCGAGAAGGTTGTAGCTGCCCACGATGTCGGCAAGGCGGTCAATCCGTTGCTGGTGGAAGGCCAGATAGAAGGAGCGGTTCATATGGGCCTTGGTTTTGCCCTGAGCGAAGAGTTCCCCACCGATGAGGAGGGGCGCCCGTTGAATATGACGCTACGGAGTCTTGGCATTCTCAGAGCCAAGGATGTCCCTCGAATCGAAGTTCATATAGTGGAGTGCCCCCAGCCGCGCTCCCCTTACGGTGTGAAGGGTGTCGGAGAGATAGGGCTTGTACCGACAGCGGGGGCGGTGGCCGCCGCTCTCCATGACCTTGATGGCATCTGGCGCGTTTCCCTTCCCATGGCGATCGGTACAGCGGAGAATGGTGTTGGCAACGGCAAGTGATGCAGCCGCCACTACCGTTGCTGACCGCGCCGGTGAAGATTTGGCGGGTGAAGATACAGGCAAAGGCTCCGGCATTACGCCAGGGCTCGTCTGTGCCCATCACCACCTTTATTCGACTCTGTCGAGGGGGATGCCTTCGCCTCCCCGTACACCATCGAACTTTTCCGAGATCCTCGAACTCGTCTGGTGGCGTCTCGACAGGGTTCTTGATCTCGAGATGGTCCGGTGGTCGGCCATGCTCGGAGCGCTGGAAGCTCTGCAGGCAGGTACGACCGTCATCGTCGATCATCATTCCTCACCCAACGCCATTGACGGTTCTCTCGATGTCATAGCAGATGCCTGCGCCGAAGTGGGGATCCGTGCGCTCTGCTGTTACGAGGTGACCGACCGGAACGGACCCGGTGCGGTCGAGGCGGCCTTGGCCGAAAATCGACGCTTTCTGGAGGCTGGTGGCCAGGGGATGGTAGGTGCACATGCCTGCTTCACCCTTTCGCAGTCCACGTTGGAGGCAGTGGCCGGATTGGCGGACAGCCTTGGGGTCGGTGTGCACATCCATGTCGCCGAGGACAAGGTCGATTCTGGGGCCGGAGGTCGCTTGGAGGGGATCGCCAAGCCCGACTGGCTGCTTGCCCATTGCGTCCATCTTGACAGGCCATTGCCTGGCATGGTGGTCCACAACCCTCGTTCCAATCAGAACAACGCTGTCGGTTACGCATCCCCATCCCGTTTCTCCAACCCAGTGCTTCTCGGCACCGATGGAATCGGTGCTGATATGCTGGAGGAGTTCAGGATTGCTTATGCCCGTTTGCGTGAGGATGACGTAACCGCCATTCCTGCGGTTCCCTGGCAGTGGCTGGAAAATGGGTGGCGCTTGGCGCCCATCGCCCTCTCCGATCAGGTGCGCTGGAACTATGCGCCCATCGACCCGTGGCATCTGGCGTTTACTCCAACGGTTAGACCCCTGGAAGTCGTTGTGGATGGTGAGGTGGTACTGCGCGACGGCCGGCCAGTAAGGGTGGATGAGCAGGAAGTGCGCTCCAAGGCTCGCGAGCAACAAGCCAGGCTATTCGCCAGGCTCGAGACGTTGTGACCATGAGATCAGATCCGCCTGCGCATGAAGGTCATTCTGGCGGCATGAAGACCAGTGAAAGGAAGGCATAATTGAACTCCATTGAACCCCGAATCCCTCAGGCTGCTCTTTACCTGCAGGATGTACATTCCATCCGGGACAGCATGGCTATAGCGGCGTATGCCGAACAAAAGGGGTTCTCCGCCATCTGGCAGGCGGAAAGCCGCCTGGTGAGAGAGGCGACCGTGCCCATGGCTGCTTACCTGGCGTCCACCGAACGTATATCTGTCGGTTCCGGTGTCGTCAACAACTGGACACGTAATCCGGCGCTGCTGGCCTCGACTTTCTCCACCCTTGATGACCTTGCTCCCGGAAGGGTGATGCTGGGGATCGGGGCCTGGTGGGATCCCCTGGCCCGCAAGGTGGGTATTCATCGTAATAGGCCCCTTCAGGCCATGAGGGAAACAGTGGAGGCGGTAAGGGCCCTTCTTACCTGCGAACCGGTGACCTATCATGGTGAGGTGGTCCATCTTGATGGTGCGCAACTCGACTACGTGCACAGCGAGCGCCGCCCGAAGCAAGTGCCGATTTACATTGGGGCGACGGGGATGAAGATGATGGAACTTGCAGGCGAGATCGCCGACGGAGTGTTGCTCAACTACCTGGTATCCCCTGCTTACAATGACATGGCCATGGAGCATCTTGCCCGTGGCGTTTCCCGTTCCGGGAAAGACGTGGCGACCTTGGACCGGCCGCAACTCATCGTTTGCTCTCTGGATGACGACCGCGAGGCAGCACTAGATGCTGCCAGGTTGCTCGTTACCCAATACCTGGGCCAGCAACCACATATAATGGCGGCCTCGGGGGTACCGCACTCTCTACTGGACGCGATTGCAGAGCACCTGTCGTGGCCGGCCACCCATCAGCAGGTAGAAGCAGCCAGCAGGCTTGTGCCTGACGAGGTTGTCCAGATGATTACCGCATCCGGCAATGCAGAGGAGTGCAGGGCAAAGGTAAACGAGTACATCGAAAGAGGGTGTACTTGCCCTATCCTCTATCCACTTGGTTCAGACGTACAGGCCATGATCGACGCCTTTGCTCCCCAGCTGGACCAGGGCCCGGCTTAAGGCATGCCGGCGATCTCCGTCCAGATGCTGACGCGTATCCATAACCGTTACTCCCCAAGAAGGCCATTTTTCGCCATTGCCGGCCGTAGCTGGCCAACTGGATCAGCTGTGTGGGTGCGTGCTGTCATTTGGTGGTGTTTGTGGCCCGGGCCGCCCAGCACGGCAAGGGCGGCATTCTGATGAATGAAGTTCTGGAAAGCATAGAGACTTGGCGGCGGGCAGGGCTCCGGGTGGCCATCGCCAAAGTGGTAGGAGTGGAGGGATCCGCCCCGATGGGTCCCGGTGCCGTCATGGCGGTGAACGAGAACGGCGAAGTTGCCGGCTCGGTGTCGGGAGGTTGCGTCGAAGGAGCGGTACTGGAGGATGTTCTGAAATCGATGCACGGCTCCTTACCTGCGCATGTACGCACCTATGGCTACTCTGATGAGGATGCCTTTACAGTAGGGCTGACCTGTGGCGGGACTTTGCACATACTGGTCACTCCCGATCTTCCTGCAGTGTACGAAGGATTACGGGATGCGCTGGTTGCGTCCAGGCCTGTCGTTCTGGCAACCGTTTGCAGGGTGGATCCGAGTATGGTGAGGATATCCACGAGCCCAGGAGAAGGGGAAGGCACGGCAGGGAGTGCTGTTTCATCTCCTGCGCTGATTGATGACGGCGGCGAGCACGCTAACGGTGACGCCAGCGCTGACGGTGGCACGTTGGCCGGAGCAACCATGCTGGTCACAGAAGGAGGCCGGCTGACCGGTTCCCTCGGGGACATGCAGCTTGATCAGGCAGTAGCTGGAGATGCCCGTGATGCGCTTGCCGGAGGAGCAACGAGCATGCGTCATTACGGGATCGGCGGCGAGAGATGCCTGCACGCGATGGAGGCTGCGGCGGGGGCTGGAGTGGAGGTGCTGCTCGAGTCATTCGTACCTCCCCCTCGCATGATCATACTGGGGGCAGTCGACTTCACCGCCTCCCTGGCTCGAGTGGCCAAAGTGCTCGGCTACCATGTGGTTGTGTGTGACGCTCGCGAGGTGTTCGCTACAAAGGCCCGCTTTCCTGTGGCTGATGAGGTGGTCGTTGCCTGGCCGGACCGGTACATTGATTCCATCGTCCCTCCCTTGGGGCAACGGGATGCCATCTGCATACTTACCCACGATCCCAAGTTTGATATACCTGCTCTGGTGGCCGCCCTGCGTACAGAAGTGGGATATATCGGGGCCATGGGATCACGCAGGACCCATGCGGCACGCCTTGCAAAGCTACGGGATTCCGGCGTGACGGAGGAGGCACTTTCCAGGATAATGGCGCCTGTGGGCCTGGACATAGGCGCACGTAACCCGCAGGAGACAGCCGTATCGATCTGTGCCGAGATTATCCTGTTACGATCTGGCGGTGGAGCGGTATCATCGCTGAGAGATACTAGCGGGCCGGTACATGGTAGGTCGATGCCGGGAGGTGTGCTACGGCTGTAGTCGCGTATTCTGGCCACTTTTTTCGATCCCGCTTGCGTGTATCACCAAGAGGTGTGCTACGGCCGTAGCGGCGATCGTGCTGGCTGCGGGAGGTTCCGCGCGTTTCCAGGGTGTCACGCACAAGCTGCTCGTTCCTTTTCGCGGTAAACCGTTGGCGCTCTGGGCTATTGAAGCGGCCCTGCAGGCTGGGTTGGACGAGACCGTAGTGGTAAGCGGCGCGGTGGACCTCAGCCAAGTCATGCCTGCCGGCGTCACGCTGATCGGGAACGTTTCCTGGCGACAGGGACTTGCCGGATCGCTGGCCGGAGCACTGCGATGGTGCGAATACCAGCGCTACGATGGCGCAGTGGTCGGGCTGGCTGACCAGCCGCTGGTACCTGCCTCTGCCTGGATAAAAGTCGCTTCAGTAGCCGCTATGCCGTCTGCCGGGCCAGTAGTGGTCGCCGTTTACAACCACAAGCGAAGAAACCCGGTGTACTTGGATAGGTCGATATGGTCATTGTTGCCCTCTTCCGGGGACGCAGGTGCACGTACCCTTATGGTACGGCATCCCGAACTCGTCGCCGAGGTGGATTGCGATGGTGATCCATCCGATATTGATACCGTGGATGATCTGGAACGCCTGGAACGTCTGTAGCCGTAGGAATGTTCGGATAACCGGCGGCCCGAATCCAGGCCGGCAGACATTTCACCGGCTAGTGCCCACTCTGTACCGCCGCTATTCACTCCGTAGCCACTGAGACAAACGTCCCAACTATCAACTTCCCATGATATCGCTGGATGCCCATACGCTGCACCCAGAATGACCAGACACCTAGTGGCCCGTCCCGCCGCAAGATCAGTTGCCTGCCGTATTGCTGCTCTCGGCACCGGCAACCACCTCGGAACGGACACTGCGGTAGGAGAGAATCCAGTATGCCACTCCACCGACGATTATACCCACCAGCCAGCTGAAATCTGCACCGTGGGTCATACTGGACAGTGGTCCCGTATAGCTTGGCACGTAAAATGCTGCATCTATCCACATCATTGCCGCTGCCATGCCGAGGAATAGCGATACCAGCGCCCGCCAGTTCACACCGCCGTTACGCCAGTAGACCCCTCCTCCCTTCCTGAACAGGGCATGCCTATCGTACTGACCGTGTCGCAGCAGGTAATCCACGAAGATGATCGCGAACCATGGACCCAGCCACACCACTATGTAATCGAGGAAGCCGGCGAGATCCGTGTAAAAATTGCCTTTGAAGATCACCAGAGCAGTAACCAGGCCCGCAACCACGGTATCGATGATGACGGCGCCCCACCGTTTGACAGGTACCCCGAGGGCCTGCAACGTCACTCCAGAAGAGTAAAGATCTAGGGTGTTGATCGCGAAGAGCTGGGGAAGAGCCAGGATCAAGAATGGCCAGAAGAACCAGCTCGCGAATGATGAAGGAACCCCGGTTACTGCAGTGACTTTAGAATTAACGATGAAAGCGGCCGCCCCCAGTAGCTCGAGCAGGATTGATGGGATCGCTGGTCCAAGGGTGGCCGCCCAGAAGGTCTTGTACTTGGGAGTCGAGCGAGGCAGGTAACGGGAATAATCGTTGCCATTCTCGGTCCAGCCGAGTCCTCCCACGGAAACGATCAGCACGACGCCGGTCGTCCAGAGCCACCATGAGGCGCTCTTGTGGTAGCTGGAAAGGTGGACATGGGGCAGGACGAGCACTGCCATGACAGCGAAGAGGACGATGAAGACGAAGGACAGGTAGTGCAGGACTTTGGTGATGGTAGCGTGCCCGAGAAAGGGCATGATGAACTGGATCATTACGGCAACAATGATGAACACGATCTTCAGCGCTGTTCCTGACGTGATTCCTCCCCGTTGGAACAGTGCCTCGGTAACCAGAACAACAAGCACAATGCCCTCAATTTCGAAGCCCACTTGGGTAATCCAGTTGAACAGCGATGGGACCCGGTTACCGTTACGGCCAAAGGGTGCGCGGCTTACACCGAATGCGGTAGTCCCGGTCTCGGGCCCCTGAATGCTGGCTAATCCAAGTAGGATATAAAAGACATTCCCGACGAGTATCGCCACCACCGCCTGGAAGAACGAGAGTCCAAAAGAGATGATCAGTGCCCCGTAGACGAGAAACTCTACATTCCATGTCGCCCCGGCCCACATCCAGAAAAGATCGGAGGGCCGCATGGGACGCTCGTCCTCAGGAATTAGCTCTATCCCGCGCTCCTCGAGCTTGAAAGCTTCGTATTCCTCCTCCTCCTCGCCAGAATCATCTGCCACTATGGCCGTGCCAGCCGGATCACCCACTATCTCACTCATCGCATTCTCCTCTCCTACTCCCATTTCCTCGTACTTTGCCAGGCTCACATCTTTTATACATGGTATCTGTTACGTACGGGTTTTCGGGAGATGAACAACCTGTTTCGACCAGCACTCCCCAATATCTACAGTATATATATCTACATCGTTTACATCGTTACGAGTGGCACGGTCATCTGAATTGATCTCACAGGGCCACCTCTCCTGTCCTCCTCTCCTCTCCAGCCCCTGCAAGTATTCAGGTATAAGTAAATGTAACATGCCGGCCATTCCAAATCAACAATTACTGCCAAATTGTTCAGAGGCCGAGGTTGCCTTTCTCGGATGTCCTTCATCCGTCCTGGATGGCCCGCTGGAAGCTGGCTGGGTCGGTAGCGCCTTCTGTGGACAGAACGAGCGCTGAGGTACCTTCCCCTATACCAAGCGCTTCTCGTAGCGCGGTATTTTCATCGATTGAGACGATTTGCTCCAGCCCAGCCAATCCAGCGGCGCCAGTCTCGCCGGATACCAATCCCGACCGGTAGAGATGCCGTACTGCCTGGATGGCCGCCGCGTCGTCTACAGCTATTGCCGCATCCAATCCGGCCAGCAACGATGGCCATGCTACTGGTGATGGGGTGTCGCAATTCAGCCCTACCATTATCGATTCATGAGGACCCGGAACGACGACCGGCTTGCCTGCCTGCAGCGATGCGAGTACGCATGCTGCCGCATCAGGCTCCACTCCGACGACGCGGGTGTGCCTCCTCCTGAGCGTTCCTGTGGATGGAGTAGGTTCGCCGGTCGAGATGGCCAGGCCCTTGTAATGGCGCAATGTGGCCGAGGCGAGAGCGCCGACGCCCATCTGGACAATCACCACATCGGGATCGTCGGCACTTAAGCGCTCCAGCTGATCGTCGACTTCGGCGAAGATGGTGGAATAGCCTTCGACCACCCACTTCGGAGTGAGGTGCATGGACCCACCAGCACCGGCTTCGGGGCTGGCTTCGGTATCGGCGATAACCAGCGTGTCCTTGCTGGCGCTGTCCTGGGCTCGGCGTACGGCATCGTAATAGGTGCCGTTGACCACAGATACTTCAGCTCCTTCGCCGGTGATGGCCGCGATGCGGGCTTCGGTTGTGCCGCGAGGAACGAATATGTGAGCATGGAACCCCAGCACTCTAGCCATATAAGCCACTGCCCTGCCATGATTGCCGTCAGTTGCCGCGGCCAGGGTCAGTATGCCGGACGTGGATGTAAGCGATCTGATCCAGCCGCGGATGCCGTCTACAGAGTACATCTCTCTTGCCAGTGTGCCGCCGAAGCGTTCCTCCAATGCTCGCAGTACAGCCCACGATGCCCCGAGGACCTTGAAAGCAGGGAGGCCGAGCCTGCTGGACTCGTCTTTTACCATGAGCCGGGAGATACCCAGCGACCGGGCAATGGAGGGAAGGTCCACCAAGGGGGTTACTTCGTATCCGGGCAAGCACTGATGCAACCTCAACGCTTCCCGTCCATCCTCCGGCACCAGCCGGCTTTCCCGAAGTGCCATTTCCTTTGCAACGCCTGTGTCTTCCCTTATCCAGAATCGTTTCATTTCCTCTCCTTGCTGCGGTCACGTATCCATGCGCGGATGCCGGGTACATGATGGTAGATCTTACGATAGCTCATGGGGACTTGGTAGCCGGGCTCCTGAGCTACGCTGTAACATGTGGTGGTGTCCGGTCCGCTGGCGCGCCGGTCCGGGTGCCGGCATGTGGATAACGATAATACGGTAATACGGTAATACGACAGTACGGTAGGACATGACAGCTGGACAGGAGGTGCAGTGCGCCTGATATTGGCCGGAGCTCGCTGGCCCGGAGACGATATAGTAATAGAGGATGGACGTATAGCCGGCAGGGGGGAAGTACGTGCCCGCGAGGGTGACCGGATCATACATTGTGAAGGCGATATAATCACGCCGGGACTTGTGAATACCCATCACCATCTCTACCAGTGGATGACACGGGGTAGGGCCACTGGATGCGACCTGTTCGGATGGCTCAAGGCTCTGTATCCCATATGGGCGAGGATGGATACTGCTGACATTCGAGCCGCGGCGCTCACCGGTCTTGGCGCGTTGGCTGTTTCGGGGGCAACCACTGTGGCTGATCACCATTACATAGTACCCAGAGGCGATGACAGCGTGTTCTACGCAATAGCCGATGCCGCCAGGGAAGTGGGAGTGAGGCTGGTGCTGTCCAGGGGATCGATGGATCTGGGGGAATCGAATGGCGGCTTGCCCCCTGACGACATAGTGGAGGACACCGAGGCGGTGCTGGTATCCACTGAATCAGTGGCATCCAACTTGCACGATGGTGACATGACTACGGTGGTGGTGGCGCCCTGCAGCCCGTTCTCCGTCACTCCCGAGCTCATGAAAACCTCTGCAGCACTCGCCCGTACCCTTGGTTTACGATTGCATACCCATCTTGCCGAGACTGTTGCAGAGGAGCAGGACTGCCAGGCCCGCTACGGTCGGCGTCCTCTGGAAGTGATGGAGGAACTGGGTTGGGTGGGCCAGGACGTATGGTTTGCGCATGGCATCCACTTCAACCCTGCAGAGATACAACGGCTAGGTGTGGCTGGAGCGGGAGTGTCTCACTGCCCGTCCTCCAATGGGCGGTTGGCGTCAGGATTCTGTCCTGTGGTTGATCTAAGAAGCGCAGGCGTACCGGTTGGGCTGGGCGTGGACGGTGCGGCATCCAACGAGTCAGGTGCCCTGTTCCCCGAGATTCGCCAGGCTGTCTATCTGGCTCGCTTGCGGGAGGGGAGGCCCAATGCCCTCTTGCCTGAAGAGGGTTTGGAGATGGCTACGGTAGGCGGCGCCAAGTGTATCGGCCGCCCGGAGCTTGGCACCCTGGAAGTCGGCTCGCCTGCCGATATTGCCGTCTGGCCGGGAGGTGACCTGGAAGACGTGCAGGATGCCTTGGCCGGCCTGGTACTGGGTCCCGACCGGCGGGTGAAACATCTATTGGTTGGAGGCCGTATGGTGGTGGAGGACGGAAGGCCAGTGGGGTTTGACCTCGACGCAAGCCATCGGGAACTCAATAAACGCGCCAAACGGCTTTTTGCTTCTGATTGAGTGGTTCCGCCTCTAGGGGATGACGGTTACAAGGGTACCGATATGCACCTGGGGATACACCTGGGCAGCCACAGATACCGGCAGCTCCACGCAGCCGAGACTCTGGGGGAAGCCATAGGAGGCCCTGATGAAGCCGTGGACGGCATCACTGCCATTGAAGTAGTTGATCCAGTAGACGGGGTCGTGGTAGTAGGTGCCGTTAGGGTTATAGCCACTCATGTAGTGGAATGGGAAGCGCAGGTATATGGGGTAGGTGCCTGGCGCTGTGGGGGTCTGGGGTATGCCGGTATTGACCAGATTGGTGAGCACCACCTGGCCGTTGCTCCACAGCCAGAGTCTCTCGGGAAGTTGCATGGATACCTGTATCCATGCATACGGGTGCGGGTCGTGGGCGTTGCTGAGCAACGCATGGATCAGGGTCGGCCACAGGAGCGGGTTGGCGCGCCCTACAGTATTCAAACCTTCTACCTGCTCGAAGGCCATCACCGCTCCCTTGGTCATCACGGTATATGATCCTGGTTGCCATAGGGATGTCAAGGCGCTGGGAAAGTTCCAGCGCCAGGTAAAGGTGCCTTGCGGCGGAGAAACCATCATGGATACTTGAGCGCTGATCGTACTTGTGCTGCCGGAAGCTGCTGCAGTTCCCGTGCCGCTGGTACCAGGCGCAGAGGGGGTCCAGTTGAATGGTAGGTACCCGAGATGTGCAAGGATCTGTTGCAGGCGGAGGGTGGAACCCGGGGCACCCTGCAACTCCACGGTGCTCGTAGGGCCAGACACCGTGCCTGCGCCGCTTGACAAGCGTACCGCGGCCGGCAGGTGCATATTCACCTGCTCGCCTGGCCAGAAGACAGGACCGTCCGGAGTGAACTTCAGGCTGTAAGGAGTCGGTTCCGACCAGGTTCCATTGGGAACGATGGCTCCATTGATCACCGGGGTGATCAATGGAGTGCGCTTTCCAAACACGTTGGCCACCGGTTCCGAGAGAGTGATCTTCACGGGAGACGATGCCGGCAGGGCGCTACCAGCGGTAGATGGCGTGATGATAGCCATAGGAGTATGTCCGATAGTTCCAAAGTAAGTGAGCCGCCCTTGCTGGGCGGGCAGCGACTCCCAGAGGTAGGGAGCGGCCGCAACGCTAGCTATGCCTGCCTGCCCGTTTTTCACCTGGTTCACTATTTCAACCCTGCTGGATGGCGTCTTCAGGCGCTCGACCGGATCGATGGAAGCAATCGTGACCGACACCTCGCTTACCGGTTTGCTGAACCTGGCATACACTGCCTGTCCTGGGGGAACCGTTGTGACCGATGTCAATAGGCGGGCATAGGGGGTGGTCACCTGCCTGGTGAGCTTAGCAGTATGGCCGGCTAACCAGCCGATCCAGGAAGGCCTGCGCAACTCTACGGTGACATCGAGTCTTGTTGCAGTAGGAACCGGCGACAGGGGCACAAAGTTCCCACCATGATCGGCAAGGGTGACCTGATGACCATGGTAACTCGCATGCCCCGAGACAACGCGACCACTGGCTCCGCTTGACTTCAACTCGACGAGTCCTTGCGAGGATGGTTCAAGGTTTGCTCGTGGCCAGGAAAGATACAGGAAGGTGGCGCCCAGCAGGGCCAGCAGCACTACGGTCCCGAACCCTACCAGCATGCCCCAATGATGCTTGCCTCGGCCTTCCAGTACTCCTTCTGATCGTGACTGCTGGTCAATACCAAGGGTGTGGTTGCCAGCTGGATCGTATGATTGCCGCTGCACGGGCTGCGGCATAGTGGCCGCAGCGGACGGTATGGTGTGGTTGCCGGCTGGGTCGTATGACCACGATGCACCAGGCTGCGGCATAGAGCCGACCGGTGCGGGTGCCGGCACCGTAACCGGTGGAGCTGCTTGCGTATCAGCCGCTCGAGCAGCTGCAGTAATGGTGCCGTATCGCGACGCCATGAAGCCCGGCCCAGTGCCGACATGTTCCGGCTGCTCCGGTGTAGACGCCTGCCCGGCTTCCCTCTTCCTGAAGTACTTCACGAAATCATTATATACTTCTGCCCGCCATTTTGCCGGTCATGGTGCGACCATTGCTGGCATCCAGCCAGTAGAGAGAATGTAGCGGCTTACTGCTTTTTCGCCGGTCATGATGTCCGATGTCCGATGTCAGCCCTGCAGTTCCGGGTCCCTTCTACGGCGTACCCTGTCCAGAGCCAGTGCCTCCAGCGCCACTTGTGCACTGGTTCCCGTAACGGCAGGGACTCTTTCCCACGAGCCGGTTGGCATCAGCTCCCAGGAGTTGGTATCGTCTCTCAGACATAGATCGAGTACGTCTTCCAGCCGGTTCCTCGCAGCCAGGTCGTTTACTGGAACAAGAGCTTCTATACGGCGATCCAGGTTGCGTTCCATCAGGTCAGCCGATCCGATGAGCAACCGGCGATCGTCCGAACCGGCTTGACCGAATGCATATATCCGGGAATGTTCCAGGAACCGTCCAACTATCGATTTTACGGTGATCCTTTCAGAGAGGCCGGGGAGTCGGGGCCTCACCGAACACACACCTCTCACGATGAGTTCCACCTTTGCTCCTGCCGCCCCGGCGCCGTAGAGGGCATCCACTATCTCCACATCGGTGAGGCCGTTGACCTTTATGACGATCTGGCCATCTTCTCCTTTCTGCGCCTGCTCATTGATCCACCCCAGTATTGCCTTCCTCGTCTTGACCGGGGAAACCACCAGCTTTTTGTAGTCGACGTGCTTGCTGAAGCCGGTCAGGTAGTTGAACAGGTCACCTACGTCTCTGGCGAGGACTGGATCACTGGAGAACAGACCTATATCTTCATACGATCGTGCTGTTTTGGGATTGTAGTTGCCGGTTCCTATATGGCAGTAGCGGCGTATCCCATCTTCCTCCCGGCGAGCGACCAGCAGTATCTTGGAATGCACCTTGAGGCCAGGAACGCCGTATACGACATGTACCCCTGCCTCTTCGAGCGTCCGGGCCCAGTTGATATTGTTTTCCTCGTCAAACCTCGCTTTCAGCTCTATTACAGCGGCAACCTGCTTGCCCGCCTCGGCGGCGTCTATTAGCGAACTGATTATAGGGCTGTCTCCGGAAGTCCTATACAGAGTCTGCTTGATGGCCAGTACATCCTTGTCTGCCGCCGCCTGGGAAAGGAACGCTTCCACTGAAGTGGTAAACGAGTCATAGGGGTGATGTACCAGAACATCTCTTTTGGCCAGTACTGTAAAGAGGTCCGTGGATTGATTGCTGGCGTCTGCAAGTGGATACGAGGTCATGGGAGTCCACGCATCGACGTGTAGATCGGGCCGATCAATTCCATACAGTAGCCATAGCCCGGTTAGCTCCAGCGGGGCCATTGTACTGTATGTGTCCGAAGCCGTGAGATCGAGTTCGGCGAGCAACAGGTCGACCAGATCCTGCGACATACCCGAAGTGATCTCGAGCCTGATGGCACTACCGAAGCGCCGCCTTCTAAGTTCCATTTCTACAGCAACGAGGAGGTCGTCCGCCTCATCTTCCGCCACGATGAGGTCCGCGTTACGGGTCACCCTGAATGCACAGGTTTCACCGATGCGCATATGAGGAAAGAGCCTTTCCAGCTGGGCGGTGATGACCTGTTCCAGGGGTACGAAGCGCTTGCCGTCAAGTGTCTCTATGAAGCGGGGGAGCGATGGTGGTACTTTGACTCTGGCAACTCTTTGTAGCCCGCTTACAGGATCCTCGATCTTCACGATTAAATTGAGCGATAGGTTGGATATATAGGGGAAAGGATGGCCAGGGTCTACCGCCAGAGGTGTGAGTACCGGGTATATGTCTCGTTCGAATACCTCAACCAGGTATTCTTGTTCTGAAGCCGTAAGGTCTATCCAATTGGAAAAGGCGATGCCGCACGCCTGCAGCTCCGGCACAATTCCAGAGAGGAATATCTTGGACTCCCGTTCCACAAGCTGCATCACCCTGGATCTTATGGCTGTGAGCACTTCTTGAGGCCTCATGCCATCCGGCAGCCTGGATCTGAGTCCGGCATCGACCTGGTCTTTGAGTCCGGCCACCCTTACCTGGAAGAATTCATCGAGACCTTCAGAGAAGATGGCAAGGAACTTGGCCCGCTCCATCACCGGCAGAGTTGTGTCGTCTGCGAGATCAAGAAGCCTGGAGCCGAACTCCAACCAGGACAGCTCACGATTCGTGAACCGCTCATGGTTGCCCGCCCAGCCGTCAAGCTTGACCATGCCATCCGGTGGCGTACCGGCCGCACTTGCTGTACCGCCATCGTTGCCGCTACCGGCGTTACTGGAAATGCCGCTACCGGCATTGGAGGGTGGCGCATCTACGCCAGGCTGCCCAGTATAATCATCATTCAACATTCCAATACAATCCTACTCAATTCAGGGGTTAGATGCTCCCACTCATGGGCTTTTGGCAGCTGACCTCATCCGGAGGTTTTAGGTGAGGCGACGAAGCGAGGTTATCGAGGGATTTGATAGGACGACAGGAGCGCCGCCATGGACGTGCCAGCGTAGTGTAAAATGACTCCGGAGATGACCACAATTACCGGTTCCACTTTCACTGCAGGCGCTTCCATGCCTCCACCTGCTATTGAGACCAGGCGCGGGCTGGCCAGGTTTGACTTTATCCTGATAGGAGCTTCTGTGCTCTTGTCGATTGTAGGCGTTGTCGTGGTCTATGCATCTACACGCGAGCAACTGATAGCGCAGGGGGCGAATCCTCACTACCTTATGGATCATCAGGTGGAATACATAGTCGTTGGCTTCGTGGCAATGATGGCGCTGGCACTGGTCGATTACCGGTGGCTCGAGGCATTCCGGTGGATAGTGTACGGAGGTCTTGTCCTGGCTCTGCTGGCGACGTTCACCCCGCTCGGCTCCAGCGCATTGGGCGCAGCCAGATGGATACAGGTGGGGCCTGTCCAGATCCAGCCATCCGCTTTCGGAGCTCTAGTGCTTATAGTGGTGGTGGCCGCTTACTGCGGGCGGCGATACCAGCTGGACCAGATGCACACGGATGCCCTCACTTTCAAGGATATGGTGAAGTTGCTCTTTCTTGCGGCTATTCCTATCCTGCTGGTGGTGAAGCAGCCGGACCTAGGTAGCGCTATTGTCATGTTGACGACCCTCTTCGTGTTGCTGGTGGTTGCAGGTCTTCCAAATCGCTATACGATCCTTTTGGTGCTGCTCGGAGTGGTGGCGGCGGTTGCCATGGTCAAGCTTGGGCTTCTCCATCACTACCAGCTCCTGCGACTTACCAGCTTCATACACCAGACCAACAATCCAGCAGGTGCTGCATACAATTCGGTGGAGTCCAAAGCGGCTATAGGTTCTGGTGGCCTTTTTGGGACCGGGCTGCTCAAGGGTCCTCAAGTCAACCTGTTTTTCCTGCCTGAAGCTCAGACTGACTTCATTTTTTCAGTGGTGGGCGAGGAGCTGGGGTTCATGGGTGGAGCTGTCTTGATTTTCTTGCTGGGTGTGGTCATATGGAGACTGGTAAGGATAGCAAGGTTGGCAGGCGATCCCTTCGGGCGCGTACTCGTAGGTGGTACTGTTGGGCTCATGGCTTTCAGTGTTTTCGAGAATATAGGCATGGCCAGTGGCATCATGCCGGTTGCGGGCATCCCATTGCCGTTTATCAGCTATGGCGGGTCGGCGTTGCTGTCGTTCTTCGCGTGTACCGGCATTGCCTTGTCGGTCTATGCCCGATCGCCTCGAAAGCGCAGTAGTATCTCTACCCGCTGATGGATCGGGAGGGGGCTTTTCCCGTGCCTGCAATTGGTAAAAGTGCAGTACCCGAGGCGATCATCGAGGAGGGGGCTGTCGTGGGTGCCGGCGATAATCTTGCCGGAGAGATCGCTATGGATGCGAATGAGGTGGCGAGTGCTCGCGAGGATGATTCAGATACCGGCGGGGGGGAGGAGGGGGCTGTCGTGGGTGCCGGCGATAATCTTGCCGGAGAGATCGCTATGGATGCGAATGAGGTGGCGAGTGCTCGCGAGGATGATTCAGATACCGGCGGGGGGGAGATAGCCATGGATGTGGCTGCTGCAAAGACCATCGGGGCAACAGCGAGAGCCGATCATCCGTACAGTCCCTGGTCTGTGGTTCTGGTGGACGATGTGCGCATGGAGTTGCCTTCCAGCAATCCTGTGATCGTACTGCGCGAGCAGGATGCACCCTGGAGGGAACTGCATATTCCGGTCGGCCTGGCTGAAGGCAACTACATAGCTTACGGAATGAAGAAGGTAGCCACTCCAAGGCCGCTGGTTCACGATCTCATGCTCGATATGCTGGAGCGCCATCAGGTGACAGTGGAAGCTGTACGTATCGTAGGAGTCCAGGGAAAGCTGTTCCTCGCCGAACTCGAGACCATGGGACCTAAGGGTCGCCAGGTGATACAGTGTAGGCCGTCCGACGCGATAGCCCTGGCCGTACGTACCAAGATGCCTATTCCGGTTCTGGTCGCGGAGTGGGTGTTTGTTTCCGTGTATCATGCCGGCAAGCCCGTGTCATAAGCAAGCGGCCCAGCGAATTACTTTAGTATCCGGCGACCGATGTATCCGAGTCCGATACCCATTACCATGCCTCCTATCACATCTGTGGCATAGTGGTGTCCCAGATGAAGCCGGGAATACGAGACGGCGGACGCCAGGAGGTAGTAAACGGGACCGAGAGGATCGCCGGCCGCAAGAACGGTGGCTGCGCACCAGGCCGTAAGGGTATGGCCCGACGGGAAGCTAGGACTCCCAGGAGTCCGTACTCCATACGATTCTCCGAGTGGTGCGGGCGTGGCAGTGGTCGGGTGCGCATTCCGGGATGCAAAGCGTCCAGTCACGACAGGGGTTGGGGCCGACGATGTATGCTCTCGTCTTTGCTGCAGCCCTGATATGTTCCCGGAGCCCGATCTTCTGGAGGGCCCCGACCCCGCCGACGATGACTTTGGTGGTGAGCTTTCCCCCGGCTCCAGCTTGCCACAAGGGTCGGCTTCATAGGGTCTTGGTCTTCTAACGATATACTTCAATGACCAGTTCAGCGAGGGGGCGGTCATGGAGGTGAACAGGATGGCGTGGACAGTGTTCCTGCGTGCTTGCGGGCGGGAAAGTGCCCGCACGGCGCCGATCAATGCCCACACAAGACCGTAATCGGCGAGTTTGGTGAGCAGGGCGGATGACGCATCAAGGGCATGGATGCCTCTTACGTACTGGAGGGCGGAGTCGATGGTATAATCGAAACGGTATATCCCTGTGGCAATGGATCCAGTGGACCTCCCCATACCCACGGGCGAGGATTGCGTCCCCATCAGTACATATCTCGTATCCAGGTTTTCCTATCAGCAGCCGGCCGTTATGGCGCTACCGGTAGGTGTGGTGGGAATGGCGGGGATGGAGTTGTGCGTTGCGGTGCCAGCGGCAGGAGTGCCAGCGGCAACTCTGCCAGCGGCAGGAGTGGTGCTGGTAACTGTGGTAGGAGAGGCGCCATTGTAGGCAGGGCAGAGATCCTTGAATCCACACCATCCACACAGTCCCGAGATGCGCGGCAGGAAACCACCGCCATCACATGCTTTCACTACGGCATTCCACAGAGCGGATATGTTCTTGCGTATTGCGCGTATTGCCTGATCCGATGGTTCCATGGAAAGCACGCAGGGCTGCTGCAGGTACAGCAGCTGCACTTTGGCCGGTCGTATTCCTATCACTTCCTCGCAGAGCAACGCGTACATGTTCACGCCGTGGAAGCGAGCCCTTTCGAATTTGCTCGACGGTGCGCGGCCGGTTTTGTAGTCGGTAATGGTCAGGTTGCCGTCCCCGTTCATGTCCAGGCGATCGATGATGCCCCTCAGCCTGGTGCCTCCAATGTCCGCCTCCAGCGCCATCTCTATGCCTGCCGAGTATATTGTGTCAGGGTCTTCGAGATGGAAGTAGCCATCGATCAGCGTCTTGGACTGCCGGAGAAGCGTTGCCAGTCTGGAATCGTCGAGTTCCAGCGCATCCAGGTCGGGGTCATCTTCGGTCATTGCATTGAGCTCCGATTCAGCGAAACCGCATGCCCTTTCCAGGGAGCGTTGTCCTGCCGGTAGTTCCCAGAACAGCCTTTCCAGTGCCCTGTGTACCAGCGTGCCCTTTACGGCATGGATGGATGGAGCTTCCTTCAACCCGTCGATATAAGAGAACTTGAAGGAAAGGGGGCAGTCCTTGAATGTCGCGATCTTCGATGGCGACAAAGATCTGGGCAGCGGGTGGCAGGAGCCCTGTCCCTGTCCCTGTCCCTGTCCAGGTTCAGTGCTCGTGATGCCAGGTCGGAGATGGCTCGTAGGTGGCAGGAGGGGCGTGGATGGCGATCCTGTGGGTGATGATCCTGTGGGTGATGATCCTGTGGGCAGCTGTCTGGGATCGGGAAGCATCAGGACGGGCAACCTGGTATCGGAGCCTTGGAATTGGAATACTCCGAGAACGAGCCGAGGAGCCCGCATACAGTGCTCTTGGCCACCAGCCATTTTCCACCAGTGAATACTGCGTAACCCGCGCCCGTGGTAAGTGGCTGCCCACCAGGGGAAAGGATCGTGTAAGCTGCCTTGGCGCACGGGTAGACCAGCCCGCTGTCAGCGCACTGTGTCTTCGTATATGGGGTGACTGAGCTCACCTTTGCTCCAGCTGCCGCCTTCGCCAGTGAGGATGACATTGCTGTACTGACTGCCTTTTGCAGAGCTTTGCCATCCTGGATGGCATCAAGCTTGGCGGAGAGCGACGGGTTGTGTAGGTTGAAGAAGTTCTCGTACGCGGCTGCCACCTCCGCATCTGTGACTGCAGCACTTGGAACCTTTACGGTAGGCGTGCTTGGAGGTTTCGAGGATGAGCAGGAAGCCAGCCATGATCCACCGGCCATTACCATCACCAGGACCGCGCAGCAACGCTTCCAGGCTGCGATATTGGTTGAGCTGGTACCGGCGGTACTTCTGATCATGCGGTCAATGATATCGCTTTCACAAATACGTCGCATGCCGGCTCGCAATGTTCCATGTCACACCAGATGCCGGATGTCACACCAGGTCTCATCGTCGGAGACGCCCTACCGGCAGCTCCGGGCGGAGATGGTGCTGGCCGGAGACGGTGCTGGTGCGTAAAAGCCTGTAAGATTGGCCCGGTATGGTTGAGATAGATCAAATAGTGCTTGTGGTCGCCATGGTTCTGGCATTCCTCGTCCTGCTCGCCGGGATCGTTATCATTGTCTTGCTGGCAAGGCTGCGCCGGGCACTCCAGGAGATGGTCACCCGCATCGACAGCGAGAGCATACCGGTGCTCAGGGACGCAAGGATCCTGGCCGAGCAGGTGGCCGGCGAGATGGAGAGGGTGGGCGATGTCATGGAAGTGACCGAGGCAGTATCCGCTACGGTGGATTCCGCCTCGCGGCTTGCATACCGTATATTTGCCAACCCATTCGTGAAGACGGTGGCCTATACATCGGGATTCAGGAAGGCGGGCAACCGGTTACTCTCGCCAGGAGAGGACAGGAGAGAATAGGTGGAGGGACGTAGGCGGCAATGTTGAAGAGGGCACGATGGTTCATATGGGGAGCGTTGGTCGGTGCGGTAGGCGCTGTGGTCGGCCGGCACAGGGTGCTGGCTCGGCTCCACGACATATCGGAACCAGATGGGCAATCTACTCCTGTAGCCAGGACGCTTAACATGGCGGCTTGGGGTGCAAAACGAGTGGGCAGGGGCGTGGATCTGACCGCGTCGAAAACCAGCGGGCTGTTCAGGAGTGCAATAAGTGCAGGGAGGGATGAAGCCAGGCGCAAGGAGGCCGAGATATGGGAGGAGATTTCCAACCATCGGAACGGCTTGCGATCCGATGGTTGACCCCAGCATCTCCATGACCAGCTAATGTAGGTAGCTATGGTAGGTTCCGAGCGCTTGCGTTCTGAGTTTGTGAAGTTCTTTGTAGACCGAGGGCACGTGGAGGTTCCCTCTGCCAGTCTTGTTCCTCCAGATCCCTCCATAATGTTCACTATTGCAGGGATGGTGCAGTTCAAGCCATATTTCCTTGGGCTAGAGACGCCTCCCTGGCCGAGAGCCACCAGTGTACAGAGATGTTTTCGAACCTCTGATATTGAAATCGTGGGCACCACCACCAGGCACTGTACCTTCTTCGAGATGCTCGGTAATTTTAGTTTCGGTGATTATTTCAAAGAAGGCGCCATAACCTATGCATGGGATTTTGTCACTGAAACCCTGGGTATAGACGGTGATCGGCTCTGGGTCACAGTTTATGAAGATGATGACGACGCGGAGCGGATATGGCGTGATGGTGTTGGCATGCGCCAGGAACGCATCCAGAGAATGGGCGACGACAACTTCTGGAAAATGGGAGATACGGGACCCTGTGGTCCCAGTTCGGAGATATATTTCGACAGGGGAGAGGCATATGGAGCCGGTGGTGGACCGGCCAGTTCCGGTAGCGACAGGTATGTGGAGATCTGGAATCTGGTTTTTATGGAACTGGAGCGGGCTCCTGACGGTGGTCTCAAGGTACTTCCGAGGCGCAATATAGATACAGGCGCCGGGCTGGAACGCATCCTGCCGATTGTCGATGGAGTGGACTCAATGTTTGACACCGATCTGTTCGTGCCACTGCTTGATAAGGCACAGTCCATAACGGGCGTGCGCCAGGGGAGGGATCCCGACGAGACGCGTATTCTCAGGGTGATGGCGGATCATGCCAGGGCTATGGTCTGCCTGGTGGCCGACGGGGTGGCTCCCTCCAACGAAGGAAGGGGAAGCGTGTTGCGCCGTATCATAAGAAGAGCTATGTTGCGAGCCTTCCAGCTCGGATACTCCGGTGCTGTGTGTGCTTCCCTGGGTGCGGTTGCAGTGGATACGCTTGGTGGCGTGTTCGAGAAGCTCGAAACTTCCAGGGATGCGATACTCGACACCCTTGACCGGGAGGAGGCGGCATTCCGGCGTACCTTGGAGCGGGGGCACGCCATCCTTGATCAGGAACTCTCCGGTGGCAACGATATATCGGGGTCGACGGCATTTACCTTGCACGATACATATGGTTTCCCCATCGAACTCACCACGGAGCTTGCCGCCATCGCAGGAGTGGCCGTCGACGTAGAAGGATTCGAAAGAGAGATGGAGGCACAGAGGGATCGGGCCCGCCAGGCGGCCGCCGGCAGGCGTTTGGCCATGGATGGTGATGACGGCGAGTTGTTCACGCGCATTCTGGAGGAGTCAGGCCCTACGGTCTTCGTAGGCTACGATACCGAGGATGCGGGAGCCGACCTGCTGGCTGTCGTTTCCACGGACAAGCCAGGAGTTGCTGACATCATACTGGACAGGACGCCTTTCTATGCAGAGAGCGGTGGGCAGGTAGGCGATACGGGCGTGATCAGGTGCGGAGATGGCTCGGCCAGGGTGCTCGATACGCAAAGCAAGGCAGGCGGGATTGTTGTTCACCGGGCTAGGGTGTCCGGACAGATGCGCCCAGGTGATCAGGTACGTGCGGTGGTTGACAGCGCAAGGAGGGCCGATCTGCGCCGTAATCACACGGGAACGCATCTATTGCACAGCGCACTGAGACAGGTCCTGGGGGACCACGTCCATCAGCAGGGCTCATTGGTGGCGCCCGGCAGGTTGCGCTTTGATTTTTCCCATCACTCCCGTGTCCTGCCCGAAGAATTGAACGAGATCATGAATATGGCCAATGCCGATGTGATCAGCGATGCTGCAGTGCATACGATTGTGACCGACAGGGCAACTGCTGAGTCGATGGGAGCCCTTGCCTTTTTTGGGGACCGCTACGGCAATGAAGTGCGGGTGGTCAAGGCCGGCGAGCACTCCATGGAGTTCTGCGGGGGAACGCATGTCTCTTCACTGGGCCAGATAGGTCCAATCCTGGTTGTCTCGGAATCATCCATTGGGTCCAATACGCGTAGGATAGAAGCTGTTACGGGTATGGATGCCGCAGGCAAGCTGGTGGAGCGCTCTTACATGGTCGAGTCGGCATCCAGGGCCCTCAATGTCGAACCGGAGGAGTTGCTGGAGGGGATAGGCAGGCTGGTGGAACAGAAGCAGCTGGCAGCGAAGGAACTGGATCGCCTGAAAGTGCAGCGCCTGGAAGGCTTGGCATCCGACCTCGCAGGTATGGCCAGTAATGGTATATTGATTTCCAGGGTGGACGGACTTATCCAGGACGACATGAGAGATGTGGCGCTCAAGGTCAGGGGGCATGGCGTTGCGGCGACCCTGCTCGCAGGATCACCGGATGGATCGAAAGCAGCTGTTGCAGTGGCGACAGACGGGAGCAGGGACGCGCGCGAACTAGTGAAGGCGCTGGCTGGCATAATCAAAGGTGGCGGGGGTGGGAGCGCTGAAGTTGCAGTTGCAGGTGGTAAGGATGCATCCGGCCTGGATGAACTGGTGGAGCGAGCTCGGAGGTTGATCGCTGGGTAACGGTGGTTCCCTTCGTAGTATCGGGGTGGACCTCGGGGCACGGCGGGTGGGCATTGCTGTTTCGGATTCGAAGGGATCCGTAGCCACACCTCTCACCACCTTGTACCGGGCCGATCCAAAGAAGGTTGGAAGGGGAAAGGTCGGAGTAGGAAAGGCTGCAGGAGTCCAGAGGGTCGCGGGTAGGCCCCGCGTGGAACCGAACGATCTGTATATGGAAATCCTGGATATTGCGGTCGAGTACGAGGCGGGCTGGGTGGTGGTGGGCCTACCGGTCAACATGGATGGATCGGAGGGGCCGGCGGCGCTTTCTGCACGCTCCGTTGCGGCTGAGCTTGCAGCGCTCGGGGAGCACTATGGTATAAGAGTCGAGCTGATCGATGAGCGCCTGACCTCCAGCCATTCCGAGAGGAGCCTGTCGTTGGCGGGACTGGACGGCAAGCGTAGCAGGAGGGTGGTGGATCAGGTTGCAGCTTCGGTATTGCTGCAGTCGTGGCTGGATGCGCAGCGGACCGGTGATCCGTGATCTTTGGCAGGTCATTTCGCAGGAACTCCTCAGGTACTGCTGCTGGTCAAGAGGCACAGCACAAGGCATTGACGCTTCATGGGCTTTTTCGTAAGAGTCTGCTGGTGGAATTTGCTGTGGTGTGTGCCGTCATCGCCATACCGGTTGGAATATCGATGGCGTGGTACGAAAACGTATCTGCGGGATCGCCAGGGGGCAGGCCTGTGGTGGTGGCGGTCAAGAGCGGGGAGAGCGCCACCGGAGTGATGGATACATTGACCAAGGATGGCATAGTAACTGACACACTTGCAATGCGGGTGTATATGCTGTTGCACGGAACGCCCAGTATAGAGGTGGGTCTATACAGGTTCTTCAAGCACGAATCGTTTGCGGGGATCACTGGCACGCTGGAGGGTGGGCCGGATGTCGCAGAGGTCGTTGTGCAGCCGGGCGCCACCATTGACCAGATTGCTATTGAGGTGTCGCAGGCCACGTCTCGCAGCGCGGGGAGCTTTTACAATGCCGTTTCCTCCGCTGTCCACGCGAACAGCTTGATAGGACCTATCGTACCATCTAATGCAACAAGCATGGAGGGTATGGTGGGAACAGGTACTTACAGGATCCTTCCCGGGGAGAGTCTGGATACTCTCGCTCGCCAGATGGTGGCGAGTTACGGTGCGGAGCTGGAGAAGACGGGGCTTATCCAGTCGGCTCGCCACTTTGGCATTACCCCGTATCAAGCTATGATCGTAGCATCTCTGGTCCAGGAGGAAGGCGTCTATACTTCGAATATGTCCAAGGTTGCTCGTGTCGTCTACAACCGTCTCAGCAAGCGAATGAAGTTACAGCTGGATACCACCGTGCTATATGCGCTTCACCGGTCGGGCGGTGCAGTCACGGGGAGCGATCTCTCCGTCCAGTCACCGTATAATACCTACCTGCACGCGGGCCTGCCTCCCACGCCGATAGGCACACCATCGATCCAAGCACTTGACGCGACCATCCATCCGGCCAGTGGCGCCTGGTTGTATTTTGTGGTCATCTCCCAATCAGGCAAGGAGGCGTTCTCGGACACCTTTGCCCAGCAGCTTGTAAACGAGAAGATAGCGAGGCGGAATGGCATACTCTGACCCAACCACGGAATCGCTGCTTGGGTGGGTTGGCATCTGGTGAGACCGTTGCCCGCCCAGCCTGAACCCGCCCAGCCTGAACCCTATCCTTCTGCGCCCGCCCAGCCCGCAACTGTTGAACCGCCTTCACGCCCGGCCAGTTCGACCTGGAGTTCCTCCAGCCGGGCACAGGTCAGGATGTCCCCGTCGTGGCCTTCGGCGCACTCGGTGGTGGTCGCAGTGATCGGTGACCCGGTCGTTCATTCGCTCTCTCCGTTACTGCATAATGCCGCCTTTGATGCCCTGGGGATGGATTGGGTGTCTGTGGCGTATACCGTGAATGAGCATGAGTGCGAGGCGGCACTGGATGGAATGAGGGCGCTCAAGATGGCTGGGCTCTCCGTGACCATGCCACTGAAGGCAAGAGCTGCCTCTTTGATGGATCGGCTGACTCCTACCGCGGAGGTTCTCGGTGCAGTCAACTGTGTCACCCTTTCAGACGGGTTGCTCACAGGTGATTCGACTGATGGCGAAGGTTTTGTGGCCTCCTTGCGGGAGTTGTGCGATGCCGATCTGCATACCATGCGTTGTGCCATTGTAGGTACGGGTGGCGCAGCACGTGCAGTTGCTCATGCCCTGGGAGTGAATGGCGCCGGGGATATTGCGATCGTGGGCAGATCGCCGGCCAGGGTGGATGCAGCTGTAGCTGTAGCTGGTACGGCTGGTCGGGCAGGCAGTAGTGATGATATATCAGCAGTCGATCTTATCGTGCAGGCTACGCCAGTTGGCATGGCTGGCAGGGGTCAGGGAGCAACGGGCAGGGGAGCCTCGGGCGACAGGGGAGAGGGGATTACAGCGGGGAGAGCCGGGGGGTCAGCTGGCATGCCGTTCGATCCAAACTTGCTGAGAGAAGGCCAGTTGCTGGTGGATCTCATCTACCATCCAGAAGTTACGCCCATCATGGATGCCGCATCCCTGCGGGGCGTGAGGGCAGCGAATGGGCTGGGCATGCTTGTACACCAGGCGGCTCTCCAGATTGCCAGGTGGTGCGAGGTCGATCCTCCCGTAGAGGCTATGTGGGCGGCTGTGCGTGCTGGTTCTCAGGTAGGCTGGATACAGCAATGAGCGATGATCATGGCAGAGCACGCAAGTTAAGGAGACCGAAGCCGAGGAGGCGTACCGAACTCGGGTTGCTGGTGCTCTCTTCGGTGATAGTGACGGCACTATATACATTGCTGTCTTTTTCGACCAGCTCCGCCACGTCTCTTCACCTTGCGGTGTTTCTGGGCATTGTCCTGGGCCTGTCGCTTATCGCCCATGCTGTCACCAGAGTCCTTGCACCAGATGCCAGCCCGGTTTTTCTTCCGATAGCCGCCCTGCTGAACGGTATCGGTTACGTGATGATATCGCGACTCTACCCGCACGAGGCCAAGCTCCAGGCAGGGTGGACCGCCGTGGGAATTTTCCTGTACGCGCTGACACTGTATATTGTCAAGCGATCCAGGGATCTGGACCGTTACCGGTACTTGCTGCTGCTCCTTGCTATAGCCCTCATCCTCTCCCCGCTCATGCCTGTCATCGGTGAAAATATCTATGGAGAGAGGTTGTGGATACATGTGGGCCCCATTAGCGGGCAGCCCATAGAGGGCGCGAAGATACTGCTTTGTATTTTTTTTGCTTCGTATTTCAGCGAGAAGCAGGAAGTGCTGAGAATCCCTACATTGCGAGTCGGCAACCGGCTACTGCCTTCCCCGGCTCCCCTAGGACCTATCCTGGTGGCGTGGGCATTCTCTATGCTGGTACTGGCGGTCGAGCATGATGTTGGCTTTGCCGTCCTGCTTTTCGCTTTTTTCATAGCGATGTTCTGGCTGTCCACTGGGCACAAACGCTGGATAGTGTTCGGGTCGGGAATCTTTGCGGCAGGTCTTTTTGTGGGCATCCGCATACTCCCTCAGGTACAGGAACGCATTACCGTATGGCTGCACCCATTCAGCCATGCACAGACAACGGGTTACCAGATCGTTCAGGGCCTGTACGGCATGGGAACCGGTGGGCTTATAGGCACCGGGCTTGGTCTGGGACACCCAGGTTTCATCCCCTTCCCGAGCACAGACATGATTTTCAGCGCCATCGGGGAGGAGATGGGCCTTCTGGGCACCACCGTGGTGGTGGTGGCATTCATCTTTTTCCTCGGCGCAGGTCTCCAGGCTGCCCAGAGAGCCAGGTCCGATTTCTCGAAACTGCTGGCTGCCGGCCTTACTGTAATATTATCGCTTCAAGCATTTTTCATAATGGGCGGTATTACTCGCTTGTTCCCGCTGACTGGTTTTACCCTGCCGTTTGTCGCTTACGGGGGTTCCTCACTGGTGGCTAATTACGTCCTGATAGCGGTTCTCGCCAGGATATCGGATGAGGGAAACCGCCCTGCACTGGTGAGGGAGGCGACCACGCATGCCGTGATGATCCGCGAAGAAGACTTGCGGCCGGCGGCCAGCGCTCCGCCGACCAGATAGACCATCTTCCGGTTTTCCCAGGAGTGCTTGGATCCCTGTTACGGGTTTCCATGGTTGGCAGGATTTCCGGTGTCGCCCGTATTTTCCTGCGTGCCGGTAATTCCAGTGGTATCGAGTGTGCCAGGTTTTGTGCCCGGCGCAGTACTGCCGTTCTGCCTGCCATTAAGGTATCGTTTGACCTCGAACCTGCCTTTCTGCCATCCTTCTGTACGCACCTTCAGGGACAGGTAGGTGGCTCCTCCGACGGGGATGGGCAGCCAGAAGTTGATGAGGCGATAGCCGAGCACGGCCAGTATCGCAGTGGTCTTGGCCACCCCGAATCCATGCAGGGTAGGGATCAGTACCCCTTCTATGATTCCCAGCCCACCGGGTGTCACAGGTATCACCGCCAGTACGTTGGCCAGCCCGTAGGCCACGAGAAGATCCACCGGAGACAGGATCGTGCCGAATGCGGCTATAAATACCCACAGGGAGGCTGCATCAAGTACCCAGTTGGCCGCGGCCCATATGATTGCGCGCTTGAGCATACTGCGATCTGCCGCCAGCGAGTGGAGCCTACTGGCTATTTCTTGGAGGATACTTGTGACCTTGGCTCCGTGGACGAAAGGTATGTGGTCGCAAATAGAACCTACGCGGTCTAGAAGCTGTCGCTGGCCCTTTGTCAAAAGGAGTACCACTGAAGCGAAGATGGCAATCATGACGACTCCGGCGCCGGCGGCAATCCCGTAGAGGGGCTGGTAGCCGTCTATGGGTATGGAGACCACTAATGCAATCCAGAATATTGCGTTCAATACCAGCGCCGATCCGACTCCCTGCATGCCTAGGGCGAATGTTGCAGTGGCGGGGCTGATTCCCTCGCTCGTGAGCATACGGTAGCCGAGAGCCGCACTTGGAGCGTTGCCACCTGGCACCACGTGGCTGAGAGCAAGCGTGGATAGGTCCACCCTCGCCAGGTAAGTCCTCTTCAAACTGGGAGGTGGCAGCATTTCGTGAGTAAGCTGTACATATGCAGTCAGGGAGCCGACTTCCAGTACGACCCCAGCCACCAGCAGAAGGATGTTCACATGACCGATGGAGTGCAACGATGCGCTGATGCCTGGTATGAGTGGTAGGACAAGGTATTCCACCACCAGAGCCAGTAGCATGAGAACGAAAGCTCTTCGCACATGGAGCAACAGCCATCTGATGGTACGCGGCCAGCTCATTTGCCTCCTTCCTCGGTGGTTGTCGTTGGTCACACCACCATACTTTCACATCCGGTATCTGGTTGTCCCAACCATCACAGGATCCGGCTCTCGATCGATAGGTGTATTATCGGGACATGATCGAGTCCGGCTGTTTTACTATGCCAAGTCTGTAAAGCTGTTCTCATGCAGGATGGTGATTTGTGTAGTGATGGTGATGGCGCAAAGACCGTACCCAGATCTAGAGTGACGCGAGCCATGGATCTGGCCGCCAGCCACTCGGTGCCCATAAGGACGATACTGGTGGTCGATGCGGTGATCATCGCCACGCTGGTCGCAGGATGGCTTGTCATCCAGTTGCGGGAGATCATACTGATCGTGGTCGTGGCAGGCTTTGTGGCCATGTTGCTCAATCCGTTTGTCCATATGCTGCAGAAGGTGCGCATACCGAGGTCAGTTGCATCTATAGTGGTGTTTCTCTTTGGTATACTTGTGTTCTTGGGGCTGGCGTTCCTTTTCGGTTACCCTCTCGTGAAGGCGCTGACTCATTTCGCTGATGGATTGCCCAAGCTGGTTACCCAGGTGGAGCACGGAAAGGGCAAGTTGGGCAAGCTGGTGGCCAAGTACCACGTGGCCACCTGGGTGAAGGACAATGCCCCGAAGATAGCCAGTGCCGCCAAGGGACTTTCCGCCCCGGCTCTCGCTGCCGGAAAGGCGACGCTTACTGCTGTTGTCCTTCTTGTGACGATTGCCATGCTGACCCTGCTCATCCTTCTGGAGGCTCCCTCGATTGCCCGAGGTATCATGTCCAACCTGCAGCCACGGATGGTGGAGAGGATAAGGCAGGTCGGTACGCAGGTGGAGAGGGCCGTGGTGGGATATATGTTTGGCGATGTGGTCACCTCCCTTGTCGCGGGTGCGGTGATGCTGGTGGCCATGCTTGTCCTTGGAGTCCCCTTTGCCGGGTTGCTGGCGCTGTGGGTTGGCCTGGTGGATCTGCTCCCTCTCGTAGGTGGGCTGCTTGCCGCCCTCCCGGTCGTCATCATAGCGGCTTTCCACTCAATATTTGCCGGCCTTGTTACCCTGGTCGTCTTCCTTGTCTACCAGCAGTTGGAGAATCACGTCCTCAACCCGGTTGTAATGAGCAGGACGGTGCGGATCAGCCCGCTATGGGTACTCCTTGCAGTGCTGGTGGGAGCTGATCTGGGAGACATAGTCGGGTCTGCCGCCGGCGCGTTCTTTGCGGCACTCATGGCAATACCCATTGCCGGTGCCATACAGGTGGTGGCAAAAGAGCTGTGGCGTTCAACCGGCCATGTTCAAGAATATGATGCCTCGAAGCTGGATTTGTAAGCGTCGTAGCGTCACTCCGGCGTGAACCGTAGAGCGGTGCAGGCCTTGGCCGAGAGCATATGGATAGTCTTAAGAGCTGGTGACTAGACTTATTCGTATATGACAAGGATTGATCGCATGTACAGCGTGGAGGATGCTCGTCACCTTGCGCGCCGTACCCTGCCTCGCGTGGTATTCGACTACATTGATGGGGGAGCGGAGGATGAGGTCACCATGGACGCCAACTATCAGGCATTCCGAGATATCTTCTTCCGCCCGAAAATGGCGGTGAGGATGCCTCGCCCCCGAATTGCCACCACCGTCCTGGGTACACCATTACGCCTGCCGATCCTGCTGGCTCCGTGCGGGCTGGTCCGCGTGATGCATCCAGATGGCGCCGTGGGAATTGCTCGCGCTGCCGTCGCCAGTGGCACCGTATCGATCCTTTCCAGCGTGGCAGGGACGCCACCCGAAGAGCTGTCGGGGATTGCAGGTTCACGGTGGTTCCAGCTCTACGCAGCAGATCGGGATGCGGCGGGGAGGCTGATGGATCGAGCTGTTGCATCGGGATTTGGCTGCCTCATGGTGACCGTCGACACCCCTGCACTGGGAAAGCGGGAGCGCGATCTCCACAACGGCGTGACTCCGCCATTACGGCTGGACGCGCGCTCAGCCGTTCGCTTGGGATATCAGGTGCTTGCCAAACCCCGCTGGGCACTGAACATGGCCGGAGCGGGCGTGAAGTTCAAGCGTCGTTCCATGCAATTGCCTGCAGGTACCTCCAACGGGGCTGAAGGCGTTCACGATGCCGGTGGAGCGGACAGTCTCCGCGGGCAGCGTCGCCTCGCATCCATCTCCGGTTCACTGTCGCCTGCAGGCAGGGTCGTCATGGAAGCATCGGCATTTTCGTGGGACGATATAGCATGGATTAGAAGCCGCTGGACAGGGTCGCTTGTGGTCAAGGGAGTGCTCTCTGCGACCGATGCAGTACTTGCAGTGGAATCCGGGGCGGACTGTGTCGTGGTTTCGAACCACGGAGGACGCCAGCTCGAAGGCGCACCTGCGACGATGCGCGTTCTCCCGGAAGTCGTGGCAGCTGTCGGCGGCAAGGTGGAGGTGCTTGTGGACAGTGGTGTGCGCCGGGGCGCAGACGTGGTCAAAGCTATTGCGCTGGGAGCACGTGCGGTGCTGATCGGCCGTCCCTACCTGTATGGCTTAGCCGCCGGCGGCCAGCATGGCGTGGAGGGCATCCTCAACATTTTTCGTGAAGAGATGGAACGGACGATGACCCTCCTAGGTTGTCCCGGAGTAGATGCACTTGACAGTACCTGGCTCCAATCAGGGCGGTGAGTACGAGCCGTAACGAAGCCTGCCGCGTTGAATGGTGCCGGCTGCGGCTCGAATGGAGGCTGCATAGCTGGTACTATTACATTGTGCGAGTACTTGTTGTTCTGCCTACGTACAATGAGGCGGAGAATATAGAGGCTATTATCCGGGCGGTCAAGGCTGCACTGGGAGATAGCGGCGATGTGCTGGTCGTTGACGATGGTAGTCCTGACGGTACTGCATCGATAGTGGACAGGTTGGCAACGGAACTCCGGGGGATCCATATAATTCGCAGACCTTCAAAGGAGGGGTTGGGTTCAGCCTACCGAGCAGGATTCAGCTGGGGTCTGAACAGGTCATCTGGCGCCGAAGGGCCTTTTGACGCCATGGTCGAGATGGATTCCGATTTCTCGCATGATCCAGCGGCGATTCCACGGCTTCTGGAACCCTTGGAAGGCGGCTATGACCTGTGCATTGGTTCGCGGTATGTGCCTGGTGGGGATATACCCGGATGGCCATGGTATAGATGGCTCATTTCCAGGGGAGGTAATATCTATGCCGAGATGATGCTGAGACTGGGGGTAAAGGATTCGACCTCGGGATTTCGGGCGTATAGTTCACGGATCCTTGGGAGCATCGACTTGTCAGCCATAAAGGCTGAAGGTTATGGCTTCCAGATAGAAATGGCCATGGCTGTTCTGGACGCCGGTGGCAAGACGACCGAAGTTCCGATCACTTTTGTCGATCGAGTGGCCGGTACGTCCAAGATGTCGAGCAGGATATTCGTCGAAGCGTTTGCCCTGGTTACCTGGTGGTCCATGAAGAAGGTCGCCAGGAAAGCTCGAGAACGGCGGAGAGCCGGCCTGCCATCTGGTATACGTGCATGAGTGGATTTGCTCCCGTGCCGCCATGCTCGCTCCCACATATCTCTGCCTGGCACGCCGCCGCGTTCCAGGTGGCGGAGGAGTGGCCGGCAGGATTACCGGATGAGTATATAGACGCTTTTCGTGTTTCACCGGTGCCGATGCGGCGCCTTGCACCGTAGGTATTGCAGTGGCCGCAAAAGTGCTCGTTGTTGACGATGAGCCATATATTAGTGATCTGCTCGCAGCAGCCCTCAAGTTCGAAGGTTTCGATGTGGAGACAGCTTCGGATGGTGCGACCGCTCTGACCATGACAAGTACAACTGCTTACGATATATTGCTGCTTGATGTGATGTTGCCTGACACCACTGGTACCGAACTGTGCCAGAGGTTTCGCGATATGGATATAACCGTTCCGGTTCTGTTCCTGACTGCCCGTGACGCTACGGAGGACAAAGTCAAGGGCTTCGAAGCGGGCGGTGACGACTACGTAACCAAGCCGTTCAACCTGGACGAGCTGGTGGCGCGCATGAAGGCGGTGCTGAGGCGAGCCGGAGCATATATGGAGGGATCTTCTGGTGACAGGCTTACTTTCGGGGATCTGGTCCTTGACGCGCGTGCCCATGAGGTATCCCGCCAAGGAGTGATCATCGATCTCACCGCTACCGAGTTCAACTTGCTGGAAACCCTTATGCTGGAGCCGAAGAAGGTGTTCACCAAGTCTGAGATCCTGGATGCAGTATGGGGGTTCGACTTCGAAGGAGATCCGGCAATAGTGGAAACCTACATAAGCTATATCAGGAAGAAGGTGGATGTGTTCGATCCTCCGCTCATACAGACCATACGGGGGGTTGGATACTCTCTGAGGTTGCCAAGAGCCTGATCGTGAAAGGGCACCGCCTTGCCGGCCGTCTCATGACACTGCGGGCGCGCTTGCTTGCCGGTATCATGGCGGTGCTCCTTGCGGGCCTTGCGGCGCTTTCCGTAGTCAGCTTTTCTTTCATGCATACCTTTCTTATCGGACGGCTGGACTCCGAGGTGTCTCTGGCAGAGCGCCAGGGATATAACTATGTCACCTATACCTACATTCATGCCGTGGCACGTGGGGACACCATAGCTGTTGACAATCCGGCTGCCTGGCTTGCACTCATGAGCGACCAGGCGGGTAATCCTTCCCCAGCACCGGCATCTCGAAGTGGGGCCACCCCTCGTAGGAGCACCCTTGACGGAGCAGCTCAGAGTGGCGGTCCTCTCCTAGCTGACGCATCCGCTAGGAGCGGCACGGTGCCTGTGGGTCGCGAACTGGCTTCCAGGATCGGGCCTGACCTGTATGTGGAGGTGCTGGATATGCACCGGAGCGTGCTTTACGGCAATCCTTCGGGTACGGCGTACAGTCCAGATCCCGCGCCGGTGCTCCCAGCCCATCTTTATGTTAGATCGTTCCCCCGTCCATATAATGTGCGTGCCGCCCAGGGGGCATACAAGCCGGCTTCGCATTCGTTCCAAGCGGGTGCAGTGTCTGCTCACGGTGCATACTACAGGGGCCAGGCAGTGGAGATTCCAGGAGGGCTGCTAGTGGTGCTGGCGCCCCTGGCTTCTGTAAATGCGACGCTGGCTTCCCTTGTCAGAGTGGAGTTGCTCGTTTCGTTTGTAGTGCTACTGATCATGGTGGTGGCCGGCTTTTGGGTGGTGCGGGTTGGGCTTGCACCTCTGGACGGCATGACCAGAACGGCTCGGGAGATCACTGCGGGCGACTTGAACAGGCGGATAGATGTTCATGAGGACAGATCGGAGGTCAGCTCCCTGGCTACGGCATTGAATGGCATGCTGGATCAGATACAGCACTCCTTCGAGGAGCGCAACCTCGCCCAGGATCGCCTGAGGCAGTTCATGGCAGACGTGTCACACGAACTCAGGACCCCTCTTACTACCATCCGAGGTTATGCGCAATTGCTTGGAAAAGGTGCGCTGGCGGATGATGCCGAGCGGTCTCAGGCGGTGGGCCGCATAGACCATGAGGCGCAGAGAATGACGCTCTTGGTAAATGACCTCATGCTGCTGGCGCGACTCGATCACGATCGCCCTCTGGATGCTCGTGATGTCGATATGGCCAGGGTAGTCAATGAAGCGGTAGGTGCCATTCGGGCTGCTTATCCAGATAGGGTTATCGATGCCTCGGCCAAGGGGCACTCTATTGTTTTCGGTGACGCGGAGAGATTGCGACAGGTGGTGGACAACCTGCTTCACAATGCAGCGACCCATACACCTGCGGGTACTCCAATCCATGTGACACTGGAAGAATCAGGTGGATCGCTTGTGCTGGCGGTGGTGGACGAGGGTTACGGCCTGAGCGAAGATGAGTTGCAGGAGGTGTTTGACCGTTTTCACAAGGCACCCGGTACGGGCGGCTCGGAGGGAATGGGTCTTGGCCTGTCCATAGTTGCTGCGATAGCTGCAGCGCATGGAGGCCGGGCGTGGGCCGAATCACCGCCCGGAGAGATGAGGGGCGAGGCTGGAGGCCATGATCCGCAACACTTACCAGGAGCGGCGTTCAAGGTCGCCCTGCCGATCCGGGTTTGACCCAAGTTGCCGCTGGTTATCCGAAACCGAAACGTTACGCCAAACCTCTTCGTGTGGTCGCATCAGTGTCGTTGCACTCCTAATTCCGTTGGACACCGGTTGGGAAGGAGCAATAACGAGATCCATGACAGTCAATAGAACAAGGTCGTGGAGTTCTGCTTCCCATGTGGGGCATTGCAAGGAGTTGCATTGTCCGTACGGGTTCTCCTACTGTTGGGATTAATGGTCTCATGCTGGACGGAGGTGGGTGCTGCGGATCATTGCCGCAATGCTTTCCAGCTTGGCCTCTATCTCCCTTGCCTCATTGCGAGGATCTGAGGACTTCACCAATCCTGCTCCTGCCTGGAATTGTACCGTACTGCCTGTGATGGTGGCGGTCCTGATGTTGAGCACGAAGCAGCCGTTGCCATCTTGAGCTATCCATCCCGTAACGCCGGCGTAATAGCCACGGGCCTCCTTTTCCAGGGCGGCTATGGTCTCCAATGCGATCTTGCGCGGCACGCCCGCTACGGCTGGTGTCGGGTGAAGCTCCTGCAGCAGTTTCAAGGTGGTGCTGGGGACATCAATTTCTGGAAGAAGCTGTCCTGACACGGGAGACTGCAGATGGATCACCGAGGACAGCCGGAGTATTTCAGGCTCTGGTGGTGAGTGGACGCTGCGGCAGAAGCGATTGAATGCCGATACCACCTCGTCTAGGGTTATCTTGTGCTCCAAACGGTCTTTTGCCGATTTGAAGAGGATGGCTTCGAGGCTCTTGTCAGGACTTTCACGTTGAGGTCTATCAAGAGACGTAGCGTAAGGTGTATCCTGATGAATTGCCATGTATGGCGCGATGGTGCCGGCGATCGGCAGCGATTCCACCATATTCTTCCGGCGGGACAGGACAAGTTCCGGCGTGACCCCGACGAATGCGCTTTCGGGCGTGACGTGGGCAAGCAACCAACCGGCAGGCTCATGGGTTCTCATGGTCGTAAGGACATCGAATGGCGGTAAAGGTACTGGTGTGGTGATGGACCGCTTCCATGACAAGACCACTTTACTGAGGGGTCCGTTCTCCAACATCTTGATGGCGCGCGAAAGCATATCTTCGAGGTCAACGCGTTCCACAGGGGAAAGAAGCCCGGCATGGTGGGTATAATCGGGTGCTTCTGCAGGGACATGGGCGGTGTTGGCCGTGCCGGCCATGTCCGCAGAGAATGTGGCTGTGCCGGAGGTGGTACCAGCCGATGCTGGTGCACCTGGTGCCTGCGCAGCGGGTATGGGCACGCCGCATGACGGTAAATACGACATAAGTTCCTGCTTTGCTCCGGCTGGGGAAGGCAACGCTTGGTCCTCTCTTGTGGTAATCGTTCCCTTGACGGTACCGTCAGGATACTTGGCATACATCAGCCTGGGTACTTCTAATACTTCCTGGCCGGACGGTTCGAAGCTCGTACTCAGGAATGCAAGCGGTTGGGTGGTGTCAATGTCTTGCGAGCCGGTAAGTTCGGTCAACGATAGCTGGTCACCGGCAATCTCACGGAGCGGGTAGGTGGCTGTATTGCCTATGCCGGCAACCATAGGAACAGGGGGTACTGGATTGGTGCAGGCTGCCGGTTGCGCGGGACGTTCCGGGGGATCGGGGCTTTCCAGCAGTGCAGGAGATTCAGGAGACCCCGGTGGAGCAGGAGACCCCGGTGGAGCAGGAGACCCCGGTGGTGCAGGAGACCCCGGTGGTGCCAGCAGGAAACATGGCATTTTGGTTCCCTGGGTACATACTGCGATGACCAGCGACCAGCTGTCCACCGGTGGGAGGCTGACGGTGACGCGGCGCAACTTGATCATGCCGGCAAGAATGCGTTGCGGGCGGCCGGCTGCAATGGACAACTACACGTTTGGCTGCACAATCCGTCCATCTGATCAGCGCGTAGACGACCTGGTGGCTGAGTATATCTGTGCGATGCCTCCAGTCAGCAGTCGATGGTTGACACACGAGAATCCTGAGGTTCCCATCAGGCGTGCCATCTCGGATGAGCTTGGCAGGTACTGCACTGATCTTGGCAGGTAGGAGTATGCGTCTTTGTCGGACAGTAGGGAGCCTATGAGAGGGGCGCCTTTCTCGAACCATATCCGTGCACCGAGTCCCATGACGCCATGCGGGTCGGATATATCCAGTAATGATATCCGTCCACCAGGACGGACTATCCTGGCCAGTTCGGATAGTATGGCTTGAAGATCGGAGAAGTTGCGTATGGCAAATGCCGATATAGCTCCATCGAAGATCCCTTCAGTAAATGGCATGTCGGACCCGTCAGCTTGGACGAGAGGTGCCTTGGCCTTCGATGCCTGAAGCATGCCCATGGACAGATCCACTCCGATGGCTCGTATGCCGCGCTGTTCCAGCATCCTGGCGAGGTCGCCGGTTCCGGTGGCCAAGTCGAGCACCAGCGACCCTGGGGGGAGCGCGAGCGCCTTGATCGCACTGTGACGCCAGTGCACGTCAATGCCAAAGGTCATCAGGCGGTTGACAAGGTCATATCGTGGGGCTATAGCATCGAACATATTTCTGACAACCGTTGTCTTCTGCCTTCCACGTGGAAGCACTGGACTGTGAATCCAGCTTCTCCAATCGCTTGTCTCGGCTCCCTTGCTGTTGCTGTTATCGGGCCGGCTGTTGGGCTGGTCCGTTCTCTCTCTGGGCATCCACATTATCATTACCATATACGCACCTGCGGCGTGTCCAGTCAATTCCTGAGATGCTGACACCTTCAGCATGCAGTAATGTGTAAGACTGGTTACATGTTGGAGAGACGCTGGTTCGACGCATCGCAGCCCCAGACCCTTCAGATAGCGGTCATACTCGAATACCTGAATGCTGGACTTGCCTTGTTGTTCCTGTTGCTCGGCATGTATTCGATAATTACCGCGCTATTCATGATTGCAGAAGGAGTGGGTGCTAATGGTGTAGCCAATGAGCAACGTTGGGGTTACAATCTGTCGGTGGGAAGCTCGGTAGGATACCTTGTGCTGACCGTGGTACTGGCCGTTGCTTTCGGGGGTATTCCTCATATTCTGACCATCATACTGTCGGTTGCTCTGGTGGCGCTTTTGCTGCACCCTATGTCCAAGAGCTACCAGAAGATCTATTTCCACTGATGGATCCACCGGTTCAATCGGCTTCCGGTTATTACTTGAAAAGTTTCGGCTGCCAGATGAACGATCACGATACCTTGCGTGTTGCAGGGCTGTTCGAGTCCTCTGGCATGTATCACGTCCAGGATCCCTCGGCTGCAGATGTGGTATTCGTCAATACCTGCTGCATAAGGGAGAACGCCGACAACAAGCTATATGGATTTCTCGGACAGCTCAAGGCTTTGCGGGCGGAGCGTCCGTCTATGCGCATCGTGGTGGGCGGGTGCCTGGCCCAGCGGGAGGGACAACGGCTCTTGGAGCGCGCACCATTTGTCGACGTCGTGGTTGGAACCTACAACCTGGCGAGGATACCGGCGTTGCTCGAGAGTGCAAGCCGCTCCGGGCAGGGCGTGTTCGAGACACCTCAATCCCGGTATGATGCCGAAGAGATCATGGATGTAGCAGGCGGGAGCTATGCCTGGAGTTTGCCTATGATGCAGGACACTCCCTGGTCGGCCTATGTGAGCATCCAGAGCGGGTGTGACAACTCCTGCACTTTCTGCACGGTGCCAATGGTCAGGGGGCCTGAATCGTCAAGGCCGATGAGGGATATCATAGATGAAGTTGCCGTGCTCGCCAGCAGGGGAGTGAGTGAGGTGACCCTGCTTGGCCAGAACGTCAATTCCTATGGCAGGGACGCTACACGGCGTAGCCCGCTCTTCGCACCTCTTCTCCGGGAGGTGGGGGCAGTGGATGGTATAAGGAGGATACGGTTTACCAGCCCACATCCCAAGGATCTGCGCCCTGACATTCTCCAGGCTATGGCGGAGGTGGACGCTGTATGCGAGCAACTTCACCTTCCGTTACAATCCGGCAGTGACAGGGTGCTATCCCGGATGCACCGGGGTTACAACGCAGAGCGGTATCTCGCAAGGCTGTCAATGGCCCGTGAAGCTGTTCCGGACTTAGCCGTCACCACAGATATCATTGTGGGATTTCCCGGTGAGACCGAGGATGATTTCGAGGATACCCTTGAGGTGGTAGCCAGATGCAGCTATGACGCCGCTTACACGTTTGAGTTCTCTCCACGACCGGGAACGAGGGCTGCGGACATGACGGAGCATTTTGTGGATGCGGAAGAGATCAAATTCAGATTCAGCCGCCTTGTAGACCTGGTGGAGCGTAGTGCCTACGAGCACAATCAGGCAAGGATCGGAAAGGTCGAGGAGGTGCTTGTGGAGGGGATATCGAAAAGAGACCCATCAGTTCTGACCGGTAGGACCCGCCAGGGAAAGCTGGTTCATTTCACCACAGAGACAGCGCGCGATGCTGCCGAGATACCGGGGTATCATGCCACCGCACAGTACGCATCGGGGCAGTACGCATCGGGGCAGTACGCATCGGGGCAGTACGTGATGGTGAGGATTACTGGTGCCGGTCCACATCACTTGAAAGGTGACTTGGATGGCGTACAGCCTGTTTCGTACAATCGGTCCGATCGGCGCGTGTTGCCGGTTGAACCGGCCGAGCGAAGGCGGCGAATACCTCTTAGGGTATTTGCAGGAAAGACTGCTTCTTCCTAACCCTTGGCATGCAGAGCGAGGGCGATAGCTTGACCCGCGGGCGAGCCACAAGCCCGGTACTTCAAGGCCGGGAGGAGATAAAAGCTGGAGCGGACACCAAAGGGCAGCCAGCTCCTCACCTGGTACTGGTTGGGCCGACTGCCTCGGGTAAGTCGCGGCTGGCTCATGCCCTTGCCCTTGCTCTGTGTGTGTCGCCATCCATGCCGGGAACTGAGGTCATTTCGATCGATTCGATGAGCGTCTACCGTCATATGGATATAGCCACCGCCAAACCATCGTTGCACGCTCGCCGTGAGGTTGCATACCACATGGTCGACGTAGCTGATCCTGACGAAGAATATACCGTGTCCCGCTACCAGCTAGAGGCCATGGAAGCATTGCAGTCCATCGAGTCGCGAGGGAAGAGGGCGATCCTGGTCGGTGGTACCGGTCTGTATCTTAGAGCATTGACCGATGGGTTGACCATACCCCCGAGATGGCCACAAGTTACCCGGGCCCTGGAGAGGGAGATGGAGGATCAGGATGGCCTGGAGCGCATGTATTCAAAACTTACCGACATGGATCCTCGTGCGGCTGCAAAGATAGACCCAGGCAACAAGCGGCGCATCATCAGGGCACTCGAGGTGACCATCGGGTCAGGACGTCCGTTCTCATCCTACGGCCCAGGCCTGGAGAGCTATCCTGCCAATAGCCGGTTCGTGGTTACAGGCATTCCACTCGAGAGGGACAGCTATGCGGCCGCTATTGCCGACCGTTTCCAAGGATGGATGGAGGCAGGCTTGCTCGACGAAGTCCGGACACTGCTGGATCGGCCACGGGGCCTTTCAAGGACGGCCAGGCAGGCTCTTGGTTACAAGGAACTGATCTCGTACATAGAGGATGGTATCCCGCTTGATGATGCGGTGGAGCATGCTCTTTCCAGAACCAGGGAATTCGCCAGAAGGCAGTGGAGATGGTTCCGGCGAGACCCAAGGATCCATTGGTTGGATACCGGGGGTGATCTCCTGGCGCAACTACGGACTATATGGGACTGCGGCTGGATGGATTGAGGTTTGCAATGCCACTGCTGGCGAGCTCCTGGTGCGACTACGGGCCATATGGGATGGTATTTGATAGAATGGAGGTCAGATGCAGGAATGAATCATGACGGAAGCGCAAGGCATATCAAGCTGGCCAAGCACGAGGGCAATGGCAATGATTTCCTTGTGTGCATAGACTTTGACGACGATGTCCATCTTGATTGTCAGGCGATAGCCTGGCTATGCGACAGGAGATGGGGCATAGGAGCCGACGGCTTCATCAGGGTACTGCGGGCAGGCGGCGCTGATGCGTACATGGAGCTCACCAACGCCGATGGCACTAGGGCTGAGATGAGCGGCAACGGTATACGCTGCCTGGTGCAATCCTTGTATTATCTGTCCGGCGACCATGGTGAGGTTATATCGCAGGACGATATGAGTGTCTTTACTGGTCCTCCTGCCGCTGGTCCTCCTGCTGGGATACCCGTGGTTGCGGAAGCCTCATATGCAGTTTCTGCGGTATACAGGATCGCAACCGATGCAGGAAGGAGAGATGTCAGCTATTTTGCCGGAGACAATGCGTGGATGGGTTATGCATCGGTCGGCATGGGCGATGTAGTTGCCGGCGAAGAGTTGCCGATTGATAGATCGGTGCTTGCCGAGTTGACTGATCGTATACCTTTCTGGGTGGATGCGGGCAACCCGCATCTGGTCCTTTTTGGCGGGAAGGCAGGAGATGGAGAGCTGGAAAGGGTTGCACCCCAGGCAGCCGCCCTGGTTAGGGGGGGCGCCAACGTGGAGCTCTGCTGGCCGGATGTGGCCAGGAGGCATGGTGACGATGGTGATCTCAGGGATGGTGATCTCAGGGATGGTGATCTCAGGACGGGTGATGATGGGGCTTATGGTTATGCTGTTTACGAGAGAGGTGTAGGCCCTACGCTGTCATGCGGGACCGGCGCGGTGGCTGCCGGAGCGGCGGTGAAGTACATGCGGGAACATCCTGAGCTATACGGTTTTGGAACTGATGATTACCATGGGCACGGAGATATGACCATTACACTTACCAGCGCGGGCGGTCCGCTGGAGGTGAGGTTCAGGGGCAACTCCGCCATACTCACCGGACCGGTGAGCAAGGTGGCCGATATCTTTGTTGACTCTGGCAGGGTGGCCGGATTCGCAAACTGGGTCGTAGGTTTCCCTTGAGCCTGATCGAACGGTCGATCAGGGAGAAGATCATCCTGGTTGGCGTGGAGTTCCCCTTATCTTCTCGCGGGGAGGTCGAGGACAGTCTGGATGAGTTGGCTCTCTTGGTGGATACTGCGGGTGCAGATGTCGTTGGGAAGATGATACAGCGAAGGGAACACCCCGATCCTGCAACGTACATAGGTAGGGGAAAGCTGCTTGATCTGTTGGACGCATCGGAGGATCTCGATGTCGACACGGTGGTTTTCGACGCGGAACTCACCCCTGCTCAGCAATGGAACCTCGAAAAGGTATTGAAAAGGAGCGCTATAGATCGTTCGGCAGTCATCCTGGACATCTTTGCCCAGAACGCCAGAAGCCGCGAGGGAAAGATCCAGGTGGAGCTGGCACAGCTGCGTTACAGGCTGCCTCGCTTACGAGGGAAAGGCATCACGTTGTCCCAGCAGGCAGGAGGTATAGGAACGAGGGGACCAGGCGAGACCCGTTTGGAGGTGGACAGGCGGCGCCTGCAGCTACGGATATCAAGGCTGGAGAAGGAGCTTCACAGGTTGAACGGCACGCGTCACAATCAACGCAGGTTGCGGCACAGGTCTAATCAGTACATGGTCACTCTTGTAGGATATACCAACTCCGGTAAGTCCACCCTGTTGAACAAGCTGACCGGCGCCGGCACATTGGTGGAGGACAGGCTATTCTCCACCTTGGACCCCCGTACGAGAAGGCTGGAGCTGCCGGGTGGCCGCACCGTACTGCTCTCGGACACGGTGGGGTTTGTTCGCAAGCTTCCCCACCAGCTTGTGGAGGCTTTCAGCTCCACACTGGAAATTGCCACCGAAGCGGACCTGCTGGTACATGTAGTGGACGGAGCTTCAGGTGATTCGGGCGCGCGTATAGCGGTGGCGAGGAAGGTGCTGGCGGAGATAGGCGCCGGGGACATACCAGAGCTGATGGTCATCAATAAGGTGGATCTCGATCCGGTTCGCGTCAGATCGGTGGCCGGATTGTATGAGAACTCGGTCAGCGTATCCGCCCGTACCGGTGAGGGACTGGCAGGACTCGTGGAGAAGATTTACGCTGGTAGTTCATGAGTTTTGAGCTGGAGCCCTATCCATATGATCGCCTTGACGGGTTGCGTGAGATGGCGTCCAAGCATCCAGGTGGTGCAGTCGATCTCTCAATCGGGACACCGGTTGATCCGCCGCCACAAGTTGTCCTGAGCGCGCTTTCGTCGTCGGGGGCCGAGCGCTCTTACCCCCCGTCTGCAGGTACGGCTGCATTCAGGGAGGCATGTGCAGCGTGGGTGGAACGCCGTTTTGGCACCGTCGTGGAACCGGGCTGGATAGGGGCATGCGTGGGTACGAAGGAGTATGTGGCAAGCCTGCCTGGCTTTTTAAAATTGCGGGAGGAGGACAAAGGTACCGTGCTGTTTCCGGCGCTATCTTATCCTACCTATTCAATGGGCGCTCGCCTTGCAGGGCTCAGGCCTGTGGCTGTTCCCGAGATCCCGGGCGGTGGTTTGGACCTGGAAGCTATATCGCTGCACGATCGCAATGATGCATTGTTGCTCTGGGTCAACAGCCCGTCCAACCCTACGGGGGCATTGACCGATCTGGCTCGATGTGCTGAGTGGGGGAGGGAATACGGAGTACCGGTTGCCTCGGATGAATGTTATGCGGATTATACATGGGACGCGCTGCCCGCCCACTCGGTACTCGAGAGCGGGACCGGCGGAGTGCTGGCCGTCCATTCACTTTCCAAGCGGTCCAACCTTGCCGGCCTAAGGGCTGGATTCTACGCAGGTGATCCCAACCTTGTGTCATTCCTCGTAGAAGTACGCAAACACGCAGGGCTAATGGTGCCAGGTCCCGTACAGGCTGCGGCAAGCGCAGCCCTCGGAGACGAGGGGCACGTACGCCGCCAGCGTGCTATCTACCACTCGCGATTGGTCCGCCTGGCAAATATCCTGACTGCAGTTGGGGTAGAAGCCGGCTTACCGCTGGGCGGCTTCTACCTGTGGGTGCCCGTGCCACCCCCTATGGGAGACTGCTGGGACTTGGCTGGATGGTTGGCTAGCAGGCTGGGAGTGGTTGTAAGTCCGGGTATATTTTATGGCGAGGGAGGGAAATACCATGTCAGGGTAGCTGCAGTTGTACCGGAGGACCGCTTGGACCTGCTGGCAAGCCGGGTATGAATGGGCAAAAAATTTGAAAAAAGCGATGTACGTGGGGTTATGCCTCTCAACGCAGCTCTGCAGCTTTTCCGGTGACCCGACGTCAAAGGGTGGCACATGAGCGTTTCCCCTGAGGTGGATGCCAGTGCCGAGCTGCCATCACGCCCTTGTGAGCAGGTACATCGTCCCTAGCATGCTACAGTGGATGGTTCGGTTCCACTCAGGTCGAGTGCTGGAGGTGCGCCCGTACTCGATAGATGTCCGGCAGCTGAGATTTGACGTGATGCTTGCCATCGCTCCGGTTACGCGGTAGTGTTACAAAACCATGAACTTTTACAGTAATGTAGTTATGAGGACTTGGCAGGGTTCGCAAGGGGGGATCAAAGGAAGAGGCGGTTGGCGGAAATTCGCGGTAGGTGCATTTGCGCTACTGCTGGGTATTGTCGCCGCAGTCGTGCTCCCGGTTGCCGGTCTTGTTCCGGGCCATGCAGAGCGGTCAGCTTATGCAGCGACGATCTCAGGAGACAAGGCGGCCATAGCGAATGTGGATACGCAATATCTGGCGGAGGAGGGTCAGCTGCACAAGTATTCGGGGGAGTACGATCAGGAGCAGTATGTCTATCAGGGTATAGTTGCCAAGCTCAAGGTTGAGGAGTCGAATCTGGTCGTTGCAAAGAGCAATCAGACAAAGACTCTCAAGGAGCTCCGCACTGCAGCCATCAATGCGTATATCAATCAGGATACTTCGCTGTCTTCGTTCAGCACCCTGTTCAGTTCCAACTCCAATACATACATGGTCCAGTCCGAGCTATCGAGTGTAGCGAGTTCTACGCTGTCCGATGCCATAGACAGGTATGTGCGCCAAGAACATACAATCTCGCGGTTGGAGAAGGAGCTTCGTGGGGAACGTAGCTCCGCAAGCGCAGCGCTGGTGGTGCTCAGCCATGATCGTCAGAGCGCGCAGGCGGCGGCCAACACTGCGCTCAGCGAGTTGAACCAGCTGAGGGGCAATCTCCATGCACTGGAGCTGGTGCGCCAGCAGGAGATAGCGGCGCAGGCGCAGGCGGCGGCGCAGGCGGCGGCGCAATTGCAGGCACAACGCGCGGCGCAGGCGCAGGCGGCGGCGCAGGATCCGTCCTACGGAGGCGGCGGAGGCGGCGGAGGAGGCGGAGGCGGGCAGCCACCTGCACCGGCTCCAGGAAACTTTGCACAGCAGGCGGCCATAGCGGTGAGAACGGCATTGGCTCAGGTGGGTAAACCGTATGTATGGGGTGGCGCCAGCCCGTCGGTGGGGTTTGACTGTTCCGGTCTGGTCATGTATGCCTGGGGCGTTGCAGGCGTGTCGTTACCGCACTACAGCGTTGCTCAGTACAGCGATGTGGCTCAGGTATCCGCTTCGCAGCTCCAACCAGGCGATATCGTTTTTTACTACTCACCTTATGAGTCAGCCCAGCCCGGTCACGAGGCATTGTACATTGGTGGCGGGCAGGTGGTTCAGGCTGCTGATCAGCAGTATGGCATTCTTGTCACATCGCTTACCTGGGCGGGCAATCCCATAGGTTACGGCCAACCCTGAGGCTCTAATTACCGGAGTTACCGGTGGCTACACGTGCAGCTTCTGCCAGTAGGGCAGCATCGATGCCGGCACACACGGCCCAGGTGATCCCGCTCCGAGCCAGGAGGGACAGGGCTTCAGCGTAGCTGGTAACGCCTTGCTTGCCCTCCAGATCGGTTCGAGTCAGAAGATCGAGAGAACCAGCCCAGGTTATCGGTACACTTTGTTTCCTGCAGGAGACATTGCCGGCGGCTCTGTTGGAGGCATAGGAGGCGATGTGCGCATTCCCATTCCCCATCTCCGTTGCTCGCTCAAGTGGATCGGCGTGTTCTCCCTCGCGTGGAATCAGGGCATCTGGTACGATAGGCTTTATCTTCGATGGATCCGCCTGCCATACGTTGATTGATGCGCCTGTGGAGGCGGCTAGGATCATGCCGGTCCGTAGTGCACTCGCCGAGGCGCCCAATCCTACCCAGGTCTCTAAGCCCCGTCCGGCAAGGCTACGTGCGGCATCTCTGAGCAGGCTACGCCTTGATTCGGCAGGTCCACTCTCTATCCCGTATGCGCTGTCTTCGGGAGTGCTCCTCGAATCTCCGCTGCCGATCCCTGCTATTACCCGCCCCGGGGCGATGGCGTGCAGGGCTTCGAAGGAGTGGATCAGCATATCCGTGCCTTGCACCACTCCAGCATACAGCCCTACCCGAGCTACGAGGGTGCCAATGGTCAGCCTGGAGGTGGATGCGGCTATGGCGCCTAGGAGGGGAAAGCAGGAGAAGGCCGGCTCACCTGGATGGCCAATTGGCCAGATATGATCGTAACAGAATGCCCCGTCAAGATTGCACTCTTCAGCGTAGCGTGCGGTATCCAGTACACGGCTGTAGGAATCCTGAAAGGTGGGCAACATGATTCCCAGCCTCATGGCTGTCTCGCCTCCATTTCTATTACGAGGGACGCTAATCGATCAGTAATCCCATTGTGGTGCAATATGTTGTATCGCATTGATTGCCGCCCCCACGGCGCCTGCATCCTCTCCCAGGTTTGCCGCTACCAGGCGGGGCACCTGCGTTTCGCTGTATTCCCTGAGCAGGCCTGGTAGCAGCTTGCGCACTGGGCCGAGCAGCTTCTCACCCATTCCTGCACCGAATCCCCCTCCCACGACGATTATTTCCGGATCGAATGCCAGGATGAGATTGGCCAGTCCGAGCGCCATCCACTTAGCCATGTCCTCGTGGGATACCCGCCGGTTTGCTGTGCCCGAGACGTAGTGTTCGAAGCAGCCTTTCCTGCCGCACTTGCACTGGAACCCATCGGGCATCACTACCATGTGTCCGAACTCGCCGGCATAACCGTGTGCTCCATGCAGCAGTTTGCCACCGAGCATCATCGCTCCACCGATTCCCGTTCCAAGCGTCAGCAGTATAACGTCTTTGCGGCCGCGTGCGGCTCCTACTAGGGCTTCCGCAATAAGTGCACAGTTGGCGTCGTTCTCCACGACGATTGGAACGTCTGAGCTGAACAGGGCCGGAAGCCCTGACAGCGCTTTCGTGGAAAGAGATTCCCTCAGACGGCTCCTTATGTCCACCCCGACCATGCCTTTCAAATTGGCCGAGAAAGTGAGATTGCCATCTCTGTCGAGTGTTCCCGGGATGCCCAATCCGACGCAGGGGACTGGACTGGGTGGAAGGTGGAGGTTGCGGAAGGCCCTTGAAGCTAGGCCCGATGCCAGATTGGCCATAACCTCAATAATGGGCTGAGATGGTGGCAGGGTGGTTTTCTCGGTGCATATCACTTCGGCGGTCCAAGCTACTGCTGTGCCCAGTACTTTTGTCCCCCCTACGTCCAACCCTATAGCGGCAAGCCCTTTGTTCCCGGCTCCGGACAGCATCTCAGGCACTTTTGTCCCTCCCGATACCAACTCTTACGGACGCAGGTGGAACATCAGCTGCATGCAAGAGACTTTTCGAGAGACGGCCAGTCGCTCTGGACACTGGCTTATCCGGCCAGTGACTCAACTCGTGCTTTGAGGTCTTCGAGGGCGCTGTGCACTATGCGGCTCTGGGCGCGGCGTTTTACGAAGCCAGGCAGGGGAACCTTCAGCTCCACCTCCAATGCGTAAGTGACCTCGGTCCTCGTGCTGTCGATGCTCTCGAATTTGTAAGAACCATCCAGTATGGTCGTGAGGTCACCTTCCACCAGATTCCATGCGACCACCTCTGGAGAGTGCGTATAATCATACTTGAGCGTGTAACTGGTAGAGCGCCCAAATGCGGCTGCCCTGAATGCAACCTCTTCCGGACGGCCTGCATCATCGGTAGAATGGACTATGACCTCTTTCAGGTCACTGACCCATTCAGGATAATGCTCAAAGTCTACGACTACCTCGTAGCATATGGCTACTGGGGCATTTACCAGCACACTGGCTGTGGATACGTCCGGCAATGTCTAACTCCTTTTAATCGCCCTCGCCATGATCTTCCATGAAGGCTATCACGCATCAAGTTCCTTCAGCGCATTTGCCAGCATTGGAGCCAGCATCAAGTAGTCGAAGGATTGTACCGCCCTCAATCTTGCCTGTTTGCCCATCCGGTCACGCTTATTTATATCCACCAGCAACCTCCTCAATATACGTGCGGTACAACTTACGTCGCGAGGATCGCCTACGACTGTACCGGTCATTCCATCCAGCACCGCTTCGTGAGAGCCCCCGCTCCTTCCTGCAATCTGGGGGATCCCGCACGCGGCAGCCTCGAGGAATACGATACCAAATCCTTCCTGCTCGAGTCCCAACCATCTGTCTCTGCAGAGCATGGCGAACACATCTGCCGCTCCATACAGAGTCGCTACCTGGTCGTCAGGCACTTTTCCGAGAAAGGTGACCCTGGCTTCACTGGTTCGGGCTATGCGGGCCAACCGGTCCCTGTCCCTGCCCTCACCTCCTACCAGTACCCTGAGTTCAGGGAAGGATGTTCTCAAGGCTCCTGCCGCCTTGATGAGGACGTCCATCCCCTTGCGGGGGACCAGCCTTGACAGGGAAAGCACCACCTGTTCGTGGGGGCCGATGCCGAGACCTTCCCTGGCTCTGGCCTTTTCAACTCCTGTCAATGGATGGAATCTGTTTACATCCACCCCGGGAGGCACGTTGTAGAGTGGAACAGTGCAGCGCTGCGTTGTGGGGTCCTTCATCAGCTTGCCGATTACTTCCATAGGATAGTTACCCGCACAGACAATACCCTGCGATCGTCTTACGCACATGCGCATAATGCTGGCCAGCGGCGGGAGCTTGGCCGGTATGGCAGCTTCCGCTCCGTGAGCCACCAGTACGTACCTGGTGGACAGCTTCGGCCCGATCAGCCCAAGGGGCAGGATAGGATCTATTACGACTGTGCCGGCGCCGTAATGGCGGGCGAACCTGTCAACTTCACGGACAAGCGTTGCTGAAGGATAGAGCACCTTGGAGGGAAGTCTGTGTATCCGGATGCCTCTGGATGCTTGCTCGTCATCGAATCTGGATGCATAGGCGTGAGAGGAAGCGGTAACGACTGCGTAGCTGTCTGGATCCATCCTCGACCATAGCTCCCATAGGTACGACTGTATGCCTCCTACCTTTGGGGGAAAGTCGTTGGTCAGGAGAATATGCACCGTATCGTGCACCAGCTGATCAAGGCGCGAGTACGCCATAGGTGTTGCATGGCGCGAAAGTATAGTGCACGGCAGACCGGAACGTCGAGACCGGAACGTCGAGAATAGCTAAGCATGGCAGTATATCGCCAAGAGATCAGGTAGGCATATCCTCGCGCCTGTGAGTTGCTGTCCTAGCCGGCAGTCAAGTCGGAAATTGAGCTGGCAGCCGAGGATCCGTGCGAGCTCCCATGCGCATTGCCGACCGTGAAGCCGTCCCCGCTGGCCACCAGGTCCACCAGCTCGAAGCGGTCTACATCGACTAGGCCCTTGTCGGTTAGCTTGAGCTCGGGTATCACAGACAGACCGAGAAATGACAGAGTCATGAATGGCGCATCGAGAGAACAGCCGAGCCTGGCCGAGGCGGCTTCGTGGGCAAACACCACCTGGGGGGCCAGTTCCCCGATTTCCTGGTCGCTCATGAGTCCGGCGATCGGTAGCCGGATTTCGGCGATTATCTCGCCATCCAGGCAGACCACTTGACCGCCGCCTATTTCTGCGATCCGGTTGCCGGCAGTTGCCATATCGGCTCTGCCCCGGTCGCTGTTGGCGCCAACTATCATGAGATTGTGAGCGTCATGTGCAACCGTGGACGCCATGGCGCCACATTTCAGCCCGAAGCCCCTTACCAGCCCGTTGGCCATCCGCCCACCGCCAGTGTGGCGTTCCACAACGGCCAGCTGGTTCAGTTTCTGGTCCGCTAGAGAGAAAGTGGCCGTACTGGCCGCTGTCCATAGTGAGCGTGTGGTTACTTCGATGACCCGTACCGGGTCGCCTTCTTTGCAGTTCAGAGTGAACGAGTCAGGAGCCAGCTTGTAGGCGAGTTTTACCGAACTCCTTACCGATTCGGGAGGGTTGACACGTTTTAATACTGCCAGGAGTTTACCTTCCTGAGCCACCAGATTCCCCCTCTGGAACACCATATTAGGCCTGAGATCGAGTGGATCCACGGAGGTGAAGATATTCAAGTCGGCCTGGTAACCGGGAGCGACAATGCCCAGGTGCTTGAAGCCATGATACTCCGCCGGGTTCAGGGTGGCCAGTACCAACGCATCTTCCAGGCTGATGCCTGACTCCACAGCGACACCTATGCAGTGGTTCATATGTCCTTTTTGTTCGATAAGGTCTGGTTCCCTGTCGTCGCTGCATAGGGCCACTCTGGAGGTTCCTGACTCGATGACGGTCCTTGCCAGCGTGGGGATGTTCCAGCTTGCCGAACCTTGCCTGAGAAATACCCACATCCCCTTTCTCCGCTTTTCGACCACCTCTTCATAGCTGGCCATCTCATGGTCCGATTCGACTCCGGCACAGAGATAGGCATCCAGATCGCGACCCGTTACCCCGGGCGCATGACCGTCTACTCGCTTGTTGCCTGCTGCCGCAATCTTGGCCATCAGCGCCTCGTCGCCATGGATGACCCCAGGGTAGTTCATCACTTCCGCAATACCAATGCCCAAGGGGGATCCAAGGACCTCCTCCATCTCAGCGAGGTCAAATATCGCTCCGTTACTCTCGAATATGGAGGCAGGAACGCATGAGGAGGCGGAGAATCCGAACGTAAAGGGCATTTCCATGGCCGCCTGTATCATTGCTTTTACCCCATCAATCCCAGCCACATTGGCCATTTCATGAGGGTCGTTGGCAACTGCAACCGTTCCCCAAGGCAGGACAGCCCCGACAAAGTTGGGTATCCACAATTTGGTGGACTCGATGTGCATGTGAGCATCTATGAATCCTGGAGTAACCCAGGCGCCATCCAGGTCTATCTCCCGGGATGCCTCCCTGCGTCCCCAACCGGCCACTACCCCGCCTGCGATAGCGATGTCGGTCATTATCCATTCCTTGGTGGTCGGGACGAATAGATTGGCGTTGGTAAGCAGGAGATCCACCGGGGAATCACCGCGTGCTCGAGCAAGGGTGTCCGGACTGTGGCGACGCAGGGATTCAAACACCACCTCATTATAGGTGCTCATCGCAGTCGGGGCGTTGCAGGCAAGCGGCTAATGCCCTATTGCTTGGCAGGATAACAAGGGTAATCGCCTTTGGTCGAGGAAATGCGTTTGAATGGAGCTTTGTCAACTCGACTTTGCTGGCAACGGAACAGCGGTGCCGCATAGAGCGGATGTGTAGGTGCCCACTTTTGCGTCGGTGATGACCTTCAAGGTGGCATCCTGATAACCGTGGTCGCTTGATCCCGGCTCGAATGCCACTGCGAAGGTGCAACTCCGTCCTGGTTGGAGTGCCGCACCGGTGCAGTGGTCGGCGCCTACGGGGAACTTTGGGTGAGCTGAGCCCGTGATGCCTACAGCACCCAAGAAGGCGAGCAATGCCTTACGAGCGATCACCTTGATTATCCTGTTTATCCCTGTGGAAGTGATGGGGGCGCTGGTGGTCCAGGGTTTGAAGGAGGATATTGCGATGGCGGCTGCGGTGACATATGCGGCATCGCAGGTGGTAGGGGAACTTCTCCTGTAAAGCGGCTCCGGATTTGAAAGAGGAAAAACCACGTGACAGCCGCTCCAATTACAGCAGCGACGATATTGATACCATATCCAGCAAATATTGTTAATATCCCGTAAACAAGGTATACCAAACTAGCTAGGAACAAAAGATCCCATCCAACTTTGGACATCTCCTTGAGTTTCAGTGCAGCAACTATATACAAGATGCCAGTTGCCAATACGGTTATAAACGCCACGTAAAAGAACACTCCGGGCGACGACGCCATGCACTCATGGGCAATCCCCCTCAAATAAGGGTTGCCGGCATACGAATTGCAGTATGCATTTAATGCGTGGAGGGCATTGGCGGCCGTCCAGAATGCCCACGATGACAAGAGCAATGATACTCCACCGATAAGAGCCAACATCCATGCATAACGGGCAATCCAGTCCTTTGCCGCATCTGGGAGTTGAACGGGACCCTCATCGCCGAAAAGACCATTCAACGGTTCCTCGATTCTATTCAATGTACTCATATGCCAAACCTCCGTAGTCATAGTTGTGTTGTCGAATCTATTGCCTTGTGGCTCTTTCCTGCATGCACGGCGAGTTTTCCTGCATGCACGGCGAGTTCCAGCGGTCGTTGCAAGGAATCAGCTGCAATGCCTTGAAGGACCATAAGCATGACCGATGGATGTACCGATATGCCGGAAACGAAGCTCACAATGTGCCATAGAACAGAATCATAAGGGGTTCTCCATTGTCGAGCATCGGGGAACCTCCCCATTTGTAAGGTTGGTTCCTTGTCGATACGCCGGCCTCTAAGCCAGATTCCGAAGCGGCCGTGAACTTCTTTCGAGGTAACGCCTTGATTAGCACGTTTATCAAGGTAAAAGTCCTGCGTTTTGCCGGTGACCATGGTAACCTTAAATATGAGATGTATATCATCGCCAAGTTGCAGGGCAGGAATGCCCACTGATTATATGAGCCGGAACAGTGTCATGTCGCCATGGGTCGGCCAGGAGGGCTTCGCCGGCCACCGCTCGGTGGTTGTGTTCGCCGGCGCAGTGGCAACTGCGCGAATTTGGCACCGGCTCGAGAAAAAGGTTCGGCCTGTGATCTCCGAGATGGCTGCAGTCGCCATTTCCCTTTAGGAGCTCTTGATGGTGGGGAAGGATCGGTTCCTTGGAGCCTCGGCCTCGCTAGGGACCGGCCCGGACCTGCTTGAGCGCGAGGCGGCACTTGAAGCCGTGGCGGAGATCCTCAGAAGGGGGCGCGCAGGCGAGGGCGGCGTGCTGTTCTTGATCGGTGAAGCAGGTCTTGGCAAGACGACCCTCTTCGCGGATGCCTGCGCGCGCGCCACGGACTTCACCATAAGGGCGGCCGGCTGCTCGGAGGCGGAGTCGGTGCTTCCTTTTGGGTTGCTTACCCGCCTGTTCGGTGGGCTCGGAGTGTTTGCGGGAGGGCGGGACGGAATCGGATCGGGCGAGGCACGGGCGAGGCACTACGTGGATCTCCTCGATTGGCTACGAGAGCGTGCGCCAAAGCCATTGTTGGTTGCGATCGACGATCTTCACTGGGCGGACACCGACTCAGCGGAACTCCTGGCGCTCATTTGCAGGAGGATAGGGGGGATTCCGGTCGCCGTAGTGGCCGCGGCGCGCCCGTGGCCGGACCTGGCGTACGGTCAAGCGCGCCTGTTGGCCGTTGAGGGGCATGCAACCATCGAACGTCTTGCGCCACTGTCCGATGGTGCCGGCCGAGCACTCTTGGCCAAGCACCTGGGTAACGACGTACCTGATGATCTGGCAACTCGGGCGTTGGGAGTATGCGCGGGCAACCCGCTCCTGCTTGGAGAGCTCGCCTCCACTTGGCGTCGGAGCGAGGGGTCATCTATTGCCGCCACCAAATCTGCCCGCGCATTGGCCGAGCGGATCTACCTGGCCCGATTCGCCGGAGTCGGGACCAGCGCGCTGCACTTTGCCCGAGGAGCGAGCGTGCTCGGTACGCGTTTCAGCACGTCTGTTGTAGCTGGTCTGGTCGGACAGAGCGAGGCGGTGTCCCTCGCTGCACTCGACGCGCTCTGCCGTGCTGGGCTCGTCCGGGGTACCCCCCGTGACGACGCCGAGTTTGTCCATCCCCTGTTCCGCGAAGCGCTCTACGAGGACATGCCCGAGCCGGTACGCCGCGCCATGCACACTCAGGCATTCCGCGTGCTGCACGCTCGTGGCGCGCCGGCGGCTGCCTCCCACGCGGTCGCAGCAGGGATGCGAGGAGACCCCGAGGCGATCGGCGCGCTCGCCGAAGCTGGTCGCGTCAGCGTTGCGGCAGGGGCGCTCGCGACCGCGGTGGAGCACCTGAAAAGCGCTGTCGGTATGGCCGAGGGTTCCGCGCCGCTTGGCTTGCAGATCGAGCTGGCCCAAGCCGAACTGGCGATAGGACACGCCACGGAGGCGGAGGAGGTGCTTCGGGCCGTACTCGACACAGGTGTCGCCACCAGGGAGCCGTTGTCCGGTCCTGAACGCGTCGCGGTCCTACGCCTGCTCGCCCAAGTGCTGCTCGCCACCGTCTCCCTTGCCGGAGCGAAGAAGTGCTCTGAGGAGGCATCGTCGATCGCGCTCGAGTTCGATCCCGTGCTTGCCTGCGATACATTGCTCGACTACACCTTCTTCGGTTGGCTCTTCGAAGGACCGCGGAGAGCGCGTGCCACAACCCAGCGCGTGTTGTCCATGATCGATAAGTATGGGATCGTCGATGAGCGACTTCACCTGTCAGCCTTAACTGCGGACGCCTACCTCGCGTACCTGCAGGGCGATGCGTACGGCATCGATGCCGTAGCGGAAGCTGCCGGTGTAGCCCTCGAGGCGGAAGCCGCCAATGATCCAACTCCGTGGTTCTGGGACGTGCGGTTCGGGTACTCGTTGCTGGCGAAGCTGGCGGAGCGCTTCGAGGAGGAGGCGGCCGCCCACGCCTCGATCGCGAGTCGGGCGATGAGCCAGGGCGCGATGCTCACCTATGAGGGCTATGCAGTGAACCACGCCGACACGCTGTGGCGAGTGGGGCGTATCGAAGAGGCATACGGCCTGCTCCGATCGGCCACCGAGATGATCGAGATAGCGAGAGCGGTGGGAACGCACGCCTCAGTGGGAATGGCGCATCTCTGCCAGGAACTCGGACGCGACGAGGAGAGCGCCATGTGGCTCGAACGTGTCGATGCCGCGGCTACCGTGATGGGCGACCCGCCCTACCTGCGTCTCTGGCTGTTGCTTGTCACGTGCCGCGACCACTTGCAGGCGGGGCGGATTACCGAGGCCGTAGCTGCTGCCGAGTGCGCCGGGTCGCTGGCAGGGGAGTCCGGCATACTCGAGCCCTGCGTCGTGCCCTGGCATGCGGCGGCGATCGAGGCCTATGCGTCCGCTCGGAAACTCGATCGCCTCGAGGGCTTGCTCGATTCCCTCGAAGAGCGCTGCGAACCGCTGGAGTGTCGTACTCCGCGTGCTGTGGCCGCTGCCGGTCGGGCAACGTTGGCATGGCGTCTGGGAAAGCTTGACGATGCCGAGAGGCTCTACGAGGAGGCTCTCGGTCACCACTGCGGGGTTGGGATGCCGCTCGCAGAGGCAGAGACGCTCGTCGCGTACGGTAGGTTCCTGCGCTTGACTGATCGAGCGGTGCCGGCCAAGGGTGTGTTGCGACGGGCGCTCGACCTTGCAGAACCGGCGGGAGCGGTGCGGATCCAACGGATTGCCAAACAGGAACTCGCCGCCGCAGGAGGGCGCCGTCGCAAGTCCGCTTCACGTGTGGTGCTCAGTCCCCAGGAGAAGCGCGTCGCAGCGCTGGCTGCGGGAGGCCTCACGAACAAGCAGCTGGCGGAGCGCCTCTTCATATCGCCGAAGACCGTCGACCACCACCTGTCAAGTGTGTATGCGAAGCTCGGGATCGGCTCCAGAAGGGAACTCATGCTCACCTGGCGCGATGATCTGGTCGAGGAGTGCCACCCGAGCGCCGGGGCGTCCTAGCTGTCATCCAGAAGGCCAGAAAGTCAGGAAGTCGTGTCGGATGCTGTTGAGTGCTTGGTAGTGCTGCGCCGGGCTTGTGCCCCGCTCCTATCCGTCTACTCCTAAAAATAGGGGAACTTCCCGATGCTATGGCCAGCGACGCTCCCTAATCTTGGAGGTATGCAATCATTTCCAGGAAAAACGCATGTCTATGTCGTTCGGCTCTTGTCCAGGTGGCAGCCCTTCCTCGCGGTATCCGTCCTAGTGGTATACGTCATGACAAGCGTCCTCACCGTCAGCCCTCTCGCAGCGGCCTCGACCGGAACTTGGAGCGCGCCGCTCGATCCCCACCAGAACAACATCTATCCGGAGTCCCCGTCGTTTGCCGGGATGTCGTGCGTGAGTTCAACCTGGTGTATGGCTGTCGACAGTTCCGGTGACGCTGTCTTCTACAATGGCACCGCCTGGACCGATCCCAGCAGCAATCACGTCGATACCGAGGTGAATGGCAACGGTAGCTGGGCTATGGACATCTCCTGCCCGACGACCACCTTCTGCATGGTCGTCGACAGCTTGGGCTACGCAACCGAGTACTCGAACGGCACCTGGGGCAAACCCACTCTGATCGATGGTCAGGGGAGTGCAAACCAGGGCCAGAATGCCGTCTCTCTCGAGTCCGTGTCGTGCCCGAGCGCCAACTTCTGTGCAGCTGTCGACGCGAACGGCTACGCGATGACCTACGACGGATCCACCTGGACAGTGCCGACTTTCGTCGACAACACCAGTACCACCTCCAAGACCCTGGTCTCGGTATCGTGCGCCAGCTCCACCATGTGCATCGCGACCGACGGCATGGGAGACGTCGCGAGCTACGACGGATCGGCTTGGAGCGCCCTCGACCCGATCGACACCGGTGAGATCGAGTCCGTCTCGTGCCCCACCCCGTCGTTCTGTGTAGCGGTCGATTGGATAGGGCAAGCGCTCACCTTCGACGGGACGACATGGTCTTCACCCACAACCGTCGTGCCCCAGAACGAGGAGGAGCTCAAAGATGTGTCCTGCGCGAGCACCAAGTTCTGCGTGGCGAGTGCCTCGAGCGCACACGGAACCTACTTCGGGGATGTCTTCTACTTCGACGGCACTTCGTGGAGCACTGCGGTCTCTGTCGACACGAACGGGAATCTCGTGGCCATCTCTTGCCCTTCGATCTCCTTCTGTGCTGCAGGAGACGACAGCACAACCGGCTACCTCTTCATCTACACCAACGCCGACACCGTGCCTGGCAAGCCGAACAATGTGATAGCAACACCGGCCAACGCGACGGCTGCCCTCTCTTGGACGGCGCCAACCTCGCAGGGCGAGTGCCCGATCACGAGCTACGACATCGCCGTCTACTCGGGCACCACCCTAGTCAGTTCCACCGCTACTGGCACGACCTCTACCAGCTACAGCGTGACTGGCCTTTCCAACGGCACGAAGTACACCTTTATGGTGGCGGCCACCAACTGCGACGGTAACGGGCCCTGGTCCGCGGCCTCTGAGCCGGTGATCCCCTCCCAGCCGACGGTACCAGCGCCATACAACCCGCTCACCCCTTACCGCATCTGCGACACGAGGGCAGGCAACCCCTCGGGGCTGTCAGGACAAGACGCTCAGTGCGCAGGAAAGACACTTGTGGGAGGTACCCCCCTTACGATCCAAGTGGCAGGAACAGACCCGAACGGCCAGACCTCGGGAGGGGTCCCCTCCACAGGTGCCACTGCTGCCGTACTGAATGTGACTGCAGACAATGCCGGCGCAGCCGGATTCTTCACGATCTATCCGTCCGGCACCGCCGAGCCGCTTTCTTCCAACCTGAACTTCTCGAAAGGCGAGGCCGTCCCGAACCTCGTGGAGGTGGCTCTCGGCTCGTCCGGGCAGGTGTCCATCTACGACAACGTCAGCTCCGCCGATGTCATCGTGGACGTAGAAGGCTATGTAGGACCGGCAACTTCTGGAGCGGGCCTCTTCAATGCGCTCTCACCTGCCCGCATTTGCGACACGAGGGCAGGCAACCCCTCGGGTCTCTCCGGCGCCGAAGCCCAGTGTAACACCGACGGCCTGCTGTCCGGAGGAAAGACCATGACCATACAGGCGGCGGGGGCGGGCGGCGTGCCAGCAAGCGGGGTGGCCGGGGTAGTTCTGAACGTGACGGTAAGCGGAACTACTGCATCGAGCTACCTAACCGTGTGGCCACAAGGTTCGCCAAGGCCTACCGCTTCCAACTTGAACTGGACGAAAGGCGTGACGACACCGAACCGGGTATCCGTACCGGTCGGACCCAAAGGCCAGGTATCCATCTACAACAATTCAGGACAGGCGAACGTGATAGTGGACGTGGGGGGCTGGTACACCCTTCCCGGCGGCACGGGGAGCACTCTTACCCAGTTCTCCGGTATCACCCCGGCCCGCATCCTCGACACCCGCCAGGGATCCGGAGAGCCCTACGAAGGCCAGACGCTCTCTCCAGGAGATTCTCTCGCAGTTCAGGTGCAAGGGGTCGGCGGGGTACCGGCAGGAGCCACCGCCGTCGTTCTGAACGTGACGGTTGCTCACACGACGGCGTCAAGCTATCTCACCATATGGCCTACAGGCCAAAACCGCCCTACGGCTTCCGATCTCAACTGGGCGCTTGGTGAGACGGTTCCGAACCTCGTAATCGTGAAGATCGGTTCCAGCGGCCAGGTGTCAATCTTCAATAATGCAGGCAGCGTCGACGTGGTAGCGGACGTCGTGGGCTGGTACCAGTAGGAAAGCACCGGCAGATCTCGGCATGCACGTGCAGAGAGCAGGGATGCTGGCGGCGGGCATGACCGTGCTGGCACTGGGCACCTCCGTTGCGGCGTGCAGCGACGGCCCTCAGCCACCAGCCTCCACGACCACGACTTCTGGGTCCAGCTCGACCCTGCCTTCACCACCGACAACGGCACCAAACAAAACGCTGATCGGCGCCAAGGTCTCCGGCTCGGGGTCTTTCAACCTGACCCAGACCACAACGCTCCCCGATTGCACTTTCTCTTGGCGACAGGACTACACCTTCGATCTGAAGGATCAGGCGGCCTCCTTCTCGCCACGAACAGGGCAGCTCGCGGTGGGTGGCGTATCGCTGGAAAGGCAGCCAGTAGCTTCCGAGCAAGCCTGTATCGGCCAGTTCTCCGTCCCAGGACCATCCGGCGGCAGCTGGACCGGGGACATGCTCGTCAATCTGACATACCCCGCGAGCATGGTCATCCCGTCCCCACCGCAGGTGGCGTTCCTGTACGAGGGAGCGCCGCAGTGGGTGTTCACCTCTGCCCAGGGCCTCCGGTCTGGCAAGGGCGCTCTCTCCTGCAAGGGCTTCACGCTGGGCAGCACATCCCTCCAGACGGCGCCGGGAAATCCGGGTGGACCGAACGTCTCCTGTACGCCCAAGACGTCGAACAAGTACACGGGGACCTTCCATCTGACCTACTGCCCGCCCCTTCACATGGGTCCCGCTACCGGTCTTCACAACTCGTGCGCGGGGACGGGCTCGGCAACGCTCCAGGTCGACTTCGAGACCGTGACCGTCGCCCCGAATATCGTGGTCAGCCCTTCTAAGCTGCAGTTCGGAGAAACGCAGGTCGGAAAGTCGTCTGCTGCGCAGACGGTCACGATCTCAAACCCCCCTCCGGGGAACGCGCCACTGGTGATCGACGGGATTGGTGTTGCCGGGGAGCCGGGAGCTGCCGCCGACTACGTGTTCAGCAGCAGCACGATCTCTAAGGGCTGCTTCATGCCTGCTTCCGGCAACTGGTCGGGTTGCAGTACCGACTTGGTACTCGATGTCGGCCAGAGCGCCACGTTCCAGGTCGCCTTCGCTCCCAAGGCCGTCACGCCACTTGACGTGAACCTGACGATCGTGACTAACGGCTCGAGCTCCTACTACGACATGGCCCTTTACGGCATGGGTGTGGCCGGCACCTCATAACTCACCGGTCTCAGGAGTACCAGCCGACCACATCGATGATCACGTCGGTCGACCCTGCGAAGTTGTAGACATCGATGGCGCCGTCACTGCCCAGCTTCACGACCACCAGGTTTGGCACTGTCCTGCCAGCTGACAGGTTCAGGTCCGAGGCGGTAGGCCGTGACGTGCCGTCGGGATAGGCGGTGAGATAACTTCCAGAGCTTACCTTGGTGGCTGTGATGTTTACCACGACGGCCGTCGGAGGCGATGACGAGCCTACGGCCGGTACGCCACCTACACCTGCCACCTGAACAGCCAGCACACCACCGGGGCCAAGCGTGTTTCCTGCGTACGGCTCACCTGACCCGGTACGGGTATCGCATATACGGCTCGGCGCCATAGCTGTAAAGGGCAAGGAGCCACTTGACGAGCCGGAGCCATCCGTGTACCAGCCGCCTACATCTACCACTACGTTGAGACTGCCCGTATTTGCATAGAGGGCGACCTGTCCTGCCGATCCGACTGGAACGATGACCCGGTTGGGCACGGTCTCTCCACGGGTAAAGTTAAGGTTGGATGCAGTGGGGCGGTTCCGGCCCGCCGGATACACCGTAAGGAAGCCCACCGAGGACGGACCGGTTACCGCGACGTTCAGCACGACGGCCTCGACGCCTGCGGAGGGGACCCCACCCAAGCCCACGACGTTCACATCGCGCGCCACTCCACCCTGGATGCTCTGGCCATTGCACTGGGCGGTGCCACCCGAGAGCCCCGATGGGTTGCCTGCTCGGGTGTCGCATATGCGTGATGGAGGTAGAGGGTTGTAGAGTCCAGCGGTCGAGCCGCCCGAAGCTGGACCTACATAGCCTTCCACATCGACTATAGCATCAGCACTGGTCGTGTTGGTGACAATGGATACCTGCCCCGAGGAGGGCAATACCACTTCAACCAGGTTGGGCACGGTCTCTCCACGGGTAAAGTTCAGGTTCGAGGCGGTGGGCGGGTTTTGGCCTGCAGGATATACGGTCAAGTAACCGGCGTTCGACGGGTCGGTGACCGTCACGTTGAGCACGGCAGCCGTAGCACCCGAGGCCGGTACGCCACCCAAGCCGGCAACCGCGATGTTCCGGGGTGTTCCACCCTCGAGACTATTGCCATTGCACTGGGCGGTGCCACCCGAGAGCCCCGATGGGTTGCCTGCTCGGGTGTCGCATATGCGTGCTGGGGTAAGCGGGTGGTAGGGAGCAGGCGGGCTCACGTAGGCGAAGCGGTCACCCGCATTTGCTGGGCTCTGCAGGCCGGACACGCTGACCCTGATATCGACGGTACCGGTTCCCGCGGGCGATGTCGCTGCAATCTCAGTCGTCGACACGGCGTTCACGGCGGCGGCCGGGGTGGAGCCGAACGTCACCGCGGCACCGGAAGCAAAGTCTGAACCGCTGATCGTGACACTTGTACCTCCGGCCGTCGGACCGAAGTCCGGGGACACGCTGCTCACGTCTGGTCCGCTTGCCGGAACGGCGAATGATGTGCTCGCGACAGCGGACGGGCCACCGTTCAGGGAAACCGTCGTTCCCGTGAAGACCTGCGTGGTCGAGGTACCTGCCGAATCGGTCTCCGTGACGCTGGCCTTGTAAGTCTGGGCGACCGTATAGACATGACTTGTAGTGGGCGATGTCGTCATAGCTACCGACCCGTCACCGAAGTTCCATGCATATGAGACGATGTTGCCGACCGCCACGGTGGACGCCGAGGCATCGAAGCTCGTTGCTTGCCCCGCAGGCGCCGGGCTGGCTGCAAGCCTGGCAATCGGAGCCTGATCGGGAGTGATGGCAATGCTCGATCCTTCTTTCTCTCCCAGAGAACTTATGTCGATGGTTGCAGTGACAGTCCTGGTAGCCGTGGAGATGATCGTGATGTAGTTGTCGCCGCTACCGGCGGCAGTGACGCCGTAATTTCCGACGTAGACTGACTGGCCATCCGGGGCCACTGTCACTCCAATGGGTGTTGCCATGGATGGGTCAGTGATCGGGGTGCCTGCAGTGCCAGTCGCGAGATCAATCGGCACTAGCGCCCCATTGCCGTTGCCGCCCTGGGACTCAGTCACCCAGGCCGTGGCGCCATCGGGGGTTATGGCGATGCCCATGGGCCCAGTATTACCCAGGGGGATTGCGGTGCTGGCGGTACCGGTGGTGAGAGACACAGGTACCACTCCGTCCTGAGAGTTAACGGCATAAGCGGTTTTCCCATCCGGGGCGATCGCTATGGCCTCGGCTCCCGGGTATCCGTCGATGACGATGGAGGGACCGGCGGCGTTGGTGGCCGTGGCGATGGGTACCAACACTTGTGTTCCGTTGCCACTTGCGTCCACCCACACGGTATTGCCGTCGGGGGTTATGGCGATGCCGATCGGATTGCTGATTGGCGACCCCTGGCTCGTGCCCAGGACAATCGCGTTGCCCGCCTGCGCAGTAGCCAGGTCAACCGGTATGACTACGTTGTTCGAATAGTCGGCGACATAGGCGTACTGCCCATCCGGAGTGATTGCGATCGCTACGGGGTCATCGCTGCCGGCGCTGGCGGGGATCGGCAACGAGATCGGGTTACCGAAGGTGTTCGTGGCGATGTCGTAGGGATAGATGGCGTTGCTGTTGCCGAGGACGTAGGCGTACTGGCCGTTCGGGGTGATTGCCACGACCTGAGGGAGTTCGGCCGCGTTGGTGCTGGCGCCACTCAAATCCTGAGGCGTACCCGCGGTGCTGGTGGCAACGTTGGCAGGTACGACTCCGAATGGATCAGCGATGACTGCGGTCCAACTCCGTACCGGAAGAGAATACGGGAGTGGAACTCTTGAATCAGATGCATTGGTGATGGAGGCGGAGATAGGCGCTGCAGCCGCCGTGCTTCCAGCCACCCCAAGGGATATTACCAGCATTATCACCACCATCACCACGGCCGCTGCCCGCGCGGCGATTCTTATTGTCCAGCCTGGCCTCGAGTTGCCGCGCCTGCGTGACCACTGCGATGACCCGGCGCCTGCGCTGATTCTTGTCGTCCAGCCTGGTCTCGAGAGCCTATTGGTTCCCATGTCCTCAGATTCCATGCTCCAGCCGACTCCTGCCGACGCGTCAGCTGGAGCTACCGGTAGAGTGCCTAAGGCTATAATGCTATGTGTCATAGCACCGGATTATAAGGAGTTCTCCATTGTCGAGCATCGGTGAACTTCCCCATTTGTAAGGTTGGCCCTACCGGCCGGGCTTACGTCCCATCGACCCCGGCGTTCTTGCCGGTAAAACAAATCACCTCATGTTGGAGAACCGTTGGTCGGTATTTCGCAGAGATTGCGAAGGTCTATGCGTTGCCGGGCGTGGAGTCGCTTCCAGGCATGCTGGCCTGCCCTGAAGGAGCGGTGGATCCGCCTGGAGCCGGAGTACCTGCGTCATCCGGTACGGCTGGCGTGCCTTGCGCCAGATCAATAGGTCCCTGCTCGGAGACGAATACATCAATCGCTTTGAGCGCGTCGAGTACCGCCTGGTTCGCCCCTCCTTGACGTTGCTCGGCATAGACGGCTGCGCCCAGATTCCGCAACAGCATATCGGCATGACGTTTGGCCTGTATTTTATCGAGTTTCGCCTGGCCCTGAGCCATGCCCTGCTGTGCTTTGACCATGGCCTGTCCGGCCTGTGCCTTTACCTTGTCGATAAGTCCCATCTGTTTTCTCCTTTGTTGTTGTCATTCTAGCCGAACTGCCGGCATCGCGCCGGAAGTTCGCATTGGCTTGTTGACAGCCTCCGCGCAATCCCATACGTTGCTTCACCTGAATCTGGATGAGGCTGACTGTCCCATCTGTCCCCTGCGGAACTGGTAACAGTTGCGAACTCCGGAAGTGTCGCACACCGCCGCTGGCCGGCCTGCTCGTCTTTGACGCTACAATGCAGTCTCGTTATGATTGTTAACAATATTGGTCTGTGGTCTGTGGTCCCGGGTGTTTCCTTGGACCGGTACATGAGGTGAGGTATACGATAGCCAGGTCAGGTAGCGATCCAGGAATGATCCTAGCTGTAAAGACGTCTCGCACCGGGAGCCTGGTAGGCAGCCCAGTTCCCGCAAGCCATCGACTCCTGACGGGTATCTTGCTTGCCGCCTTGGTCCTGCTAGCCACCGGTTGCGCCACCACCTCGAGAGCATCGTTGTCGCGTTCTACACCGGCGATCAACGGTTCGGTACAGTCCATGAGTGCGCTTACCTGGTCCGGCCTGGAACCCCTGGTCCCGAATGGCCTGCTCGACGGCGTATCGTGTTCATCTGTCAAGTTCTGCGAGACGGTGGGCGGCAAGGCATCCAATGCCGGTATCGCTTATAGTTGGAACGGTACCTCGTGGTCGAGCCAGACCCTCCCATCAAGGGTAGGCCGCCTTGACGGCGTATCGTGTTCCTCCGCCAAGTTCTGCGAGGCGGTGATTAGTTCCAGTATCTTCGGTACCGGAGTTCTCGGCTGGGATGGTACGTCTTGGTCAGCTCAGAGCTTCCCCTCGGGGATAGTGGGCCTTAGTAGCATATCGTGTCCTTCCGCGAAGTTCTGTGAGGCGGTGGGCCAAACTTCTTCCAGCGGTGTTGCTCTTGGCTGGGATGGTACGTCTTGGTCAGCTCAGAGCCTTCCATCGGGAGTGGGGATCCTCCACGGCGTGTCGTGTTCCTCCGCCGAGTTCTGTGAGGCGGTGGGTTCCAACTCCACCAGCGGTGTCGCTTATCGCTGGGATGGTACGTCTTGGTCAGCTCAGAGCCTCCCTTTGGGAGTGAGCAGCCTCAACGGCGTGTCGTGTTCCTCCGCCGAGTTCTGTGAGGCGGTGGGCCAAACTTCTTCCAACGGTGTCGCTTATCGCTGGGATGGTACGTCGTGGTCGACCCAGAGCCTTCCATCGGGAGTGGGCTGGCTCTATGGCGTGTCGTGCCCATTGGTGTACTCATGTGAGCTGGTGGGCTACAACTCCTCCTATAGTGCTGGTGTCGCGCTTGACTGGAATGGTGCTTCGTGGTCGGCCCAGAGCCTCCCTTCAGGAGCACAAGGGCTGCACAGCGTGTCATGTCCGGTACCGAGTTTCTGCGCGGCCGTAGACAGTCATGGCAACGCACTGGTCGCTCGCTCGTAACGGCCTCGATAGCTTGGCGGGCCGTTTCTACCCGCGAAAGAATAGAAGGGTCGCCGGGCTTGGAACCCGGTAGTGACGACGAAAGTGAACGGAGGAGGTGCTGGCAACTGGAAGGTGCGGTAAGGAGCAGAAGCGGCAGCCACCGTTTCTGATATGCACCGTCAGCCTGTCTAACCCAGCTGTACAAATACAGATAGTATGGCTACTTATAGTAGTACTAGTGCTAATAGTGGTGACATTTATTCAGTTTGTAGTAAACGTGGTGGTAATGTTAGAGATGAGTGTAGAAAAGTTGATGATCTAAAAAATTGTAGTTTCACTCTTTGCAAGAGATCCAGCCAGGTTTCCGGCAAGGTTTGTATGCCATTATCATGGCATGTATTACATATCAAATTATCTGAAGTCCCAGGTAAAAGGTGGCGTTGAGCTAAATTGCATATGTAGGGGTCAACATGCATAGCATGTTCTTCGGTCGGCGGGACCAGCCGGATTGGCCGATTTGCATCGTTGCGGTAAATCGTATAACATACACATCTTGTTACGGGGTGCACGTATTTTGGAGACTGCCATATGGGGTGCGCGTCTTCGGAAGTACGGTCGTACATCCGCTACAGATAGTGGTGGCGGGACCGGATGGGTTTGCCGGCACGGCGATGCCGGTCGGCAGGCCCACCTTTAGTGGTCTTGGCATCATGGAATCATTGTTGGTGCGTTACAGAGGAATCTGGCGGAAAGGAATTTAAGAGGGTGCAACTATGAGGGTGCTTACTCATGATGGGCGTGTCGTTGCCGTCCGTCCTTTCACGAGTGTAGATAATCTATTTCCGGACGGTCTCCCGCCGTCCGGTGCTGATGCCGTCCGTTCTCTTACGGGTGTAAACAATCCTGCAGGTATACCGTCGAGTGGCGCTGCTTGTGCCGGCGGGCATGCGGCAGGTCGGTTAGGCCGGTATTTTGGCAAGTCTCCTGGAGAGGCTACGTTGCGACATAGGCTTGGTGTAATTGCATCGGGCCTACTGGTGGCGGTTCTGCTTTCGGGGTGCGGGCAGGCTGTACGATCATCGAGTCTCTCCAGGAATATCGGTAATCCCACGGTGGGGGCACGTCATAGCGCTGGTCGGGACAAGACACAGGTCCGCCCGTCAGGATCCACCCCCCACGGCGGGATACCCCTCGGAACCAGCGGTGGGAGTTCCCAGAGCAACTCGAGCGACAGCAATATTCTCGGCAACTATCCTGCCCCATCTGCCAACTCCACTGCGCCGCCAGGATTCGGTCATCTGGTGGCGCTCAAAGGTACGGAGGCTGTATCCGTTCTCTCCGCCTGGCATGCATGGCTCGTATCGTCTGATGCTGCGTTTCGTACGATGGACTGGAACAGCCCCGCGCTTGCCGCCACCGAGGCTCCGGCCCAATTGGCTCACGACCAGGCCTGGATGAGGCGTGCCTATGAAGGTGGCTATATCTCACGCGGGCATAATTATGTGTCTTATGCGATGGTGACCTCTATAGATGGCGGGCAGGCCACAGTGAAGGGTTGCATCATTGGTGATCAGGTTCCGGTCAGTGCTGCCACCGGCAAGGTCATGCAGGGTTTCTGGTCAGGCGGAATCGATTACTTTACCTCCACTATGACGCAGATTGCTGGTAATTGGAAGAACTCAATGGATCAAATGACAGAAAGGAAGGCAGGCAAATGCGAAAGATGACAGGATGGCTGGTTACGACGATACTCGTGGTGCTGATGGTGGCGTTGCACTCTCCTCTTGCATCGGCTCAGACCGCTGCCGGCGGCACCACCCAGGGCTCGACTGGCGCCTCGGAAGGCGGGGGAGGTACGTTCACTGTGCATGCGGGGTCCACCACCACTACGCCCGGATCCCCGGGATCCACCACAGCTTCGAATCCCTCTGGTTGGCAATGCAGCGTGGACAGCAACCTGGATACTCCGGTAGTCTCGTCCACGGGAGCTCAAGGCACATGGGAACTTGTAGTGTGCAATGGGCCCTTCGGCGAGCAAACCTCTTACACGCAGTTTGTCCCGCTGAACCCGCCACCGCAGGAGACGCAGCAGCCGGCGGTCCAGCCTGTGCAGGTAGCGCAGAGCGCGGAGGCGAGTATGGCGTTGCCGGATCCAGTGATCAATCTGAGCCCTTCATCATTCGGAGTGGTCAACTTGCCGGTATGGCTATGGATCTCAGCGTCCATCTGGCATTCCTATAGTGCCACAGCCAGTGCGGGCGGTGTAAGTGCAACTGCTACCGCGATACCGGTTTCGGTGACCTGGACGATGGGGGATGGTCAGGCCGTGACATGTGACGGGCCGGGTACTCCGTATGATTCACAGTTGCCTGCTTCGTCCCAGAGCACCTATTGCTCGTATACATACCGCACCCCCTCTGGGAATACTGGTTCTTTAGGTGGAGGTACGTCATTATCGGGCGCTTACAGCATCGAGGCAACGATACAGTGGGATGTCTCCTGGTCGTCGAGCGGCGCGAGCGGCGGCGGCCGGCTCTCCCCGCTTCAGACCACTGCCGCCGTTGCATACCAAGTACAACAGATCGAATCGATTATAGGTGGGTGACTGTGGCTGTAGCACGAGATACTATGTATAGACCTGCGCAGGCGAGTGAGACGTCATCAGAGCAGCCTTTGCTGAGACTGAAACCGTCCCGGAGCAATAGGAGACCGGTGATGGCGATAGGGTCGGCTCTCCTAGTGATTGTATGCGGGGTGCTGTTCGCGTCACTGTATGCGAGCGCCAGCGGCAAGGTTGCCGTGCTGGAAGCGTCTCGTACTGTAGCGCCGGGCACGGCCATTACCGTAAAGGATCTGAAGAGTGTGAACATTTCGGTGAGTGCGCCTGGCAGCGCTATTCCCGTTTCTCGGGCAGCGTCGGTTGTCGGCAAGAGCGCTGCTGTGACGATACCTGCCGGCGGCATACTCGCTCCTGGAGACGTCACGGTGAGTTGGCAGCCACCGGCCGGTGAATCACTTGTGGGAGTGGCCTTGAGACAAAGCCAGGAACCTGCATCGGGTGTACAGCCAGGTGAGTATGTCGATGTAATATTTACAGGCGCCCCGGGTGCGGCCTTTCAGATGGCAGGTACCAGTCAGGAACAGATGCAAACCGGCATTGGGGCTACGGCAGCCGCTGGCTCAGCTTCTCCAGCAGGCATAGGCTCGAATATCACCCAGGCCGGCGGGGCGGCGTCATTGCAACACAAAGGGCAGGCCATCAATCCGTCATTGCAAACCAGCGCTGCATCTCAAGTAGGATCGCCGACCGGAATTCAGCCGTCCAGCGGAATGGTAGGAAGCATACTGGCGTCGCGCGTCCGGGTAACGGATGTCACGGCAGGGTCGCAGTCTTCGCAAAGCAACAAAGTGCTCGTATCGCTGCTTGTCCCATCGGTACTGGCACCCGTCATCGCTGCCGCGTCGTCGGCGGGTCAAGTGGCGGTAGCGGTCACAAGGATGCATTCATGAGGACCATTGCGCTTTTTTCGGGAAAAGGTTCGCCGGGCGTGACGACCTTGGCGTGCTGTATCGGTGCTGTCTGGCCCTCAAAAAGAAGGGTTGTGCTTATGGAGGCGGATCCTGCCGGGGGTGATCTATCCACGAGATTCCTTCTGGCAAGTGGGCCCGGGGTCATGTCCCTTGCACTATCCGCGAGGAGTAACAATACCGGTACGGTGGAGATCGATTCCCATGTGCAGCAACTTCCCGGAGGATTGGAGGTGCTGGTGGGGCCATCCAGCAGCGATTCGGCGCTCTCGCTGGACAGGGAAGTGGCGGTATTGAGCTCGCTGATAGGCCTCTCTCCGGGAGACGTGGACATCATCGCCGATTGCGGACGGCTTTCCCCTGCGCTGCCTGGCCAGATGGCGGTTGTGGAGCGAGCCGATGTCGCCATTATGGTATTACCTCCCCAGGCCGGTGCTGCAGCCCATGCAGAGCATGTCGTTACCAGGATCGATAAAGCACGTTCCCGGTGGCAGGGAGAGGATCCCGTAAAGCTCGTGGTGTGTGGTAGGGGAGAGGTGAAGCCCGAGGAGTTGGCAGCGGTCCTCGACATGGAGTTACTGGGCGCCGTGCCGGATGATTACAAAGGCGCTGCGATAGCTTGCGGTCAGCCGGGCAGCACAGCGGCGTTTGCCAGATCCGCGATTATCAGATCAGCCGCGTCCGTAGTGGAGAATATCATCGGAGATCTTGAAATGGTGGACAGAAGGCTGCTGCCTCCTGTTTCGACAGATTACGATGCGTACGATTCATCGAAAGCCGCGGGCACCAATGCGCTAGGCGGTACTGGTGCCGTGACGGGTGCTGGCGGAGATACCGGATGGGGGGCGGAAAATGCCTCATGCGAGGCGGGCGAAGCGAGCCAGGCCGGTGATTCCAGCGGGAACCGAGGAGGGGATGGGTCGTGCCTGCAAGACGAAGCTGTTGGCGTCGCCGGCGCTATAATGCCGTCCAAATCCCTGGCGGCCGAAGGTAAACGCATTCTTCAGGGGGCTGGACCAGCATGACAGACTTGATGGAGAGCAGGATTGAGGCTGTGTACGATCCCGGGATTGTACGCGCAGTAAGGACGGAAGTGGCGGAAGATCTTGCCAGAGAAGGACTCGTCGGCCTGGAAGAGGATGATCGTAGAGAGTTGGCGCGTAGCCTTGCACTCACCAGGTTGCAGGCCATATCAATGCAGAGAATGGCCGGCGGGTCAGAACCCCTTGATATGGCTGATGAGCAGCGAATTGCTCAAGAGGTACTGGATGCCCTTTTTGGTCTAGGCAAGTTGCAGACACTCATAGATGATCAGAGCATCGAAAACATAGATGTGAACGGATTTGATGTCGTTTGGGTGACTCGTGCTGATGGCACCAAAACCCTGTGTGCACCCGTAGCATCCAGTGATGAGGAACTGGTGGATCTTATACGTAATGCAGCGGCACGGTTGGGGCATTCGGAAAGGAGGTTTGACCATTCCCATCCCGAACTGGACCTCAGACTACCGGATGGCAGCAGGTTGTCGGCCCTGATGGCGGTCGCAAGGCGCCCTGTCCTGTCAATCCGACGTCACCGGTTTGTGGGGCTGAGCCTGGATGACCTTGTCCGGTTGGACGCCATGAGCCCTGGCCTGGCCTCCTTTCTAGGGGCGGCCGTAAGGGCGCGCAAGAACATCATTGTCGCTGGAGCGATGAACTCCGGCAAGACAACCCTGATGCGAGCCCTGTGCAATGAGATACCATCTCGAGAAAGGATAGTCACGATCGAACAGGCTTTCGAACTCGGATTGGACACGATGCCTGATCGATACCCTGATCTTGTTGCACTGGAAGCGCGGCAAGCCAATGCTGAAGGAGCAGGGGAGATTTCCATGGGGAGGCTGGTGCGAAGGGGACTCAGGATGAACGCTGACCGTGTAATAGTGGGAGAGGTATTGGGGAACGAGATAATACCCATGCTGAACGCAATGAGCCAAGGACGCTCAGGCTCCATGTGCACCATACACGCAGATTCGTCGGCAGGAGTGTTCCGGCGAATTGCGTCCTATGCCGTGCAGGCTGATGAGCGGCTTCCCGTTGAGGCCACTAATTTACTGATTGCCGGAGCCATTCACTTCGTGGTCTTCCTTGATGTGACCATGGGAGTACCCGATACGCGTACAGGCAACATGAGCAATCTCAGCCTACAGGATGGACCTGGAGACCTTTGCGTTGCAGTTGATCCTTCCGAGGGACAGCCACGTTGCTTGTACGATGAAGACCAGCCTCGCTTCGAGGCTGCCAAACGGAGCAGGTTTATATCATCGGTGCGCGAGGTTGTCGACGCTGAAGGCGTACAAGTGATCTCGAACGAGGTGTTTAGACCTGGCCCCGACAGGCGGGCGGTCGAAGGTGCGCCGTTGCGCACTGAAACCCTGGATGAGCTTGTAGAACATGGATACGATCCGTCGCTTGGCTTCAACAGCAGGTTTGATCAATGATGGTACTTTTACTGCTTTGCGTGATTGGCATGCTGGTCGGTGTTGCGGGAGTGATTGTGTTTGCCACAGGGATCTACGGGCCGGCTCCAGCCATGTTCTCAGGGAAAGGCGGTGGCTTCTCGTTGGTACGTAAGGGAAATACTGCCCATCCAGGCGATGAAGAGGGCGGTACTGGAAACGCAGGTTCGCATGATCTCGCAGTGAAGATTGTTGCATCTGTGGTGGCTGCAGTAGTGACCATGGCCATAACTGGCTGGCCTGTGGCAGGATTACTGGTATTCTGCGCATGCGTGGGTATCCCGGCGGTCCTCAATGCTACAAAGAGCATGATTGATGGCGGCAAGGTGGAGGCGATCGCCGGTTGGACCGAGCTGTTGCGTGACAGCCTTGCATCTTCTTCGGGCTTGCTCCAGGCGATCGTGTCCACCGCAACGATTTCACCGAAGACGATACGCTCGGCCGTAGAACGGATGGCTTCCCGGCTTGCCAACGGCATGCCCATAGCGGATGCCATCACAAAATTTGGTGAAGAGCTTGATGATCCCAGTGGCGACTTGCTGGTATGTGCGCTGCTGCTTGCGGCGGGCACCAAGACTCAACGTCTGGCGGATCTATTGGGCGAGCTGGCAACTTCCATGCGGGAGGAGGTTGCCGCCCGTATGCGTATCGAGGCGAGTCGTGCTTCGGCAAAGAGCAGCGTGAGGACCGTGGTCATCTTTTCAGCCCTCTTTTTTCTGGCTCTTCTCCTACTCGCTCATTCCTACCTGGCACCGTTTGGATCTCCGGCTGGCCAGCTTGCGTTGCTATTCGTAGGGGTCTGCTACGTGCTAGGCGTGTGGCTTATGCTGAAAATGGATAAGTTGCCTACTCCTGTCAGGCTGATCGGCCAAGATGTTGACGGGGACCGGCCTGGTGCATTGCAGATCAATGGGCGTGGTACGAGACCATGACGGCTGCATTACTGCTCGGTATGGCCGCTGGAACTGGTCTGTTGCTGGTTGCTCTATCGCTCCGTTCTCCTACTGCCAAGGTACGACCGATTGTTCGTCTGCCTGCGAATATCAAGGTGGATGCAAGCCAGTACGACATGGGGCATGGATCATCGCAACCAGGAAAGAGGACATTTGGAACCTCCACCGGCTACGGTGGCAAGATTAGAGGGCCGCATGAGCAAAGCGTCTTGAGCGATATTGCCGAGCGTATTCCTTTTTTACGGCATACTGCACATACTGTGGCGTTGTATACTCACGAGTCCAAAAAGGCGACTTCGTACCTCAGGCCGTCACTCGCTATTACAGGAACATCAATCGAAGCGCTCTGCATGGAGTCCATTTCCAGTGCGCTTGCATGTCTTGTCGTAGTGCCCGTTGTAATGGGTCTCCTGATGGTTGCCGGGATTGATTTGCCGATCGTCGTTATGTCGTTTCTGGCACTGGTAAGCGTATTGATTGGAGGGTCTATCCCGGTTGCTGCATTACTTTCCGACGCACGGCAAATGAGAGATCTGGCCAGGAGAACCGTGAGTTCGTACATTGACCTGGTAGTGCTTTGCCTGGCAGGTGGGATGGGCATCGAAGGCGCCTTGCATGCAGCGGCAGACGTGGGAGATAGCTGGTTTTATGCGCGAATCCGCCGGACACTTCAGACAGCGAAAAGAAGCGGGGGGTCGATGTGGAAGCATCTGAGTGATCTTGGCGAGGTTCTGGAGCTACCAGAGCTGGTGGAGCTTTCGGTGGTTGTCGGTCTAGCAAGCAGTGAGGGGGCACGTATCAGAACGACGTTATCAGCCAAGGCTGCGTCCATGCGGAAAAGAGAGCTTGCAGAAGCCGAGACGAGAGCGAATCGTGCGACTGAGCGGCTGTTCCTGCCCAGCATGCTCTTGCTGCTCGGGTTCTTGATTTTCATCGGCTATCCCGCTACCACCCGGATACTGGGCGGGTTGTAGCTGGTTGCGGATGATGGAGCCGTGGTGCTGGCAGGTCATATTCAATTATGGTCCAGGTGGTACATGATCTCTGTGGCAGAGAGAAGGAAAAAGACAGAAAGGAGAAGTAATTAAATGCTTGAGAGCGTACGTGCAATATGGATCATGGCGAAAGTCATGCTCGATTCCCGTATACAGCCGGACGAGGAGGGGAGCGTGGTCGAAAAAGTCATCTTGACGGCAATCTTCGCGGCGCTGGCCCTTGCGGTTGGCGCGATCATAGTTGCTAAAATCACGGCCAAGGCCAATTCGATCAATCTCAATTGAATATGTCATGCCGGATGTCTTGCGTGGTGAGGATGGGTCGACAGTGGTCGAGGCGGTGATTGTGGTACCGGTATTCATGCTTGTTTTATTGCTGGCTTGCCAAGCGGTGTTGTGGGCGGAAGCCTCTCAGTCAGTACAGTCAGCCGCAGCGCTTGGCGATCAGATCGCATGCAGCTATAGCGGTAGTGTGTCGAGCGGTATATCTGCAGCCGACACCATGCTGGCAAGCCATTCAACAGGACTCGTGGCTGATGAATCCGTTACCGGGGAGGTGCTTCCGGCGAGCATGGCGGAAATCAAGGTTACCGGCATGGCGGAGTCCATAGTGCCAGGCATGCATTTCCCGGTTAGTGCTGTACGTATTGGCCCTGAGCAGCGTTACAGGATGTCAGGCTGATGCCATCAATAGTTGCATGGCGGCGCGTGCCAATGGCTAGGCCGGTATCGTACGTTACGTACCATGCTACCGTAGAGGATGTTCCAGCAGTTGGCGTGCCTCGAGTGCCGCGCGGGGCGTATCGCGAAAGCGGATCCATGACGGTGGAACTGGTCGTATTGGTGCCCGTACTGATCCTGTTCATGCTATTTGCAGTGGCATTCGGTAGGGTGGAGAGGGCACGGCAGGAGGTAATAGCCGCCGCTCGTGCAGGAGCAGAGGCGGCTTCGGTAATGCCATCGGCGAGCCAAGCGCAAGTTGCAGCTGCTGATGCGGCCGTACCCTCGGTATTCAATCAGCAATTTACCTGCCAACCGTTGAACGTACAGGCGGACACTTCCGGCTTCAGGCCTGGTGGTGTCGTAACGGTGAACGTATCATGTACGGTTCATCTCTCTGATCTACTGATTCCTGGTTTTCCCGGGTCCGGCAACATTGACGAGTCGAGGAGCGCGCCCATTGATCCTTATCGTGCGGTACAGGATGGGTAAGAGATTGCATCACGAGGAAGGATCGTTGACGGCGTTTGTCGCCATAATCGCATTTGCTCTGTTTGTCCTTATTGGGCTGGTGGTGGATGGTGGCGCGGCCATCGCTGCCGACAGAGCGGCTTACGGGATAGCCGAGCAGGCGGCGCGAGCTGGTGCAGGACAGATATCGGTCAGCCAGTTGCGGACTACAGGGGCGGTTACGCTGGATACCGGTCGAGCCATACGCGCCGCCGAGGAATATGCCACAGCTGCCGGTCACCCTGGTACTGCTTATGTGAGCGGAAGTACGGTAACGGTAAACATATCCTATAATTACCCGACCGTGATTATTTCTCTCATCGGGATTAATAGCCTACATGTCTCTGCAACAGCGAGCGCCACCAACGTCAAGGGATTGGGAGGTGTTTGATGGTTCGCAGGAAAGCAAGCAGGCCAGTTTCCGTTCTTTCAGCGCTGGCGCTTATATGTCTCTTGTGTGGTGTGCCGGTAGTTCTAATACTGAGCGGTGGAATTCCGGATCCGGCTGGCATAGTCCATGTATTCCTGCATCCAAGCGGCATCTTCCATGATCTGAGTTCGCCGGCCTCGAATCTGACATCGCTTCACCTAGTAATGGCGGTGGCCTGGCTTGGATGGCTCTGGTTCGCCGTATGCGTGCTTGCGGAAGTGTTTGCAGAGGTTACTCACCAGCCTACCTCCAAGATTCCAGGGAGTCGTAGGATGCAATCGGTGGTAGCTTGCCTGGTCGGTGTTTCGGTAGGATTGCTGCTGCTTGCACGGACGGATACGTCGGCAGGTACCATCCGCCTGCATGCGCTTCAATCTGCAGATGCGGTATGCCTTTTCCAGGACGGTGCCGGTGGCCACGGTGTTCAAGATATGCAGGGTCGAGTCACAACCGGTGTTCAAGACACTCGAAGTCAAGACGCATGCAGTGTACGAGATGCAGGGGGTGCTCAGGACTTGCAGAACAGCCAATCCGGACAGGACGCACGGGTACGACACGTACCAATCAATAGTACTCACGGCGGTAGCCTAAGGGTCGCCCGCGGTTCGGTCATTGCAAAACTTACCAGTGGCACTGAATCACAAACTACGAGAAGTTCAGGGAACAGGAACGGTAGGAAGATCGCCAAGATTGCGGTCGGCTATGTGAGCAGGACTTGGTCTGGTAGGGGGGGCAGTCTCCGTACGGGAGATGGCACGTTCACTTCCCCTCACGATCCCATACCGGAAGGACAGAACGGCACCGTTACGAATAATTTCAGCAATACAGAAATTGACGGTGACGACCATAAGGACAGGTTTTCGACCGGCAGTGGCAGTCTGCTCCACCTGGAGAGTGGACCTACTGCAGAGCATGTGGAATTGGCCGTACATACGCAGGGCGCACCAGACGCATCACTGGTCTCGGAACCTCGCATAGCATATCCGGCTGGTGATGCGCCATCGGTATTGAGCCCTGGCGACGAGACAGATCTGTACACTGTGCAACCTGGTGACTCGCTCTGGTCCATAGCCGTTAGGGAATTTGGCTCTGGCACCAGGTGGAAGGAGATCGCTCTTCTCAACGACGGTCGACTCGAGCCGGGCGGGCTGGTATTCGGGGAATCGAAATGGCTGTTGCCTGGATGGAAAATAGCACTGCCTGGACGATATGATCTGGTTGCCGGGCAGGGTTCTCGCGTGCATGCTGATGTAACTGTTTCCGCCACTACAACTCCTGGAACCGCCGGCAGTGTCACTGCTACTATCGTACCAGAGCAAGATCGCAGCAATGTGACAGCGCCTGTCGCGCAGCCATCCAGGGAACCGGCCGCGCCCATCGTTCCCTCGCTTCCCTTGGGAGGTGTGGGTATTGGTACCCTGGGAGCCGGCGTGCTGTTCGCCGTGGATCGGCGCCGTCTGGTTCAGGGGAGGTACCGGGGAGCAGGTCGTGAAATTAAGTTGCCATCAGGGGACTTGCTTGATTTCGAGAGACGGCTACGGATTTCGGCCGATGCAGATGCCATTGGATGGGTACGTATCGGAATAAGTGTAGTCGCATCCATGGCATTCAAGGAGCACCAGCAGTTCTGCACGCCGCGCGCACTGCGGTTGCGACCAGGCATGCTGGATGTAGCCGTGGATCATCACGTAGAGATGGCATCGTCACTGCTTGAACCTGTTGAACTGAACAGCGCTACGTGCGGGATTAGCCCTTCGAGAGACACGCCATTCGTAGGGTCCATGAAGTTGAAATGGTGGGCGCTGGAGAGGAGTGACAGCGTCCGGAAGCGGCTGGTCAACGATCCCTGGTATGGCCAGGTGCGCGATGTGGATGTTGCTGTTGTGACGCTGGGCAGTGATGCTGAGGGTGTGATTATGGTCGATCTGGATGCACTGGTATCACTCAGCCTGAACATTGAGGCTGGTAAGTGCATATCGTTAGAGACTGCATTAGCTGTGGAACTGGCAACTTCTCCGTGGCTCAGGAACGGCCGGGTGGTTACTATAGGGCTTCCCGAGATTGCCGGCCTGAATGGTCGTATCGAAGAGGTGGAGTCGTTGCCACTGCTCATGCCACATCTGGCAAGGAGGGTCTCGCAGTCGGCTAAGGCTCAGGGTGTGTCCAGTCAGGATATGGCAGGGCGAGGAGCCGAGGGGGTTCGTGGAGCAGATAGGACGATCGTGCTGGTCGCTCCAGAAGAAGTGGTGAGGTATCCCGAGTCCGCCATAGCACTGGCTTCCCTGGCAGGAGACGGTTCCGCTGGACTGCTTGCAGTCATAGGTGGCGTCGTGCCGAATGCCAAGAGCGTACTTTATCGCGTACCAGGGGATAACCTGCTGGCATTGACCATTGGCGATGCCGCTATAGTGCTGCAGGATATAGCCACCTTGTCTGGTGCTGACGGCATGAACATCAAGTCACTTCTGGAGGTGGCGCAGGATACCGAGGACTGTTCCATGCTCGACAGGGATGTGGCTATATACGACAACTGCCTGGCAGGTAGTGCGGCAGGTAGTGCAGATCCGGAGGAAGCAGGGGGGCAATGTAGTGTTGCCAGTTCAGTAAATACGTCAAGTTGCGAGGTAATCCCATGTAAAGTTGAGCAATCAGACGAGGATGCGCAGGCCGCTGGCAGAACGGTGGAGGTGTGCGTACTCGGGCAAGTGGAAATTCATGGCGCAGAACGGGCATTTGCCAGGGCTTGGGCCGTGGATCTTGTAGCTTACCTGGCAATGCATCCACGAGGTGCCACCAGCGATCAATGGGCAGCTGCCTTATGGCCGGACAAGCGCCTGGCTGCATCCAGCCTGCATTCGACAGCGTCTGCTGCGAGGCGTGCGCTGGGAAAGTCTCCAGATGGCTTGGACTACCTGCCCCGGTCACATGGCAGGCTGGCGTTGCGCTCCACGGTTCACAGTGACGTACACAGGCTGGTGGAGTTGTCCAAGTCTTCGTACCCGGCCAGTTGGAGGGTCGGGCTCGAACTGGTCAGGGGAAGGCCATTTGAAGGATTGAGATCGACCGACTGGGCGTTGTTGGAAGGTATATATGCTTACGTGGAGTCGAAGGTGGTGGACCTTGCAGTGAAATATGCTGAGCACTGCTTGGGAGCTGGCGATGCGCCGGGGGCCGAGTGGGCGGCACGTAAAGGACTGCTGGTGAGCACCTATGACGAACGATTATATCGTATACTAATGCGTTCGGCTGACCTGGCAGGCAATCCCGCTGGAGTCGAAAGGGTTATGCGCGAGCTGGTTCACTTGGTGGCAGATGATTTAGAGCCCTACGATGCGGTACATCCCGAAACCATCGAGCTTTACCGCTCACTATCGAGGCATCAGTCCCTTCTCGCCATGGCATGATGCGTGTATGTGGCCAAGGTACTGAGGGATTGGTCGTGCTGGTGCGGTATACGGCAATACTGCCATCGCGTAATATGCAGTCCAGGGATATACCCTCCGGCATGCCTGCTGTCCGGCGTATGTCCTTGGTGCGCAATGTCGCAGGCAATTCCACCGGCAGCCAGTTGCTGGCTTGGGCTCCTGCTGTCCAGCAGGCTGATCATGGAGAGAGCCGCGATCCACGATGAAAGGTTATGCTGGCAAGACCCAGGATGGAGGGCTTGCTATGCGAGTTGCGATAGTGGCTGGTGCTGTTGTGTGTGTAACATTCGCTCTTCCAGTGGCCGTCCTGCTTGCCGCTTTCGGGGGTTACGCTCCTGCACCCCCCTCAGCCGGGAAGCCTCCACAGTCATGGGTTGCCTTGGCACGTGCTGCTGCACTGACTTGCCATGTGCCGGTTGGTACGTCACCGGCGCTGGCGCCGGTGTTGCTGGCAATTGGAGACGTAGAGTCGTCGTTCGGCAGTTCAGAGTTGTCCGGCGTGCACCATGGGCACAACAGCGCTGGAGCAGAGGGGCCTATGCAATTTTTGCCGGCCACGTTCACTTACTACGACCACCCGGTTCCGTCAGATACATCTTTAACGCCTTTCCAGCTGCCTACCCGGTCTGCTCCAGGCGGGATCGGCGTGGGCGGAATGTCCAATCAGAGTCCCTACAATCCAGTCGATGCTATGTATGCGGCGGCCCGTTTACTTTGCACGGACGGGTTTGTGGCAGGATTGCCGGCGCTGGCTGTCTATTCATATAATCACTCGTCACGATATGTCAGTGAAGTACTGGGGTTGGCGCGTGGATTCGAGCGTTACGGGTGACAAGTAACTACAGCAGATAACAGACCACACAACTGTCTGGTGCGAAGTATCCAGCAAGGTTGTTGACAATCTTTTCAGCTAGGTCGATGCCGGATAATACCAGTGCAGCTTGCAACACGGATATCCAGCGGGTGAAAACCGGTGGGGAGTGGCACGGGCGGCAACTGGTGGCACTGTGCATCTTGCGGCGTTCAGTTTTCAACGAGCAAGTAGCTTGCAGAATCACCAGAAACACACGACAACCAACAATATAGCTTGATAGCAAAGGAGCATTACAATGACAAATAGCACTACATTGACAGGAAACCTTACCAACGATCCTGAGGTGCGCTACACGCGTGACGGACAGGCGGCGGTGAATTTCGGTCTGGCGGTTACAAGGCGGTGGCGGTCACGCAACTCTGACGAATGGGAGGAATCCACGTCCTTTTTCGACATAGTGTGCTGGCGCGAACTTGCGGAGAATGCAGCGCTGAGCTTGACAAAAGGCATGCGTGTTATCGTCACCGGAAGGATGGAACAGCGTACATGGGAGAATGACGAAGGTGAGCGTAGGTACAAGGTGGAGGTGATTGCAGAGGAGATAGGTCCCAGCTTGCGGTTTGCAACGGCAGAGGTGATGCGGACAGAGAGGCTGGAACAGCCGGCTCAGGACAGTGACGAAGGTACGGAGGCGGGTAGCGACGAGCGAGAGGGTTCCGCTGAAAGTGCACTTAGCGATACCCATGTAAAACCATCGGCTCGCAAAACCAGGAAGTCGTCGTCCTCGATCGGGCCGCGATCAGGAGAAGCAGGAGGGGATACCGGCCAGACGGCTACTGCTGAAGAGTGCGAAATAGAGGAGGTGGCGGGATGACCGCCTCACGTATGGCGGAGACGCAATCGGATACCTGCAATGTGCATCTGGCAACTTCGCCGGCGGAAGATCGTCGGCACGTCCCATTTGCCAGTATCGCTGTTTCCGAGTTGCACGGCTTACTGCCGCATGCCCGCCGCCATATCGCTCCGGAGCATCCTGATATTGTGCACGAGTACATCGGGGCGGATCCAGAACTAGCGGATCCAGAACTAGCGGAGCAGGGAACGATGAGGCAAGAGCCAACCCGGGTGCGCTTTGCCGGCATGATCCTGCTGGACAAGCAGGAGGCATTCAACGCCTGTTCTTCTATAGCGGAGGCTGGAGATGCTCTAGTGTCGTCTGGCCACTATCGTGAAGGAGAGGCGCTGGAATCCCTGTTCAGCTTGCTCGAGGGCAGGCTGGTAAGCGAGTAGGCGGTGTGGCCGGGAATTGCAACCGAGGAACGGCGCTCAGGTCCGGTGCCGTGCGCAAATTACGTGGAATCACCAGCAAGCAGGCAGCGCGACCGGCTGGTCGTTGGATGTGCAGGAGGTGTGGGCAAGTGGCACGGTTACTGGCCTGTGGCTTGCCCTTACCGTCGGTGTGATCAGCCGGAGGAAGCGGGCTTGGGCGGCACTGCGGGCTTGGGCGGCAGCATGAAAGAGATGGCTACCTCAGCAGGACTGGGGTAGCTGATCTCGACTATACGACCCCCGCCATGGCCGAGCCCCAGCAACCAGTTGCTCAATGTTTGCCGATCATCGAGAGAAAAAACCGTGCTGTGAATATCCATGCCGGGATATACCGAAGCAGGATCGCCGGAAGCGTGTATGCTCGCATAAGCCTTGTTGCCTTCAGCGAAAAAGCTGTTAAGAATTGATGGTACATCGTTGGCTGACGCAAGAGCATCGCGAGCCGGTTCGAGTCCGGCCTGAAAGTGCTGGAATGCATCCAGCAGCAAGTCCAGGTTGGCGTTGCACATCTGGCTACTCAAGCTGGGCGGGCTGCCTGCCACCCTGATCATATCTTCAAACGATCCAGCCGCCAGCGAGGAACCGAGAGCGGAGGAGGTGTCATTTGCGAGCATCGTTGCCATTACGGAAGCAATGACATGGGGCAGGTGGCTCACGATTGCTACGGAACGATCATGCATGGCTGGATCGACCGGTACCAGTTCAGCTTGCATCCCGGTAATGATCTGCGCGACCGCCAGCAGAGCAGCCAGGTCAGTCGTATCCGTAATGCTCAGTGCCCACGAATGATTCGTGAAGAGAGTGGAATCCGCCGCACGTATACCGCTGTTGTGCTTCCCTGCCATCGGATGGGTGCCTACAAAGTATATGCCCACCTCCTCCATACGGCCCGCCCAACTATGCACAGCCCTTTTGACCGAGCACGTGTCAGCCACCACCAGCGAATGGTGACCTTCAGCGGATGCATGCTTCTGGTACGACTCTGCGACGAGGTTGGCTACAGATTGAAAGGCTTCGATGGGTGTACATATCATGATAAGATCGGCGAACGATACCAGTGCATCAATGTGCGACACCGTAGGAATACCCAAGTCCTGAGCAGCATTGATGGTCTCTGTATCGATATCGTACCCAACCAGGTCCAGATTTCCCAAGAGGTTTAGCGCTACGGAACCACCGATGAGTCCCAACCCGATAATGCCGACTCTGCGCACCGTAGATGTCATACCACCTACACCATAGACATCATCTTCTGTACCACCTGATGCGTCTTGACCAAGATGTGCGTACTCTGAGTCAATCGTCACGGGTCATCGGGCTCGTGCGCTATGGGCGGCAGAAGGGCATCTTGGGGCATAGGCTCTCCCGAGGATATCCCGATGGAGCGGAGTGGCAACTCATTGAATGGCGAGACGACGGGTGTTCCTGACCACTGGGGGTATGAACCGAGTACCCGGATCTTTGCCCCATCCTCCATGATGTCCACCAGCGCGGACTGTATGACAGGCTCTGATATATGACCGCTCAATTCCATGAAGAAGCAGTGGATGCTCTTCTCGTCCACGATGATCGGCCTGCTGCGCAAAGATGTCAAGTTGATGGAACGCTTTGACAGTTTGTCAAGCATGGCGGCCAGAGACCCGGGGCGGTCCGCTATAGGGGTGACAACTACAAGGGTCTGATCGTTTCCGGTTACGGGGGCAACTTCTCTCCCGATGAGCGCGTAGCGTGTCCTTACCTCAGGGAGGTCTGTCCCCATGTCGGAGTATGTATGGAGGTCTATCGAGCTACCGACTTCCGATGGCGCCAGCGCCAGCAGCCCGTCGTCGTTGCCGGTCATTACCATCTTGCACGCTTCAGTGGTGGAGGGTGCGGTCATGCTGGCCAAACCTGCCCTCGAGATGTATCGCGCACAGAGAGCAAGCACGAATGGATGAGACACTGCAACGCGGGGGCGTGCATTCTTGGTCAGGCTGAAAGCTTCGAGCTGCTCGGCAAGGACCACGGTTTCCCTGATGTATACGTGTTGTGTCTCGAATGCTATGCGATCCAGTACCGGCGCCAGCTCGCCTTCCAGGGGGTTCTCCACCGGGAGCAACCCGAGGCATTCGGGAGTCAGGTCGACCGTATGGAGAATGGTCTCTATGGAGGGTACTGGGTGGACATCAGGCGCCGTAACCGTGAGCAACAGCCGCGCGGCACGCTCGTCGGAGGTGCCACGCGGACCCTGAAAAAGTACTACCGGTCCGCTGGGAATACCCAGCCCTTTCCTGTCCATCGTAATATCATTACACCGGCAGGTGCGCACTTGCCAAACGTGGCGTTCCTCCGGCATTGCCCCATGGCTTCCCTGGGTGGTTGCATGCTGCCGGTCGCTCATTCTGCCGGTATCCATGCCCGCCCTTGGGCTCGTATCCGGATTGCTCTCTTTCTCATATCCCGAGTTGGCGTGCATCTCGACACCAGCGGTATCATGTGATCATGACCCCAGATGCAACTACGAATACGCCAGTAAATGTCACCGTTACAGGAGCAGCAGGGCAGATCTGCTACTCCCTGCTTTTCCGCATAGCTGCAGGAGATTTGCTCGGTCCTGATCAGCCAGTGAACTTGCGGATGCTCGAGATAGAACCCGCCATGAAAGCCCTGGAGGGTGTAGCCATGGAATTGGATGATTGCGCATTTCCGCTGCTTGCCGGCATGGAACTGACCTCAGACCTGAAGGTTGCCTTTGATGGAACTTCATGGGCACTGCTGGTGGGATCGATACCTCGGAAGGCCGGCATGGAGCGAAAGGATCTTCTCGGCGTGAATGGCGGCATATTCAAGCCACAAGGGGAGGCGATAGCTGCGAACGCCGCTCCGGACGTGACGGTTTTCGTTGTTGGCAATCCATGCAATACCAACTGCCTGATCGCAAGGTCACACGCAAAGGAGATACCCGACGAGCGGTGGTTCTCGATGACCAGGCTCGACCAGAACAGGGCGCAGAGCCAGCTTGCCAAGAAAGCCGGCGCTTCCATTACGGAGGTGACCAGAACCGCCATATGGGGTAACCACTCCTCTACGCAGTTCCCTGACTACGAGAACGCGCTGGTAGCCGGACGACCGGCGCCGCAGGTCATCAATGACGATGCCTGGCTGCAGGGGGACTTCATCACCACCAACCAGCAGAGAGGGGCCAAGGTTATAGAGGCCAGAGGGTCGTCATCGGCTGCTTCGGCGGCGAATGCAATCATCGACTCCGTGAGGAGCATCACGAATCCGACTCCGGAAGGAGACTGCGTATCGTTGTCGGCCGTATCGCATGGGGAATACGGCATTCCCGATGGGCTCATCTTCGGATTTCCGATGAGATCGGATGGTCGGAGATGCGAGGTGGTGCAAGGTTTCTCTCATAGCGCGTTTGCTCAGGAACGCATAGCAATGACAACGAGAGAGTTGCAGGAGGAGCGTGACGCCGTAGTGTCCCTCGGCCTGTTGGGCTAGTGGAGTGTCTTGCGAACAGGCGCGTTACATAAGGCTGAGCGCGAGGCTCATTTGCCCGCCTCGAGAACGGCCTGGGTGACCAGCCATTTCACCATTCTCTTTCGCCAGGTGTAGGCAAGATCGGCGTTGTCCAGCGGCTTTACCGGCTTTGCGGCATGATCAGCAACCTCTGCCACCAATTCTGGATCGAGGCTGTGGCCTACCAGGTATGAAGCCGCCTCGACGGCTACCACTGGATGTGAGGCGACTCCGGAGAGGACAATCCTCGAGTCGATAATTCGACCCCCTTCAATTACCAGCGCCACCGCGGCGCCGCCGATGGGGAAATCTATTGATCCACGACGACGGAGCTTCACGTAAGAGGACCGCCACCCGGCTCGAGGAGGGAAGTGCAGGCTGGTCACTACCTCGTAAGGCTGCTTGGTTGTGTAGTGTATACCATCGTCTTGGTACAAGGATTCGACTGGGACCTCCCGGCGTCCCTCGGGACCGGCCAGGACGGCGGTGGCATCGAGGGCTATGGCTACCGGAGCGGTATCAGAGGAGGATACTGCCCAGCAGTGTGGCCTGGCAGGAGCCACTCGGCAGGCATCGCCGTCTTTCTTGAGGCAGAACCCTGCTGCCTGCCGCCACTCGTAGGTCATGTCGTAGTAGTTGCAACGGGTGTCCACCATGAGATTGCCGCCTATGGTTCCCAGGTTCCTCAACGGAGGCGAGGACACCAGAGAAGCCGCTTGGACGTATCCGGGCCAATGCATCTCCAGATCCTTGTTTCTTGTCACCTCGGCCAGGGTGATCGCTGCACCGATTTCCATCCCTCCCTCTGGCGTGGAGCGAAGCGATCTCAGTTCTTCGAGATGGCTGATTCCCACCAATATGGAGGGTTCCATCTGCCGCCTTTTCAGCTTGGGCACCAAGTCGGTTCCTCCCGCTACCAGCATCGCTTCGCCATCGAACTCTGCGACTATCGCAGCCGCTTCCTCCGCTCCCGCAGGGCGTAGATATCTAAATGGCTTGAGTCGCAACATGGGGGGTATCCACCTTCACGTATTGAGGATAGGCGATGTCGGGAAATGACTTGGGGCCAAATCTCGGAGCCTGGCCCTTGGCCTTGGCATCCAGCGCCTTCATAATTTTGTCCGGAGTCACTGGTACTTGATCGATCCATACACCCAGGGCGTCGTGTACCGCCGAGACCACCGCCGGAACCACTGGTAAGAGGGGACCTTGCCCCACTTCTTTGGCGCCATATGGTCCCTCCGGGTCATCGGTTTCCACCAGGATGGTCTCTACCTCGGGCATATCGACAGAGGTGAGCGACTTGTAGTCAAGCATGGAAGGCTGCTTGGGCATGGCTTTCCTATACGCTTGCTCTTCCATGAGCGCTTCGCCCAAGCCCATGTAGACCCCCCCCTCCACCTGCCCTCTTACTGAAACAGGGTTGATGGAACGGCCTATGTCATGAGCCAGCCAGACCTTGTTCACCTTGATTATTCCCGTTTCAGGATCGACGTCGATGTCAACCACCGCGGCGGAGTAGCTGTAAGCAGGGCTGGGACCGACACCCGAACCCTTGTAAGGGCCGGCCAGATCTGGGGGACGGTAGCTGCCGACGGTGGAGATGGCGCCAAAACGTTCCTGAGCCAGCTGGGTGGTTTCCTCGAAGCTGAGCGTGCCAAACTTGCCATCGCCTGTCACTATCTCCCCAGGCAAACACCCCATTGACTCCGCGGCCACCTCCGCGAGCAGATTCCGGAGCTTCCTGGCAGCGTCCAGCGCGGCATTGCCTGCCATGAAGGTAACCCTTGAAGAGTAAGAGCCCAGATCGACGGGAGCAAATCCAGTATCGCCCGTCACCAGGCGAATATCTGATGGCCAGAGTCCGAGTTCCTCGGCAACCAGGGTGGCAATGACCGTGTCAGAGCCTTGACCGATGTCGGTCGCTCCGCAATAGACGGTTACTCCTCCTCTGTCGAGCTTGATAAGACATTCACTGTGAGGAAGTTTGTTCCAGTAGATGGGAAGTCCGGCGCCGCACAGGTAGCTGGCGACGGCGAAGCCCATGCCATGACCTACCGCTCTCTGGCGGTTCACGTACGAGGAGGCTTGAAGTACCTGATCAGTGATCTCCTCCAGCCCGCAGGAGGTGATACGGAGCCAGTTCACAGTAGTGGTATTGGGTGACACGTAGTTCCGGCGCCGTACTTCCACCGGATCGAGCCCCAGGTCCTCGGCCATTTTGTCGAGGTGCAACTCGAGGGCGAAACGAGGTTGGGGAGTGCCGTGCCCGCGTTTCGGGCCACAGGGAGCCTTGTTGGTGAAGACCCGCGCTCCCTCGAAACGATAGGCGGGGATGTCATAAGTGGTGGTCTGAAGGGCTCCGGTATAGAACATGGTGGCTACCCCGTAAGAGCCGTAAGCTCCGCCATCCAGGGCGGTCTTGAAGTGCATGGCAGTGATCCTGCCATTGCTCTTCATTCCCGTGCGAACCCACATGAGGACCGGATGGCGCCCCCTGTGAGCGTAGAAGACCTCTTCACGAGTCAAAGTGCACTTGACCGGCTTACCGGTGACCATGGCCAGCTTGCATACGGCCAACTCGTGGGAGAATGGGTCAGTCTTCCCTCCAAAACCACCACCATGAGGTGTGGCTACTACCCGTATTGCCTGCATGGGCAGATCCAGTACTTTGGAAATCGTTCGATGTACATAGTGCGGAGTCTGGGTGGAAGACCATAAAGTGAGTTTGCCGTTTACGTAGGTGGCGATGGCAGAGTGTTGTTCCATGGGGAGGTGGGTATTTCCCCCGTAGAAGAACACGTCCTCACGGATGTGATCAGCCTCGGCAAATCCGGCCTCCAGGTCGCCAAAGGAGAGCGCCGCCATCTTATGGATATTCGCCGGCCCACCATAGTCATGTATCGGCTCATCGGTCGGCTCGGACAATGCTTCCTCTATACTGGTGACCGGATCCAGCACTTCATATTCGACACGGATCTTCTCAGCTGCCAGAGCTGCCGTTTCTTCATCGAAAGCAGCTACAGCTGCCACCGGGTCACCTACGTAACGCACTTTTTCGCTCTCCAGCGCGTGCTCGTCCTGACTGATCGGAAGTATCCCGTACTTGACGGGCAGATCGTTTCCGGTGATGACCGCCACCACGCCTTCAACTGCCTTGGCGGCGTTCAGGTCCATGTGCTTGATCCGTGCGTACGGGTGAGGGCTACGCAAGAGCTTGCAGAACAAAGTATCAGAGAAGATGAGATCATCAGCGTAAAGCGTGCTTCCAGTGACCTTGGCTCGAGCATCGACCTTTGCCAGGGGCTTTCCTACCACGCGCATCGCTCAAGTGTCCATTCTCGTTGCGGCCAACTCGACCGCCCGGGTGATCGCCTCGTAACCCGTGCACCGGCAAAGATTGCCCGAGAGCGCCTCGGCTATTTCTTGACGGCTAGGGGAGGGGTCTCCCTCCAGAAGCGCTTTTGCAGTAAGAAGCATGCTCGGGGTGCAGTAGCCACACTGAACGGCCCCTGCCTCGACAAAAGCCTCTTGGAGAGGGTGCAGCTCATCGCCCTCGGCCAGTCCCTCTATAGTAGTGATCTCTTTCCCTTCCACCTGGTGTGGCAGGAGCAGGCAACTGAGCTGTGGCAACCCGTCAACGAGCACAGTACAAGCACCGCACTCGCCCAACTCGCAGCCGTGCTTGGTACCGGTAAGGCCAAGATCCTCTCTCAGTATTTCGAGGAGCGTGTGGTAGGGTTTCACCAGTACTTCCCGGCTACGGCCGTTCACGTCAAAGTTCGCAATGACAGAATCACTCATCGGTTCTGCTCCGCAGCTATGGAGGCGAGCAATGGCTCTATGCCGCCATGACGCAGAACATCGAGCATAGGCTCCGGAATCCGATCGCCTTCCAGCACGATGCCCCGCTCTGCGACACTGACTATGCCAGATACCACATCGATTTCAACTGTGTCGCCATCCTTGACGACCTCGGATATCGAAGGACAGGCAATCGCCACCAAACCGATGGCAATGGCATTCCGTGAGAAAATCCTCGCCAGCGAGTCGGCTACGACAGCTGCAACTCCCAAGTCCTTCAAGTGCTGGGGCGCTGACTCCCTGGAGGAACCGCAGCCGAAGTTGGCTCCCGCCACCACGATGTCGCCGGGCTTCACTTCGCCGGCAAACTCCGGACGAGCCGACTCCAGAACGTGCTTCAGGCGTTCCTCCATGGGGTGGTGTACGTACTGACCCGGTGAAAGCATATCAGTAGAGATGCCGGAGCCGAATAGCCATGCTCTACCCTGGATAGCCGGCAGACCAGCCATCATGCCTCGCCTCTCCCGCCAAGAGGATCTCCTGCAGTGACTACACCAAAGGGCTCTCTTCCTGATGTCATGTGGTCCACCTGGCACGGGTTACTGATAGCACCCGCCAATGCCGATGCGGCGGCGGTCATGGGAGACCCCAGGTATATCTCGGCATCTGCAGAGCCCATCCTTCCACGAAAGTTACGGTTGTGCGTACCCAAGCAACGTTCACCGGGAGCCAGAAGCCCGAGATGCCCGCCAAAGCAGGGCCCACAGCCGGGACCACCGACATAAGCCCCTGCTTCGTTAAGTATCTCTATGATTCCCTCCTGTGCCGCCGCTTCCATTACATGAGAGGATGCAGGGAATACGATCAGCCGCAATCCCTTGGCTATATGCCTTCCCTCGAGGATGCTGGCGGCCTGCCGCAGGTCTTCCAGCCTTCCATTTGTACAAGACCCTATGAACACCTGGTCCAAGGGGGTTCCTGCCACCTCATCCACGTCTACGACATTCTCGACGTGATGGGGAACAGCAACCTGAGGAGTCAAGGATCGAAGCGATACGGTATGGCTTGCCACATAGCCGGCATTTTCCCTGATGGTCTGGACAGAGCCGGCGGGGAAGACAGCGAATTTGGCGCCTATCTCCACCCCCATGTTGGAGATGGTCATGCGATCGGCCAAGCTCAGCTGGTCCACACCCTCGCCGCCGAACTCGATTGACCGGTACTGAGCTCCTGCCGAGCCTATTGCCTTCATCAAGTACAGGACCAGATCCTTGGCCGTTACGCCATACGAGAACTGTCCCTCCAGGACCACGCTAATGCTCTCGGGCACCTTGAACCACAGCTGTCCAGTGGCAAGGGTGTAAGCCATCTCCGAACTCCCGATACCCGTTGCAGCGACACCTTGTGCTCCGTATGTCGTTGTGTGCGAATCCGTAGCCACCACCAGCTGTCCAGGCGCTACTCGATGTTCCTCGATCATCACCTGATGGCATATCCCGCGCCCGATCTCGAAAAAAGCATCTATACCAAAATGCGAGATCAGCTCCCGTGCCTTTGCCTGGTGGGAAGCGGCGGAAACCGACGGTGGGGGGATCATATGGTCGAACACCACCGTTACCTTGCTGGGATCATGCAGGTGCTGGATACCCGCCTGTTCCAGCATAGACAGGACATCTGCAGCAAAGATGTCGTGCATCATCATGGCATCGACCCGTGCCACCACGTACTCGCCGGCGCTCGACTCTTCCCTGCCTGCCGCCCTTGCCAGGATCTCCTCAGCTACGGTCAATTGCTTGGACCCCGCAAGGTTGTCCACAGATCAATTCCTCGCCATCCACGAGTCCACCATTGCCCGCGCGGCGTTCTTGTCCTTGTACCACATGCTGTTTACAGTGATGAACTCCTTCCACTCAGCAGGGAGCTCCTCTTCTGCGAAGATCGCGTCCACTGGGCACGGCTCTACACAGGCTTCGCAGTCTATGCACTCATCCGGGTCTATATAAAACATCCGGTCGCCCTCATCAGCGTGGATACACTCCGCCGGACAAGCATCGATACACGACTGATCCTTCTCGTCTATGCAGGTGGCGCCAATCACATAAGTCATTTTGCTAAAAACCTCCTCTTCCTTTGCAGGTTGGCAATCCTCCGGCTGTGAAAAGCCCGGCACCGACCGGAAGCCACGCCTGGCTAACCAGGCGCCTTCTCAGTAGAGTTCAATCTACCAACCGTTCAATTGAACATATTATATACCACTTCATCGTAAATTGCAACAGACGGCATGCATATATTGCTGATATTACTGAAGGGGGGCGCTATGTACGGACGTACTCGAATTCGATGGGCTTTGCGTGGATGCCGGTGGCGGGTGGTGCGATCCAGCCTGCCATCTTTCCTGGTTCACGGATACCAGACATGAGCGCCTGCACGTGTTCCTTGTCCGAGTCAATCGGGATCCACTCAGAGGCCATCCCCGACTTCCAGCCTCCTTCGCTTATCACGTTCCCATCGGGTGTGATGGGTTGTCCCGCGAAGACACCGACATGGCGGTTGAAGCCGATGTGGGGCAGGCGGAGTTCAGCGCCTACTCCGGCCAGGATCCTATTCCAGCGCTCCACGCCCTTTGCACAGTCGGCGATATAGTCCTCGCGGAGCATCTCGTTGAGTGCCGTGAGTGATGCATGCTCGTGCTCGGTGATGGCCGCACTTTCGAATGCGGGTACCATTCGCCTCTCGCCCTTCATCTGGTGATCATCGTCGCGTTGCTCTTCGTGGAAGCGACCCTTGAGTCCTGCCGCGAAGTAATTGGCGGCATTGGTGGAGGTTTCGGCTCCGAAGAGATCGAGGGAAACGCTGAAGTGGAAGTTGAGGTATCTTTGAATAGTCGCGAGGTCGATTCCACCGAATTGTGCAACGTCACTGGTGTCGTGCTCTTTCATGAGGTCGACGGTGCGTTGCAGCACCCGTGCCACCCCGCTTGCACCGACGAACATGTGATGTGCTTCTTCTTTCAACATGAACTCGCAGGTCCGTGAAAGCGGGTCGAAAGCGCTCTCCTTGAGGGACGCGAGTTGGAACTTGCCGTCCCGGTCGGTGAAGTAGGTGAAGAAGTAGAACGACAGCCAGTCAGGCGTCGCTTGGTTGAACGCGCCCAAGATGCGCGGATTGTCCTGATCGCCGGAGTGGCGCTGCAGCAGGTCGTCCGCCTCCTCACGACCATCCCGGCCGAAATACCGGTGCAGGAGATACACCATAGCCCACAGGTGACGTCCCTCCTCCACGTTCACCTGGAACAGGTTTCTCAGGTCGTATACGCTCGGTGCTGTCAGGCATAGCCTCCGTTGTTGCTCGACTGAGGCTGGCTCGGTGTCCCCTTGCACAACGATCAACCGGCGGAGGTCGGCCCTATACTCACCCGGAACCTCTTGCCAGGCATCCATGCCCATGTGATCGCCAAAAGCGATCTTCCGCCCAGGGACCGCATCAGCCAAGAAGATGCCCCATCGATATTCCGGCATCTTGACGTAACCGAAGTTGGCCCATCCATCTTGGGCGACAGAGATGGCCGTTCGCAAGTAGACATCGTGATCTTGGAATGCTACTGGTCCCAGCATCTTCCACCACTCAATAAAGCGAGGCTGCCAGGATTCCAGTGCTCGCTGCAACCGGCGGTCGCTCGACAGATCGACATTATTGGGGATCAGCGTGTTGTAGTCCGCGGTCGCCACGACGATTACACTCGCTCCCGGTCGTAATTGGGACGAGACCCGGTGCCGTAGCTGCGTAGTGCACCTTCGGGCCCTGACGCATTAGGGCGTTGGAATATCCAGTTCTGCCAGGCGGTGAGACGTGCGAAGATTTTCGTTTCCATCGTCTCCGGCCCAGCAAAGCGGAGGTTCGCCTCCATGCCGGTTACCGCATCGGGCGAGAAGCTGTTCCGCTCTTCCAGCATCACCCGTACCTCCTCATCAAAGTCGATTTCGTCAGGGGTGAAAGTAACCAACCCCAGCTCGGCGGCATCTGCTGCCGGCAACTCCTTGCCGAGCCGGTCCCGCACGGCTTGCAGGTCATCCGGTTGCCCGAGATAGCGGCACTCGAGCCGGCTCAACCCGTTGGTCATCACGAACCAGCCATCGTTCATCTCGTCCAGCAGGATGGATGCCGCGGGCAGCGTGGAATGGCCCACAACGCCCTCAAGCATCAGGGAGCGATCCGCGACCAGTACCAGCTCGGCAAGGATGCCCGCAAAGCAGCTTCCGGGCTTGATGAGAGTAACGAGCGTGCGCGCCGAAAGCTCGATGCGGCGGAGTGTCCGCGCCCAATACAGGCGGATTTCCCTGGCGAGCCAGTGGCCGGCGTGCTCGCGCAGTAGCTCGCCGACTGCCAGTACGTTTGAAGCCTGACCCTCGGTTTCAAAGACCCAGGTGCCGAGTTCCGGCTCGTTGAAGCGCAGGCGGAGCACCGCGTCATCGAGTTCCCTGCACAGCGCTAGGGGCCAGAACGCTGCACCTGCTGAAAGCATCTCGTCCAATGATGAAAGGGTTTGAGCGGGGGTTGGAGCCTTGATCTTGAAGAAGGCTGCACCGATATGATGTTCTAGGCGGATCTCGAGATGGGGATAGCTGAGCGTGCCGGTATCTTCTCTGCGCTCTATAGAGGAGAGGATGATGCCATGCTCTTCTGCAGGCCGGTCCGATTGCTCGGCGCGTGCCAATGCCCGTTGCCGCACGGCCTCATCGAAACGGCTGTGCAGTGCGATTTCGTCGACGAGCCCCCACTCGACTGCCTGGTGGCCCTTTATGCCTTCGGCCTTGGTTGCCAGGACATCGGCGCGGTCTCGCCGCACATGACGCTTCTCGACGACTCGGGTGAGTCCACCAGTGCCCGGGAGTACGCCGAGGAGTGGTACCTCCGGAAACGAGACCGCTGAGACACGATCATCAATCAGGATGATCTCATCGCAAGCGAGCGCAAGCTCGTAGCCGCCACCTGCTGCGGCGCCATTGACTGCAGCGATCCAGACCTGCCCGGAATACCGCGTGGCATCTTCGACCCCGTTACGTGTCTCGTTGGTGAACTTGCAGAAATTGACCTTGTGGTGGTGGGAAGAACCAGCGAGCATCTGGATATTGGCTCCCGCGCAGAAGACCTTATCGAGGCCGCTGGTCATCACGACGGCCTTCACCTCGGGATGTTCGAAACGAAGTCGTTGTGTCAGGTCGTAGAACTCGATGTCGACTGCGAGATCGTAGGAATTGAGTTTCAGCTCGTAGCCGTCATGCAACCCCCCTGCCGGATCGACTGCCATGACGACGGTGGCTATCGGTGGCTCGATAATGAGCTTCCAGTGCCGGTAGGCCCCGGGATCGGTGTCGAAGTCTATGTGCCGAGTGATCACTGCCGTTCTCCTCGTTCAGTCGATCAGAAAAATCGTTGCTTGAATTGAAATTCCAAATGCGGCAATCCGCAATTCAACCTTGAGTATAGCGTATCGCAGGTACCAGCAGTTCAGGCGAGTGCGATACTGAAAGCCTCGCGGGCAAGCTTTTTATCTATAAGTCCACGTGATATAACGTAGAACCAATATCTTTCAAAATTGTTTGATGAAGCACATCAGAACAGTTGCAATTTGCAGTCGAGTGGCGTACAATAGTTTTATTGAACAGTTGGTAGATTGAACTCCACTGGAAACGTGTGGTGATTGTACGACATGGTGTCAGGGACTCCGCGCCAGGGACTCCAGGGACCGGATGTCCAGGCGACATCCTCGAGCAGTGGTCGGCGTGCATGAGGTGGAGGACTTGGCTTGGAGAACTCCAGCCAGATAAAGGAAAAGAGCGTGAGGTTGCTATGGTTGTTCGCATGCTGGAAGGGTGGCAGGACCTGCCGATAGAAGGTGTTGTCGAGTACTGCCGTGATCTGGTGGAAGACGTGGACTATCCGACGGTGAAACGTTGGCGTGAAAACGGCGGCAAGGTGGTTGGGCGTTTTCAGGTCTATTTTCCAGATGAGATTGTCGCGGCAGCAGGGATGTTGCCTCTGTCCGTAAGGGGAGGATCCTTTGAGGTAAGCGAGGCGGGGGCGCACTTTGGTGGGTATCTTTGCTCGATTGTCAAGACCTCCCTCGAACTTGCCCTGACCCGGAAGATCGTGCTGGACATGTTTGTTTCGCATCCCATCTGCGACTCGGCAAGAAACCTGGCTGCGGTATACGGACGGAACTTTGATTATCCGTGCGAGATTCTTTACCTGCCCCAGAATGCCAACTCCGCTCACGCGATCACGTACCTGCGGGGCGAGTATGATCGCCTGAAGAGGGATGTCGAGGATGTTGCAGGTCATCGGATCAGTGATGACGATCTGCGCGCAGCAATCGTCATTTTCAACGAGAACAGACGGCTGTTGAGAGAGATGTATGCCATAAGGCGGGACTCCCCTTGGCTGCTGGCGGTGGACGAGGCATACGTGCTGATGGCAGTTGGCGGTATGGTGCCGAGGCAGGAGCACAACGAGTTGCTGAGATATGCCCTGGACCTCGTGGGCAAGCGAAATCTCCAGCCTCAGGACAGGATGCGCCTTGTGCTGGAGGGAGGTTTCTGCGAACAACCGCCATTGGATCTGCTGCACACCATCGGCCAGTTCTCTTATGTAGTGGATGATGATCTTTTGATTGGGTCGCGCTGGATCACTGAGGATGTCTCGACCGAGGGGGACCCACTCGGCAACCTGGCCGATGCCTATCTGGAACACTCCAGCTACAGCGCTGTCCAGCATGATTTGCGAAAGCCGAAGGAAAAGATGCTCTTGGACCGGATCAAGGACTCCGGCGCGAGTGCGGCAATCATCACCGCGGCCAAGATGTGTGAGCCCGGGCTGGACGAGCAGGTGGCGTATATAAAGGCCCTTGACGAAGAGGGCGTGCCGTACTTCGTGAGCGAGTTCGAAGAATCGATGACCAGCTTCGACAGCCTGCAGATCCAGCTGGAGACATTCATAGAGAATATTCTCTTCGTGTGAGCGGAGAGAGATTGGTAAATGGAGGTTGCAATGAGCAGCGAACAAATTACAAGAGTAACGCCCAGTTCTGATGGCAGGGCTGAAACATTGGTAGGACGGGGCAACAGGGACGGCAACCAGCTGTTCCGTGAATGGTATAAGGAGCTGACCACCGCTCCGGAGCGGGGCGAGAAGGCTGCCTACGTGTTTGTGATGGGAAGCTTGGCCGAGTTGCTTCGATCGTTCGATTTGCATACGGTATTTCCGGAGATCAATGGCCTGCAGACAGCGGTAAGGCATGCTTCGGAGTCCTACATAGCCGATGCAGAGGATTATGGGTATGCATCCGACGTATGCGGCTACGTGAAAGCGGATGTGGGATTGCAGATGCGCGGCGGAGACCACCCGATGGGGCGCATACCTCCGCCCGCCGTAGCTGTCTACACCAATGCCTGCAATACCTACATAAAGTGGGCGGAGATATGGGAGAGGATGTACCACGTCCCTATCTTCACCTTGGATGTGCCCGGGTCCAGGACAGAAGGCAGGCGGACCTGGAAAGGGGATGCCGATTTCGACAATGATCGCCTCTATGTGGAAGGGCAGGTGAAAGAGCTGATCGGTGTCTTGGAGGGTGTTACCGGGAAGAAGTTCGATATTGACAAGCTACGCGATCACATGGGTTACGCCAACAGGATGAGCGTTGGCTTCAAGCGAGTGGTCGAAGTCAACAAAGCTGTACCTGCTCTCTACAACGGGGTAACTGACGGGACAGTGTATCTTGGCGTAGCCAACGGGTTCAGAGGCCGGGAAGAGGGAGCCAAGTACTTCGAGGATCTGGTGGAAGAGCTCGAGTACAAAGCCGCCAACGGAATCGGGACTCTTCATGAGGAGAAGTACCGCCTGGTATTCGTAGGAGTACCCTGTTACCCGATATTCCGGCGTTTTGGAGAGATGTTCAGTAAGTGGGGCGGGGAGTTCGTAGGCTCCAGCTATCTATGGTTTGCTTCGGGTGGCATGAACACGGGGTTCGAGTACGACCTTGACAATCCTTTGGAGAGCTTGGCCGAGGGGGTGCTGGTCACAGTGAGAAATGCAATGGATTCCATGTTCTATTCGGACAAAATGCTGGTGGACATGGTGGAGCCCTACGGGATCGACGGTGTGGTGTATCACTCCATCAAATCCTGCCGAACGGTTTCGACGGGCTTGGCCGACAACAGGCTGGCAGTCATGAAAGATGCCGACGTAGGTACGCTGCTACTCGAGTCTGATCACATGGACTCCCGTGTGGTCTCGGAAGCGCAGTTGAAAAACCGGGTGGATGCCTTTTTCGAAGGGCTGGCCACTCGCAAGCTGATAGCGGCACGAGCCAGTTAGGAGGTATAAATGTCATATGCAGCAGGAGTGGATGTCGGGTCCACTCAAACAAAAGCCATCATCATCGACGAGGACCAGCGAATAGTGGGCCGAGCTCTGATAGATACCGGTGCCAATGTCACCATAGCGGCCGAGCATGCTTACGAGGTGGCTCTTCGGGATGGCGACATTCATGAGGAGAAGGAGGCCGTTGGCTTCATCGTGGGTACCGGGTACGGACGCTACAAGGTGACATTTGGTGATACCCAAACTACGGAAATTTCCTGCCACGGCAGGGGAGCCGTGCACATGTTCCCTGCCACGAGGACTGTCCTGGACATGGGCGGTCAGGACACCAAGGCGATCAAGGTGAACCCCAATGGAGAGATCCTCGACTTCAGCATGAACGACAAGTGTGCTGCTGGTACAGGGAGGTTCCTGGGAGCGGCTTCGACTGCGCTCGAGATACCACTCGATGAGCTTGGTCCTACCTCGCTTCGCTCGGAGAGGCCCGTGAAGATCTCCACCACCTGTACAGTCTTTGCTGAGTCAGAGATCCTTTCCTGGCTGGGTAAGGGCAAGAAGGTTGAGGACATCCTCTTCGGGGTCCACCAGTCAGTGGCGGGGAGGGCCCTGGGTCTCCTACGGCGAGTAGGGATCGAGCAGGATGTGGCATTCACTGGTGGGGTGGCCAGGAATATAGGAATGGTGAAGGCACTGGAGGAGCTTCTGGGTTTTCCGATATACGTGAGCGAGGAATCGCACTTTATGGGAGCGCTGGGGGCAGCATTGTTCGCCATGGATCATGTGAAGAGCCGTCAGGCTCCATCAAGGCTGATGAAGGTTACGGCATGAGCTACGTAGCGGGAATAGACGTAGGCTCGACTTATACCAAAGCGGTTATCCTATCCGATGACGACTCGATTGCAGGCAAGGCCATGATCCGAACCGGGTTCAAGCTGGACAAGGTGGGAGAAGAGGCTCTGGGAAAGGCGCTCGTTCAAGCTGGGCTGGACCGGGGGGACCTGTCCTACGTGGCGGCAACGGGCTATGGCCGCTTCCAAGTGGGAGGGCGAAGTATCAATATCACTGACCTTACCGCAGCGGCCTGGGGGGCCCGATTCTTGTATCCTGACACCCACACCATCCTGGATGTGGGTGGGCAGACGATGAAGGTCACCCGGCTCGATGAGCACGGTAGGGTGAAGTCGTTCCGCCTGAATGACAAGTGTGCCGCTGGCACTGGGGCCTTCCTGGAGAAGACGGCCCGTTACATGGGTTTCGAGACCGAGGAGATCGGGCCGGCAGCAGCGACATCGAAGGAGGATGTGCCCATCTCTGGAGTGTGTGCCGTCTTTGCCGAGGCGGAAGTCATCAACCATCTTTCCCAAGGGGTGGCTCCTGCCGACATCATGCATGGCGCAATCGTCTCTCTGGTCTCCAAGTCGGTCCAGCTGATGAAAAGAGTGCAGATGGAGCCCGAGTTCACTCTGGTCGGTGGGATACTGCGTTTCGAGAGCATGGCGCAGGTGCTCAAGGAAAAGCTGAAGGCGGAGATGAACCTGCCATCAGGAGACATGCCCCAGTTTGTCCTTGCTCTTGGAGCCGCAGTTCTTGGTCGGCAACGAGCCAGAAAGCTTGCCAAGGAAGATGCGCTGGTATAGATTGAGCTGATGAACGGGAGAAGTTGCAGGGTATGGGTGCCGATCAGCGAGAGGATACTTGGTTGGACAAGATCCACGCCGCCCATGCATGGGATGATCATATAGCGCATGAAAGACAGCCTTGAGGATCTTGAGGATAGTGCCACAAGTCTTGATCCAAGTGTCAGGAGAGGCATGGGGGCGATGATCGGTGCTGCCGGAGCGCAGGTGGGTGCACGGCGTCCGGGAAGGCCGCGGAACCGTGGGCCCAGCGCGGAATATACGGCCCGTTTGGCGGAGATCGTAGAGGTGGCTGCAAAGGTGTTCAGGGAGAGAGGCTATGATGCCGGGTCGTTGGACGATGTGGCCTCGGAGTTGAACTTGAGGAAAGCGAGCCTGTACTACTATGTGCGCTCCAAGGCCGAACTGCTTTACCTGATATTCGACAAGACCATCACCTCAGCGCTGGATAGCATCGAGAAGTGCCTGTCCATCCAGGATCCCAGAGAGCGCTTAGCGGCGCTGATACGTCATCAGGTGGTCATGGTCGCTTCGGAACCCAGCTTTTTCACCGTCTTCTTCGACCAGCGACCGAGGCTGGCTCGAAACTATGACAGTGAGATACTGGCCAAGGAGAAGCAGTACCTGCGTGTATATCAAGAAGCAGTTGCTACTGCCGTGGACAATGGAGTACTGGCGCCCATGAGGGCTCGTTACGGCGCCCAAGCCATCCTTGGCATGACCAGTTGGATATACAAGTGGTTCGACCCCGACCGTGATGATCCTCAGGCATTCGCCGATGCCTGCGTGGACATGATAATGGCAGGTTGAGATGGGAGGAGGATATTGGCCGGAGCGAAGGCTGCAAGAGGGCCAGAACCAAGAAAGGGGTAGGTATGGATTTTGAGCTTTCATCTGAGCTGGCTGAGCTGCAAGATACGGTTCGTAGAATTGCAAGAGATAAGGTGCAGCCCAGAGCCCGTGAGATCGACACCACCGGCGAGTACCCAGCTGATCTCTTCGAGACATTCGCCAAGGCGGGTTTGCTGGGACTGTGCATACCTGAGGAGTACGGCGGATCAGGAGCTGGGATACTTGGCCTTGTCTTGGCGGTGGAGGAGGTGGCTAAGTACTCGAGCACGGCAGCGCTTATGCTGTTGCTCACCCGTCTCCCGACAGGACCTGTGATGATAGCCGGTTCCGAGGATCAGAGGAAGCGCTATCTGCCGGGAATTGCCGAGGGTACTCAACGCGCCGCATTTGGACTATCCGAGCCGCAAGCGGGCAGTGATGTTATGGGTATGAGAACCAGGGCCGTGAGAGATCCCAGTCATGAGGGCGCCTGGATACTGAACGGCTTGAAATGCTGGATGTCAGGAGTCGCTCAGGCTGACTGGTTTACCGTCTTTGCCAAGACAGAGGCTCCGGCCAGCCGTGCTCACGACTCGATCACCGCTTTTATCGTCGAACGTGGGTGGAAAGGTGTATCCGTGGGTCGTCTTGACGAAAAGATGGGCGTCAGAGGTGTGGATACCGGTGAGCTGGTTCTGAAGGACGTCAGCGTTCCTCCAGAGTGCGTCATAGGAGAGGTGGGAGGATTCAGGCTGGCTATGCTGGGCCTCAACTCCATGAGGCCGGTCGTGGCTGCTCGGGGGATTGGCTTGGCGGAAGGAGCGCTCATGTACGCCACCAACTATGTGAAAGAGCGCGAGGCCTTCGGCAGGACCATAGCTGACTTCCAGGGGATCCAGTGGGAACTGGCCAGGTTGGCTACCGAGATAGAAGCAGCCAGACTGCTTACTTACCGTGCAGCCGCCCTTGCCGATCAGGGTAAGTTCACCAAGGAATGGGTGCCCCTGCTCTCTATGTCCAAATACTACGCAACCGAGCTTGCTGTCCATGCCTCAGGGGTGGCTTTACAGTTGCTCGGCGCCGCCGGTTACATGAAAGATCACCCCACAGAGCTGTGGTACAGGGATGCCAAGCAACTTACCATCGTAGAAGGAACTACCCAGGTACAACTGGGTTTGATTGCCAAAGGTCTACTGGACGGCGACATCTGGTGGGATTGACGGGCTCCGCTGAGCCTCTTATCTGGGGTGGCTGGGAAAGCAGCAGGAGAGCGAGTCACCGGCGATTTGCCCGTGGACAACATGCACGCTACGGATGCCGGTGGCCGGCCATGACCTGGAACCGCGACGCCAGCTTCTCAGGACATGGTGAGTCCACCGTCTACGCTCAGTGTCTGTCCAGTGATGTAATCGGCATCAGAAGAGGCCATGAAGCAGATGGCCCTGGCTACTTCCTCCGGCTTACCTACCCGGCGAAACGGGATCGAGCGCGTGATCGCATCCATCAGCCGTTCGTTACCCTCGCGTACTCCCGCAAGCATGGCAGTGTCGATGAGCCCCGGCGCCACGCAGTTCACATTGATGCTGTGGCGAGCCACCTCTCTGGCAATGGCTTTGGAGAATGCGATCGTGGCGCCTTTGGCCCCGGAATAGACGGTTTCCCCGCTGGAACCGACCCTTCCTGCGTCTGAAGCCACCAGCACGATGCGGCCGTGCTCTTGCTCGATCATGTGAGGCAGAACCGCATGCACGCATGCGAGATGGCCGCGGTAGTTGACCGCAATGACCTTGTCCCAGAGTTCCTCGTCGGTGTCAACGAATGGCATGACCTTGTCCCAGCCTGCGTTGGAAACAAGGATGTCCAGGTGCCCGAACGCATCCAAGACCTTTATTATCATGGATCGGACATCAGAGGTGGATGTGACGTCACAGGCTACGCCTATTCCTTCACCTGGAGTGGATGCGATCTCGCCGGCCACCTGAGATGCTCTGGTTCCGTCGAGATCCGCCACTGCTACGGCAGCACCCTCGCCTGCGAGCAACAGCGCAACTGCCCTGCCGATGCCACTGCCACCACCAGTGACGATAGCTGTCTTGCCTTCGAAGCGCATAAGTCTTTCTACCTCCATATATTCTTATATTGCGAGTCATGGCCAGATGGATGCCGACATGTATTGCAGCATGGGGATGCTTCTTTGCGGAGAAAGGAGCCGGCCGGATATACGGTCAACGGAGCAGTCCATTCGGATCCATTGCCCGTAGTATGTCAAGCTGTTCGGGAGAGGGTGAGGGTGTGAACGGTAGGGGTGGTTCGATCTCGATCTCAAAACCGGTGGCTTCCACCACCTGTTGGAGTTCTACGCCTGGGTGGAGCGAGGCAATCTGCATCCGCAAGGTTTCCGGGTTGAAGGTCATGGTACACAGAGGGGTGACCACCATGGCTGGTCCCCCTCCCATGAGTCCAGCTTCTCGCCAGGACGCCGGTCCCTCCAAGAAACCAGGGCCGCTCCGGAAGTCGACCTTCTCGACGAAGGTGCGCCGGTTGTGCGACATGGTGTAAATGAGTATTCTCCCCACCCTGGAAAGGAAAGGAAGCCCTACGCTGCCTGGTCCCCGAGGGTGAGGATGGTTCCAGCTTCCTACCGCCACCAGATTGCAGTTGCCGTAGGCATCGATCTGGATGCCACCGGCAAAGAAGATGTCGAACACGTCGCCGCGACCCTCCATTAGGACTACATCGGTAAGCGGTACCGCCGTCTCTGCCCGTAGTAGCCGGTAGTCGCAAGACGATGCGACCAGTGGCTGCTGGTATGGATTGACGCTGCAAGTACCGCCTGCTATGTAGGAGAAATTGGGAGCATGTGTCAGCTGTGCCAGCCTGCAGGAAGCCTGCGGAACAGCGCTGCCCGTACCCATTATGGCAACTTCGCCGTCACGCAACTGGCCGGCCAGCACGGTGGCCATCAGCTCTGAAGCACTCCAATCCGTTGGTTGATCCAGGCTCATAGTGCCCTTTGCTCCAGGACGGCCTCATTGCGCAGGCTATCGATACGATCGGCCATAGACTGCTGGTACAGTGCCTCTGTAGTCTGGCGTACATAACGAGTCAAGTACTCATCGGTACCACGCTCATCTCTTGCCATCTCGAGATACTGGCGCAGATGTTGTTCGTCGTATGTGTAGAAAGCGTGAGAGGAGGTGGGGTGGCAGCCTCCGGTGGCTACGACCACCGCGTCAACGAGGAAAGCAGGGATTGTCGTGCCCATCGGATGGCTGCTGATCTCCTCGGTGGATACGATACGCTCCACCTGGAGGATCACATGCTTTGACGCCAATGCTATCAGCCTGTCCAGGAAGTGAGCTCCCAGCAGGACAGCATTCCCCTGTGCATCCGAGAGCTGGGCATGCAGGAGAGCGACCTCCGGCAAGAGGGGAGCCCCTACAAGCACGCGCTCACCGCTGAAAGGATCCTCAGTATAGGTATAGCTTTCGGGGTTCACCTTGGGGATGTCCGAGTACTCGAGTCCCCTGGGCAAGGGGATGAAAGGCAGACCGCCGGCTCCTGCATAGAGACCATGGGCTATGTAAGGTTCGTCGCACTCGAGGATGCGGATACTTCCCTGCTCGGCAAGGCGCCTGAAATTGGGCGCCAAGCCGAGATGCTCGAAGCCGACGTAGGAGGTGATCAGCTCGTCGACCAGCCCCGCTCCGAGCAGCAAGTCTGCGTTCATGGCACCGCAGGGGCTGGTCAGCAACTTACCTGTCCTTCGACCTTGGCGGATGATCTCCCTTACCAGAGCCATCGGGTTGTTGTGCAAGTGCATGCCACCGACTACCACAAAAGAGCCGTCTTCGACTATGCTCGAGACGGCATCAGAGATGGATACCACCTTGGAAGCTCCCATCAGTTGCTGCCGGCCCGATCAGCTTTCTCGAGGTTGAAGGGCATGGCCACACTGACCGCAGTACTCGAAGTTGCGTGGAAGGTTGCTGGCTCCGCAAGAGGGACAATGATTCATGTAGGGACCCCACGGGAACTCCGAGGATCCCCCGAAAGCCGCCTGTTCTCTCAGCATCCTGTACCGGGGCGGCCGCTTCTCCACAAAGGCGCTCATGCCTTCCAGCGGTTCCCAGGATGCATAATGAAGAGCAAGCCACTCGCCTGCATGGCCGACAGTCTGGTACCAGGACAGATCCTTCCAGAAGTTGGCCTGCTGCTTGGTATACCTGGTGCACTCGGCAAACTTGTCTATGAGCTCTTCGCACAGGCCGTCCACAGTCTCATCAAGCTTGGAGAGGTCGATGCTGTATCCATCCTGTCCCTTCTGCGCCAGCTTGATCTGCTCGGGTGTCGCGCGCTCGATGAACTCTCCGTCGCGGCGCACGGAAGGGACCACTTCGTTGACGAGGCCCCACTCCAGTGCCTGGTAAGCAGGGATGCGCCGGTTGAGCATGAGCATCCATCGTGCACGGCGATCGCCGACTACGATAGGGAGCCACTGGGTGGCTCCACCTGCCGCCACACTTCCCACGCCTGTACCGACCTGACCTACGTAGGCGTGTTCGGCAATCACGGACAGGTCACAGGCCAGGTGGCTCTCGTTGCCGCCACCTACAACTATGCCGTTCAGCCGAGCGATCACCGGCTTGCCTGTCTTTACGATACTCTCTATGTAGGCGCTGAAAAGACCCATGTACTTCCAGTAGTCATGAGGAGACTTGGTATAGACGCTCTCGTACTCCTTGACATCGCCGCCCGTGCAGAAGGCGTTGGTGCCGCTACCTGTGTATACGATCACAGCCACCTCGTCGTCGAATGCAGCCTGCCGGAAAGCGGCAGCGAGTTCAATCAGCGTACGAGTACTGTAGGCATTGTATGCTTCCGGGCGGTTGATGGTCACCCTTGCCACCCACCCATCCCTGGAATAAGTGATTTCGGTGAATTCGACTTCAGGCAGGCGGATCTCTCCCATTACAATTACCTCCAAACAAGTTTAATCTACTAACCGTTCAATAAAAACCACTGTATATCATTTCGTCACAGGTTGCAACCGTTCCAGGGTTGGCAGATCTGATTACCGGTAATTTTGACAGACTTGGCAGATCTGATTACCGGTAATTTTGGTCAGGGTTGGTGATTCGTTGAATCAAACGGGGTGGGCTACCACATTTATCCGTGCTTGCCTTCTAGGCCTGCCGGTGCCTGAACACATGGTTTAGAAGCCGGCATGTTATGGCGACGGCGGGATCATGACCGGTATGGCCCCGGCCGGCCCCGGCCATAGCATGCCCGCCACTTGTTGCCGCGGGCCTTGCATGGCCAGTGGCTGGTACTATGGGGTGGACCTGGGTTTAAGCGACCGGCCCGAGACTGGTTCCGTCGGGAAGGGCCGGTGAAATCGTGTAGTGCCACTGGATAGTGATGAGACTTCTTGGCTGCGCAAAGAGAGCACGGAGAAATGGATGGAAGGAACAGAAGCGGTGGATGGGGAGGTATCGAGAAAGGGTTGGATCGACTTTCATGTCCACATTTTCAGGATGTCAGGCCTCGCTTCTCCGGTGGTGAGGGATCTGATCGAAGCTTCCAACCCACAGATGGGCCACGGTACCGGCGCAGAGCCTCCGCCTGGTGTCGGGGATGAGATTGTGCCGTTCGAGACGATGCTGGCGCAACTGGATGCTGCAGGAGTCGAGCGAGCGGTAGTGCTGGCCCAGGAAACCCCCGGGATAGGCATCAATGTACCAAGCGACTATGTGCTGGAGTACTGCACCCAGACGGATCGTCTGGTGCCGTTCGTCTCCCTGAATATCCAGACCGAACACGATTACATGGGCAAGCTCTTATCCTGGGCGGCCCGGGGAGCCAGGGGTCTCAAGCTTTATCCTTCTTACCAATTCATCTATCCTAACGACCGGCGCTTTTACCGCTGCTACGAGCTGGCCGAAGAGCTTGGTTGGCCTGTCGTGTTCCATACAGGCAGCTCGGTCTTTGCCAATTCGCGTCTCAAGTACGCGCTTCCCATCCACCTGGACGATGTAGCTGCCGACTTTCCTTCGTTGCCGGTGGTTCTCGCACATTGTGGGCGTCCTGCCTGGACTGCAGAGGCCACCATCTTGGCTCGTACCCACGACAAGGTGTACCTGGAGATATCAGGTATCCCCCCGCACCGCTTGCTCGAGTACCTGCCGGACCTGCCACGGATCTCGGACAAGGTGATCTTTGGGAGCGACTGGCCGTCCACCCCAGCGATCAGCAGGACGGTGCAAGGTATCCTCGAGCTGGGTCTTTCTCCGGAAGTGCTTGCCAATTTGTTTGTGGATACTGCATCATCGCTGTTGGGGGAGGTTGCCGCTGGCGGATCCAGCCCACTTGCCGGACAGGGTCATTCTCCGGCAGCGAGGGCTTGACGCAGTTTGTACCGCTGTATCTTGCCGGTAGCTGTCTTCGGAAGGGTGTCCAGGACAATTATCCGTCGAGGTCTTTTGAATGGCGCCAACTTCTGCCGAGCAAAAGCTATGATCTCTTCTTCTGAGATCGAGTGCCCGGGCATGGGCACTATGCAGGCTACCGGCTTGTCCAAGCCCTCTTCATCAGGGAAGCCGACCACCCCTACCTCCAGTACGTCAGGATGTTCGATCAAGGTCGCCTCCACTTCGGACGGGGAAACCCAAATGCCTCCGGCCTTGATCATGTCGTTCGAGCGAGAGAGGTATGTATAGTAGCCATCGTCGGAGCAGGAATACATGTCTCCGGTGTGCAGCCACTCACCTTTGAAGCTGTACCGGCTACTGGCGGCATTGCACCAGTAGCCGGTCGCTATGGAGTCACCTCTGAGCTCGAGGTTGCCCGGTTCGCCGGGCTTACACGGGCTACCCCCGTCATCCAGCAGGCGCAACTCGTAACCGTCCACCGCCGTTCCGGTGGTGCCTGGCCGTATGTCACCTGGTTTGTTGGATATGAAGATGTGCAGAGCTTCAGTCGAGCCTATGCCGTCCAGTATCTCCACGCCGAACCGATCGCGGAAGCGGTGGAAGATGCTCGCAGGCAGTGGCTCGCCTGCCGACACTCCGAACCGCACGGATCTGAATGTGTCCTGGGCGATATCCGATGCGAGCAAGGCTGCATAGAAGGTAGGTACTCCGAAGAAGAGGCTTGGTCTGTACTCAGACACGATAGCAGCCGTCGAGGCGGGAGTGGGTGCTGCCGGGTCGAGCACGGTGGATGCGCCGCCGGCCAGAGGGAAGGTCATCGAATTGCCCAGACCGTAAGCGAAAAAGAGCTTTGCCACGGAGAAGCATCGGTCGTAGGAGGAGATGGCAAGAACTGTGCGCATGTAGGTGTCCACGGTTACCTTGAGGTCGATATGACGGTGCATGGCGGCATATGGCCTGCCGGTGGTGCCGGAGGTGTACAGCCAGAACCCTGGAGACTCGTCCCAGGTGGCATGGGGAGGGAAGAAATCCCCCGTGCCGTCCATGAAGCTGTTCCACTGGTGGATGTGCAGGCCGGCACGGGCCGGGGATGCCGATTCCCGGCCGGCCAGGGCAAGAATGTCTACATGACCGGTGAGCAGGATGGCCTCCACTTCGGAGGACCCAGATGCCATCTTGATGGCTTCTGGGGCAAAGGAAGCGCTGGCTATGGCCCAACGAGCCCGGGAGTCTCTGGCTATGTGAATGAGCTCTTCAGCGGTGAGCATGGTATTCACCGGCACGGGTATGGCGCCTATCCGCATAGCACCCAAGAAGGCGGCGAGGAACTCCGGCTCGTCGGCCATGACCAGGAGCACTCTCTCCTCAGGCCTTACGCCCAGCTCCTTGAGACCCCTGGCGGCATCGGAGATATTGGCAAGCAGCTCTGCATAGCTGAGCTTCGCACCCCTGCAGTATAGGGCGGTGTCGTCCCCCTGCCCCCTCTCGACATTGGTGTCGACTAAGTAACTGCTTGCATTGAACGGCTCTGCCATGGCGCCTCCTCATGCTTGCCACTGGTGTATTACGTATACGTATACGTATGATTCCTGAGTATATATCAGGGCACCGGCTTGTATACATACAAGCAATCTTACAATACTGTTACGATATTACAGTACTGTTACGATATACTTAGCCCATGCTATCACTCAATGATCGTCGTCTGAGTGCTATTACGATACTAGGTGAACAATACCACGGGAAAACAAACCCTGCCAAAAACTTCCGGTAATACATACTCGGAGCTATTGCAATTTGCAACGGACAGGTATATGATACATACATATAGTTTGATTGAACGGTTGGTTGATTAAACTCTGCTGGAGAGTGGCCGGATAGCTGGGATCGGATGCTTGATGGCTTGGATTGTGAATGGCTGCCCAGAGGTGGAGGACATGGCTCAGAGAACTATTCTGCGAGCCGAAGAGAGCGCGAGGTGGCTATGGTTGTTGGTATACGAGAGGGGTGGCGGGTCCTGCCGATGAAGGGGTGTTTCGAACGTGGTCACGATCTGGTGAAGATTGTGGATCGTATCAAGTGCGCCGTCCGGAATGTTCCGTTCAGGAGTGGCCGAACTGCCGGTACGGCAGGGAAGATGAGGTGGAGCGATGGATGAGACCGCTAAGTTGTCTTCTGGTTCGCAGACGTCTAACCTCCCCGAGTTCTCGGAGCTTGTCTTTGATTGGAATCAGGTGGATCCACCGAGTTGCTCGTTCGAACCGCCTTCGAAGATCATCTTGAACGATGAAACGCTTCGTGACGGTCTGCAGTCTCCCTCTACGCTGCAGCCTACGCTGGCGCAGAAACAAGTATTCCTGCGCTTGCTGCCCGCGTTGGGCATCCATTCCGCAGACATCGGATATGCGGGGGCAGGCAGTGCTGCGCTTTCCGATGTGGTCAAGCTGGCCGAGACGATCCGTAACGAGAGGCTGTCCATCGAGGCGAACTGCGCAGGGCGCACTCACATTGATGATATCAACCCCATCCTGGAGGCCTGCCAGCGCTCCGGTTTGGCCATACGGGCAGCACTGTTCCTCGGCTCGAGCCCGATCAGGCAGCTCGTGGAGGGTTGGGATCTCGATTACCTGGTGGAAACCGCGACCAGGGCAATTGGCTATGCCAGGAGCCAGGGGGTGGAGGTCATGTTCGTCACTGAGGACACCACCAGAGCCCGGCCAGGTGATCTGTCACGTCTTTACCGGGCAGCCGCTGACGCTGGGGCCGCCCGGGTATGCGTGTCGGATACGGTTGGGCAAGCCACTCCTGTGGGTGTTCAGCGTGTCATCAGTTTCTTGCGTAAAGACTTGGACGAGGCCGGTTTCCCCGCTATCGAGATCGATTACCATGGGCACAGAGACCGAGGCCTTGATTTGATCAACAACTTGATGGCGTTGTCGGCCGGCGCCACTCGGGTACACGCTTGCGCGTTGGGCGTAGGAGAACGGGTAGGCAACGCGGTTATGGATACCCTGGTGGTCAACCTCGTCCTTCTGGGGTGGATGGAAGCGGATCTGACCGGGTTGCCCGCCTATTGCGAGTTGGCCAGTGAGATGACGGGTTTTCCCATTGCACGCAACTACCCGGTGGTCGGTGAGGATGCGTTCACCACCAGCACAGGGGTGCATGCAGCAGCGGTGGCCAAGGCATATGAAATGGGTGAGGCATGGCTCGCCGATCGTATCTATTCCGCCGTTCCGGCTGGACTTGTCGGCAGAGAGCAGCGCATACTGGTGGGTCCGATGAGCGGGCGCTGGAACGCACTGTTCTGGTTACGTCAACATGGTATCGAGGAGTCGCCCGAGCTGGTGTCGGCTATCTTGGATGTTGCGAAGCGTTCTACGCACGTGCTGCACGATGACGAGGCTAAAGTTGCAGTGGAGCTGGCCATGGAGAAGGAAACCGTACCAGCAGGTGGGCGAAAGGAGACATCCGTATGAAGATGGTGGCAGGTACCGAGCCTGGCAACGGCTCGAGCGCATCAGCAGGTGCCAATGGCGACAATGGGCGCAAGAGGTCAGGTGGTACGCCGGTGGTGGCCGTGGCGCCAGCTGGCAACGGTTCCATCGCCCACTCCAGGCATCAGGCTCTGCTCTCCGGCAATGAGGCCATCGGGTTGGCCGCGTGGCATGCCGGAGCGGACATGGCTGTGGGGTACCCGGGGACTCCGAGCACAGAGGTCTTGGAATACATAGCAAAGATCACGCCTGAATCAGATATCTACGTGGAGTGGTCCACCAACGAGAAAGTGGCCATGGATGTAGCCATGGGCGCTTCTTTGGCAGGGAAGCGGGTGATAGTCACGACCAAGCACGTTGGGCTCAACGTGGCCCTAGACTCCCTGATGACAAGCCCGTTCATCGGGGTGAACGGTGGTGTGGTCGTGTTCAACGCCGACGACCCTGGTATGCACAGCTCCCAGAACGAGCAGGACAACCGTTACATTGCCCGTTTTGCAGGGATACCTTTGCTCGAACCCTCTGACAGCCAGGAAGCCTATGACTTCACTCGGGCCGGGTTTGGAGTGAGCGAGCAGTGGGACACTCCGGTCATCCTGCGTACGACCACTCGTACCTCTCACGCTTTATCGAGAGTGATCGCCTCGCCTGCGGAGCAGCACCGTTCGGGCGAGTTCCGCCGCGATCCTCGCAAGTACGTGATGCTTCCTGCCAATGCCAGGCCCCGGCATGTGGCGCATCTCGAGCGCCTGTCCAGGATGGAGAGGTGGGCGGAGGAGGCGCCCTTCAACCGTGAGGAGCTACGTTCCAAGAGCATAGGGGTGATTGCCTCCGGTATGTCTTACCAGTATGTACGGGACGTGTTGCCTCATGCCAGCGTGTTCAAGCTGGGACTTACCTTCCCCCTTCCCAAGGAGAGTTTGACAAATTTTGCCTCCAAGGTCGATCGGCTTTTCGTGGTGGAAGAGCTGGAGCCTTACCTCGAGGAAGCTTTGAAGTTGTTGGGTGTGCCGGTGGAGGGTAAGGAGTTCTTTCCCCGTTATGGCGAACTCTCCCCCCACCTGGTGCGTGTCGGATTCCAGGCGGCCGGGATACTCGAACCTTCTGGAGAGACCGCCGGAGAGACCGCCGGCAGTGTTGCCGGTCCATCCATTGATCCGGTCGGTCCTCGCTTTCCCCTGTTGTGTTCGGGGTGTTCGCATGCTACCACGTTTTTTGTGTTGAGAGAGCTTGATGCAGTAGTGACTGGTGATATTGGTTGCTACACACTCGGAGCCACCGATCCGCTCTCGGCTATGGACACCTGCCTTTCCATGGGGTCAAGTGTGGGTATGGCCGTAGGATTGGCCAAGGCAGGCAGTACCGGAGGAAGGCCGGTAGTGGCAGTGCTCGGCGATTCTACCTTCCTTCATGCGGGCATCCCGCCTCTGATTGATGCGGTCCACAGGGAGGCCAATCTGACCGTTGTCATACTTGACAATGGAACAACGGCCATGACCGGCGGACAGCCGAATCCGGCCAATGCCGTGGATATCCGTGGAGGATCAGTTCCGAAGGTGGACATCCCGGCTATTTGCAAAGCCATCGGGGTGGCTTCATTGGCGGTGGTGGATCCTTATGACGTGGGCGCCACGAGAAGGGCCATAGAGAACGCCATCTCCAAAGATGGTGTATCCGTGGTGGTCACCGTCAGGGCGTGCGCGGAGTCACCAGAGAAGATTCGTGGGCCGGTGTACTACGTGGACATCGACAGCTGTGATGGTTGCCAGTTGTGCATGAACCTGGGGTGCCCTGCTCTGGTGTGGGACTTGAGCCTTGACGTCATGCCCAAGCGAGTGCGCATAGACGCAACGCTCTGTTCCGGATGCACAGTCTGCGCCCAGATCTGTCCACAAGGAGCGATATTTGCCTCCAGCAGCCAGTTGGTGACAGCTTCTACGGCCTCGACGGGTGTCTCCGTCTCTTCCAACCAAGGGGGACGGCAGTGACGGTCAAGACTATCGATCAACCGGGCAAACTAGTCGAGCAGGCTGGAGACTCGAAGGAGGCCAATGAACCCGCCGTATCCCAAGGTAACCTTGTGCTGGCAGGCGTAGGTGGTCAAGGGATCATAATGGCCAGTAACATCATCTCCCTGGCTTGCCTCGAATCTGGGTTGGATGTGAAGAAGTCAGAAGTTCACGGCATGTCTCAGAGAGGTGGTACGGTGGTGAGCCATGTCCGTTTCGGCCACGAGGTTCACTCGGTGATGCTGGAGCCCAAACAGGCTGAGTGGATCATCGGCCTCGAGTGGGAGGAAGGATTGCGTTTTCTCGAGTACCTGAAGCCAGGGGGGGTGGCCTTTATGAGTACTGAACGGCGGATACCGCCTACAGCATTTGCGGACCGCTTGGGAGGCAAGATTGATTATGCATTGGGGGCCGGAGTACCTCGAGGCGTTGTTCCTGTGGATACTTATGCCGTGGCTGGTGAGGCCGCAGCAGAGCGGCCGGTCATTGCTCAGACCGTCCTGCTCGGAGCGCTGTCTGTGGATATGGGGCTGTCCCAAGAGACTTGGCGGGAGGCTATAGCGGCTACGGTACCACCGAAGGCAGTGCAGGCGAATCTTATTGCGTTCGAGAACGGCCGTGCCTGGTACGAGCGATGGAAGAAAACCACGGGTTCCAAGCCCGGATCTTCGATCAAGGCAAACGACATCCAACGGCCGGAGGGGGTTTCTCCTGGAGCGTTTCGCGCCGGTGGTTTCAACGGGCCGGATGTATCGGTGAAAGACTGGCGTGGAGGCATGCCGCGTATCGAAGTGCTTCGAGATTGGTGCAAAGGGTGCAACATCTGCGTGATCGTATGTCCGGAAAGGGTTCTCAGCCTCGATCGTTTTGACATCGTAGTGGCTTCCGAGCCGGATCGCTGTACCGCGTGTGGCCTCTGCGCCCGGCTCTGTCCGGACATGGCCATAGAGATTTGGGTGGATACACCGGCGCATGCCGGTACTGGCGGAGAATAGCGAAGGACAAGGACTGAGGAAGAACAAGGGCTGAGGAGATACAACGTGCGATTGATACAAGGAAATGAGGCATGTGCCGAAGGGGCCATAGCTGCAGGATGCCGGTTCTTTGCCGGTTACCCGATCTCACCGTCCTCGGAGATTGCCGAGGCTATGGCTCGAATGCTCCCCAGGCACGGAGGGGTTTTCCTTCAGGCCGAGGACGAGTTGGCCTCCCTGGGAGCCGTTCTTGGAGCGGCTCTTGGCGGGACCAAAGCGATGACCGCCACTTCAGGCCCTGGGTTTTCCCTTATGCAAGAGCACATCGGCTACGGTTACCTAGCCGAGATACCTTGCGTAGTGGTAGACGTGATGAGAGGAGGGCCCAGCACGGGACTGCCTACCCAACCCTCACAGGGGGATGTCATGCAGGCTCAATGGGGATCCCATGGGGACCGGGCGGCGGTGGTGCTTGCACCAGTAGGCGTCCAGGAGGTCTACGACCTTACCATACAGGCATTCGGACTGTCAGAGACTCTGCGTATGCCGGTCACCCTGCTCTACGACGAGGTGGTCGGGCATATGAGGGAGGGCGTAGATCTGGCCATACCTGATCCTATGACCCTCGGCGGACGCCCTCGTTCCAGCCAACCCGCAGGGCCGTCCTTCAGGCCTTACAAGGCCAATGCCACCGGCGTGGCTGAATTACCCGATTTTGGCAGAGGCTACAGGTTCCACGTAACCGGGCTCATGCACGACGAGCGCGGGTTTCCCACCACCGACACATCGGTGGTGGCTGCGTTGCTGGAGAGGCTGGAGAACAAGGCGCAGGCGGCCAAGGACCTGGTCATGCCTGAGGCCTATCTGATGGATGACGCCACCTTGGTGCTCGTGGCTTACGGTATCACCGGGCGAACCGCCAAGGCGGCGGTGGATACACTCCGCAGCAGGGGTATAAGAGCTGGGCTGTGGCGTCCGCGGCTGCTCTGGCCAGCGCAGGACGAAATGTTGAGAGGTGCTCTGCAAAATGCGGAGATGGTGGTGGTGGCCGAGATGAACCGGGGCCAGTGGGCCAGAGAGGTGGAGCGGGTTGCAGCAGGCAGCGTCATTCTCAGACCGTTGCTCAAGGCAGGTGGAGCAACGATCACCACTGAGGAGATGGTCGGCCATGCGCTCGATATGCTGGAGGCTCCAGATATCGCCTCCCCAGACAGGGTATCGGGACGGACCACTGAGCTTTACGCGAACATCTCAAGCGGCAGCGCTGTGGCGCTCGAGTCAAAGGTGGTGGAGTAACGATGAGCACGGTAATGGATACAGATACAGATACAGCAGTGGATGGAGCCGCTGGCGGCAGTGTGGCCATTACCGGCAGGGAGAAGCGGTTGCTCCGCCATGCCATGATGCCCCACATGCTCTGTCCCGGTTGCGGGCACGGGATCGTCCTCGATGCTATGCTGTCTGTGCTTTCGGAGCGGTACGAGAACCTCGACAATGTGGCGTTCGTGGCTGGTATCGGTTGTTCTTCGCGGATCATCGGTTACATAGATGCCTGTACCCTCCACACGGCACATGGCCGGCCGCTCTCTTTCGCTACCGGCCTCAAACTGGCTCGTCCTGACCTCACTGTGGTCGTGATCACCGGAGACGGGGATGGATTGTCCATAGGGGGCAACCACCTCATCCACGCTGCCCGAAGGAACGTGGACCTTACCTGCGTGCTCTTGAACAACGAGATCTACGGCATGACTGGCGGGCAAGCCGCACCTACCACCGTGCTCGGTGCGTACACCTCCACCACGCCTCTAGGTAACACCCAGCATCCCTTTGATGCTGCTGAACTGGCCAAAGCAGCGGGAGCAACCTTTGTTGCCAGATCTCAGAGCTACCGTCCCCAGGTATTTGGCGAGCTGTTCAGCCAGGCGCTGGATCATGTGGGGTTCTCCTTTTTGGAGGTGATGAGCGACTGTACCGAGTACTTCGGACGTATCAATCGTTTTGGTGAGGGAGCTGACATGCTCATGGGCCAGGCTCGGTATGAGCCATCTATCGATGCCGATCTTGCCAGGATCCCTACGGTGGAGCCGGTAACCATCAAGCAACCGGTTCGGCCCGTCCTGCCTATCGGTGTTCTTCACAGGTCGAGCCGTCTCACCCTCGAGGAAACTCTTGGAATCGAAGGTGGCCGCAGTTCGGGAGTTGCCGGCGGCAAGGTGGATGATGCAGTCCAGAGGATGAACGGGTGATGGAAAGGGATCGCAGCAGGGTCAATGTGAGGCTTACCGGTTCAGGTGGCCAGGGGATAGCCCTGGCCGCCACCGTGCTCGCTGAAGCCGCGTTGGACTCTGGGCTCTATGCCACAATGCTCCAGGAATATGGGCCAGAGGCAAGAGGCGGTGCCACCAAGGCTGACTTGTCGTTGGCCCGCTCGCCTATTGCCAACCCGCAGTTCCAGGTGCCCGATCTCTGCCTTGCCATCTCGGACAAGGCATGGACTCGCTTCGGGCAGGAATTGATTGGGCGCAAGGATGTAGGTCTGGTGACGGACAGGGACAGGGTGGTGATTCCAGGCGTAAGTGATCCCACCGAGATGGGGATTATTTCCCTGCCCTTTGATGAGGCGGCCAAGCTGCAGATAGGCGCAAAGGTCGTTACCAATATGATCTGTGCTGCGTCGCTGGCCAGACTCATCGAAGCGGTACCGCTTGATGGTGTGGCGAAGGTGGCCGAGAGGCGATCTCCGGCTGCGTTCAAAGACAAGAACCGTCAGGCAACTCAGCTGGGGTGGCAGATGATGGACGAGTACCTATCCGTGCACGTGCTCCCGTGGAGGTCATCAGAGGGTGAGGTAGGTGTTCTGGCGGCTGGCGGCGATGTGGCCATTGCTGGAGTCGGTGCGCTTGGTGCTGGAAGTGGTGCCGGCGAAGACTGGATTCACAAAGGAGGTGGAAGGAGTGCGCTCCGCTCTTGAGGGCATGAAAGTGCTGGATCTCTCCCAGGGCGCGGCGGGCCCGATCGCCGGGATGATTCTCGGGGGATACGGCGCTGAAGTGATCAAGGTGGAACCTCCTGGCGGCGAGTGGGGGCGCAAGCTTGGTCCTCCGTTCATCCAAGACCAAGCTGCTTCGTACCTGGGAATGAACCGGGACAAGCGCTCTATCGTGATTGACCTCAAGCGTGAAGAGGGTGGAGATGTTCTTCGTAGGCTGGCCTTGGTCTGTGATGTGGTGCTGGAGAGCTTCAGGCCGGGCGTCCTGGATAGGCTGGGTCTCTCCTATGAGACCCTCATGGCTGATCGCCCGGATGTCATCTGGTGTTCCATTACCGCTTTTGGACAGGTTGGTCCGTGGCGTGACAAGCCTGGGGTGGATGGGATCATCCAGGCGGTCTCGGGAATCATGAGTGTCACCGGTGAACCAGATGGGGCGCCGGTCAAGGTGGGGGTGCCGGCTGCTGACACAGTCGGTGCCTTGGTTGCAGTCCAGGGTATCCTGCTTGCGCTGCTTGCCCGCAATTCCACGGGACGCGGGCAACGGGTCGATGTATCGTTACTGGATTCTATGTTGATGTTCCAGACGGTGCCCTGGTCGATGTTCCAAGCGAGCGGTCACTCTCCCGGCCGGCAAGGAAGTGCTGCGCCGTATGCCGCCCCAAACGAAGCCTTTCCCACCTCGGATGGCTATATCATGGTGGCTGCTTACTGGCCTGACCGTTGGAGAACGTTCACCGAGGTGCTCGGACGTCCCGAGCTTGCCCAGGATCCGCGTTTTGTGGATGTGGCTGCCAGGGTGGCCAACCGGTCTGCGATGTTCGAGGAACTCTCCAGCGTATTCAAGACAGCCTCTACGGACGAGTGGGTGGCCAGATTGGAGGATGCAGATGTGGTCTGCGCGAGGATCTACGACTATGCGGCCCTGGCATCTGTGGAACACCTTGTCGATGGAGAGCGTTTTCCTGTCCTGTACCATCCTATCTTGGGCAAGGTGCCGGGGGTGGGGATGCCTGCCAGGCTCTCCTCCACCCCTGCGGTTGCACGCACTGCGGCTCCGCTGCCTGGCGAGCACAGCGTGGAGATCCTTACGGAGGTGGCCAAAGTAGCAGATGAACTGGTGGAGCACTGGCTGGAGGAAGGGGTGGTCGAGCAGTGGCAAAAGGAGTGATTGATCCGTTCCGTGAGAGGTTCAGTGGAAGAGGGATACTCCGACGAGCTGGAGGGAGAATGCAAGGAGAGTGCATGGAGGTGGAGATTCAATGAGTGACCTGGTGCAATCGAACCTCGAAGAAGGCGTGGCGGTGGTGACCATCAACAGGCCGGATGCGCTCAATGCGCTTACTCCGGAGATGCTGGGGGAGCTGAGGAGGTTGCTCGAGGGTTTCGAAAAGGACATGGAGTGCCGTGCGGTTGTGCTGGCTGGCCAGCCTAAGGCTTTTTCGGTGGGGGCCGACATCAAGGGACGGGTGGTGGAGTACGATGCCGGCGGCAGTGGAGATGCCCTTGGCGAGATCATCAGAGGGCTTTTTTCTTATATGGAGACAATGTCCAAGCCAGTGATTGCGGCACTTGCAGGGTACGTGCTTGGAGGAGGGTTCGAGCTGGCGCTGGCGTGCGACCTGCGGATAGCGGACAGAACAGCCAAGTTTGGATTTCCAGAGGCGGGCGTGGGCAGTATGCCTGGTGCCGGCGGGACCCAGAGGCTGACCAGGCTGGCTGGCCTGGCGGCAGCCATGGAGCTCATGTTCAGCGGGGACCGTATAAGCGCAGATGAGGCATATCGACTCGGGCTCGTGAACAGAGTGGTTGCAGATGGAGATGCTGCACCGGCTGCCATTGAACTCGGAAGGAAAATCGCCGCGAAGGCACCGTTATCCATTGACCGCATAAAGCGGAGCGTTTACGTGGCTACCAGCTCGGACCTGACCACAGGTCTGGAGTTCGAGGCGCTTTGCCACGCGTTCCTCCGGGGAACTCACGACAGGGAAGAGGGAATGCGCGCCTTTGTGGAAAAGCGCGCTCCAAAATTCACAGGAAGGTGATGATCAATTGGGCATAAAAGATCGTGTAGCTATAGTTACTGGTTCCGGCCAGGGAATCGGAGAGGGCGTAGCTCGCCGCCTGGCAAACGGCGGCGCCAGGGTTGTACTCAATGATGTGGATTCATCGCGAGTGGCCGCTCTCGCCGAGGACATGAAAGCAGCAGGACTGGAGGTCGGCTACTACGCCGGTGACGTATCTACGAAGGATGGCGCCGGTGGATTGGTGGATCATGCTATTCGTCAGTTTGGCAAGGTTGACATCCTCGTGAACAATGTTGGCATAGCCCGGGATAAGTGGCTGGTGAAGATGTCTGAGGATGACTGGGATGAGGTCCTGAGGGTCAACTTGAAGTCTCCGTTTCTCTGTACGCAGGCAGTGGCCAAGGTCATGATGGATGCCAACTACGGTCGGATAGTCAATATAGGCTCGCGTGCATGGTTGGGGGGAGCCGGGCAGTCAAATTATTCGGCATCCAAGGGCGGGGTGGTCAGCTTCACCCGTACACTTGCTCTTGAGTTCGCCAAGTACCAGATAACCGCCAATGTGGTCGCACCTGGACTAGTGGATACTCCACTTTTCCGCGGATTGGATAGGGAAGTCCAGGAGCGTTTGGTGAAGACGGTTCCGGTGGGGCGGATTGGTGGCCCGGATGATATCGGTCATGCCGTGGCTTTCTTTGCCGATGACGATTCCTGGTACATCACCGGTCAGGTGCTCTATGTATGTGGCGGCCGTAGCGTAGGGGCATACTGATGGTTATCTTGGATTGGGTTGTTTCAAAGGCCGGTGGGAGCGCGTGTCATTTGCAGGACGGGTCACTAGATACTGACGAGGAGGAGAGTGATGACCAGAGTGGATGAAGTGAGTATCCCCGAGAAGGTGGCCAACTACGTGATTGAAGGCGACAGGGTCCGCCTGCGGGCAAGCAGGTGTCCTGCCTGTGGATCTGTATTTCATCCGCCGCGAACGATCTGTCCGATCGATGGTGCCGGTTCTCTCGAAGAGATATTGCTCGGCAATGAAGGCACCGTATATACATTCACGGTGGTAAGGCAGTCCACTCCGGAGTTCAAGACGCCCTACGTGCTCGTCTATGTGGATTTTCCAGAGCAGGTACGGGTGCTGATGCCCTATGACGGGGAGGAGCCTCCTCCAATCGGCAGCCAGGTGGACATTGTGATGGGATTCGGACCCAAGCAAGAGGAGGGAGAGCTTGCAGGCGTTCCGCATGCCAGTGGTCCGTCTCGTAAATAACGTGATGGTATCCGGTCTCTGGGGCGCCATCCAGCCGGCGGGAGCGCGTGGCTATTTACGAGACGGACCACCAGGTCGTAATGACCGGGGGGTGACGAAATGGTGAGGGGTTGTTCGTGGCTCTCGGATGCGACATAGGAACGATTTTGAGATAGTGAGACATGAGATGAGAGATTGGAGGTATGTATAGATGGAAGAAGTATATGTAATTGGTATAGGGATGACGCCATTTGGCAAACATCCAGATAAGACTGCTGCTGACCTTGGGGCAGAGGCGGTCGGCTTGGCCTTGGCCGATGCAGGGGTTGGTCGCCAGGATATAGAGGCTGCGTGGGTTGGCCATGTGTTTCAGGGTATGGCTATGGGGCAGCGTGCTCTGTACGCGGCAGGGCTCTCAGGCATTCCCATAGACAACGTGGAGAATGCCTGCTCTTCAGGGTCTACCGCTATATGGGATGCGGCCATGGCCTTGCGAGCCGGAGCTTACGACTTGGTGTTGGCATTAGGGGTGGAGCACCTGACCAGCCTGTTCAGAGGAGCCTTTGCTCCAGATGCCAGCGATGTGGAGGCGCAGATAGGAATTACCATGCCAGGCATATATGCCATGAGGGCGCAACGCTATATGCTTCAGTACGGGGTTGTTCCAGAGCAGATCGCTCAGATAACGGTAAAGAACAAGAAGAATGCGGCCATGAATCCCCTCTCGCACTTCAAGAAGGCGGTTACCTTGGAAGAAGTCATGCAAGGGCGGCTGATAGCAGACCCGTTGCGCTTGCACGAGTGTGCGCCGGTAAGCGACGGAGCGGCTGCGGTGGTACTGGCTAGCAAGGCCAAGCGCAACCAACTCGGCGGGAGCAGGGCTGTCAAGCTGGCGGCTACTGCGCTTATGAGTGGGCGTATAGAGTCCGGCCTTGCAGACATGACCGTGGAGGATCTCACCTGGCGTACCGCTCAGGCAGCATACAAACAGTCAGGCGTCGGTCCAGGAGACATCGACTTCGCCGAGGTCCACGACTGCTTCAGCATTGCCGAGGCATTGCGTGTCGAGGGGATGGGCCTCTTTCCGCACGGCGAGTACGTAGCCAGGGTAGGCAAGGGTGAAGCGGATATAGGAGGCTCGTTCCCCGTCAATGCCAGTGGCGGTCTCCTCGGTAAAGGCCATCCGCTCGGAGCTACGGGCGTTGCCCAAGTCGTGGAGCTGGTGAAGCAGCTACGGGGTGACGCAGGTGAGCGCCAGATCCAAAACGCCAAGGTAGGCGTAGCGCACTGCCGGGGCGGCAAAGCCCAGGGGGTGGAGGGTACTGCCTGCACGGTCAACATCCTTGTCGCCTGAGACTCGTACGAGACGTAGCCAGTGTCCGCGATACACAGAAAGGAAAGATAATGGCAGGAAGCGAAGTGTACGCGTATCCAGCGAAGGGTGGTGCTGTTCCCTCGATGTCGCTGGAGGGAGAGCTGGTGGTCGTGGACTGCACCATCATCCGTGGCGGCACTTCCAAGGGTGTGTTTGTCCCTCGGCAAGCGTTGCCGGAGGATCAGGCGGCATTGGAACAGTTCCTGCTGGCCCTGATGGGAAGCCCTGATCCTCGCCAGATAGACGGCCTCGGAGGGGCTGACCTCCTTACGAGCAAGGTGGCGATAATCGGACCACCGACTATCGAAGGCGCTGACCTCGACTACACCTTTGCACAGGTGAGCATCACCAAGTCACAGGTCAACATGGATATGAACTGCGGCAATGTGTCCGCAGCCGTAGGCATTTATGGCGTGGAGCACGGTTTTGTAGAGCTAACCGAGCCTGTTACCACCCTTAGAGTGCACAACACCAATACCCACAAAGTGTTTGTCGCTCACGTGCCGGTATCCGGAGGCCACCCGCTGGTGGAGGGAACCTGCCAGGTCGACGGGGTGCCTGGTACGGGGGCGGAAATAATGCTCGACTATTCTGAGACGGTTGGTTCCGTCACGGGCAGGCTCTTGCCTACCGGTGAGGGCGTGGATATGGTGGATGTCCCTTCGGTCGGCACGGTTCCAGTGTCCATTGTCGACATAGCCAACCTGTGCGCATTCGTGCGGGCTTCTGACTTGGGTCTCGCGTCAGGTGAGATTCCCTCGTTTCCCGGCGACGTCATGATTGCCAGAGTGGATTCCCTGCAGCGTGCCGTGGCACGGATGCTCGGTGTTGCAGAGGGTGGCCTGGTCCCCATCCCGGTGCTCGTAGATGATGCTCATGACTACTCCACCGTGGTAGGTGATGGCCGGGTCAAGGCAGTGGACATCGACTTCGTTGCTCAGGTGATCGGAGGCCAGCCTCTTGCCTTGCACAAGGCATTTCCCGGTACGGCCGGCGTGACAGTCGCCGTGGCGGCCAGGTTGCCCGGCACCCTCGTTTACCAGGGTGACGCAGGCGCTGAAGAGGTCCGGATCGGCCACCCCAGCGGTAGAAACTTGGTCAGGGCCTTGGTGTCTGTAGATGATGCGGGCAACCCGAAAGTCGAGAAGGCTGCCTACTCGAGAACGGCTCGGAAGCTGATGGAAGGGAAGGCGTTTGTGAAAAGGTCTAAAGCGATTATAGGAGGAGGAAGTGCGTGATGTTTGAACCTGGGTTGGAGACGATGGACCGCGGAGCCTTGGACGAGCTTCAGTCGGCACGGTTGCGGGAAATGGTGGCAAGGGTTTACCAGCGTGTCCCACCCATGAGGGAGCGCCTGGAGGATGCCTCCATCCGGCCGAGCGACATCCAGGGTATATCTGACCTACATAAGCTGCCGTTCACCAGGAAGACCGATCTGCGGGACAACTATCCTTTCGGGCTGTTTGCTGTGGACACAAAGGAACTGGCGAGGATACACGCCTCATCGGGAACCACGGGCAAACCGACGGTCGTGGGCTATACGCGCGCCGACCTCGATCTGTTCGCCGCGATGTGTGCCCGAGCGCTTGCCGCTTCCGGTGCTGGGCCAGGCATGATTCTCCACAATGCCTATGGCTACGGACTCTTCACCGGCGGTTTGGGCTTTCATGCAGGTGGAGAGCGTTTGGGCATGGTTGTCGTGCCGGCATCTGCCGGTATGACTGAGCGGCAAGTCATGCTGATGAGGGACTTCCATGCACAGGTGCTTGCCTGTACGCCCAGCTATGCACTCACCATAGCTGCAGAGTTTGCCCGCCAGGGGATGTCTCCAGAGGAGGCTCCCATCCAGTATGCGATCTTAGGGGCCGAGCCCTGGACAGAAACCATGCGTGCCGAGATAGACAGCTCGTTGGGAGCGAAAAGTGTCAATGTCTACGGCCTGTCTGAGATCATCGGTCCTGGGGTGTCCTACGAGTGCGTGGAGGCGCGGTCCGGTTCTCACATCAACGAAGATCATTTCCTGGCGGAGGTCGTCGATCGTGATACCGGGGAGCAGTTGCCCATCGGGGAAGAAGGCGTGCTGGTGATTACCACCCTTACCAAAGAGGCATTGCCCTTGATCCGTTACTGGACCGGGGACATCACCAGCCTGGACAGATCTCGATGCAGTTGCGGCCGCAGTTCAGCCAGGATGTCCATGGTGAAGGGCAGGACGGACGACATGCTGATCGTGAGGGGAATCAATGTATACCCGAGCCAGGTCGAGGCTGCTTTTGGCGGTGTGGACGGACTCACGCCGTACTACCGGTTGCTGGTGGATCGCACGGGTATATTGGATGAGCTGGAAGTGGAGGTGGAGCTTTCCGAGGATGTGTTCCGCAGGGTGGCTGCCGAGTTTCTCTCCGACGAGATAGTGGAGGCCGATCATCTGTTGCGCAGGGTACGGGACATGACCCAACGGGCGATCAGGGAAAACGTCGGGGTGTCCGCCAAGGTGACCCTGCTGGAGCCTGGCAGGCTACCCCGTTCGGAGGGCGGTAAAGCTCAGCGGGTCGTGGACAGACGTCAGCTACTGTGAGGTTGGCTTGGTGTGAGGAAGTGGCGCGATTGCTGGCAAGAGGTACATTGGGTTAGCAGCATCGTTGGCAATGACTTGTTGGGTTTGCCACTGTAACATGAAAATATTTTGGCTTCTGATGTAGATTTTTAATTGAGAGGTGGGTGAAAAGTTGCCATGACTGATTATCGAGCACTGCTCGAAGTGCAGGAATTGGTGCGCAGGTTCGGAGGAGTAAGCGCAGTTGACTCTGTGTCGTTCGGCGTTGCGGAAGGGGAGTTGCGTGGTCTGATCGGTCCCAACGGTGCCGGCAAATCCACACTGTTTCATTTGATAAGCGGTCACCTCCACCCCGACAGCGGAACGCTCAGCTTTCGCGGCAAACGTATTGAGCGTAAGCCGCCGGCCGCAAGGGCCAGGTTGGGTATTGCTATAACCTTTCAGACCGTGCATTTGTTCAACGGTATGACCGTTCTGGAGAATACCATGGTTGGAGGGCATGCTTGGACTATGCACGAATGGATTGAGGCATCTTTCCGCCTGCCTCGTCACCATCGCGAGGAGAGACTCATCAAAGAGCAGGCGGCATGGGCGCTGGAGAGGGTGGGCCTTGACCGCTTTATGCACCAACCTGCCGAATCCTTGCCATTGGGCCGGCAAAGATCTCTGCAGATTGCCCGGGCCATATGCAGCAAGCCGGAATTACTGCTCTTGGATGAGCCGGCTACGGGCCTACGAGCCGAGGAGCGACGGGATTTGTTTGCTCTGCTGGGAAAGCTTCACACAGAGGGGCTGACCATGATCCTAGTGGAACACGATGTCGGCTTTGTTACCAGCATCGCGGAGAGAATTACCGTTCTTGATCGTGGGCATGTCATAGCTGAGGGTACTCCTGAAGAAATACAATACGATCCTCTTGTGATAACTGCATATCTTGGGACTGCAACCAGTGATGAATCTGCCGGGATTCGCTGATATGCCTGGGTTGCGTGGGGCCGGTATCGGGTGTGGGCGTAGGCGATGAGATTGCCGGCTGTCGCTGACGTACCAAGTCGCGAGGAGGTTGTCCCAGATGACGCTCTTCTAGCCACTTACGATCTGGTTGTACGCTATAGCTCGGCAGTAGCTCTGGACGGCGTGAGCATGCATGTGGGAGGGGGCGAGATGGTGGCGCTGATAGGTCCGAACGGCGCGGGCAAGTCGACCCTGCTGAATACGTTGTCGGGTATTCTCCGTCCGGCGGCAGGGGGAATGGTCTGTAGGGGACGGCTGGCGCATGTGCCTGAGGGGCGCCAGCTTTTCCCAGAGCTCACCGTGGAGGACAACTTACGCTTGGGCGCTTACCGTGGCGGCTCCAGGGATCCTGATCCTATATACGAATTGTTTCCGCAGCTGCACGGGCTTCGTAAACGCCGTGCCGGCGGGTTGTCCGGTGGCGAGCAGCAGATGGTCTCCATCGGCCGTGCGCTCATGGCTAATCCGGACATCATGGCCGTGGATGAGCTTTCCCAGGGATTGGCTCCGATAGTCGTGTCAGACATCATCAGGCATCTGGTTGTCTTGAACGAAGAGAAGGGGATTGCCGTCCTGCTGGTCGAGCAGAACGCCCGGCTGGCCTTGAGTATCACCTCACGTGCCTATGTATTGGAAAATGGGCGCGTGAGCAAGGAGGGCCGCTCGGAGGATCTGGCTCGTGATCCTGCGGTGCACAAGGCTTACCTTGGAGGTCAGGTAGGGCAATGAGCGCTTTTACCGAGTACCTTATAACCGGCATTGCCAGAGGACTGGTCTTTGCGTTGCTGGCCACCGGATTCGTGCTGATTTACCGGGTCACCCGGGTAGTCAACTTTGCCCAGGGCGCCTTTGCCGTGTTCGGGGGCTTGCTCACCTTCTCGCTGTTGCGTGCCGGCATACCCCAGGGAGTCTCGGAGGTACTGGCTGTCTTGGCTGTGGCTGTTATAGGCCTTATTTTTGGGGTCATCACCATTGCCGGGAAGATCCCTCTGCTTTCTTCGCTCATTATCACCATAGGGCTCGCCATGTTGAGCGAGGCTGTCGCCATGCTCGTATGGGGCTCCATTCCGATCAGCTACTCAGGACTGGCTGGCCATGACTTTGTAATTCTGGGAGCGGTTGTTCAACGCCAGTATCTGTTGGTACTCATAGTCTCCTTGGTACTGTTTGGGTCCATGGCGCTGCTCTTCGATCGAACTTATTTTGGTAAGGCGATGACCGCATGTGCCTCGAATGCCTATGCCGCCAAGCTGTCAGGCATCAACGTGAAGCGCATGGGGTTGTTGGCTTTCGTACTTGGCGGCGCTCTGGGGGGTATTGGCGGGGCACTGCTCACCCCTGTGGAGCCTATGACTTACAATGCAGATGTATCCTTGTCCATACTCGGTTTTGCGGCGGCAATCGTAGGAGGGCTCACCAGTCCTGGATTGGCCGTAGCCGGCGGGCTCGTATTCGGTCTTACCGAGCAGTTCGTATCTGGATACTGGTCTCCTTCCTACGACACCGCTGTGGCGCTGGCACTACTGATCGTAGTTCTGTTGTGGCAGGCACGGCGCATGCGCCTGGAGGGTCTGGAATGAGCGAGCGCATGCGGTCTTCGATTGTGCTGTCCCTAGCGGTGGTCATCGGGCTCTCGACGTTGGCTCTACCGCTCGTCTTGTCCTCCTCCGACGTGGAGATCTACGTGACCATAGGTCTTGCCACCATTGTGGTTACCGGGCTCTCTCTGCTGATGGGGTTTGCCGGCCAAGTTTCCCTGGGCCAGGCAGCGTTTTACGGGGTTGGCGCTTACACCGCGGGCATCATGGCGGTTCACCACTGGCCCTCGCTTGTGGCTTTGATGGCCGCACCAATCGCCGCCGGCGTCATTGCTTTCGTCATCGGGGTTCCGTTGTTGCGGCTCAAGGGTCATGCGCTGGTATTCAGTACTCTGGCGTTCCAGCTGATCCTGCTGGTGGTCATAGAGAATACGTCCTTTTTGACCGGGGGCGCTATCGGTCTGTCCGGCATCCCGGCTCTACGCATCGGACCGCTGGCGATCAGCACCGGCAAGGACTACGCCTACCTGGTGTGGGTTGTCGCAGTGGCCGTTTTGCTCATTACGAGGAATCTCACACGCTCTCGTCCAGGAAGAGCGCTTCGGGCAATGGCCATCACCGCGTCTGGCGCTTCGGCCGCCGGGATTGCAGTGGAGAGCTACAAGCTGAAAGATTTTACCCTTTCGGCTGCATATGCCGGCATAGCTGGTGGTATATACGTGTTCTTCATCGGCTATATATCGCCCGACGCTTTTCCCGTGACTCTTTCTATAGAGTTTGTGATCATGGTGGTGGTCGGAGGCATCGGGACTGTTTCCGGTGCATTCGTGGGAGCGGCGGTTGTAACCGTGATTTCGCAGGTACTCACCTCTCTGGGCACGAGTCCCTCGCTGCCTCCCGACCTGCCTACCGTGCTGTCCCTCGGTGTCTATGCGCTGATCCTGATCATCATCCTTCGTCTGATTCCCGCAGGGGTGGTGGGAACGCTGAGTGATCTCTGGAAGAAGACCAAACCATCGGCTTCGGCTTCCGGTCCAGTGGACACAACAGGTCGGAGTGTCCTGGGTCCCGCCGTTCAGGCGAAAGATGGGTGAGCCCGGATCCAGGTAATTTCGTGAATAGCAGGTTTCGACATGATCGTTGTGCAATAATAAGTGGTAACGAGAAAGAAGCATACAAGGAATAAAAGGAATGCACAGAATAAAGGGAGGTCATCAGGCTGGTTCAAAGTTGCCCGATGTTCCCGGTAACCAGGAAAAAAATATACATAAGAAAAGGAGATGGCAGTGATGCATCTGATACAAACAATAAGAAGAGGTGGCGGGTTACAAAAAGAAGGAGATGGCGGGTTATGCCGTAATCTTTTTCGTAAGGAGCGAGGACGGCTGCGAAAGACGGCGACTGCGTCTGTAGCAGTTGTCTCCTTCGCGTTGCTCCTTGCTGCTTGCAGTTCGAGTCCGTCGAAGCCAGTTGCCAAGGCCAAGGGGCCGATCAAGATTGGTATGATCACTTCGCTAACCGGCCCGTACACACCGCTTGGTACCAACGACAAGCTCGGTGCGGTCCAAGAGGTCAATGCCATAAACGCAACAGGTGGAGTCAACGGCAGGAAGATCGACCTGATCGTCCAGGACGATACCACCAACCCCTCTCAGGCGGTCGTCGACTGGAAGACCCTCATGTCCGACGGAGTGGTGGCGGTGGTGGGACCGGTGTTCTCATCCTCGTGTATGGCCATCATCCCGGATGTCCAGGCTTCCAAGGTCCCCTCGGTGGATACCTGTGCAGCTGACTCCCAGGTCACTCCTGCACGCAAGTATGTCTTCATGACCCCGCCAACTACGCTCATCGTCGGTAAGCAGTTGCTGGCCTACATGAAGGCCAAGGGCATCACCAGGGTGGCAGTCGCTCACGACACGTCTTCGTTCGGAGAAGCCGGCTGGCACGAGATGAAGGCAGAGGCGTCGACATACGGGATCCACTTCATCTATGACGGCACCTTCCAGGTCACCTCCACGACCTTCACCTCCATCCTGACTGCGGTGAAGTCTTCAGGTGCGCAGGCGCTGATGGTATGGGGAGCGGGACCCGCCGAGGTGGGCTTGACCGCACAGTTCAGGGCAATGGGCCTCACCATCCCCTTGCTCTTCAGCCATGCCGAAGCATCCATGCTGTACACCAAGCCGGCAGGGGCGGCCGGCAACGGTGCGATCATTGCCAGTTCCATTGGAGGCATCGGGCCGTACCTGCCCTCCAGCTACCCGGCGAAGTCGACTATCATGAGTTTTGCCAACACCTTCAAGGCCAAGAACGGATACTATCCTCCGGAGTTCGCATTTGACGCAGGTGGGGCGGTGGCCATGATCGCCAAGGCCATAAAGGAGAATGGCGCCACTCCGGCCGGCATAGATGCGGCACTCAACCATATGACCATTACCACCGGGGATGGCACGTACAGCTTTTCCCCGACGGACCATTCTGGTCTGACCACCAATCAGGTGGCTATAACCAGGGACACGAACGGCACTTTGGTTCCCACCAAATTCACCAAGGCCATGGTGGGCTAGAGCCTTACATCTCGAGTCCGGGTGGGTGACCCGAAGCAAGAGCGAAACAGGACCCGTTGGAGCGGCGGGCAACAGGCGTGGAGCGGTAAAGGCGGTCCGGGGTGGCTGTCTTTACCGCTTGCACAGCCAGCACAGCCGGTATGGTCGGCTCGTCCGTGGTCGCGTGGGCTGTACGATGACGGCTTTCGGGGAAAGACGATGATGTCTGAGGTATCTGGTGGATCGGGAGTGCCACCTGGAAATGTGAATATGTGAAGGAAGGAAGGAGATGCACACTGTTCAGGATCCGCTGGCGCGCGGAACATTGATTGCAAGAGATGAGGTTGCAGCCATATGCGGAGAGTCTACGCTTTCCTACTGGCAATTGAACGATCGCGTCCACCGGCTGGCGTTTGCCCTGTCAGAACTCGGGCTTTCTGCCGGCGATCGGGTGGGAATAGTGGCCGGCAATTGCCACCGTTATGTCGAGAGCTATCTGGCGGTTCCCGCTGCAGGTATGGTCATCGTACCGATCAATACGAGGGCATCGGAGCCCGAGATGGAGTTTGTGCTCAGGGACGCCGGAGTCAAGGTGCTCATCACTGACCGCGCACCGGCCCGCTACGAGGCAGGCTTGGTGTCGGTCATTCGAATGCCCGAGGAGTACGAGGACGTCGTAGCCGCAGCCCGTCCCGAGCCACTCCATATACGCCCATCCGAAGAAGATCTGGCGGGTATTTTCTATACGGGGGGCACTACCGGTCGCTCAAAGGGGGTGATGCTTACCCACCGCAATCTGATTTCCAATGCCATCACTGCACTCGTCTGGGCAAAGTTGCGCAAGGAGGATCGATGGCTCGTAATGGCGCCCATGCATCACGCCGCCGGCACGTGTTTGGTCCTGTCCAGTCTTTGGATCGGTGCAAGCCAGGTCATGCTGCCGGCCTTCTCCGCTGCCGGGGCGCTTGATCTGATCGAGCGCCATCAGGTCTCAGGCACGCTCGCCGTACCAACGATGATGATCGCCATGAACGATGAGCAAACGGCCCGGCCTCGTAATATCGACTCGCTGAGATTACTCAGCCACGGTGCATCCCCTGCTCCAGTCGAAGTGCTCAGGCGCGCTCATGCTGCCTTTCCAAAAGCGGAGCTGCTTCACCTCTATGGTACTACCGAGACCGCGCCCATAGCCACCACCTTCCAGAATGAGGAACAGCACTTGAATGACGAACTGGCCGGTTCAGTAGGGCAACCGGCACTGGGAGTGGAGGTCGCGGTGTTTGATCCCGACAACACTCCCGTGCCTTCCTCTGCCGCCGGCGAGATTGTGCTTCGAGGGAACAATGTCATGGCCGGCTACTGGGGGTTGCCGGAGGAGAGCGCCAAAGCCCTGGAGGGGGGATGGTACCACACAGGAGACCTTGGCTTCATCACTGAAGCGGGTTATCTCTTCCTGAACGATCGATTGAAGGATATGGTAGTTACCGGTGGCGAGAACGTCTATACGATCGAAGTCGAGGATGCCCTGTACCAGCATCCCAAGGTGCAGGAGGCCGCCGTGTTTGGAGTACCGGACGAGCGGTGGGGGGAATCCGTCTTGGCTGTGGTGGTGCCACGCGAGACTGTCACCGAGGAGGAGATCATCTCCCATTTACGGCCACTTATAGCGGGATACAAAATACCAAGACATATCATAATTCAAAATGAACCCCTACCAAAATCAGCGGCCGGCAAGATACTCAAGCGTCAGCTGAGAGAACCCTACTGGCAAGGTCGAAAAACAAGAATTGGCAACTAAGGAATATATCAGTTGAAACGGGATCATACCGATTTGCCTACCGATCTGCCGGTCGGCCGGAAAGTGATTCTTGCCGGGCCTGTGGGCATTGTCGGTGGAGGCACCATGGGTTCAGGCATTGCTGCCCAGTCCATGATGAACGGCTTGCCCGTGATCGTCGTGGAAGTTTCGGACCAGCATGCAGAGGATACTCGAGAGCGGATATTGCGGGCGGTTGCGCGCATCCACGAGCACGGCGATGGGGGTGGTCGTGGCAGGAGCGGTTTTCCCGAGCCTGAGTTGACGGTCTCCACCGACCTAGCCCAGATCAGTGGCTGCCCGCTCGTGATAGAGTCGGTTCCGGAAGTGTCCGAGCTGAAGCGGGAGGTTCTCGCTGGGATTGCGGGAATCGTTGCCGCCGGCGCCCTGATCGCCACCAACACATCGTCGATTGCCTTGAAGGAATTGCAGGCGGCTGTCGGACGGCCAGAGCGTTTTGGCGGGCTCCATTTCTTCAATCCCGTACCTGCCTCCTCGCTGGTGGAGGTGGTCCGCGGTCCTGCAACAGGAAGCGAAACCATTCTGGACTTTGTGCGCTTCGCGGAAGGTCTTGGCAAGGAAGTCATCGTGGTCAATGATTCACCCGGATTTGCCACCTCCAGACTGGGCGTAATATTGGGGCTGGAAGCCATAAGGATGCTCGAGGAGGGGGTGGCAAGTGTGGAGGATATCGATAGGGGCATGATTCTCGGTTACAGGCATCCGACGGGTCCCCTCAGATTGACCGATCTGGTGGGCTTGGATGTTCGTCTGGCGATTGCCCGTTATCTGGCGCCCACGCTCGGGCCGCGCTTCGAGCCCCCTCGCTTGCTGGTGGATAAGGTTGCTCGTGGCGAGCTGGGGAAGAAGTCGGGAGTAGGGTTTTATACATGGTAGGAGATTGAGGGATGGCTAGAGCCTTGCTGGTTGGAGGCATGAGGACGCCATTCGGGCGCTATGGCGGGGCACTGGCATCGGTCAGGCCGGATGACATGGCGGCGCTGGTCTTGAAAGGATTGGCAGGGAAGTTTGCTTTCTCGGGATCGGATGTGGATGAGGTGATCCTGGGCTGTGCCAACCAGGCTGGAGAAGATAATCGCAATGTCGCCCGGATGGCGACCCTCATCGCCGGCTATGGCGAGGGAGTACCAGCAGTGACCGTCAACCGTCTCTGCGGTTCAGGGCTGGATGCAGTCCTGGCCGCTGCCAGGATGGTGAAGCTCGGTGAGGCCGATCTTGTGGTAGCGGGCGGGGTGGAAAGCATGTCGCGAGCACCGTTCGTTGTTCCGAAGGCCGCTACAGCCTTCGATAGGAAGTCAGAGATATTTGACACGACTATCGGATGGCGTTTTGTCAATTCGCTCATACAGAAGGAATTCGGGATAGATTCGATGCCTGAAACTGCAGAGAATATTGCCGAAGAGTTCAATATTGCCCGGGAGGATCAAGATCTCTTCGCCTTTCATTCCCAGGAGAGGGTTGCCGATGCTCGAGCCAGTGGTCGTCTTGGGATGGAGATTATCCCGGTGGAAGTAAAGCTCCGCAGGGAGGTGCGCATTGTCGACCAGGATGAGCACCCCAGGCAGACGTCGCTTGAAGCACTGGCCAAGCTTCCGGCGCCTTTCAGGGAGAATGGTTCGGTGACAGCAGGTAACGCGAGTGGTGTGAACGATGGCGCCGCCGCCGTCGTAGTCGCTGGCGATGCGGCTGTGTCCAGATTCGGATGGGAGCCCCTGGCTGAGATCGTTGCCGGTGCAACCGCTGGAGTCCCTCCACGGATCATGGGTATAGGACCAGTCCCGGCAACCCGTAAGGTTCTTGACCGGGCAGGCATTTCCCTTGCTGATCTAGGGATCATCGAGTTGAACGAGGCTTTCGCCTCACAGGCTGTTGCCTGCCTGCGTGAGCTCGGCCTTCCCGAGGATGCCGGCTGGATCAACCCGAATGGCGGAGCGATATCTCTAGGTCACCCCCTTGGCGCCAGCGGTGCCAGGCTGGCACTCACTGCTGCTATCGAACTCTCCGAAAGGGGTGAAGCTTATGCATTGGCCACCATGTGTGTAGGTGTCGGGCAGGGAATAGCAGCGATACTGTCTCATCCCTGAGATCCTGCCGACATCGTGCTGAAATATCGTCTTGGAGTCGCTGGGCATCTGAGTCGCTATGTCAGTAGCAGGAATGCCGTAACGCCTTACTGGGTCAAAGACTGCGATGAGTTTACGGCGATGGTTCGATACCCATGCGACTCAGGAAAGACAGCTTCCTGGAGAGCGCCTCCTTCCAGGCATTGAAATCCTCGTCAAAATTTTCTCGATTGCCTTCTTCGACGGCATGCTCAAGGTTGTCGAATGCAGCGTCTTCCGCATCGAGCAATTCCCTGTACCGCAGCAACATCTGGTCGTCCAAGACTCCTGCCGTAACTGTCATTACGTACTTCCTTTCTGTCCAGGATAAGCGTTTTCAGTATGCGGATCCAGGTAGAGCGTATCCCCTACCTTCACCTGTACCAGACGATAGCGCTAAGCGCACTCTTGTGCACGTAATCGACACAATAGGCCCATGACCTGGACAGATCAAAGGCAGGGTAGCGTCTCAAGGCCCGTATGCGTATTGGCACATACGGTCGTGGTGGCATGCCGGTATAAAGTACTGGCCCTGCCGGCGAGCTCAGTCTTCTTCGATGAAGATGCATTCTCCAGGACATTCCTCTGACGCTTCACGAACGGCATCTTCCAGATCCGAGGCCACCGGCACTATGCCGGCTTGACCGCCCGGATCATTCATCACATTGTCACCGTCTTTCACGTATGCCAGCCCGTCGTCCAGCAGAGTGAAGACGGCTGGGCAAATTTCCTCGCACAACCCGTCGCCTGTACAGAGATCCTGATCTATCCAAACTTTCAAACTAAGAATCCTCCTTCCTGATCGGCAGCACGCAATTGCACGCAACTAAAATCATAGCCGCCAATATCAAGCATAGCCATGGTTCCTGCCGAACTAATTTCTAGTATAATGTAAAAATATTATACCATGCTTGCCGTCTCTCTTGGACTACACTCTATGGTATGACATTAGTTCGGCTGCGTTCAACTGCGAGCAGGCGCAAGTGGCGCTGGTGATGCAACACATTACGGTCGGTGTGTATAGTATGCTGGCTGCTGAGTCCAGTGAGCGATGACCGTCGTATGACTACAGGAGGTCGCCATGACACCAGGCAATCAGAGTGACAACCAGCGAGAATCCCTTTCGGATGAGGTGGGCCAGCTCAAGCGGCGGCTGTCGGATGCCGAAGACGAGTTGTCCTTCCTTCGCAGGCACGCGGGTGATGGTGCCGAAGGTTTCAAGGCACTTGAAGAGAGGCTGCTCGAAACCAGGGCACAGCTTGCCCAGGCAAACTCCCGTAATGAGAAGCTTATTTTTGCCTTGCAGCAGGCGAAGGAGCATGTCGAATCGTTGCGCGAGGAAGTGGCGAAGCTTGCTCAGCCGCCCTGTGGCTATGGGACGTTTATCCAGGCCAACGATGACGGTACGGTCGACGTGCTGACCGGTGGGCGGAAGATGCGTGTTGCAGTGCATCCAGATGTTGACATAACCGCACTTTCCAAAGGCCAGGAGGTGTTGCTCAATGAATCTTATGCTGTATTGCTGGCAAAGGAACCGGAGAGTTCGGGTGAGGTTGTCACGTTGAAGGAAGTAATGGATGGCAAGAAGCGCGCAATTGTCTATGCCAGGGCAGACGAGGAACGGGTAGTCGAGCTTGCGAGCGACCTAGAGGGTGTCAAATTGCGGTCTGGAGACACCCTGCTCATGGAGCCCAAGGGCATGCTGGTGGTGGAGCGCCTGCCTCGCCCGGAAGTGGAGGAGCTGGTGCTCGAAGAGGTTCCCAATGTGACCTACAACGACGTGGGAGGGCTGGATTCCCAGATAGAAGCCATCATGGATGCCGTGGAGTTGCCCTACCTCTACAGGAAGCTTTTCAATGACTACAAGCTCCCTGCCCCAAAGGGCATCCTGCTGTATGGCCCGCCTGGATGTGGTAAGACCCTGATTGCGAAGGCCGTGGCCAATTCTTTGGCGCACAAGGTCGCGGAAGTCACCGGGAACAGCGAAGCGCGCAGCTATTTTCTCAATATCAAGGGACCCGAATTGCTCAACAAGTACGTGGGCGAGACGGAAAGGCAGTTGCGGCTCGTGTTCGAGCGGGCGCGGGAGAAGGCAGATGAGGGAGTGCCGGTCATCGTATTCTTCGATGAGATGGATTCACTTTTTCGTACCAGAGGTACCGGTATAAGTTCTGATGTGGAATCCACCATTGTGCCCCAGCTTCTTGCCGAAATCGATGGGGTGGAGGCGCTCAAGGACGTGATAGTGATCGGTGCATCCAACCGCGAAGACCTGATCGATCCTGCCATCCTAAGACCGGGCCGGCTCGATGTGAAGATCAAGATCGAACGCCCGGACGAGGTCGCTGCCGCTCAGATATTCTCCAGGTACCTCACTGCCGATCTCCCGATAGACAGCAAAGAGGTGGAGTTGGCCGGTGGTGGCGATCCATCCAAGGCGGTCAACGCCATGATAGATGCAGCCGTAAGCCAGATGTACGCTTCAGGGGAAGACAATCGTTTTCTTGAGGTCACTTACCAGAATGGTGACAAGGAGGTGCTCTACTTCAAGGATTTTGCCTCGGGCGCCATGATAGAAAACGTCGTCAGACGAGCCAAGAAGGCTGCGATCAAGCGTCAGATCGCCAATGAGAGCGTGGGGATCAAGTCAGAGGATTTGATCGCTTCCATCCACCAGGAGTACAAGGAAAACGAAGACCTGCCCAATACCACCAACCCCGACGATTGGGCCAAGATCTCTGGGAAGAAGGGCGAGAGGATCGTATATGTCAGGACGCTGGTTTCTGACCACAATGAGACCAAGGGGGGTAGGTCCATAGAGAAGGTGGGTACCGGGCAGTATCTCTAACAGTGAACGTCACCACTGTGAACGTCACCACTGTTGTCCAGCGGCGCCACAACGTGGGCCATCACCTCGTATATCAATATATGAGCAACTGCCATCTCTATGGTTGCAGTGGGTCCAGCCGCCATTGATGGCTGGACTCGAGCCATCACAAGGGCCGGTGGTATGGCGATATAGTATCGCGATACGATAATTAGCTACGTTACGCCAATGGCATCCAGGCGCCCTTGGCTCCGCAGCAGCCTGGTTGTTCTGACAGAAAGATTGATCGCCGTGACCATGCCGGCAGCGGCAAGAAACACGCCTCCAGTGGCGATTGCCCATGAGGATGACAGCGAGAACCCTCCAACCAGAGTAGCGATACCTGCGGTGGTGCACAGGTAAGTCATCGCAGCCAGGTGGTGGTTGTAGAGATCTGAGAACATGATCTGCTTTCCCCGCGAGTCAGTTGCTATCCCGTGTGATCTCAGCGTTGACCACGATATAAAAGGGACGACCTTGTATACGTGGCCCACGAGGGCTGTCAGTATCCATCCTGCCGTTGCAACCACCGCACCGGCAGCCAGCGCTGTGCCACGATTGTAATCGTTTCCTATCAGCGACATGGCTCCGATTGCCAGAGCCACGCCACACATGACCCACGCAGTGGAGGTCACCACAAATACAAGGTGCAGGTCGGCCTTGCGCCGTCTGTGCCTGATATGGGTGACGAGAGATGTCAGGTGCGCGCCAAGACCTGTAGCCAGTACGGTTGCTCCAATCCATGAAAGCGCAGTAACTGAGAACCCCAGGCCTACCGCAAGGATCGATGCACCTGCAGAGAAGCCGTATACTGCCACGCTGCCCGCAATATGCCTGCCGGGCACATGGGCGAGAAAGAACATGGGCCAGAGTTTCTGGCTGACGGCGATGTAAGTGAGTCCCAGCCATCCGAACAGTCCGGTGACCGCCATTGCCAGGTCGACATGTCCGGGCATTTGAAACCAGTGGTCCTGGCGATTGAAGACGAAGGTGATTCCAAGGAGGGTAGTTACCACAGCGCCGGCTAGGGAGAGACGCAATCCAGTAACCGAGACTCCCTTGCCTTTGACTGACAGCGCTGGGATCAGGTTGACGCAGAGAAGCCCCATCCCAATCCCAGCAAGGATCCCGCTTGTGATGACAACGTCCAACTGCTCGGTGGCAACACCGATAGGGAGCATCCAGGATGCAGCCAGCCACGTGGTAAAGGCTATCCATGAAATGCGGATCGACCGTAAGGGGCGGCCAGTGATTACCGGAACAAACTGGTGCATCGACCCCAGAATGCCTACGGATAGAGTGGCAAGCACGCCGAAGTGCGTTGCCGCCACCACTAGGTCGGCAGTAGGGTCGGGAATGCCGGCATGACGTGCCCAGATTAGCGACACTCCAGTAGCTACGAGACCGAGAGATGATGCAGCAAGAAAGCTCAATGGTATTGACGGTGGCGGTACCGCTCCGGGTACTCCCGCCGGGCGGTTCGACCATATGGCAGATGGTTCGCTTGTGGCATGTTCCCGCTTACTCTTGTTGCGTTGGATGGGTATCATTGCTATAATTATAGTCTATACTAGAATATTATGCAATCAGGAGGTGGCGATTAGTGAGTAGTTTTCATGAGGCAGCCGGTTCCGGAGCGGTGAGTGGCGGCAGCGTACTGGACGGCGTATGGGAAGCGCTCAAGGATGTATACGATCCGGAACTCTGCCTTGATATTGTGTCACTGGGGCTGGTCTATGGCGTATACGTTGATGACGGCAAAGTTGTCGTGGAGATGACCCTTACGACGCCAGGTTGTCCCGCGTCGGAGAGTTTTCCCGAGATTGCGGCATCGTCTATCAAGGATGCAACCGGCGTGCCGGATGCAGAGATCAGACTTGTGTGGGATCCACCTTGGAATCCAGGCATGATGGATGAGGAGTCAGCCAGGTTGCTCGGGTTCGGATTACGATGACTGTAGAGATTGTCCGTGTCTATGACGATCCGGGCCGGACCAGCGAAGAGTACAGGATACTTGCCGATAGGCTCTGGCCACGAGGTATCAACAAGGCGGCATTGGACTTCGATGAATGGGTGAAGGATGTCGCACCCAGTACGGAGTTGCGCCGGTGGTATGGTCATGATCCAGGTCGATACGAGGAGTTTGCCAGGCGGTACCGGAATGAGTTGCGCGTCCAGCCGGTCGTAAACGAGGTGCAACGTCTACGGAACATTGCCGCCATCAAGAAGCTGGTCGTTCTTACCGCAACAAGAGATGTCGATATTTCAGGCGCCCGGGTTCTCTGCGATGTCCTGGCATCGTTGGAAGGCTGAGCGGTCTGTATGCCTGCTTCAAGTAATATGGGTGCAGTGGATACTCTAGCGATACGGATCTATGGTGATGTGGTGCTGCGCAAGCATGCAGCGGAGGTCGCAAACGTGGACGGGAATCTTGTGCATCTGGCGGAGGCGATGATCCGTGCCATGCACGAGGCACCTGGTGTCGGGCTTGCCGCGCCCCAGGTAGGTGTTTCTAAACGGATATTTACTTACGACATTGGAGACGGTTCCGCAGGTGCTTCCAGCACAAGCTACAAGTACCAAGGGGTGATCATCAATCCTGTAATCGAGGAGGCCAGGGGGGAGTGGACCTACGAGGAGGGCTGTCTTTCGGTACCAGGACTGTCATGGTGGATTACCCGCCCGAAGGAAATCCATGTGACCGGATATGATCTCAGCGGGAATCACGTGTCGATAGAGGCTGACGAACTCTTTGCGCGAGTGCTGCTTCACGAGATAGATCATCTTGATGGCGTACTGCTGATGGATCGCCTTGATCAGGATCAGCGAAAAGCGGCCATGAAAGCGGTGAGGGAGAAATTTATGCCTGCCTGATGCCTGGCTGATGCCGTGCAGGCAAGCACGGGCTGGAGGTGCAAGCTCCCAGAGCCAAAGATGCCTGATCCGGCGTTTCCAGTACCTGACAGGTCAATAATTTCAGGCGTTCTTCTTTTTGACGTGCATGACGAGCCGTAATACCACTGCGATTACGGCGACCACCAGCAGTACTTTGACACCAAACATCAATATGCCTGCAAGCGCATTTACTATCCAGAGCACAGCCGCTATCACAACGATGGCTCCACCTCCTAGTAGCACCGCATCCACCGCCATGTGCCTCGTTGCCGGATGTCTCTCGTTTGTTGACATGATTGCTCCTTTTGCTCGCTCGAACATATCTTACATCTGGGTAGCAGGCTATTATTGTCACGAGCCGCTCCGCTGAGCGTTATCCGTCAATACGTTGAAAGCCGACCCTGCCCGCCCGAATAGGCGATTCACTTCCTGCATTCAGGCGGGAGCGCTCTTGCACGGATCGGTAGAGTAGTATTGAGGGCTAAGTGCTAAGTGCTAAGTGCCGACCATGGGGCATTGAGGGCTTGACATGGAGTGAAAATACTGACCGGGTAAGGAGGCATGTTTGGCAAAGCTGATCTTTCTGGGTTCTCCCAATGCGGCTGTGCCGTCGTTGGATGCTCTGGTAGGGGTTGGCCACGAGGTGGCGCTTGTCGTCACTCGCGAAGACAAGCGCCGGGGTCGGGGGAATGTTCCGGCTCCTACTCCGGTCAAGGAGAGGGCCGTCGAACTGGGGTTACCTGTAAGCCATCGGCTGGAGGACATGCTTGACGTGCAGGCTGACCTTGGAGTGGTGGTGGCGTATGGCCGCATCATCCCAGCGGCGTTGCTGCAGAAGTTGCTCTTCCTGAATGTTCATTTCTCGCTGCTTCCTCGCTGGCGTGGTGCTGCACCTGTTGAAAGGGCGATCCTGGCAGGCGATCGATCCAGCGGTGTATGCATCATGCGACTGGCTGAAGGCCTGGATACGGGCCCGCTGTATGCTTGTGTGGAGACCGCCGTGAATGATGATGAAACCTGTTCCACTCTGACTGACCGTTTGGCCCACCTGGGAGCGGATCTGCTGATCCGACTGCTTTATGATGACGTGGTGGGCCTGCCGGAGCCGGTGGAGCAACAAGGTGAACCGGTGTATGCGAGGAAGCTGGAACCAGGGGAGCTGAAAATAGATTGGAGGTCGCAATCCATCACAATATGCAGGCAGGTAAGGCTGGAGAGAGCCTGGACCACTTTCAGGGGACGGAGGATTATCATAAAAGAGGTGGAAGCGGTATCGGATGGTGATCAGGCCAGCGGTGACCGGTTACCTGGTGACCGGTCACCTGCTGGTTGGGCATCCCCCGGCCAGTTACCTACCGGTTTGGTGGGTTGCAGCCAGGAAGTCCCTGAGCAAAGCGGGCTTCTCGAGGTTCGCAATGGTGTTCCCGTAGTGGCTACAGGTGATGGAGAGCTGGTATTGAAGACAGTGCAGCCGGAGGGGCGACGAGAGGTGGGCGGCAAGGATTGGGTAAGAGGAGCGCGGATAAGTGGGCAGGAGAGGTTTGGTGACTGACTCTCGAAACATTGGCCTGGCGCCCTCCATACTGTCTGCCGATTTCTCGTTCCTTGGCGAAGCGGTACGATCGGTGGAGCAATCAGCTGGTTGGATACATGTCGACGTGATGGATGGCCATTTTGTTCCCACCATCACCATGGGACCCCTTGCCGTCCAGTCACTGGTCAGGCTTACCAGCGTACCCATCGAGTGCCATCTGATGATCGACAATCCTTGGGCGATCATGCCACAATTTGCCCAGGCAGGAGCGGCACGCTGTACTGTCCACGTGGAAACTGGCCGGACGGCTGAACTTGCTGGCATGGCTAGGGCGTTGGGGATATCCATGGGAGTGGCGCTCAATCCGGAGACCCCTGCAGCGGAAATATACCCATATCTCGATAGTGTCGATCTGGTACTGGTGATGACAGTCAATCCGGGTTTCGGCGGCCAGCAGTTCATGCCGGAGGTGCTCCCGAAGTTGGCCGAGATCTCATCGCGTGTTTCAGAGATGGGCCTGGAAATTGACGTGGAGGTGGATGGTGGCATAGGGCCTGGCACGGTAGGTCAGGTGGTTGCTGCCGGTGCCAATATCCTTGTGGCCGGCTCGGCGATTTTTTCTGCAGGTACCTCGCCGGCTGCGGCGGCGGAAAAGTTGATTCGAGTAGCCATGGATGCCGGAGTGAGGTAGACTGCTTTCCATGGAAGTACCCGAGAATCGGCGTTATACAAGTGAACATGAGTGGGTGGACCTTGCCGGTGGCAATGCCAGGGTAGGTATAACGGATTATGCACAGGATGCCTTGGGCGATGTTGTGTACGTGGATCTTCCCACCGCAGGTCAGGCGTTCCAGGCCAACGACGTGTTCGGCGAGATCGAATCGACCAAGTCTGTCTCCGAGCTGTATACACCGCTGAGCGGGAAAGTCGTGGAGATCAATGGGGCGCTTACCGATCATCCTGAATTGGTGAACAGCGATCCTTACGGAGAGGGCTGGTTGTGCGTGTTTGAAGTCGATGATGCCGACGAATATGACGGACTGCTGAGTGCATCAGCATATCGCGATATTGTATCATCTGAGGAAAGTTGAGCGCACGATATGTGCAGCAGGCCGGTGTATGGCGGCATCCAAGTGACAGCTTGATCGGGATGGGGGTAAGGTAATTGAGCGTGTACTGTCCCAGCTGTGGCCACAGGAACCCGAGAGGTTCGAGCTTCTGCTCATCGTGCGGATCTGCCCTCATCGAGGAATCTTCTGAGGCGACAATAGCCATTGTACCGGTGGAGGGGCATGACGACGGGGTGGAGGACGAGTGGATCGCTGATTTTGATTCGGGTGGTTCAACCGGTCCTATGCTGCTTGTCAGGCGGGGACCTAACGCTGGTGTCCGGTATGTCCTTGACAAAGATGTGGTCAAGGTCGGCAGGCATCCGGACAGTGATATATTCTTGGATGACATCACGGTTTCGAGGAGGCATGCAGAGGTCAGAAGGGAGGGTCGAGGTTTGGCGGTGGTCAAGGACGTTGGATCGCTGAACGGGACTTACGTGAACAGGGAGCGGGTGGATGAAGCCGTGCTCGAAGCTGGGGATGAGCTCCAGATCGGGAAGTTCAGGCTGGTATATGTAGCGGATCGAGGCAAGGAGGGAGGCGATGATGCAGATGAGGCGTGAGCCGCAAAGAGGCTTGCCGGAGCGGTCGTTTCTCTCCATTGGAGATGTGCTTGACCTCATCAGGGAGGAGTTCCCCGAGATAACGATATCGAAGATCCGCTTTCTCGAGAGTCAGGGATTGGTCAATCCAGAGCGCACCCCCTCAGGGTACAGAAAATTTTACGAAGAGGATGTCGAACGGCTGAAGTGGGTGCTTCGCCAGCAACGTGAACACTACCTGCCCTTGAAAGTCATCAGGGGAAAGCTGCAACACGAGACATCTGCGGCATCGGTGCCCAGGCAGCGTACATCAGTGTCCGCGAGAACGGGTGCAGTCGCTGTGCCAGGTCATTACGGCGCAGTCGCTGATCAGGCAGTCGCTTATCAGGACAGCATGCCTGAGGATAATACTGGATATGCCGATCACGCTGCGCCTGCTGAGGTTGGCGGTGGCAGGTCGGCTATCTGTGAATCTTCCAACGGATCTGCCGAGGTTCCATATCCTGCAGGCGCACAGGCAGACGTTGCACAGGCAGCCACTTCGGTACGAGCGAAGCCGGAGCGTTTATCGGGTGCGAATACCAATACGCATGTGCCACCTGGTAGGCTGCAAGGGCCTTCTACGGTTCTGGATGCACCGGCTACGACCTCTCAGCCGGTAATCCAGCCTACGATCAATCTTTTGCCATCACAAGAGGAGGTGTCCGGTGAATTTGCAGGAGATGGTCGGTCGGATGCGGCAAACAATACGTCGCAGCCTGCAGGCGATAGGTCTCTCCCGACTACACTCCTGAATGAGCTGGAGAGTTTTGGGCTTATCTCGGGGGAGCGGATTGGCGGTGTGATTACATACGGGCAGGCCGCTATGGAGATCAGTGATATCGCAGCTAGTATCATGAGCTACGGATTCGAGGCAAGGCATCTCAGAATGTTCAAACACGCAGTCGAGCGGGAAGTGTCGATTATTGAACAGGCGATAGTCCCGCTGTTGAAACAGCGAAATCCTGGTGCACGGGAAAAGGCGAGGAATGTTGCTAAAGAGCTGATGGATCTGGCGGAGAGGCTTCATTGTTCACTATTGAGAGATGAGGTGGACCGGTTCCTTCCCAGGGAATGAGAGCGTGTGCCGTTACATGCCCCATGCCCCATGCTGGCAAGCACCCCGGCTTGCCAGTGGTCCGTCCCGTAAATAACGTGATGGTAGCCGGTGCGTAACCATCCGGTGAATGGTTACGGAGAGGAAAGGCGTAAGTACGTAAATCCGCCAGGGGCGTTATCCGGTCGGCGGGAGCGCGTGGTCTTTGCGTGACGAGCCACCGGGTACCTCGTATTATCCATCGGCGCCGCACTAGCATTACCTTCCGTTAGGCGCTATTCTGCTTATATGGTCGAAGTGAGGTTGAGCGCAGTGAGGGTGGACCTGCAATCGAGTACTCCCGTGTTGTTGCTGACGGAAGCTGAAGGCCTGGGCAGGACGTTGCCTGTATTTGTAGGTGCGCCCGAGGCTACATCGATTGCACTGGCTATTCAGGGTATAGAACCGCCTCGTCCTCTTACCCATGACCTTGCCGTAGATATCATGGAAAGTATCGAGTCACGCTTGGAAAGGGTGGTGATCACCGAACTCCGGTCAGCAACTTACTTTGCGGAACTGCACATACGACATCGTGGAGAGATGGTTACTGTTTCGTCGCGTCCTTCCGATGCAATAGCCTTGGCTGTCAGAGTGCGCTGTCCTATATTTGTCTCGGATGAGCTGATGGATTCCGAAGGTCTTTTTGTGGCATTCGACATGGAGGATGGAGACGACTCGGTTTCCGGCGAGAATGCTGAAGAAGTGGTCGGGCAGTTCAGGGAGTTCCTGGATACGGTGAAACCGGAAGATTTTGGCAACTCTTCTTGAATGAAGTAATTATTACCGCCAGTGGCGGTAATATGGCATCGTGCTGGCCAGATATTGGAAAGTGTTGCAAGACTGGTTCGAATCGCTTGAGCCTGAAAGTCGTGATGCGATAGTTTATGGGGCTTCGGCTCTCTTCGCTTTTCTTACTATACTCATTTCGTCCATCCCTCTATACAGGCAGTGGGGCGAGATAGCGATTGGTCCGTATCTGGCAGGAACTTTGTGGTGCTTCGTAGTGGCCTGGCGGAGGCGGCGAAGGATGGAGCAAGATGCCGCCAGCGGTGGTGGGATGTCGGGGCGTGCGGGCTGGAAGAGGGGCTGGAGCAAACCCCGGGTCGCCACCATGGTGATCGTTATGGCTGGTGCGACATTCCTGCCTCTTGCGCTGGAAACGTACTGGCAGAATGCATCCACCAGTACGTCTTCTGGTACCACCCATGCCCAGCCGGAGGTGCTTGTGGTGGAGAAGGCGGGGAGAACATTGTTGAAAGGTCACGATCCCTATACCGTAAGTAGCAAGCAACCAGGCGGCCACATATCCGTTCCAGCCGGCCAGCCGTCTTACGATGTGTTTTTCCCCTACCTGCCTGGCATGGCAATATTCGGCATGCCCAGCGGCTCCAAGGCGCCGAGGCCTCTTGGAGATGCTAGGGTAATGTTTGCGCTGCTGACCTTCGTCGTGCTTGGAATCGTACTGTGGATAAATGGGTTGGAAGGAGAGCGCGGCCTGCTTGCCGTCCAGGCCATGTCGGTTCTCCCATTTACAGCTTTACCACTCTCGACAGGTGGCGATGATATACCTGTCATCGCGTTGATGCTGCTGGGATTGGTGCTCATGCGCAGGCACAAGATGCTTATGGCCGGCGTGGCGTTCGGGGCTGCCGCATCATTGAAGTTCACATCGTGGCCGCTTGTGGTTATTGCTCTTCTGGTGCTGTATGCGGCCTATTCGTTCAAGGACTCGATCAAGGCGGCCGCTGGTGCAGGCCTGGTAGTTGTGCCTGCGGTGCTTCCAGTGGCGTTGGCAAACATGAAGGCGTTTGTCGTCAATGTAGTACTCTACCCGTTGGGGCTGGCAGGTATCCGTTCTCCCGCAGCCAGTCCTATGCCTGGTCACTTGCTTGTCAGCACCTTGCCCGCCATACATCACTCTTATTCCATCGTGGTCGTGTTGGCTGGAGGTGTCGTATTCCTGGCCGCTCTCACGAGATGGTTTCCACGAGATGCGGGCTCGCTCGCGAGCTTCATCGGATGGGCATTTCTCTTTGCAGTGTTGCTGGCCCCTACCACCAGGTTCGGATACCTGATCTATCCCTTTGACTTGATCATTTGGTCAAGAGTGCTTCATTGTGTACCGCGACAGGCCGAGGGTACTCCAACGGAGGCAACAAAAGCAGTGCATCTGCAGGATACCTTGGTAGGTGCACAAGTGTGACCGTTATGCCGCTGCATGCTGTGCGCCTTGCGATGTAAGCTTGTCGCGACGTAATCTTATTACGATGCAGCTTCGCTGGAGACCGGGAATAGGCGCATGACGAAGTGCGTGTCACCATTTCGGGTAGCGGCTCGTGGAAGCAACCGGTCAGGGCTGAAAGAGGTGGGGTAGATTGTAATTCCGAGTTCCCAGAACTCACCGTCGCTGCCGTTTGCTCTTGCGATCAGATAGTAAGCGCGTGATCCACTCGAGGTTCCCTTCGACACAAGCGACCATCTGTGAAGAGGGAGCTGCGTTGAATAGAAATCGATGATCTGCTGCTGGCCGGCTCGAGAAACAAATGCCATGGCCTTGTCATAGGAAGTTGGATGGCCTGGCGTGGTGACTATCCCTTGTGCCACCGTTCCACCTGGAACCGTAATGGCATATATGACGTTCAAGGGAGGCTGCCCGTTGCTTTCTATTGCCTTCAGGAATGAAACCGCAGGAACCGCGCTGATCCCACTTATTCCAGATCGCGATACGCGTGCAGGCGCAGCCACGTAACCGCTGCCGCCGAACACTCCGCTTGCTATCGCTCCGATCACGAGGATGGATGCCGCAAGCCCCAATACCCACATGGCTGGCTTGAGGCTGGGTCCGGGAGGGTAGCGTGTGATTCGAGAATCGGGGTCTGGCGCGGTTAGGCCTCCCGGAGTGCCAGGCATACCAGCGGCGTTCGAGGCGCTGGCAGGGATGCCGGAAGCGTGGGCGGCAGTTGCAGTATTCAAGGAGTCCGTGCCCGTGTCCCTACTGCCAGGCGTATCGAATGCCTGAGATACTCCGTCCATACTGCAACTATAGCCCGTCGGCCTTACATGCGGTATCGCCTGCCACCGGACATCCAGCTTGGCGACGACTTCCTTGCGTCGATCGTCAACCCTGTCATGAAGGGGCCCAGGTGGAGCAAGGTGTTGCTGGGTGTGGATCTACGATGAGGCGGGTGGCTATTATGATCACGTCGTTTACGGGACGGACCGCTAGTCCTTACCGGCTGAGTGCTGGTCCAACGCAGGTATCCACCTGCTGGCGTGATCGGGCGGCTACTATCGAATAGATGTTCGTTCTAGGGATAGACCCAGGGTTGTCTCGTTGTGGCTATGGACTGGTCAAAAAGGAGGTTGGTTCCGGCGGCACGCTTGCGTTGCGGGGTGCTCCGGCAGTGGCGGTGAGCGGAGGAGTCATAGTTACGGACTGCAGCCTTGATGTTCCGCGACGGTTGAGCCAGCTGATGAGAGAGTTGCAAGCATTGATTGCCGAGAGCCGCCCTGATGTCGTGGTGGTGGAGAGGATATTTTTCCAGGCCAACGCCAAGACTGCCGTAAGTATAGGGCAGGCTGGTGGGCTTGCACTTGCACTTGCCGATGCAGCCGGATGCCGGATAGCACAGTACAGCGCCAATGAAGTCAAGTTGGCGGTTACAGGTTACGGTGGGGCGACGAAGCTCCAGGTACAGCGCATGGTTGCTTCGCTGCTTGGATTGAGCGGGCTTCCTTCTCCGCCGGATGTTGCCGATGCTTTGGGTCTTGCTCTATGTTACCTGGTCAACCTGCCTATGCAGGCGGCATTGTCTACCGCGATTCGTGGTAGTGGCTTCAATGGACAAGCGGTGACCGTGGAGGCTGGTGGGGGAATCGCATGATTGGCTGGCTGTGCGGGAAGATCCGCTTGATCGATCCAGACGGGAGCGTGCTGATTGATGTCGGAGGAGTGGGGTATCGGGTCAATGTGACACCTGCTTCGCTCGGGTCGATCTGCCGGGGTGCAGATGTGGAACTGTATATACATACCCATGTGAGGGAAGATGCAATCACGCTTTACGGGTTTGCATCCGATTCAGAGCGGATGGTCTTCGAGATGTTGATCGGCGCTCATGGGGTAGGTCCAACGCTTGGCATGTCTATCATGTCCTCTCTCGGCGTGCGTGACCTCTATGAGGTGGTGGTGGATGAGAATATGGATTTGCTCTGTACCGTACCTGGTATAGGCCGTAAGACTGCGGCCAAACTGGCAATAGATCTGAAGTCAGGCGCAGACGTGCTTGCTGCTGCAGCCGGCTCGGTTGCAGGCTGCTGTGCGCGTGATCCGAACATGGACGGGAATAGAGTCCATGAAGGCATGGCTGCGGCGGACGCTGCCGGTGGTGGAGACGATCTTGTAGAAGGCAGCATTGCAGGAGGTAATTTTACGATGCCACCGGATGGCACTCGAGCTGGCTATGCACAGGCAACTGGCGTAGCGGCAGGTAACGTACGGGCTGGCGAGGCAGGTGCACATCCAGTATCGCCGGATCGTGATTCTCTCTCGAAGGCTCGCTCCGAGGTAAGGGCCGCACTGAAATCGCTTGGTTATACTCCTGAGGAGATACGCTTGGCCATGAGGCACCTTGGCGGGATGAGTACTGTCGAGGAGATGGTACGCGGCGCGCTCAGGGCCATGACTGGCGGGAGGGCGGGTGGTGATGCAGAAGCCGGTGCGGATGGGTACCGGCGACTTCCGGGAGGTGGATTCGCTGGGGATTCGGTTGAAGAATCAGCTACAGGATAGAGGGGAGGTCGGAATTGTTACGGGAATTATTACCGCGGAGGCAGGCAGGAACTATGATTTGCAGGTACCATGGCTAGCAGGAAAGAGGTAATTCAAGTAGCGGCAAGCGCCGGGGAGAGTGTGGCCGACGATCTGGTGCCGGAGCCGCTCCCAGGTGAAGTGATAGAGGAAGCTCGCTTACGTCCACGCAACCTGGCGGAGTTCAAGGGTCAGGCGGAACTTACTGAGCATCTTTCGATATTGCTCGAAGCCGCGCGAAAGCGTGGTCGTCCCGCAGATCACATTCTCTTTGCAGGACCTCCCGGGCTGGGCAAGACCTCTCTGGCCGGCATCGTGGCTTCAGAGATGGGGGTGGGGATGAGGGTGACATCCGGCCCTTCTCTTGTAAGAGGGGGAGATCTGGCGGCAATATTGACCGACCTCCAACCTGGCGATGTGCTCTTCATAGATGAGATACACCGGCTGGCCACCAATACAGGAGAGATACTCTATCCTGCCATGGAGGATTTCAAGCTGGATATAGTGATCGGGAAAGGTCCTACGGCCAGGTCTATAAGGCTGGATATTCCCATTTTTACGCTGATAGGGGCAACCACCAGGACGGGTATGCTTGCAGGACCCTTGCGTGACAGGTTCGGTTTTGTCGGGAGGCTTGATTTGTATCCGGCGGCGGACCTGGCGGGGATAGTGATGAGATCAGCGACCATACTCGGCATAGATGTGCATCCAGCCGCTGCTCATCAGATTGCCTTGCGGGCTAGAGGCACACCCAGGATAGCCAACCGCCTTCTGAGAAGGGTGCGCGATTTTGTAGAGGTCCGTGCCGATGGCGTGATTACGCCACAACTGGCCATAGAGGGACTGGAAGTGTTTGGAGTGGATACACTCGGTCTGGACAAGGTGGACAGATCCATACTCGAGGTACTCTGCGTGAGATTCAATGGTCATCCAGTGGGTCTGACCACGCTTGCTCAATCCGTGGGGGAGGATCCGGAAACAATAGAGGATGCATACGAGCCCTACCTTCTCCAGGCTGGTCTCCTGGAGCGGACTCCGAGGGGTCGGATGGCTACGTCTCGGGCCTTCGATCATCTCGGTCTGGATCATCTCGGCATTGCTGCCACACTACAGGCGATTGGATGAGCTAGTGTATTGGTCGCGCGTGATGAATACATGCAACGTCATGTATGGTGTCATCCATCACGCTATGGCTATGTACGGGTCGACTACCGGGTTGGTCCTGTGATGATTGACTTACTAGGAATAATATAAATGTTGAATCCAGCTTTGGAAGTTTTCACCCATGTAATGGCGGTGGTATCTATTGTGGCTGCAGGGGCCACGCATTCGAGCAAGGCGTCTACCTCATCGTCATCGTCAGGTACCCTGATTTACCTGCTCTTTATGGGTCTGATCGTATATGTGGGCTGGAGACTCATATTCCGGCCACAGTCGCAGCGCGCCAAGCAGCAACGCCAGACCATGACGCTCCTGTCGGTCGGAGACGAGGTGATGACCACTTCCGGCATATTCGGCACGGTACTGGAAATAGATGGAGACAAGGTATATCTCCAGGTGAGTGATGGCTGCGTGTTGACAATGGTACGTTCCGCCATAGGCCAGAGACTTTCATTGCCGGCGGAAGCTGGCGGGAGCACTGACGGTCCGGCGTTTGACGATGAAGGCATGCAAGATGGAGATGGGGATCCGGATGGGCAATATGATAGCTCTGACGATGAGGGATTGGACGGTGCTTCCAGCCGTCGCGGTGGGGGCTCGGATGGAGACTGGGAGGACAGTGATGATGGCGATGCCGGTGATGGCGATCCTGCCGGCATTCCCGGCACAGGGCCGGTAACCGGTATCAGTGGTGACGATGTGCCGGTTACCGAGGTTGCAGGCATGGCCAAGTCTGTAGAAGATTACGGAGTGCAAGGCAAAAAAGCACGCAATGGGCAATCGTTGGATAGTTCGGGCCAGGGTGCAACTGGTGAGATAGGGAAACATGGTAATATTGAGCCGGATCCGGAGGGTCGGCACTGAGGCAATACAGGTGTGCCTTCCAGCGGTGTCCCGCAGGATTACCAAGATGGATGTCGAGTTGCGTCGGCACATGCGAGTACAATACATGCGGGTACTGGGCTGTGTCGCCGGATATGGGCTGCATTGTCTCCAGTAGGGATGGTACTGATATTGTGATCTTGAAGGTGTTGTAAGGATATGAAACGTTCATATATAGTCTCGCTGGCGGGTGCAATAATTGTCGCGCTGGTGGCGTTCAGTGCCGTACTCGCGGCAGGCTGGTCACCAAAGCTAGGCCTTGACCTCGCAGGTGGCGAGGAGGTGGTATACAGACCTGCACATGCTGTGCCGGGCAACTATATGACTGAATCTGTCAACATAATCAATAGCCGTATTAACGGACTTGGTATTTCGGGAGCCAATGTAGGTACGCAGGGCGGCGACATCGTGGCGGCACTGCCCGGAGTAAAAAACCCTCAGCAGGTGATCAATACGATAGGCGAGACCGCCCAGCTCTATTTCCGCCCGGCGCTCTGCGAGGCTCCTCCCTACACCAAGCCTACCGCCGCAAAAGGGAAGGCTGCTTCCCCCTCGGTTGGTCCACTCCCTACAAGCTGTCCCTCTGCCGACCAGCTGACTGCGGCGAATCTCGGTGTCAAGGCGAGCTCTTCGTCGACCAGTGGTATCTCCGAGAATCCAGTACCGGCTGACATGGCCCTGGCAAGCTACCCGTCCACTCCGGTGAGCCAGGACAAGCCCTCTTCGTACGTGCTGCTGCCTACCTCGTCCTCTTCGGGGCAGCCTGGTGTACGCTATCTTCTCGGTCCTGCACAGGTGACCGGTAAGGCGCTCTCGGGAGCATCTGCATCATTCATCCCGGGGACCGGATGGGTGGTCAACTATTCTTTGAACTCGGCTGGTGCTGTCGCGTGGGACAAGCTGGCGCAAGCACAGTTCCATGCAATAGTGGCGATCGATATGGACGGACAGGTCGTATCGGCGCCGATCATCCAGCCTACCCAGTCCGCCTTTACATCGTTCGGAGGTAGTGGCCAGATCAGCGGCAACTTCACCCATACGAGCGCGCAGAGCCTAGCGCTGGTGCTCCAATACGGCTCGCTGCCGGTACCTCTGCACAGGATCACCACGGAGACGGTGTCCGCCACTCTCGGGCACTCGTCACTCAAGGCCGGCCTGCTTGCAGGGTTTGCCGGCCTGCTTCTCGTGCTGTTGTACATGATCTTCTACTACCGTGTCCTTGGCGCGGTGGTCCTTGCTGGCTTGATGGTGACTGCGGCACTGCTCTGGGCCATCGTCTCGATATTCAGCCATATAAGCGGGCTTACACTTGACTTGGCGGGAGTGACCGGTCTTATTGTTTCTGTGGGTATCACTGTCGACTCTTACGTGGTGTATTTCGAACGCCTGAAGGATGAGGCGCGTTCAGGTCGATCCATCAGGACGGGAGTGGAGAAGGGATTCCAGAATGCATTCAGGACCGTGCTGGCCGCGGACCTGGTATCACTGCTTGCGGCGGCACTGTTGTGGTTCCTGGCGATCGGAACCGTAAAGGGCTTTGCATTCTTCCTCGGTCTCTCCACCCTGTTGGATATATTCACTACTTACTTCTTTACGCGACCACTGGTCATTATGCTGGGTCGCAACACCACGGTTACTGATGCACGGGTCATCGGGGTCTCGAGTGGTTTGGCGGTGGAGTCACAGGCGTGATGGAGGGTATGAGTTGACTACGACGAGTGATACGGCACTAGGCGATACAGGTGTCTCTGGCAACGGTAAGTTGCCGGAGACACGCCATAATCCTTTGGTCAGGCTGTACCGTGGAGAGACGCACTTTGACTTTGTCGGGCGCAGGCGGCGTTGGTACCTGATCTCCATCCTGGTCATACTGGCCGGGTTGGTTTCCCTTGGGGTGAGGGGGCTCAATTTTGGAATCGAGTTCCGTGGTGGCACCTCGTGGGAGGTGACCGCTCCAGGAGCGACCGTGCCGCAGGTGCGCAAAGCCATGACGGCTGCCGGCCTCACGCAGCCCATTGTCGAGATACTGGGTGGACGTACCGTAGAGGTACAGGCAGACCTGCTCGGGATGCCTGCCGCTCGTGCCGCTAAGATCAAGACGGCCGTCCAGGATGCAATGGGCAAGATCGGTCACATCTCTCCTGCCACTGTGTCCATCAACGATGTCGGTCCGACCTGGGGTGGCCAGGTGACTCAGAAGGCACTCATAGCGCTCATCGCGTTCTTCGTCGGGGTAGTGATCTATATATCGTTCAGGTTCGAGTGGAAGATGGCGATTGCAGCGCTCATAGCGGTATTCCACGATCTCCTCGTTGTCGTAGGAGTATATTCACTTACGGGTTTCCAGGTTACTCCCGACACGGCCATAGCGGTACTCACCATCCTTGGTTACTCGTTGTACGATACTGTTGTGGTTTTTGATCGTGTAGGCGAGAATACAAAGGGACTTGGAGCGTCCGGCAGGATGACCTATGAGAGTGTTGTCAATCTGTCGATGAACCAGGTTCTGGCCAGGTCCGTCAACACTTCTCTTGTTGCAATATTGCCGGTATTGTCGGTGCTGGTGATCGGTGCGCAAGTGCTGGGGGCTACGACACTCCAGAGTTTTGGGCTTGCGCTGGTGATCGGGCTCACTTCGGGGGCATACTCCTCCATCTTCATCGCTTCGCCCGTGCTGGCAACCTTGAAGGAGAAGGAGCCCCGTTACAGGACGATACGGGCGAAGCTCGAAGCTCGCCTGGATCGTATCGAGCTGTTGACGCCGAAGGAGGCTGCCTTGCTGCGGACGGATGGAGGCACGTCCTCGTCGGTCAGGGCGGCAAGGCGCACCTCTGGGCGGGCTTCTGCTCGTAACAGGGGGCGTGCACCGGCTAGAGCCGCCAGGCCAGCTAGCCGGCAGGCGCGTGTCGAGGACACGGAGGATCTGATCAGGCCGACCGGAGCATCGAAAGACAGCCATCTGGAGGCGGAGAACGCCAAGCTTCGTGCCGAGTTGGATGCGATGCGGGCGGCCATGAGTGGTGCCGGTGATGCAGGTAACGTAGCGGCGGGCGAGGGAGAGTCCGGTGGCGCAGGTGACAGTGGCCCGGTGGCCTCCCGTCTTGCTGGCGGTACCCGACGTGGCGGCAGGTATCGAAGTGCGTCCAGCACCGGCGATATTTCCAATAGGTCTGACGGAGCTGCTGGTCTGGCGTCGGGCGGTAACGGGAAGGTGGTACCGGCTGATGAGGATGCTGGAACTCCGGGATCATCTCTCGGTGCTGGCGACAGGGAAGGTGATGTTCCTGGTGAGGATGGGACGGCCGTCCAGTCTCGTCCAGTGGCAGGCGCCAAGCAGCCGGCAACTCCGGCATCGGCATCGGGTGCCCCGCACAGTGCGAACCGCAACCGATCACGCAAGAAGGGTACCCGCAGGCGCTGAAACTGCCGCCCGATAGGGTGCCTCTTAGCGCTCTGGCAACCAGTGCCCTCCTGCCATGACAGCGGTCACATTGAAGCCTGTGTCGCAGACAATCATATTAGCCTCTATGCCTTCGGCAAGCTTGCCGCACCTCTTGTCCTGTTCGGTCAGGCGCGCCGGCGTTGCCGTAGCTGTAGTTACGGCATCTTCGACAGTAAGCCCGGCTTCTACTATAGCCCACCGCAGTCCTGCACCTGCCGTGATCGTACTGCCTGCAATCGTGCCGTCGCCACCTGCACTGCCGGACTCTCCCCAGCCAGCCGCATCACCACCACCGGCGCCTTTGGCTGTATAGCCCTTACCGGCGAGCCGGGAAATCCCGGAGTGTACCTCTATGGCCTGCCCGCCGAGATCGTAATCGCCATCCGGCATACCTGCTGCTGGAATTGCATCGCTTACCAGTGCCACTCGGGATGTCCCGGCAATGGCGATCACCATACGAATCACCGCTGGATCGACATGGATGCCGTCGGTAATTAGTTCGCAAAATACCTCGGGGCGTTCTAGGACTGCGACGATGGGTCCGGGATCACGGTGGTGGATGGGGCGCATCCCGTTGAAGAGGTGGGTGGCTACGCGGGCGCCGGCATCCACTGCGGCCATTGCCTGTGAGTAGGTGGCATCGGTATGGCCTATCGCTGGGATGGCTCCTGCGCTGGCCACTTGGCGTATGAGATCGAGCGCTCCTGGCAGCTCGGGCGCTACGGTTACCATGCGTACCGCGCCCCTTCCAGCTTCCAGTAACCGACCCATGATATGGTGGTCCGGCGATAGGAGCGCATTGGGGTTCTGGGCGCCGCAACGGTCCTTTGCCAGGAAAGGGCCTTCCAAGTGGATGCCGGCTACCAGTCTGTCGTCGACGAGGTCTGCCAGGATGCCAAGCGATAGGAGTAGGTCGTCAAGGGGCGCGCTCACCAGACTGGCCCAGAGCGTGGTGCTCCCCCGTTCTCGATGAAATAATGCGGCGGATTCCACCTCTCGGGGGTCGTGGCTCGAGAATGAGTTGCCTCCACCGCCGTGACAGTGGATATCGACCAATCCTGGCAAAACCCAGCACCCAGCAAGATCCACGATACTTTCATCGGGTCTTGCCGGCCCCGGGTCGCCTGTCCCGATATCGGCTATCAGAGCGTCGTGTACCCGGATCCATCCTGGATCCAGTACGCCTGAGGGGCTGACCACTGTCGCACCGGATAAGAGAGCGTCCATCGCTTCTCAATGTTAGTGCGGCATTCGCAGGTACTCGCAATCATTGCGGAGCCATGCCTGCATTAATGCATGTGGCGGCAGGTGGCTTTTGCCGGCACCGGTCAATGGGTGATCTTGCGTCCACTGACAATTTTTGGGGTGATGGCTACCATGTGAGTCTTCATGCCTCCCGACCATGGATGGAGGCCATTGGCCATTGCCTTCTCCTCCAATATTGGGTCATCCACGACTTCAGCAGATCCTATTACCAGAACGCTCCACCCTTCTTCTTTGTCGTAATCAATTTCGTCCACTTCAAATGCAACCACCGAATGCCTGAATGCAGCGTCGAGCTTAGTACCGGGATCGGTTCTGAAGAGGATGCAACCATCCAGGTCCGGGCCCAAGTCCAGGTAGATATAATTGACGGGCAGTATGATAGGAAGGGCATCAAGGGTAATCCCAATCCTCCCGGCGCCAACGCTTTTCAGCAGTTCGATACAACTACGATAGCCTATTACGTGGATTGCACCCTGATTTTTGATCAGCAGGTCGTTGGCGAGCAGCACGTCAGCGACCTATCCGGACACTGGAAACCGGATCATGCCGCAGGATAGCGGTAATCACTGCGACGCCGACCGGACTCTAAATGGTGCTGACTCGATAACTGTACATTCCACTACAAAGTAGCTTTACGCCTATGGTTGGACGTTGCATAGGGAATAAGGTCACCTTATGAAACCAGATGTGCATATCATCTTGTGGACTGTTCTGGCCAAATGCCTATAAATGATGCCTGATGGCGCGGTGGTCACTGTCGACAATATTCTCAGTGACACTGTCCTGGTGGCAGGTCCTGGTGGCAGGTCCTGGTGGCAGGTCCTGACACGGCATGGCGAATGTGCTAACATTATATCAAACGTCCGGGCGTGCTCGACTGTAAGCATTATGTCGAAGCGTGGGTTTCCACCCACGCTTCTTTTATGGCCGTGTTCCGGGACGGGTTGATTGGGTGTTGCCTGCCGGCCACAATACGCGTGTATGGCGGGCAGGCCGCCAGATGGCAGGTATTGAGTAGTTGGAGGAGGTGAACTGGATGGACGAGGATTTCGAGGACGGATTGGCACAGGCTGCAAGGTCTATGGGCTTGACCATATATGGCATTGATCGTAAGCACGGCCTCTTTCGTGTTGCCGTTGACAGACCGGGTGGAGTGAATCTCGAACATCTGGAAATTGCATCTCGCGTCTTCTCCGACCTGCTCGACTCCCAGGACTCCGTGCCAGGAGGCCGGTACGTTCTCGAGGTTTCCAGCCCGGGTGCTGAGCGCGATATCCGCAACACGCAACAGGCTGCCTGTGCGGTCGGGTTGTATGTCAGTGTCGAGTTTCGTAAAGCATCATGCGGGCAGCGGGAAGTGCCGGGTAACGGTAGCGATGACGAGGGCAAGAAGATATTCGGCAGGCTGATCGCCGTGGATGATGAGCGGTTGCTGGTCCAGTTGACTGAACGTGATACCAGCCTTGATGTGGACGAGGATGGCTGCGCCTGGGTGGCTCTGGGGGATAATGTATCGGTGCATACCGTTCTTGAATGGGATGGCGATTCTGGAGCACCCGGTAGGCGAGTACGCGGACGGGACGTCAAAGGGCGTGCGCCAGGGGCACCCAATTCGACATCCAGAACCGGAGGAAGCAGGATTGGCCGTTCGAAAGCGAGGCGTCAAGGGCGGGCGGAAAAGGTGAAAGGGTAGTGGACGTGTGTATGCCGGGAAGTTCCAATGTTGCCGTGCGTGGCTGCCAAAAATGCGGGAGGAGAATAGCATGCGTACCGTGCGTGTGGTTGAGAATCGCGAGGTGGTGAAGTGAAGAACAATTTCGAGTTCATGGATGCTTTGGGACAGCTGGCACGGGAAAGGGGTATTCCGGTGGACACGCTGCTCGAGGCACTTGCAAACGCATTGGTGGCGGCGTACAAGAGGCGGCCCGGTGCAGCAGAAGAGGCTGTAGTGACCATCGATTCGGAGACTGGCGAGATCAAGGTATATGGTCAGGAGCTGGATGACGAAGGCGATGTGCTCAGGGAATGGGATGACACGCCTGAGGATTTCGGCAGGATAGCCGCCCAGACGGCCAAGCAGGTGATTGCACAGAGGATCAGGGATGTCGAACGCGAGCAGAAGTACGACGAGTATGCCGGGCGTGAAGGCGATATTGTTACGGGCATTGTCCAGCAGAGTGACAGCCGGTTGACGCTGCTGGATTTGGGCAAGGTGGAGGCGTTGCTTCCTCCGGCGGAACAGGTACCGTTCGAGCGGTATGATCATGGTGCCAGGGTCAAGGCATATATTGTCGAGGTGCGTAGGACATCGAAGGGTCCTCAGATAGTGGTAAGTCGTTCCCATCCCGGCTTGGTGAAAAAACTGTTCGAGCTGGAGGTGCCAGAGATATTGTCCGGGGTGGTGGAGATCAGGGCGATGGCGCGGGAACCTGGGCATAGAACCAAGGTTGCCGTATCGTCAAATGATCCCAACGTGGATGCAGTAGGGTCATGTGTTGGAACCAGGGGCTCACGCGTAAGGATGATCATCAACGAATTGCACGGTGAGCGCATAGACGTTGTCCCGTACTCTGATGATCCACACAAGTTCATCGAGGCGGCCCTGCAGCCCGCTCGTATCCGCGAGATTCGCCTGCAGGAAATTGAAGGGGATGCTGTGGTGATCGTAAACGATCATCAGTTGTCACTGGCTATTGGCAAGGAGGGGCAGAATGCAAGGCTGGCAGCTCGGCTGACTGGCTGGCGTATAGACATAAGGAGCGAATCCGATATGTCCCACCAGCCATTGGTTGAAGGCGAATGGGCTGAGGGGGAGTGGCTGGAAACCGAGTCAGGCGAGATGATATGGCGTCCGGCGGAAGGTGGGGAGACGATTTCGGCGGAGGAGTGGAATATTGCAGCTGAGGGCACCCGGAACGGCGCTGGCGCTGAAGCTGGTGACGAAGCTGGTGACGAAGCTGGCGCTGAAGCTGGTGATGGTCGGCCCACCGTAGCGCGACGCCAGGACGGTGAGGAAGGGGTGGATGGCGGTATGCCTGCAGGTGAAACAGGTGAATTGGGCGAGGATATATCGGGCGATGCAGGAAAAGATGGTATAATGCAAAGTCCCCCGGACGTGACCGGCGACCGGCCAGGCGAGGCTGATCGGCCCGCCGAGGCCGGCAGTGGAGGGTCGTCCTCATAGTCTCCATAGAGCCGGTACGTACATGCATAGGTTGCAAACAGCGCCTTACGCAACGAAAACTCGTGAGAATGGTGTTGCTCGAGGAGGGTAGTATAGATGTTGGGGCGCCGTCGTGCGGTCGGGGGGCATGGTTGTGCGCCGGATCGGTTGAGTGCGTTGAGCTTGCAGTACGCGCAAAGTCTTTCCGGAGGGCATTTCGTCAAGATATTCCGGCAGAGACGGTCGAGAGAGTGAGAGAGTCGATATTGGATTACAATAGGAGAGCTAGTGGCCGGTAAGGTTCGAGTTTACGAGTTGGCGCGGGAGCTTGGACTTACCAATAAGGAAGCTCTTAGCCTGTGCGAGTCCTTGGGTATTGGTGTAAAGGGCCACTCCTCGTCGATGGAAGTGGCCCAGGCTGATCGCGTTCGCAGGAAGGCCGAACGTGAGGGCCTCAAGAGAGATGTTCCATCGCTGGAAGGTAAAGTCCCCGCTGAAGGCGGAAAAGATACGGCGGCTACCGGATCCACCAAAGCCGTAGCACCATCCAGGCCTGGAGCGGCGGGAGAGGCTGCCGAGCCGGTCAGGGCTACCAAGCCCGCCAAGACTGCAACTGATCAGGCCGCCAGCGCCACTAAGCCTGCAGCAGCCGGCAAAACCACCAGGTCCTCCACCAAGGCCGTAGCACCATCCAAGGCCGTAGCACCATCCAAGGCCGTAGCACCATCCAAGGCCGTAGCACCATCCAAGGCTGGAGCGGCGGGAGAGGCTGCCGAACCGGTACCTGCGTCTTCTGCAGGGGATCTTCAGGCTGCAGCGCCGCATGCAGAGCAGGATCTCGGCAAACACCCAGAAAACTTGCAATCTGGCGTGGCTGCTGCGGTTCGGGATGGTCGACCGAGCGGCACTAAGTCGGAGACCGGCAGGACCGGCGGCAAGCCGTCTGGGGGGCAGGCGGCCGTGTCTCGCGAATCCAAGAGTGGCAGAGCTGACCATGGAGTAACGTCGGGAAAGCCGATTCCACCACCTCCGCGTCCACCGATGAGTACGTCGGGAAAGCCGATTCCACCACCTCCGCGTCCACCGATGAGTACGTCGGGAAAGCCGATTCCACCACCTCCCGGTAGGGGAAATACTATGTCATTTGGCGGGCGGAACTCTGGTTCCGGTCCGCTGGGCACGCTCGAGCAACGTGGCAGTGATAGGGCTGATCGTTCCTCTAGGACTTCGAGGCCTCGTGGAGATTACACGGCCACGGATGGGGCTAGGCGTAGCGGCGATGCACGCTTCGGTGGCATAGGCGTAGCGCCAGGGCCGGCACCGTCTCCACCAAGGTTGGGGCAGAGAGGTCCGGGCCGCCAGCAGCCCAAGCGGTCGAAGCGCAGGAGACGCAATGTGGAAGAGCTGGAGCCTACCCAACTCACAGAATACAAGGCTTCTGATGCTCCGGTACCGCAGGGGGAGATTATCGTGGAGCGCGGCTGCACACCACAGGATCTCGGCCCCAAGCTCAATCGCTCTGCAGGTGATGTTATACGATACATATTGTTCCAGGGGGAGATGGTTACGGCGACGCAGCCGTTGACCGACGACATGATCGAACTGTTCGCTGCTGAACTGGGAGCTCAGGTTCGATTAGTGGATCCCGGTCAGGAAGAAGAGGCGGCGCTCAAGGCGCGTTATGTGGATAGCGATATCGAGATCGACGAGAGTGAACTCGAGCCGCGAGGTCCGGTGGTTACCGTCATGGGACATGTAGATCACGGTAAGACCTTGTTGCTGGATAGGATTAGGTCATCCAACGTGGCGGCTGGTGAATCTGGTGGCATTACCCAGCATATAGGTGCTTACCAGGTCGCAGCGCGTGACAGGCTGATTACTTTTGTGGACACTCCAGGGCATGAGGCATTCACGGCCATGCGTGCCAGAGGTGCTCGAGTCACCGACATCGTGGTTCTGGTGGTTGCAGCTGATGATGGAGTCATGCCACAGACCGTGGAGGCGATAGATCATGCTCGCAGTGCAATGGTTCCAATTGTGGTTGCAGTGAACAAGGTGGACAGGCCAGACGCTGACGTCAACCGTACATTGCAGCAACTTGCTGAACATGGTCTGGTACCTGAGGCATGGGGAGGGGATACCGTCGTATGCGAGGTGTCTGCACTCGAGGGGACGGGTATCCCGAACTTGCTGGATCATATTGCTCTTGTTGCGGACCTGGAGGAACTCAAGAGTACCTCGTCGGGCAGGGCCGTTGCGGTGGTGCTCGAGGGCAATCTTGATCCGGGAAGGGGACCGCTTGCCACTGTGATTGTTTCGCGAGGCACATTGAAGGTCGGGGACGCTGTTGTTGCGGGTGCTGCGTGGGGACGTGTAAAGGCGCTGGTCGGTTCTGACGGTACGCAACTGTCGACCGCTGGCCCGGCGACACCAGTTCAGGTGCTCGGATTCTCACGCCCTCCCTCGGCTGGTGATGAGATGTATGTCACAAAAGATCTTCCTTCTGCGAAAGCTATGGGAGAGGCCGTAGAGCGTCGTTCTCGTGCATTGGGGCGTATAGCTACTATTACATCGCCTGGGGTGAAGCTGGAAAATATTTTCGAGCAGATCCAGCGAGGGGAACGGGCCGACCTCAACCTGATTGTCAAGGCGGACGGCCAGGGTACGCTCCAGGCTGTAACAGATAGCCTGGAGAAGCTGGATAGGGAGGAGGTGGGGATCAATTTCCTACACAAGGGGGTGGGCGGTATCACCGAGAGCGATGTCCAGCTGGCGGTTGCCTCCAATGCGACAGTCATCGGATTCAATGTGAGGCCGGACAGGCGATCAAGGGAACTGGCCGAAGCGCGCGGGGTGGACATCCGTACTTACGAGATAATATATAAGCTCATCGAAGATATAGAGTCCGCTGTTCTCGGCATGCTTGTTCCTGAAGTGGAGGAGCGCGTAACAGGGGAAGCCGAAGTCCGTGATGTGTTCCGGGTTCCCAAGGTAGGCGCGGTTGCCGGATGTTACGTACGCGACGGCGTAATCACTCGAGGATCCAAGGTGCGTTTTCTCCGTGACGGAATAGTCATATGGAATGGATCCATAACGTCGCTGAAGAGATTCAAGGAGGACGCGAGGGAAGTGCAATCGGGCTTCGAGTGCGGTGTGGGACTGTCCGATTTCCAGGACCTGAAAGCAGGCGACGTCATAGAGACATACGTGGAGGTAACAATAGCTCCGCGGTAGCCAAGCATATATGAAGCATTCTCCTACTGACGCAACAGGCTATATCGCCGCGGAGAGAGGGCAATGTTCCGGCAGGCAAGGCACTTTATGGCCCACTCGCTATGCCAACTGGCTATGCCGTGACGGATGGAGGGCAGGCCTTGACCATCGCATATATTCGCTGTACCATGAGTAAGGAGGTGAGAATCATGTCATCATGGTCTTCTCGTGGACGGATGAGGACATTTTCACGTATGGCAAGAGTCAACGAGTTGCTCAGAGAGATCATAGCCGAAGAGGTGGAGAGAATTCCGGATTTTGATGAGATTGCTGGAATAGTTACCGTCACCGGAGTGGAAGTGTCTGCAGACTTGGATCATGCAACCGTATACGTCAGTTCGTTCAGCGATGAGGTGATGGAAGCATTCGAGGCTGCGAGGAGCGATATACAGTACGCCATAAGCCGGCAAGCCAAGCTGAAGAGGACGCCGCGGCTGGCATTTCGGGCAGATCCCGCTATAGAGGAAGGCGAAAAGGTCGAATCGTTGTTGCGCAGGATGCACTCGGTAGATGGATAGTTCAGGATGCCTGGCGGGTCATCGGCCGTGAAGTCATACGGATGCATCTTGTCATGCACGGTCTGCTGAGCGCCTACACATGGGTAGTGTGAGTTCTCGAGCAGGATTGCCAAGTGGAGGTCTTCGTGCCACAGTTGTCGGTGAATCGTCTGGCCTTGTGGTCGTGGACAAGGAGGAGGGGTGGACGTCTCACGACGTTGTGGCAAGGCTCAGAAGGCTCTTGGGTCAACGCAGGATAGGGCATGCCGGAACGTTGGATCCTGACGCCACTGGGGTATTGCTCGTCGGGGTAGGTCGCTTCACTCGTGCGCTGAGGTTCCTCACGGGGCTTACCAAGACTTACCATTGCGAGATTGTACTGGGTTCTGCCACGGATACTCTCGACGCCAGTGGCGAGGTGGTGGGCAATTGGGATATGTCAGATATATCGCTTATCGATGTAAAGCGTGCAGCTCTAGGGCTTACCGGAGAGATAGAGCAGGTTCCTCCGATGTTTTCTGCCGTCAAGGTTGGCGGCGAGAGGCTGTACAGCAAGGCGAGGCGAGGGGAGACCGTAGAGAGGAAGAGCCGTAGGGTGACAGTGTATTCGTTTGAGGTGATGGATCCCGTGGCTCCTGGCATATTCCCCGCTGGCGTGGTATGTTCGACCGGTACTTACGTGCGTACGCTTGTTGCTGATCTCGGGGTTGCGCTCGGAGGGGGTGCTCACTTAAGAAATTTGCGAAGGATCAGCGTTGGTTCCTTCACGGTCGATGACGCAAGGACGGTGGAGGAGGTATCTCCGGGCAGCTTGCTCACCCCTGCGCAGGCCCTTAGGGATCTGGAGCAGGTGCATGTGGATGACGAGGTCGCTGACCTGGCAAGACGTCGTATGCCCTTGGATCGGGTCTCCATTGGCGCCCAGGGGGCTTCCCCATTTGCGCTCGTGAATGGATCGGGAGTGCTCGTGGCTATCTATGAAGCGACTGCCACCGACAGGCTTGTGGCCGGTTTAGTGCTTTAAGCGGTGCAGCGGATGTGCTGCCCGCCGGCCTGATTCCAATGCATGGAGAAACCGGCTAATCTCGATATGCAATGAAGGTGTTTCGCTCGCTCGAAGAAGTAAAAGGGCTTGGCAATGGATCGGCGGTGACCATAGGCGTGTATGATGGCGTGCATCTGGGGCATCGCAAGATCCTTGATGAGTTACGAGTACGTGCAGGCAACCTGGGCTTACCGTCGGTGGTGATCACCTTCGATCCCCATCCTGCGGCAATCGTCAAACCGGATGCCGTGCCTCCATTGATATGTTCTATCGAGCAACGCCTGGAGTTGCTCGCGGGTGCCGGGGTGGATGTTGTCATAGTAGTGCCATTCGACAGCGAGTTCAGGAATGAGGATGCATCTGAATTCATCGACAGGGTAATTGTGGATTGCTGTCACGCGAAATCGGTGGTGGTGGGCGCTGACTTTCGCTTTGGCAGGGGCAGGGAAGGTGACACAGAGATGCTCAGGTTGCTGGGCGAGAAAAAGGGTTATGTGAGTACAGGCGTCCCACTCTCTTATAATGGCGCCGGAAATAAAATATCTTCATCAAAGGTGAGAGAACTAATAGCGGCTGGCAACGTGGATGGTGCATCACGGCTGCTTGGGAGGTTCTTCGAGATTACAGGCTACGTTGTTCCCGGGCATCACCGTGGTGGCCCCTTGCTGGGGTTTCCAACTGCCAATCTCCAGGTGGACCGTCATCTGGCCGTGCCGGCGGATGGCGTATATGCCTGCTGGTACCTGAGATCGCATCCAGGCGACGGATCGTCGATGCGTGGCAAGGTGCTTCCTGCTGCGGTGTCCATAGGAGCGAATTCCACTTTCTCCAACGAGGATTCTTTGTCCATTGAAGCACACCTACTCGATTTCAGAGGTGATCTCTACGGAGAGGGAGCGTCTGTCAGATTTGTGGAACGCATCAGGAGCCAGGAACGTTATCCTTCTCACGATGCGCTCAAGAGCCAGATTTCAAAAGACATAGGGGAGGTCAGGAAGGTGCTTCATGTTCAGGAGCCGGCTTGATGGCGTCGCTACCGGCGTCACTGGCGCCACCGTGGCTACCGGCACTACTGTAACTGTAGCCGTACTCGGTTTGGCGTTTAGTGTGGCTGGTGACAAGGGGTGCAAGTGGCGTATTTTCCATCAGCAGGGTGTCAAACCATTTTAGTAGCGAGATGCCGGGTCCTGACAGCAGCCATACGAACAAGGCGCCGAAGAGTATCCCGCCTACGACATCGAAAGGATAGTGGGCCCCCACGTATACCCGGTCGAAGCAGAGGAACAGTCCTGCAATGGTGGTTACCCACGCCAGTACATCCTTACGCGCGATCCAAATTCCTGCGATGACGGCCCCGGCGATTGTTGCATGTCCGCTGGGGAAGGCGTATCCGTGCGTCTTGGCCACCAGCACCTCCACGTGTCGAAGCACCCAGTAGGGGCGCACTTCGCCGAACAATGGCTTCATGCCAAAATGAGCTATTACCCATGCAATCACGGTTCCGCCGGCTGCCCACAGCACCCTGGCGACAGATAGGGCTGGATTGCCGGCGGACCGGCTGATCCACCATGCAACGAGAAGAAGGATGGCGAGCAAGGCAAGCCCACCAAAGTGCGCATAGAATGCCATGAAGCCATGTGCCCACGGAGTATGTTTCGCAAAGCTGTTGGCATCAAGGTACCAGCGTGTATTCAGCGATTTCAGCTCGTTCATCAGTGTGATCATGCCTCCAATTCTGGTGATGATGTGTTCTCCACATGGCTTTCACGTTGTCATATGCTCTTGCGTGCAGTATAATGGGTTGCTATCCGCAGGTGCAGGTCGGTGAGACTGAAATAGATACAGATTATAGATGAGGTATAGTAAGGTTCCATGATTGATAAGACAGCGATTATTGATGGGCATAGAGTGCATCCTACGGATACAGGGTCGCCCGAGGTACAGGTGGCACTCCTTACGGCGCGTATATCGCACCTTACTGAGCATCTCAAGGCGCACAAGGGAGATCACCATACACGGAGGGGCCTGCTCATGCTTATTGGCAAGCGACGCCGTCTCCTTGACTACCTACACCGCAATGATGCTGAGCGTTACAGGGCACTGATTGCAAAGTTGGGTATACGGCGTTGACCTGACAGCGTGCTTCGTGACTGTTACACTCTTTGTGTAGCGTTTCATGAGTGTTGCAAAGCGGTATAATCGCTTAGGCGACAAGTTGTGGGCAGGGTAGGCATTAGGATGCTTAGGCTGCCTGGATTCTTAATTCTCATGGAACACTGCACTGAGCCATCAGAGGAAGTTATGCTCGGCCACGCGGTGAAGCGTTAGCTGCCAGTCGCCGACCACTATGAGTTGTACATAGTGGTGGTCGACTACTGGGAACTGGTTTCACTGTCATATGCTGCACGACTTCTCCTGCCAACGAAAATGAGGAAGGGAATATATGAATGAAGTTATGAGCGTGTCTGCTCCCGTACCTGGTACGGATGTTGTCATGTCGTTTGAAACCGGTAAGCTTGCTTTGCAGGCAGATGGTGCCGTAGTCGCCAGGTTGGGCGATACCATGGTGCTGGCTACTGCAACCGCGTCCAAGGCGCCGAGGGAAGGGGCTGATTTTTTTCCTCTTACCATTGATGTGGAAGAAAGGATGTACGCTGCCGGGAAGATTCCTGGATCGTTCTTTCGCAGGGAGGGGAGAGCGACAGAACAGGCCATCTTGAATGCGCGCCTCATCGACCGACCGTTGCGCCCGTGCTTTCCGGACGGATTCCGTAACGATGTCCATGTGGTAACTACCATACTGGGAGTGGATCTCATCAATCCGCACGATGTTCTTGCCATCAATGCAGCTTCGGCAGCATTGATGATATCGGGAATACCGTTCGACGGCCCCGTCGGAGCGGTGAGAATAGCCTGGTCCAAGCAGGGTATTTGGATGGCGCATCCCAGCTATAGCGATGGCGACGAATCCTGCTTCGAGCTGGTCGTTGCCGGAAGGGCATTGAGCGAGAACGAAGAGAGCGACGTAGCAATCATGATGGTGGAAGCCGGCGGGACGGAAGCATCGTTTGAAAATTATGCTGCCGGCACTCCGAAGGTGACCGAAGAGGTGATTGCCGATGGACTGGAGGTGGCTAAGAAGTGGATCATGGAGTCCATCCGCCTTCAACGGGAATTGGTTGTCAGAGCTACTGCTCGAGATACCGCTGGTGATCATATCAAGACATACGAACTGTTCAGTGACTGTCCCGACGATATAAAGGCCGTTGTCGAGAATCGTGTGTCCGGCAGGATGAAAGAGGTGCTGTCCATCATGGATAAAGCCGGGAGGGAGGCCGCTCTTACCACCTTGACCGACGAGACGGTGAACGCGCTGCAGGATGAGTTTCCTGACCAGGAAGCGGCCATCCGATCGGCGGTTCGTAGCACCATGAAGAAGGTGCTACGCAAGAGGGTTATCGAAGAGGGAATACGAGCTGATGGGCGCGGTATCGAGGAAGTTCGACCGTTGTACATTGAAGTGGGTTTGATTCCCACTGCTCACGGTTCGGCCCTGTTCCAGCGCGGAGAGACACAGGTCCTGAACGTCACCACGTTGGGCATGCCCAGGATGAACCAGCTTCTGGACAGCATCGGCATCGACGAGACCAAGCGGTATATGCACCACTACAACATGCCTCCGTACTCCACAGGAGAGGCGGGCTTCATGCGCGGTCCCAAGCGCAGGGAGATCGGCCACGGACTCCTGGCCGAAAGAGCGTTGGTTCCTGTAATTCCCAGAGAGTCAGAGTTTCCTTATACCCTCAGGCTTGTTTCGGAAGCGGTGTCTTCGAATGGGTCCACTTCCATGGCATCAGTGTGCGGTTCGACACTATCGCTAATGGATGCCGGTGTTCCCGTACGGGAAGCGGTGGCCGGTGTGGCAATGGGCCTCATCCATGATGATGGCAGCTACGTCACCTTGACCGATATCCTTGGCATGGAGGATGCTCTTGGTGATATGGACTTCAAGGTTGCGGGGACACGAGACTCCATTACCGCGCTACAGCTGGATACGAAGATAGACGGCATTCCCGCTGAAGTGCTTGCACAGGCGCTCCAGCAGGCGAAGAGGGCCAGGTTGCACATTCTCGATGCCATGCTGCAGGTGATTGACAAGCCTAGAGCGACTGTCAGCAGCAATGCTCCTAAGATCGTGGCCTTCGAGATTCCCCAGGACAAGATCGGAGAGGTGATCGGTCCCAAAGGAAAGGTCATCAACACCTTGCAGGCGGAGACCGGCGCCGATATCGCCATCGACGAGGAAGGCGGCGTGGGGACGGTGACCATCGGGGCCAAAGAGGGAAGCGCAGTCGAGGAAGCCAGGAGAAGGATCATGCTTATACTGGATCCCCCGAAACCAGAAGTCGGTGCAGCCTATCCGGGAACTGTCGTGGGCGTGACCAAATTCGGCGCCTTTATCAATATCCTGCCGGGCAGAGACGGCCTTCTCCATATATCCAAGGTGGGTAGGGGAGCAAGAGTAGAACGGGTGGAGGATGTACTCAATGTCGGGGATAGGATCGATGTGGTTGTGGACTCTGTCGATGCAGACGGCAAGGTTTCGCTACTATATGCTGACGAGCCGGCGAGTGGGGGTGGGTCTACGGATGCGAGTGGCAGGCGGGCCGGCAGTGAGATGATCGCAACTTCTGCGAACTCGGACGGCCTGGCTTCAGCGGGCGGCGAGAACCATGGCGATGAAGGGGCTACTGCCAAAAGTGACGATAATGCGGCAAACCTGGAAATTGTCTCATTTGACGACGAGTTCGATCTGGAGATCGCTGGTGAAGTAGGTGACCTCGGTCCCACGTCAAGAGACACTCCCGGGGATCACTCCCGTTCCAGGCGTGATCCACGCGGCCGGCGGAATCACAACAGGCGCTGAGCCTGCCGATTGAATTCGTGTTTCGGCTATGATCAGGGAAGATAAGATACCTGGCGGTCTACGCCTGGTTACGGATGACATGCCAGATGCTCGCTCCGTTGCATTGGGCGTATTCATCGGCACAGGGTCGCGAGACGAGCCGGATCGGCTTGCTGGTGCATCTCATTTGCTGGAGCATCTGATCTTCAAGGGTACCGAGCAGCTGTCCGCCAAGAGCATAGCAACGGCAATTGACGTTATGGGTGGTGAAACCAATGGTTTTACCTCCAGGGAATTGACCTATTTTTATGTCCGGGTACTCGCAGAGGATGTGGCGGAAGCTGCAGGTATCCTGTTCAGCATGTTGACCGAGCCAGCGTTGAGGGAGAGCGATCTGGGTGCCGAGCGCACGGTAGTGCTGGATGAGATTGCGATGAACCTGGACAGCCCGCACGACGTCTGTGCTCAAAGATGCCAAGAGGCGCTATTCGCCGGCCATCCCCTTGCGGGTGAAGTGTCGGGCACCATGGAGAGCGTATCGTCGATCAGCTCATCCGATTTAAGGGAGTGGTTTGACGCTCATTACAGGTCGGAGAATATAGTGGTTGCCGCAGCGGGTGCATTGGATCATGATCAATTGGCCTCGCTGGTTGCCAGGGGATTCGCCTCCCGGTCCGGGGGTGGGAAACCGTCAAGGATGCCGCCGGCCGATCGCCAGGACATCTTTGCTCATCAGGCAAAGGACACCGAACAGGCCAATATGGAAATGGCGATGAGGGGGCCAACTCGCCACGATGAGAACCGGTGGGCTGCTGACATCCTGGATCAGGTATTCGGTGGATCGATGTCATCCAGACTTTTCCAGGAAGTTCGCGAGAAAAGAGGTCTGGCCTACTCGATATGGTCCGAGGTGGCTCGCTACGATGACGCGGGGTCATTCTCCATCAGTGCTGGGTGTGCTCCTGAAAAGCTGCATGAGGTAATTGGGATAGCGAAAGAAATGTTCGAGGAGGTGGCTGCTGGTGGCATCACCGATGAAGAGATCGATCTGGCCAAGAAGCACGTGAGGTCCGGGTTGCTGCTATCGTTGGAGCACCCGGCATCCCGGATGGTACGTATGGGCACGTCGTTGCTGCACTATGATCGGGTGATGGAAGTTGACGAGTTGATGTCCAAGATCAGCGCGGTTGGTCCCGGTGATGTCACCGATGTGGCGTCGGCGCTGGCATCGAGACCCTGGACGCTGTCAGTGGTAGGTCCCTTTGACGAGAGCGAGTTTGCCGGTTGGCAAGCTGCCGTACGCTGATCGCCAGGTTGGTATGATGGTAAAGATGAGTGATGCCATCCGGGTAGGCGTGTTGGGGGCAGGCGGAAGGATGGGACGGGAGATATGTCGATCGGTGACCCAGGATCCTGACCTCGAATTGGTTGCCGCAGTGGATCCACGATTTGCCGGTATCGACATAGGCCAGGTGGCAGGGCCTGATGTGGTGGGACTCGATATTGCGGGGGACATCGAAGCATTGTCGAGAGGAGGCGTCGATGTAGCCATAGATTTCACCATAGCGGAGGCCACGCTGCGTGCCATGGATTGGTGCGCCGTCAATGGAGTTCATATGGTTGTGGGCACTACGGGACTAGGTGACGATGACATGCAACACGCAATGGCGCTGTTTGAAGATTCTAATGCGAATTGCCTTGTGGCATCCAATTTTGCGGTGGGAGCCGTGCTCATGAACAGGTTTGTGGAGATGGCTGCCAAGTACATGGACGGAGCGGAAGTGATCGAGATTCACCATGACCAGAAGGTTGACGCTCCTTCGGGTACTGCATTGCGTCTGGCCGAGTCCATAGCCCATGGAGCCTCACTTGGTGTCCGCAATGGCCGCAGTTTCGGGGTGGACAATACCCAACGCCATGTGGTCCAAGGGGTAAGGGGAGGTGCCGCGGATGGCGGCATACGTATTCACTCGCTACGGATTCCAGGCATGGTCGCCCATCATGAGGTGGTGTTTGGTTCGGTGGGCCAGTCCCTTACCATCCGTCATGACGCTTTCGACCGTACTTCCTTCATGCCGGGCGTACTGATTGCCACAAAAGCCGTGCGAGAACGCCGGGGGCTTACGATCGGCCTCGATTCGCTGCTCGGGATCTAGGCTGGACAACAATATTCAGCAACGGATATTGGAGTCGGCGTATATTTGTGTAGCACGGTGGGGGGGTCACCTTGGAACTGATTATGGCATTTCATTCAGGTGTATCAGGATGGTACGTACGTAAAGCGATCCGGCCTGTGTAGGTGGAACCATCCAGCCCACGTAGGAGCAACCCCCGTTTACAGGCAGGGCGAAAAGTGCGAAGATTGAAACATTATGTACGCATTCACCGCAACCAAGATCACTCAAAGACGCCTGCAGATCGTCCTGGGACTGATATGGCTACTCGATGGAGCGCTCCAGTTCCAGCCCTACATGTTCACCAAGAGTTTTGTCAAACAGATACTCATTGCCAGCGCACAGGGAAATCCCGGATGGGTGGCCGATCCGACGACATCTATCGCTCACTTCTTGGAGCCGCATATCGTTGCCTGGAATGCCATCTTCGCCACCCTGCAGGTGGCTATTGGTGCTGGGATCATAGCTGGATCCCTGACAGGACGGGTGCAGTTGTTGAAAGTGGTACTTGCAGGGTCTTTTGCTTGGTCGTTGCTGGTGTGGTGGCTTTCGGAGGGACTTGGCGGAGTCCTGTCGGGAGCATCGCCACTGGTGGGTGCGCCCGGTGCCGTAGTGCTCTACCTGATTATCGGCTTGCTTCTCTGGCCAGGAAATACGGGTGTACCATGGCGCTTGCTGGCGAAATCAGGCAGGAGCGACGAGGGGTCGCTACAGGCCAGCCCAGGGGAGCCGGCGGCAGGTACGGAGGACGCATCGCGCGCAGGGACAGGGACACAGCCTGGTGCAAGCATGCCGGAGTCTTTGCAAGGCCAGGCAAGATCAGGCCTCATCAGCGACCGTGGCGCAAGGACAATATGGGCGATCCTGTGGGTCTTCAATGGGTTTCTCCTGCTCGAGCCATCTAACCAGATGCCTCAGGCAGTGAGTTCCGCAGTCACGGCGTCTGCTGCAGGCCAACCAGGCTGGTTTCACAGCCTTCTTGTTTCTGCCGCCAGTATCTTCCACAATACAGGTTCGTGGGTGGATTCCCTGCTGGCAGTGGTCATGCTGCTTGTTGGCATGGGGGTGGCGTTCCGACTTCATCCGCGGCTGATGATTGCCGTCAGTGTGGTCATTTCGCTGTTTGTATGGATATTTGGCGAAGGCTTGGGAGGGATACTGACCGGACAGGGTACTGATCCCAACTCGGGGGTGTTGCTGGTGTTGCTGGCTGGCTGCCTGTGGGTGAGGACGGTGTCTCCAGCCGGCAGGCATGGCACTGCGGAAACGGCATTAGCACGATGCACTGTACGTACCGGTATGTACGATGAAGTACATGCGGGGACATATGAAGGGGTTGCCAGTTCGTTGTAACCATTTTGGCCGGTAATATAGATAGTATTACGGTACTCCAGAGCCACCTTACACAGCGGCTTACATCCGTGACTTGCGTAATCTAACGATGCAGCTGCCGTAGCGACGGCAGGGTAAGCCAATTATTCAATAGGGCCTTGCCGAGGCTTCCTACATGAATGGCTGATACCTTGCCGGAAGAGACAAGTACCGCTGTTGGCAGGGCGACGATACCGTAGCGCACCGCTGCCCTCCCACCTATGTCCATGGCCAGCGGGTAGGTGATGCCGTATTTCTTGGCAAATGCCCTCACTGCGCTGGCGGGATTACCCTCGTCTATGCCGGATATTTCCAGTTGCTTGCCGTGGGAACGCCAAGTGGATACAAGTTGAGGGACCTCTTCGATGCAGGCTGTGCATGTTGTGGAGAAGAAATCAATCAGTATACGTTTTCTGTTGAAGGCTGAGCTGTCTACCGTCTTTGCATCCGTCGCGGACGGGAGGGCAAATGCCGGCGCCAAACCTCCTATATGTACACCGGCGGTCTCTTGTTCGAGCAGTTTCTCGGGAAGTTTCGCCGATCCACCGGAAATGTTTGCAATCCTGCCCACCGTTCCAGCCGCTCCTGGTGGCAGGCCGCCTGTCGTGGAAGCGCCCTGGCTGCTGAGAGCCGTAACGGCTATGGGGACTACGATGGCCAAGGCCACCAAGCCAACCAGCCATGGCTTGGCATGACCATCCTCTCCGTTGCCGATCGTGGCTACGGGTATAGTGGTGGTCCGATCGGCGGTTGGATTGAATGTGGGCACTGCGGTGATGGGCGTATCTTTCGCGTGATCTCCCACAGCGCCCTCCCTCGTGTCCACTGATCTGGCTACTATACTGTTCCGCCTTTTCCATATCGCAAGACCGGAAGTTGCCGCAATGCCCGCGAGAAGCAGCGCCAACAGACCTATTTGGGATGAATGCTCGGATATCCAGGTTGCTAGTATCGATTGCCAGCTTTCCACGAGGCGCACAGGTGCATTTGCCCGTGTAGGCGATACTAGGTAGCTTACCCAGTAATCCACTAGGTAAGCTCCAGCCGCCACCAGAAGGACCGCCGCAGCCTTCTCTACGTATCTGGATGCCTTCCTCAGCACGTTGACGAACGATGTACCTGCCAGGGCGACAGCAATGCTCAGAGCTACGAGCAGTGCCACCATACCTGCGAGAAAGGCGAGCATCCCGCCAGCCACCCCGAATAGGCTGCGATTCTGATGGAACGGTATTATTCCGGCTATGAATATCGGCAGGGAGCAGGTCAACGACGACAGTGCATAGTATATGCCGAATAGCACCATGGACATTCGTGAAATCTTGGAATCCTTGATGCGTTTCCAGCTCAATACCGGTACGCTGATCGGCAGGGTCCTTCCTGTAAAGGTAAACGCACCATAGGCGGCCAGTAGGATGGCAACCGGTATCATCACCCATGGGACAAACTCCATGAACACGCTAAAGCCTGATTCGAACAGCACCCCTAATACAGCGAATACGGCAAGGAATCCTACGGACACCAGCACGCCTGCGAGTAGGGCGTCCATTACCGTTTCAGCAGTACTGGCATCGTAGGCATGACGCAGGTTCTCCAAGCTGTTCCGGCGACCCAGGTTGTAGGGAGTGCCGGGCCGGCCTAGATTGCCTGATCCGTATGGGTTGCCCGGGTTGTCTGCGCGTTCCCCCGGGCTGGAGCTGGAACCGGTACCGGAACGGTTGCGGGACGACACGAGGATGGACAGGTATGCGGGCAGCAGAGGGAACCCGCAGGGGTTCACGGTGGTGGCCATGCCAAGGGTGAATGCGTACACAAGGAGGCTGTAGCTCATCAGCTCATTGCCGGTTTACCACCGTCGCACAATTTTCATGGTCTCTGCCATGCTTGATGGCGCCATGGACTCTATACATGTATCCTGCCCGCAATCATCCAGGGAATCCCACAGCCAGTTGCTGATCCACCGGATGGTTATGCATTTCCGTCTCGTCCCACTTGTACCGTCCCACTTGTACCGTCCCACTTGTATAGGCATATCATACCATCTGCCGGGTCCTGCAGGCGTAATCATAATGCACGGACTGCGGCATGGCGGCCGAGCCTGTCCGGGATGCCTTATCCATGGGCATTTGCGCGGCGGCGGGCTTTCTCGATGGAAGGGCATGCTCGCAAGGATGCGGTGATGCAACGGAAGTATACAACGAAAGGTGCATACGGGAATGATTATCCAGTCAAATGAGATGAACGAGATTATGCAGGAGCTTGGAGGTTGCACCGTGAGGCATTGCTTGATACAATACTGAGTCACTGGTGTGCTGAGACTGGCGGTCTTGGTTCATTGTACTCAGTATCCAAGTGAATGCTGAAAATATTGTATGTGTGATGAGGTGCCTCATGGGCTCTCGACCTGCGGTAAGTGATGGCAAGTATTGCCTGAATCGCCAGCCAAGGTTTCGAAGTCCTGGGGAGAATCGGGAAGCCGGTGTAAATCCGGCACGGACCCGCCACTGTGATCGGGGAGTCCTCACCGTTGTGCCACTGGGATAATCCTGGGAAGGCAGGTGAGCGATGGTGATCCGGAGTCAGGAGACCGGCCTCATCTTGGTCAGTGGTCGTGGCAACGACCGCCGGAAAGCGGAGGTCTTTTCGTGGAACTTGATGGCACAAGCATTATTCAGGGTGGTGATTCCGCTGAGGTTGGCAGTCCAGCGGTTCGCTCCGCAGGTGATGTTTCGAAGGTCGGTCAGATGGATGGAGCGTGGCCAGGTGGCAGTCCACTAGATGGCAGATGCCTGGATAACGCAGTTGGCGATCCAGTCAATGCGTCCACTGGGAGTCCACTGGTTGCCGGCTTGCCTGCTGCGAGCCTGGATGTTACCAACCGTCCCTGGCGCATCGAGCAGAATGGTATCAGGACCGTACCGGACAGCGCTCGTTCCGGTACGGCGTGGGATCTGTTCTGGGTGTGGTTTGCAGCCAATATAGGCATATTGGGGGTTGTCCTGGGTGCCATGGTCCTGGCATTCGGTCTGAACCTGTGGCAGTCGATTCTGGTGATTGCCGGTGGAACGCTGCTGTCGTTTGCCCTAGTGGGTGCGTTTTCTGTTGCAGGTTGGCATGGTAGGGCTCCCATGATGACGCTGTCGCGAGCCATTTTCGGCATTTACGGTAATATTTTTCCCAATGTGGTTAGCTGGGTGTCTCTTGTGGGATGGGAGACGATAGCGGTCATCACTGGGACGCTGGCGATGATGGCATTGTTTGGCATGTACTTTCATCTGGGAACGGATTTACTTGGTGCTGCGTCACTGCTCGTGGTGGCGGGTCTTTCAGTGGCGTTCAGCATCCTTGGCCAGGCTACCTTGGTGGTGGTCCAGAAGTGGGGAAGCTACCTGCTGGGTCTGATGACGCTGGCCGTGCTTGCAGAGATTCTCACGAAGACATCGTTTCATGCACTGGCTGCACAGCACCCCGGTTCCTGGTTGGATGGCGTACTGCCTGCGTTCTCGATAGTGGTTGCGGGTACGGGCCTTAGCTGGGCCAATGCGGCGGGAGACTACAGTAGGTATACATCTACTGCCACATCCAGGCGGAGTGTATTTTGGGCGCCAGCGGCCGGCGGCTCCATCCCTCTTGTGACCCTGATGATCACCGGGGTGCTGCTGGGCGCGAAAGATCCTCACATTGCCACCGCCGCAAATCCCATTGCAGCCATTCAGCATGTCTTACCTTCCTGGATGGCGGTCCCGTACCTGGTCACCGCTGCAGGTGGGCTTATCGTGGAAGCTGATCTCAGTCTTTACTCTTCGGGACTCAACCTACTGAATCTGTTCATACCCTTGAAACGTTACAAGAGCGTGCTGATCGATGCCGTATTCATGGTTGGCGGGACCGTCTATGTGGTGTTCATATCGAGCAGCTTCTTCCAGCCGTTCGAGTCCTTTATCTTGCTGCTCGGCGCCGGACTCGCATCTTGGGCAGGTGTATTCCTGGCGGGGCAACTCCGCTACAGGGCGGTAGCCGCTGCCATGCCTGATGTGTCGAGTGCGTCAACCGGCTGGGGCCTGCTGCCACCAGTGCAGGCTTCCGCACCCGCCGTACCCGCTGTGAGCGTGCTCTATGATGGACACGCTACGAGCGTGCTCGTACGTAAAGGGGTGGGATGGGCCGCCGTTCTGGGCTGGCTGGCTGGTACCTCAATAGGATTGCTGTTCACCACTTCGCCTTTCTTCAATGGGCCGTTGGCCAAGGGTATCTTTGCTCAGTCCAGTCTCGAGATCCTCATAGCCTTTCTTGTGGCCGCGCTGGTCTTTCTTATTGTTGCACGAGTTGTGCGAGCTGTGGGAGATCCACAAGTGGCTGGCGTGATCTCGTGACCCTGTGAGCCGTATGACTATTCCAGCAGGGACGCGACGTTCTATTGGCTCCCAACTAGCTGTCAAGCCACAGGGCCGGTTGGTACTGATCGGCAGTATCGTAATGGACATGTTGCTGTACGTGGATCGCCTTCCTGAGCGGGGGTCAGACGTGGTGGCGAGTATGTCGCAGGTTTCTCCCGGAGGCGGCTTCAATATACTCAGCTCAGCCAGGAAGCTGGGGATGGAGGCTGCTTACGGGGGGCTCGTGGGAAGCGGTCCCAACGGGGCAGTCATAGAAGGAGCGCTGGACGGACACGGCATAGAGCGTCTGTTGCCTAGGAAGGCCGACAGCGATAACGGGTTTGTCGTAGGGGCTGTAGAGCCAAGCGGGGAGCGAACATTTGTCACGGTACCAGGATGCGAATCCATGATCGAGCCCGCCCACCTACTGGCCGTACAGGAGTTGCTCAGGCCAGATGACACAGTATATATCTCGGGATACGAGTTCTTATATCATGTTTCAGGCCCTACGATCGCGAGTTGGATTGCCGGCGCTGGAGAGACATGGCCCGTTGCCATGGATCCAGGCCCGCTCGTGGACGAACTACCTGGGAGTACCTTTTTCAATGCGATTCGTGCATGCAAGCTGCTCACGCTTAATGAGCGAGAGGCAAAGATATTGCTGCAAAGATCATCGCCGGCTCATTCCCAGTCATCGTTGCCTGGGCATGCGGAGCCGAGTGGGGAGGCTGGTGCACTGGATGTTCCCGCCGGCCAGATCAGTCCCAGCCGGATCAGCTCGCTTGCAGCTATCGCAGAGGCCCTTCACGGCGAGTATTTGAACCGTGATGCGATAGTCATCGTACGGGCCGGAAGTCTTGGTTGCGTGATATGCGAGGGGGGGGACGCCGGCGTATACGTGCCTGGCAGATTTGCCAGCGAGGTTGTGGACACTACGGGTGCTGGCGACGTGCATACCGCAGCGTTCCTGTCCGCATATTACAGCGGTGAGCATGCGGTCGATGCCGCCCGGGTTGCCAATGTCGCTGCTTCAATGTCGGTGTCCGTACGGGGTGGGGCATCGTCTCCGAGCGTTGCCGAGCTTGCGAGTGCATTACAAGGCATAAAGAGTGGGTAGTCATCGGAGTTCAGACTGGAGTGCATACGGTACTGCCATGGACAGTACTTTCACGTACAGGTTGCATACAGATATAGTACCGCCCGGCACGAAGTTACCTGCCCATCCAGAGTACCTGGGCATTCGTAGGTACTCCTAGGTACCCCTTCTCTTTTCGCTCTCCAGCCGCTAAGCCTCGCCAGCTCCAGATGGAATCGTCGGTGACGCCATACGGGTATGGCGTTGGGCGAATGTAGAACCGTGGCTGCGTAACAATACTGACTACAATTTTCCTACCGTGCCGGTTCCAACGGAAGTCGTTGATACATTAAACCGAACTTACTTTCACGCGGTAGCCGATCCCGTCGCTCAGGGGAAACGATCTTGGCCAAGTGCCGGCGGGTTGTCGCTCAGGGAAAACGATCTTGGCCAAGTGCCGGCGGGTTGTGGCGCAACGGTGGGGTTTTGGAGGTATTGGTGAGAGGTGCGAGTGCTTCGCGTAAGGGCCCGACCACGTAGGCGGCCAGCATGCAGATGAACACATGCTCGCTCCCCCGTTCGACGAGGCGAACTCAATGAAGATTGCCCCATCAGGCAATGTCGCAATGTATCTGGAGGGGCCGGCGGAGCTTTAGGTGCACGCTGATGCTGCTGGCACCATGACGGTAAGGACTACGGTCGCTAGCGCGAATCTGCTTACGATCAATTAGCCATCCACCTTGATCTCATGCCCGCTACGAGGAGACCTCCTGCCAGCGGAACAAAGAGCAGTCCCAATCCTCCGATGAATGCCGGAAACGCACCAACAATAATCAAGAGTGAACCTAGCATGATTACGTCGAGTCTTCGCGGAAGAAGGAGCGTCAGAAGCGCACCAAATCCCGTCACTACTATCGTCCACAACGATAACCAATTGACCGATCCGCGGTAGACAACAATAGCCAGGAGGACAGCATCCATCAACAAGGTCACTGAGCATAAAGTACCAACCAGGAGCACGGCCTGCACTCTTTTGGACGTATCAGGATCAGCCACCATGAAGTGGATCCCAATTTGTTGGGCAATCTGAGGACTTTGCTGAGCTCGTACGTCTTTCACCATACATGTCAGGCTACCTGTAGCCCATCTGTTTCATATATAAAATAGCATATCTCATCAAGTGCCATGCTGTCAAGTGAACCGTGAGGACGCGTCGTGTTGTACCACTTGAAGTAGCTCTGGGGTCTAGCTCTTCAGTTCCAGCCCACTGCTTACAACGCGCCGGCGCTACGGTTCGCCACTTCAAGTGCTCGACCTTGTTGGAGCGTATTTAGCTCAGTTGTCCGTGTTGGGTTTCGATCTTCGATTGATCCATCTATTTGGATCTGGGGTTCTCCATAGATAAGCACCGTCTCATAGTCGGCAACAGCATTACCGCCACTGCGGGCCACCAACGCACCGAATCCTCCCAATATGGCCATCGTCACCAGTCCCAAGGGAGCAGACCAGTTGGTCGCGGTGGCGTGAGGACGGCGATGTTATGTAACTCCAACCGAGCGGGCAGGGCCAGAGGCCCCGTCGTCAAGGGCGGGGAGGTTCACGAGGTAGCAACGCTGATGACAGACGCTCCGCTCGTGGCGTTGCAGATCCTTACCAAACTTTCGGCTGATGACCGCAACACCCCTGGTAGTTGGCCTGCAAGGTCTTGATTTGGTCACTACAACCTTGCAACCAATGTTGTAGGCTGGCTGTAACCGTAAGCTGTATCGTATGCTTCCACTTGTGCCTGGGCTACTCTTGCAACCAATGTTGTAGACCGGCTGTAACCGTAAGGTACCCGTTGATCAGAGCGGATGGGGAGCCAGGTGCTCTCCGTCGTATTTTATCACGCCTATACCGTGTTGTTCCGCTTTAACAAAGGCCTCGCTATAGACAAGAGTGCCGTACATATAAGGAAGTACCGTTCCCTTAAAGCCTGGATACAAGAACTTTTCTCGCCAAGCTGGATCCCCGACACGGCTTGCCCACTTCTCAATGTGTTTTTCGCGAAGGCGCGACTTCGCCTCGGCCAAGATCATAATTTCGCCCTCAGGAGTGTCGAATCGGCCTCTTACGTCCACCTCTCCTTGAGCTACGGTAATAGGGGCAGGAGTATCAAGTACAGTCCATCCCTTCTGGTAAGCCATTGCTCTAAGTACCGACGCACATGATTCCTCGGCCACCTCGCTCACATTCTCCTCCAATTTGTGTACGCTTTCGGCCAGCGCCCTAACGGTTTCGTCAGTGTGTCGCTGGGCTGCTACCAATTCCTTGACCATCTCTTCGAGGGACTTGACGGTTTCGTCAGTGTGTCGCTGTGCGTTCTCGGTGCGTAATTGGGCTGCCACCAATTCCTTGACGGTTTCGTCGGTGTGTCGCTGTGCGTTCTCAGTACGTAGCTGGGCCTCCGCCAACTTCTTCACTTCAGCCGTTAATAGGCGCATTTCGCCTGGCAGACTAAGAATCTCGTCACCGAGAATCACTGCTCTAAGAGTTGCAGTAACGACTCGTCTTGTTCTATCTCACGAATAATTGCCAACGTATTCATATAAATCATTCTACAGTATCCCTGTAACGCCCGAGCAGCTTCTCCCACTCGGTGATTTGCGTCGCGCCGATGAACGCGAACAGCTCGGCCATGTCGAGCCCCAATGTCAGATTGAAGTGCGAAGACTCCGACCGAAGATAGCCGCTGGCCAGTAGGGCTGCCTCGATGGCATCCTCGAAACCCCGCTCGTCTGGTTTCAAAATGCTCACAGTTGTGTCAAGCCACAGCATTGGCCGTAGATGGCAACTGAAGTTGAAGCCATACCCGGTTCTCCTCACGGCGTATGACTCGACCTCTTATAGGCTCCACATCATCGTCTCCGGCAATAAGCCAATCACCAGGCTGAGGATCGAACACAGTATCGTCTTTGCGAGGACCATGCGATATCCAACACTCGACTACCAGATCACCGCCAACACTGTTGGGATCAAACCATAAGTCATATGCCTTGCTAGCCATGTTCACCATTATACCATCCTACGTCCTGACCATACTGGGTTTTCAATTGGCCCTGTAAAGGTGTTCCTGACTCTCTCGAACTGGCTGGATGTCGGCCCTGAGACAACGACAGTCCAATGAGGGAAATCAACAGTGGGGAGAATGGGAAATCCAGCAGCAACCAGATCGAAACCGTTAGCCTTCCAAATGATCCGCCTCTCGGCAACCAGTGGGCGCAAGCGAGCAAGGCGTGTGTAGTCACCGTTCGGTACTTCAAGTACCGAAAAGCCCCAAATGCCCCAGCGCCCGTAGCATTCCTCGCAACTTCGCGACAAGTAAGAATCCGCCAACGTGTTGGCTCCAAGCCGGATGGCGATCAGAACCTCCGCAATTGATGACTCGCGAAGAATAAGCGGCTCGGGCAACGCTTACTGACCACCAGAGTTCAATCGAGCAAACACCGCTTGGGCTAGTGCTGCAGTCGAACCGACGAGCGCCACTGCATCCTCACGGCTAGGAAGATAGTCCAGTATCGCTTCATCAGAATGGACTGCTGCACTTGCAAAGCCAAAGAGAGCCTGAGACACGGCGTGGAGCCGCTGATTAATATCTCGGTCATTTTTTGAATCTGGAATCGGTTGTTCTGGGGAGTTCAGAAGTTTACGTATCAATTCAATACTTTTGCGAGCATCCATAAATGCACCCTGATAATCTCCACCGTCGATTTTCTGCCAGGCTTCTTTGAGAAATCGAGCAATATTCGCTCTATCTTCAGACAAGAATACTTCGGGAAGAGATATGACTATGGGTATTCCGACGCCACGGTTCCATCTCTGCAGCACTTGCTGTGCCCAGTGATCGCGAGTTATTTTCAGTATTTGCTGATCATAGGATACTGAATAGACTGGTACATTGAATGTAGTACGAGGTTCCAGCGATGAATCATTGAGGAGCAACAATACGGTGTCTATCCGCAACGAGAAATCACCACCCTGTCTAGCGGTTTCAAATTGTTCTATTGCGCTAACGTCAAGGTGAACTGGGACCAAGACACACACTTTGCGTCCAGTGCCGTCATCACGTGAAGGGAATGGACCAAGTGGAAAGGGATGGGCGTCGCTGTTCCGAATTGGAAGGATTTACTTGCTTTCAAGCCGTCGTCGGCTCTTATTGTCACAAACAATATCGCTGATACAGCACGCGGGAATCCTTCACATGTCAGTTCGCCAATGAGTTTGAGGGCAGTGCCGAAACTATACTCGCCTTCAACTCCAGTCCATCGAAGGTCGATTCTTCCTGAACCCATTTTGTCAGTCATCAAATTAAAGGTCCTTCTGCTTGCTGAAGTTCCACCTTGGTCACGTCGAGGAAGCTGATCATGTGCAGCTCCTCAACAAGGACAACTGTCACGCCGCCACCCCGGGGATTTGCAACTCGCCTGTGGCGGCCGCGGTGATCAGGGCCTGGCGACGCTCGGCAAGGAGGCTGGTCTGCTGATTGATCATCTTGATAAGCGCGTCGATGCGGGCGGTCTCCCGGTCAAGGTAGTCGGCGATGGCCCGCTGGCGCTCGAATGGTGGTAACGGTACCCGCACCTCACCGAAGCTGTCATACCGAATGCCGAACCGGGTAATGCCGTTTGCCAATGCCGAGAACTGCTCGCGCGACGAGCGCGAGGTAAGTGCCCAGAAGAGATAGTGCCCATCAACGTCTGGGATGGGGCGTAACAAAGCAAGATGGTAGCCACACACTACACCAGGCAAATCGGCATAGACGTACGCCGGAACGGCTATGTCGTCGGGCGTTTCCGAGTCCTTCGTCAATAAAACGTCACCGCCCCGGAGACCAAAGCGATCGATCTGATCTGCGGAAGCTGTCGCTTCCATAAAGGGAAGATCGGCCGTGATGCGCTCGTTGTAGTAGACATCCGTGTAGTTGCAGAGGCAAATTGACTGTTCATCGGAAGCGGTCTTCTTGTCCACGTTGCTTACCGTGATTCTCGCGAGGTGCTTGAGGCGAATGCTCAGTCGGTCACCTCGCGCAGCAGCTCGTTCAGTGAGTCGAGCAGTGTGCCCAGCTTTTCCGTGGCAACCGACCACACCAGCTCGTCGTCTACACTGGCGTAGGCATGGATGAGCACGTTCCGGAAGGCCACGATCCGGGGAAGTTCGGGGATTTTCTCGGCAATTGCCCGGTTGTCGCGAGAGAGACGGCCGAGCGCTTCGCCAATGATCTCGAACTGCCGTTCTACGGCCGAGCGCAACATGGAATCAGTTTCATAGTCTCCCCATGACCTGCCCTCGACGAACCTACCGATCTGTTCGGCGGCCTGTCGGGCGTCCCACAGGTAGGCACGGGGGTCATGCGGCATAGATCTCTTCTTGGGTACGCCTGACCGTTTCGGCAAAGTAGGGATTCTCAAGGGCCCTCAGTGCCACCAGGTCGACAGGGCATCCGAGCAATCCTTCCAGTCCCTCCTTCAGGCCGAAATAGGCGTCGAACCGGCCGAGGGAGCTACCGGCGTCGAACTCCACCAGGAAGTCGACATCGCTATGCCCAGGGTCGAAATCGGCGGTCACGGCGGAGCCGAAGAGGGTGAGCCTTGCCACCTCGAAACGACGGCACAGCTCAGCGATGGCCGGCCGCTGCTCACGCAACAGGTTTACCACCAGGTCACCTTCGTGGTGATGGCCAATCTATAGTCCCACGTCTGTACGTTCATTCGGTCACCTCGCGCAGCAGCTCTTGGATCTCCGCTTCGAGGGCCTTGATCTCGGCGTCGATCTCGCCCAATGGTCGTGGTGGGACGTATTTGTAGAAGTGTCGGGTGAGGGGGATCTCGTAGCCGATCTTGGTCTTGGCGTGGTTGACCCAGGCGTCGGGGACATAGGGCAGCACCTCTTCGGCGATGTAGTCGTCGACGGCACTGCGGTACTCGATGTTCGCCAGGCGTTCGGTCGGATCCGCCGCCCAGGTAACTGGGATGGGCGGCAGGGGAACGTTCTCATTGTCGCGCAGATCGGGGTCGGCTTCTGGCTCCCCTTTGCGGCTGGTGACGATGGGCGCTTCAGGGTCGGTGACCGCCAGGGCATCCCAGGTCTGTTTCTCGATTGCCTTGGGGAGTGCTCCGAGCTTGGCCGCTATCGCCGAGCGTTCCATGGTGGAGGCTCCCACGAGCGCGTGGAGCCGTGAGGCGAGGTTACCCTGATCATTGGCCGTGAGCTTGGCCCACTGCTTGGTGGCGGCGAGGCGCTCAGCGGTCTGGGCGGTGACTTCCCAGCGAAGGCGTAACGGGCGTTCGACGGTGACGCGCTGGAAGTCTCGGGTATCGTGCTCGGTGCGGACGATGTCTTCGACCTTCTTCCACTCCACTCCGAATGGGGGGTTGGCGAGCATGTAGTCAAAGCGAGCCGCTTTGTGGCCATCGTCGCTGAAGGAGTTCCCCGCCACGATGTGGGAGGCATCCTGGCCCTTCAGCATCATGTCGGAGCGGCAGATGGCGTAAGTCTCATCGTTGAGCTCCTGGCCGAAGACCTCCAGGCGGGCGCTCGGGTTGAGGGTACGCAGGTGGTCCTCTGCCACCGAGAGCATCCCCCCGGACCCGCAAGCTGGGTCGTAAAGGGTCTTGATCACGCCTGGGTCGGTCAAGATGTCGTCGTCGGTGGCGAACAGCAGGTTCACCATGAGCCGGATCACCTCCCTCGGGGTGAAGTGCTCGCCGGCGGTCTCGTTGGACAACTCGGAGAAACGCCGGACGAGCTCCTCATAGAGGTAGCCCATCTCCAGGTTGGAGACGGCATCGGGATGCAAGTCGACCTCGGCGAAGCGGGCAAGCACCAGGTAGAGCAGATCAGAGCGAACCAGGCGAGTGATCTGGGTGTCGAAGTCGAACTTGTCGAGCACCTCGCGCGCCCCAGAGCTGAACCCGGCGATGTATGCCCGCAGGTTCCCTGCTACCTGGGCCGGGTCGTCGAGGAGACGGGAGAAGTCGAGTGAAGACGTGTTGAAGAAGCTCTGCCCAGCCACTGAACAAAGCACCGGTTCCACATTGTCCACTTGGCCGCGGAGTTTCGCCGCCCGGGCGAGGACATCCTTCTTGGTCGGCTCCAGCACGCAGTCGAGCCGGCGCAGCACCGTGAGCGGCAAGATGACCTTGCCATACTCGGACTGCTTGTAGTCACCCCGGAGCAGGTCGGCGACTGACCAGATAAACGCGGCGTGGTTGTCGATGCGGGTGTCGTCGGCATCCTCCACACTAGCTTCCTTGAAGCTGCTTGCAGGACGCGAGCTGGTCATTCGTCCGTACTGAGATCTTCTTTGGTACTGAGATCTTCCTTGCGTTCCTCTTCGACGAGTGCTCCATGTATACGATCAGCCAGCCGGCTTGGTACGTGATCCTTGCACTTACTGGCGAGCATGTGTTTCAGTTCCGCCTCGAATCCGTAGGCACTGACACATGGCGAGCACTCGTCGAGGTGCTTCTTGACAGCCTCCCGACGTGTATCGGTCAGGGTACCGTCCAGGAAACCGTAGAGCTTTGCCAGAGCTTCCCTGCAGTTCACGATCTCGGGATCCTTTCGCGTTCCACTACCGGGCTGTTTCTCTCCCTTGGTCACCATGGCTGCCTCTGCGATGAAATAGCCCTCTCCTTCCTGCCTATATGCCTGCCACTATTTTACCATGGGCTTAGTTAAATAGGTTCAGCAGATCGGCAACGGTTGCGACTTCTGACTTGCCCACCCGTTGCACGTCAACCGCATGCCGGTCACCAACCCGTTGCAGGTCAACTGCAGGCCCTTTCCACCTGCGTGCTCGCCAAGGACTCACTCGGTTCCTCACTTAGTGAGGTTTCTCCCCGACCTGCGGCCTGGTTGTTGACACTGCCTTCCGGTCCATGTCCATCGAGGAGACCCCTTGCAATGGCATAGTCATGCAGAGATTTCTGGATAGCTTTCCTGCCCCTATATATACGGCTCATCACCGTGCCGGTGGGAACTCCGGTGATTTCCGCAATTTCCTTGTAAGAAAAGCCCTCCACATCGGAGAGAAGAACGGCTATCCTGAAACTTTCCGGCAGGGCTTCAATGGCTTCCTTGACCTCCATGTCGGTGAAGGACTCGAGTACCTCTTCCTCTGCGGATCTGCCATTGTTCGCGGTGAATCCTTCTTTGACCTTTTTGAACAGGTAGAGGTCCTCGATATTGTCCATGCCGGTGGTCTCGGGACGCCTTTTGGCTGATCTGTAATTGGTGATATAAGTATTGGTGAGGATCTTGTAGAGCCATGCACGTACATTCGTACCATCCTGGTAACTGTCGAATCCCCTGTATGCCTTGAGATACGTCTCTTGGACAAGGTCTTCTGCATCACTGGGATTCCTCGTCATCCTCAACGCGGCAGTATACAGAGAGTCCATGTGATCCGCGGTTGCCGCCATGAAGTGTGCCTTGTCGGCCATACGGCTACATTAGCTCAATTGCCACATCTCACGTTGCCGCAAGGTCATGTCTGGTTGATCTCCTTCCTTCGTGGTTTACTCGAGGTGGTTTGTGGGGCGAAGTTTCGCCAAAGACAGCAGGAGTGGCGATCTCAGGCTGATCAACGCTGGTGAGATATGCTTGTAAGGTGGTAGCGGCAAAACGATACGGGCGTTGGAGGAAAGTGGATCCATGCAACGGTTGCCAACTGGAACGGCTACAGGGACGAGAAGCCCAGTAGGACAAAGCGCCGCTGTATGATGATTTTCAATGTCAAGCCCGAGCCAGTTTCCGCGCCACCCAAAAAAGGAAATCAACGGCGCTCTGAAAGAAGCTAAAAGGCAGGGGTGGAGCTGGCGGAAAGGTGGCCATTGGGGAGTCATCACCTGCCGATATGGTCACCCCCAATGCCGGATATCCGTTTCAGGCACTCCACGTATTCCTGAAAACGAAGCTCGAAGAATTAAAGATTTACTCGCCAGATGTCCAGGTAGTGGTAGCCTCGATGATGACACCGGTTACCAAGGTTCCAACGAAGGGCCATGACCGGAGCGTCATTCTGGGCGTGGTGGAGACAAGGGGTCCGGCCGCCGGTTGGCTTGTCCATTCGCCGACACGTTGGGGGAAGAAATGATATATAGTGTATGCAGATGCCTACACCGTGTATGCAGGTGCTTGTATGGCATCCGGTGGAACAGGGTAGCTCAAGATGAGGAAGGTGATGGCTGCCATGCCTAATAAGCGCATTTTTGAAGTCGGGCTGGCCGTGCGAGGCATTGATCTCGATAATGATGGCCAGATTGCCCAGGTGTTTGATATGTTCGGAGATGACGTTCAGGTGTCTGGTAGTTCCAATAATGGAATGGTCCACCTCCTCCTTGATACCGATGACCCACTTATCGCGACAAATGATGCAATTACCCAACTGGAGTCCCGCCTACCGGAGGTCAAGGTGTTTCGTGTCGATACCGACCTAGTTGCAATTCCCGATATCGCCAGGCGCATTGGCCGGAGTCGTGAGAATGTCCGGCAGTTTGCGGATGGCACTCGCGGCCCTGGTGGCTTTCCGGTTCCAGACGGAACCGTCGGTGACGCCATACGGGTGTGGCGTTGGGCGAATGTGGAACCGTGGCTGCGTAACAACACTGACTACAATTTTCCTACCATACCAGTTCCAACGGGAGTCGTTGACGCATTGAATACCCACCTTTGCAATGCCGGACGCTTGGTCAGCACGGTCACCAGAGATGAAAGGCAAGACTATGTTATGGTTGCAGTAGGTCGGTATGGGCCAAGAGAGCCGGCAGTACCTTTTGCCATACCGGCGTCGGCCTGGCAACTGGATGACTCTTCACCAGATGACGATAGTTCCGTTGCAGCATGACCAGCAAGTTTGTTGACATCCCGGTGTCACCTTCGCGTGCGGCATCAGTGTTGGAGATGAAGGATCTGCGCTTGGTCAAATTGACCTGGGAAATGACTGGTGCTCCTGTAGTCCCGCCTTATTCCTTTGACATGGAACCACAGTTGGGATATGCCCGTCAAGACAAAGAAGTTGCATTCCAGGTTGCCCATCATTTTACCGTTTACAGTCAGGGCGACAAAACCAAGCCGCTACTAACGGGAGATGCAATCTATCAGGTGGGCTATCGCTTGACTGATTCGATTCAGCTCAATGACGAGGACCTGTCGGTGTTTGGCAACTCGACTGTTGTCTTGGCGGTATATCCGTTCCTTAGAGAGTTGCTCCACAGTCTAACCGCTCGTTCTGGACTGCCACCGCTTGTGCTTCCGCTCATCCGCACTCACGTTGCCACCATGTCGCCTGGCAAGGCACTGCCGGGCCGGAAGCGTGGCGGAGCCGGAACACATGAAACCAAGGAGACGAAGCAGCCTGCAAAGAGCGCTGCAAACCGGCGTACTCCGGTAAAACGCCCTCCTGCCAACCGGGAGTGACGTCGATTTGTCGTAGTGAATACCTGCATTCACTACGACTGCCTCGACCTGGGCTGCAGACCTGTTAAAGCGGGTCTTCGCGTTCTAGTAGGGATTGATGCTCTTGAGAAGGGCCCAGTTGACTCCCCCCGCATAAAGCAGGGAGCGAATCCGATAGTTCGTAAAGCTCATGAATCCGAATGCTGTTCTCTTCACCCGTTT
>JAMCPL010000013.1 GCA_023379675.1 Actinomycetota bacterium | reverse complement strand
GAGGGAGTCGCCGTCCCGGTCGCTCTCTCCTCGAACGGGACCGTCTCTGCAGGAACGCCGGTGGATGTATCGGGAACCGTCTCTCTCGATGCCATCACCTGCACGTCCTCGACCTCTTCTACCTCGGCAGGTACCTGTGTGGCCACCGGGGAAAGCACCAACGTCGGAAGTATAATAGTCCGCACGGTGAACGGAGTACCTGATGCTCCAAGCACAGCAGTTGCTCCGGCCAACTTTCTGAATGTCCAAGACCCTGCCTCGCAACCATACGTAACTTCCGTAGGTGGAACGACACTCAGTGCCGTAGGTCCACCACCGGCCGAAACAGCGTGGAACAATGCGTCAGGTGCTGGAGGTGGTGGCATCTCGACCTTCTGGGTTATGCCGAGCTGGCAGCATGGAAGTGGCGTAATCAGCCAGAACTCGAGCGGGATTCCCTGCAACGCACCTACCGGAAGCTACTGCCGGGAAGTACCCGATGTCTCGGCCTCTGCAGATCCCAACCACGGGTACGTCTTCTACTACGGAACCTGGCAGACCGCTGGAGGTACCGGTGCGGCCACCATCGTCTGGGCGGCAGCCACTGTACTGGCAAACGAGGGCTGCTCGACCCCTGCGGGATTTGCTGATCCGGCACTTTATTCGCACCCATCAGACCTCAACAACGTGACAGGCGGCAACAACGACTGGACTGGAACGCACAACGGTCTTTATCCCGCCACGGCCGGCTATAACATGGCAACCGGGCTGGGAACGCCAACCGCTGCAATCTTTACTACAGGATTCCTGTGTTCCAGTACGGCATCCCACCCGGCTATCTCCTCCATCACTCCGGATTCCTCCCCGTTGGCAGGAGGAGGTACGGCAACCATAGTAGGCAGTGGTCTGAGTGGTGCAACAGCAGTCCATTTCGGCGCAATTGCCGCAACCGATGTACAGTCCATATCTTCCACTGAAGTGACGGCCATCATACCTGCTGCAAGCACGCCTGGCGCTACAGGGGTAACAGTGACGACTCCTGCAGGTACCACTTCACCGAGCGGATTTGTATACGTAACAAGCGGCCTATCCTACATGCCACTTGTTCCTTACCGGATAGCAGACACCAGATGCGCCGCAAACCCGCAGCCAATCTTCTGCAAGAGCGAGAACCTTCCTTCTCAAAACATGTCACTTACACCTCCAAGCGCCGGAGGCTCTATCACCATACAGGTGACTGGGACAGGTTCTACTCTGGGATCCGTGCCCTCCGGCGCACAATCCGCTGTTCTCAACGTAACTGCCGTAGCCGGTCAAAGCGCCCATCCAGGCTACCTGACAGTCTATCCGGCAGGCACTGATCCACCTACAGCTTCTTCGCTCAACTACGTCCCAGGAGAAGCCGTGCCCAACCTCGTAACTGCCACGATTGGCAAGGACGGAGCAATATCCATACTCTCGTCCAGCGCGGGAGTAAACATAGTCGTGGACGTGGAAGGATACTACGGGCCATCCCTGCCTGCCGGTAGCCGGTTCAATCCACTACCCCTTCCTCTCAGAGTGCTGGACACCAGATGCGCCGCAAACCCGCAGCCAAGCTTCTGCAAGAGCGAGAACCTTCCTTCTCAAAATATGTCTCTTCATGCGCCCGGTCCGGGCAAGGGTATCTCCATCAGCATAACCGGTATAGACGGAAGTTCTGGCATCCCGTCTTCTGGAGTAACGGCGGTCAGCCTTGTCGCCACTTCAGCGGGACCGTCATCGGGAGGGTACATGACTCTGTGGCCGTACGCAGGATCCTGCAGTACTCCACCTATGGCATCGAACGTGAATTTCCATAAGGGTGCAGCTTCGGCCAACAGTGTAACCGTTGCATCTGGAAATTATGGAAAGTTGTGTATATACAATTCTGCCTCAACTGCCACAAATGCAGTTATAGATGTCAATGGATATTTCTCGTCAACCGGTGATACCTTCACTCCATCGTCTCCGGTACGTATATGCGATACTCGCGACGTACAGGCTATAGGCGGTACGGGCGATGTGGCGAGCGGGGTCACCGGGAGATGCGCCAATTCCGGCATCGCCTTGAATCCGTCGATCTCCTCGACTGACCCGATGACTGTGCAGGTTGCCGGAGAGGGAGGTGTACCCCTCTCTGCAAAGGCGGCAGTGGCCAACGTGACCGTCGCGGGTACTACGGGAAACGGTTATCTCAAAATCTGGCCTGCAGGCGCCTCTCAACCACCAACTTCCAGCATGAACTGGGTCAAGGGAGAGACAATACCCAACATGGCAGTAGCACGACTGGCCAACTCTGGGCAGGTGGCAATCTATACATCGACAGGAGCCGGCGTGATCATTGATGTAGTAGGCTGGTACTCCTAGGTAGCATGCAGGCAGGCGGAGGCAACAGCGCCTACGAATACCACCCCACCACATCCACTACCACATTTGCAGCAACGGATGTGTAAACCTCCATCTGCCCCGATGAATTAAGGGTGGACACCACCATTCCAGGCACGATCTCTCCCTTCCTCCAATTAATATTGGATGTTGCCGGCATGCCGCCTCCCTGCGGCCAGGCAGTAAGGTATCCATTGCCCGAAGTATTCGCTACAGTGACGTTGGTCACGACCACCTTGGCGCCTGCCGGTATGCCGCCAACACCTGTTACCTGTACAGTGAGCGGAGATGAAGGGCTCACCGGCGTCCCAGAATTGGCGCATCTCCCGGTGACCCCGCTCGCCACATCGCCCGTACCGCCTATAGCCTGCACGTCGCGAGTATCGCATATACGCACCGGAGAAGATGGAGTCAACGCATCGCCACTGGATGCAAAATAGCCGTTGATGTCGACCACCACGTTTACTGTCGCACCCGAGCCATTGTACACCTCTATGCCACCATTGCTGCCTGACGGTACGATCACCGAGTCAGCAGACGCGAAGTTTGCGGTGAAGTTCACGTTGGAAGTGACCGCCTTTGCAGCACCCTTTGGCCAGACGGTTAGATAGCCCGCCTTCTGGGGAGATGCAGCAGTCACTACCAGAGATACCGCGGTAGCAGTAGCAGGTACGCTATCCACACCAGCGACCACGGCACTCAAGGTCATACCAGCACCAAGAGGACCGGTAGAGGCATTGGCGGCTGGTATGTGCTCGTTGGAGCAGAAAGATGGGGGGACAGCGGCAGCACATCTGGTGTCCAGTATCCTTGCAGGGCTGGAAAGGGGATCGAACATACTACCCGAGGACACAGAGGACACATAGTACCCCTCGACATCTACGACAACGTTTACTCCAGATGAGGAGGAAAGGATCGATATCTTGCCGGATGTCCCTATAGTGACTGTAACCAGGTTCGGTACAACCTCACCTGGTGCATAGTTGAGACTGGATGCGGTGGGTGGGAGCGTGCCCGCCGGGTACGCCGTAAGGTACCCGTTGTGGGCTGACGGTGAAGCAACTGCAGTGATGGTGACCACTACGGCTTCGGCGCTGGCAGGAATACTGTTCCCGGACGACCCGGTACCCGTTGCCTGCACCTCGATGGAGCCGCCAGCTGCAGGAGAGGACAGGAGCAGGTTGCCAGAGGGTAGATTCTCCGCCGAGCAATAATCCGGCTGAGGGCTTGTAGTACACCTCGTGTCAACTATACGGTAAGGCGTAAGAGGCACGTAGGAGAGATCTGTATTCACGTAGACAAAACCGGCAGTATTGCTCGAACCAATGGAAGTGGTTACCGTGACTCCCACGGTGCCAGGCGCAGAAGATCGAGGTACGACAACGGAGATCGATGTAGTCGAGTTCACTGTCACGGCGGCACTCGTAAGGGTAAGTGAGCCAAAGGTTACGATTGCACCGGTAGCGAAGTGTATCCCCGTGATCGTGACCGTCTCACCTCCGGTCAGGGGCGATGAATCGGGAGTAATTGAGGTAATGACCGGAATAGGCTTGATGTTCGTCAGGATTACTATATCAGCGGAAGTGGCGCCAAGCGCCATGCATGCGCTCGTCGAAGCACAGTCCACGCTGCCAAGAAAACTCACCCCCGAGGGAAGGGTCTCTTGTGTCCAAGCCGTACCGTCAAAGGAAAGGGCAACGCCGGTGGGAGCACCGCTCGTGGACGCGACACCCTGTCCCACCGCCTGGCAGGAGGTGGTCGAGACACAGGAGACGCTGCTGAGACTGCTGATACTCGAGGGAAGGGTCTCTTGTGTCCAGGCCGTGCCGTCAAAGGAAAGGGCAGCGCCGGTGGTGCTGCCCGTAGAAGTGGAACTGGTCCCCACCGCCTGGCAGGAGGTGGCCGAGGCACAGGAGACGCTGCTGAGACTGCTGATACTCGAGGGAAGGGTCTCCGCCTTCCAGGCCGTGCTGTCAAAGGAAAGGGCAACGCCGGTGGTGCCGCCCGTGGAGGTGGAACTGGTCCCCACCGCCTGGCAGGAGGTGGCCGAGGCACAGGAGACGCTGCTGAGATCGCTGATACTCGAGGGAAGGGTCTCCGCCTTCCAGGCCGTGCTGTCAAAGGAAAGGGCAACGCCGGTGGTGCCGCCCGTGGAGGTGGAACTGGTCCCCACCGCCTGGCAGGAGGTGGCCGAGGCACAGGAGACGCTGCTGAGATCGCTGATACTCGAGGGAAGGGTCTCTTGTGTCCAGGCCGTACCGTTATAGGAAAGGGCAACGCCGGTGGTGCTGCCCGTGGAGGTGGAACTGGTCCCCACCGCCTGGCAGGAGGTGGCCGAGGCACAGGAGACGCTGCTGAGATCGCTGATACTCGAGGGAAGGGTCTCTTGTGTCCAGGCCGAACCGTCAAAGGAAAGGGCAACGCCGGTGATGGTGCTGGTGGCGGTAAAGGCTTCTCCCACCGCCTGGCAGGAGGTGGCCGAGGCACAGGAGACGCTGCTGAGACTACTGATGCCCGAGGGAAAGGTACCCGCCTTCCAGGCCGTACCGTTATAGGAGAGGGCAACGCCAGGACTATTGGTAGCCGTAAATCTGGAGCCCACTGCCTCGCAGGAGGTGGCCAAGGCACAGGAGATGCCAATAAGCATGCCGACCCCCGAGGGTATGGTTTCCGCCTTCCAGGCAGTGCCGTTGAAATAAACGATTGCGGCGCTGCTGCTTCCGGAAGATGTGAAGGCTTCCCCCACCGCCTGGCAGGATGTGGCCGAGGCACAGGAGATTCCCGTAACATCCAGTATGCCTGCTGGAAGAGATTCCGCTGCCCAACTCGTACCATTCCAGGAAAGGACATTATGCCCGCTGGATCCGAATCCCACCGCCTGGCAGGATGTAGCCGAGACACAGGAAACACCAAAAAGCATTGTCACCCCCGAGGGAAGGGGCTCTTGTGTCCAGGTCGTACCGTTGAAAGAAAGAGCAACACCGGTAGGAGCACCGCCCGTGGATGTTAAATTGGCCCCCACCGCCTGGCAGAATGTAGCCGAGACACAGGAAACACCCTCAAGTTCGCTAGTACCCGATGGAAGGGTCTCTTGCGTCCAGGCCGTACCGTTAAAGGAAATGGCTGCGCCGCTCAGAGCACCGCCTGTGGTACCGCCTGTGGACGTGAAAGCGCCCCCCACTGCCTGGCAGGATGTAGCCGAGACACAGGAGACGCTGCTAAGACCACCGATCCCCGAGGGAAGGGTCTCCGCCTTCCAGGCCGTACCGTTAAAGGAAAGGGCAACGCCGGTGGCAGCACCGCCTGTAGTGCTGCTTGTGGACATGACGCCCTCTCCCACCGCCTGGCAACTGGACATGGATATGCAGGATATTGCTGCGAGATTATATTCTGCAGGAGGAAGTGGAGCAGCCACGGTCTCCCATGCCGCTCCTCCATTCGTAGTGCTGTAGGCCGCCGCACCTCCAACACTGTTCGACCCAACAGCCAGACAGCCGGCTGTCCCAGGACAGGACACGCTCCTTAAAGCAGCAGCCGGCGCAGGATAGCTCGCCTGGGTTGTCCAAGAAGAACCGGACGATGATGCCGATGCAACCGCACCAGGAGTCACTACTATCGCAGCCACAACGCCAACCAGTACCGCCATACTCCCGACGATCCGGCAAGTTCGCTGTACGGCCCCTGAAGGTTCCAGCCTAGCCCATGCCCTCTCCATAAGTCGCCGTGCTGAGTACCTTAAATACATTCAGGCTGCCTCCTTCTGCTTATGTTGAACCTATGGCCATCTATACCGGCCCAGCAATCTAGTGAACCTACCGCCAGATCTCCCAACCGGCCATGCTGTACGCCGCCATGCATTGCACAAATAGTATCAAGCCACCATGCCGCTGGCACGGCGACGACGTATAATCCATAAAGCGGATACTGCGACCAGACCGGCAGACGCCAGCGCAATAAGTACCGCGCCTATCACTACGTTCCAAGTCGATTTGCCCGAAACGGAAGACGACTGCTTGGCTGCAGGCTCCAACGCACCTGCAGGATGTGCACTAGAAAAAGAGTATCCCCACATGCCGGAATCGTAGCCTACGTAAGCGTAGCCGCCAAAAAGCACGACCCGTCTGGCAGGAGCATAGTAGGCGGCAGGTGCATAGCTGCGACCTACTATGCCGGGTGACGTACCAGAAGGAGCAGAAGAGGTGGAAGAGGTGGACGAAGGAAAAAGCGTCGGGGAGGTAACGCTCCCGCCGGATGCACCGCTTGCTGCACCGCTTGTGCTTGCAGACGATTGCTGCGTCCAGGTACTGCCGTTCCATGTCCAGGTATCGTTGAGAAAGCTGCCTCCATAGGTACTCCCGCCAAAGAGCACAACCTGCCGGGATGATGCGTCATACGCCATAGATGCATCCATGCGGGCAGGTGGACTTTTCGCCGGATGGGCTTGCGCCCAAGTGCTGCCGTTCCATATCCAGGTATTGCCGATCAGGCCATTATTATTGATTCCACCAAAGAGCACAACCTGCCTGGTGACGGTGTCATATGCCGTAGACCCTCCAAAGAGCGGAGGAGGGCTCTTTGCCGGATGGGCTTGCGTCCAAGTGCTGCCGTTCCATGTCCAGGTCTGACCAGAGGGAGGGCCGGTCATCAGGCTGGCCAGATCTCCTGAAACAGATACGCTTTGACCATAGCCGCCGAAGAGTACCACCTGCCTGGATGATGCGTCGTACGCCAGAGATACGTCAGCAAGAGCGGGAGGGCTCTTTGCCGGATGGGCTTGCGTCCAAGTGCTGCCGTTCCATGTCCAAGTCTGGGCCATTACCTTGTTCTGAGCATTCCTTCCGCCGAAGAGTACCACCTGCCTGGATGATGCGTCGTACGCCAGAGATACGTCAGCAAGAGCGGGAGGGCTCTTTGCCGGATGGGCTTGCGTCCAAGTGCTGCCGTTCCATATCCAGGTCTGACCAAGAACGACACTCTTGGTACCCGTTCCATTTATGACACTACTACTAGTACTACTGGTGCTGCTTGTACTGGTGGTGGTCGATTGTACGCCATACCCGTACCCGCCGAAAAGCACGACCTGCTTAGTTGCAGCATCGTACACCATGGTGGTATCCGATAGCGCTGGAGGGAGTTTGCACGACACTGAATTACATAAGCGCACCCACCCAGTCGTAGACGCAAACGCCACACCGGCAGTTGCCAGCAATACACCTGCAAAAATGCTCGACAAAGCCAGCACGACCGCCACTACCCTCCATAGCAGCAAGCTCTTTGACTTCACCGCCATCCGCCCAAGCCGCCCTTCCAGCCCAATTCTCATTACCGTTTCATCATAACGGATTCTGCCTGCCTATGCAAACCCTCAGAGATATCGTTGATGCTTCGGCAATGAGCGCGGCAACCAGAGCACGAGCATTATTCACAGCTCGATACGCGTAATAGGCAAAATTCAAGCGACACTTGCCACTAGGGTGTATAATGTGTGTTCTATGGACAAAAGCGATCTTGACAAGGTGTTAAAGCTACTGGGTGAAATTGATGGCTCGGACCTGCACATGAAAGTAGGTGCGCCACCAAGAGTGCGCGTGAACGGTGACTTGAGATCACTGAACGATATGCCGCCCCTCACCGCTGATGACACGAGCCTGCTCGCACAATCCATGATGCCATCCAACATCCTAAAAATCTTCCAGGATCAGCATGAAGCGGACTTCGCTTACAGCGTACCCGGATTAGGTCGTTTCAGAGTGAATGCTTACTACCAGCGTTCGTCGGTCGCTCTTGCCATCAGGAGAGTACGGCCGTCCGTCACTATGGAGGAACTCGGCCTTCCCGATGTCATACGCCAGCTTGCGGAAGAACAAAGAGGTATGGTGCTGGTAACAGGTCCAACCGGATCGGGCAAGACTACCACGCTCGCCGCGATGATCGACCATATAAACCACACACGTGCATGCCATATAGTGGGAATCGAGGATCCGGTGGAATATCTCCACAGGGATGATTTGGCCGCTATAGACCAGCGGGAAGTAGGATTCGATACGACCAGTTTCCAGGCGGCAATGAGGGTGGTCTTACGCCAGGATCCTGATGTAATACTGGTGGGAGAGATGCGCGACCCAGAGACGGTATACGCGGCACTTACAGCTGCAGAGACTGGCCATTTGTTGCTCTCCACCGTTCACACGACCAATGTTCCCGAAACCATCAACAGGATAGTGGATTTCTTCCCTCCGCACCAGCATCAGCAAGTACGAGTCAGCCTGTCCTCCTCGTTGAAGGGGATAATCGCCGAAAGGCTCTTGCCAAAAGCCGATGGCACGGGCAGGGTTCCGGCTTTCGAGATATGTGTATCTACGGGACGCATACAGCAGGCCATCCTTGATCCCGAGCAGACGGCAGACATCACTCAGATAATCGCTGATGGCGAATACTACGGGATGCAGACTTTCGATCAGACTCTTGCCAAGATGCTTCGTGACAATGTCATCACCCTGGACGAAGCAATGAGGTCTGCCGATAACCCGCATGATCTAAAGGTCATACTGGAAGCAATGGGACTTATCCATACAGGTAGCAGCCGGATGGTACGCCAGGTCGTAGCTTAGCGTGATAGTAACGGTTAGGAGGCGCTGATGGCTGGAACTGTTATCCTATCGGGAGCTAGGACTCCCATTGGCAAGCTGTCGGGGTCACTTGCATCCTTGAGTGCAGTGGATCTTGGCGCTGTGGCCATCAAAGAATCTCTGGCACGAGCAGGCATCACGCCAGAGCAAGTCGACTACGTCTTCATGGGGCATGTGCTCCAAGCAGGACAGGGGCAGATAACCGCTAGGCAAGCCGCTGCAGGTGCGGGCATACCCATGGATACACCCTCGACAACCGTCAATAAAGTGTGCTTGTCGGGCATGAACGCCATCTACCTGGCTGATCTGATGATCAATGCAGGAGAGGCGGACATAGTGGTGGCAGGAGGCATGGAGTCGATGACTCGTGGGCCTTACCTGTTGGATCAGGCAAGGCAGGGCTACCGCTTGGGAGATGCCACCATAGTCGACTCGATGATGTACGACGGTCTCACGTGTGCTTTTGACCACTGCGCAATGGGAAAGTCAACGGACGGCTACAACACAGCGACCGTGGTGTCCAGAGAACGGCAGGATGCCTTTGCGGCGCTATCTCACGAACGCGCCGCCAATGCCCAGAAAGATGGGCGTTTCGCATTGGAGATGGCTCCAGTCTCCATACCTCAACGTAAGGGGGATCCCGTAACCGTCGATTCAGACGAGGGGATACGTCCAGGTACTACCGTTGAATCTCTATCCAGTCTCAAACCGGCATTTTCACCGGACGGTACGATCACCGCCGGTAATGCAAGCCAGATCTCCGACGGTGCGGCAGCAGTCATCGTGACATCCAGAGACACGGCGATTCGCCTCGGTGCTGAACCTCTCGGTGAGATATCCGGCTATGGCCAGGTAGCAGGCCCTAACGCATCGCTACTGCATCAGCCATCCAGCGCCATCCGCAAAGCACTTGAAAGAGCCGGCAGGTCCATAGGAGATGTCGATCTGTTCGAAATCAACGAAGCCTTTGCAGCGGTAGGACTCGCCTCGATGGACGATCTGGGCATTGACAGCCAGGTTTGCAATCTCAATGGAGGGGCTATAGCACTCGGACACCCGTTGGGAGCTTCAGGAGCCCGCCTGGTTGTCACTTTGCTCTACGAGATGAAAGCCCGTGGAGCGGCTCTGGGCGCAGCGGGTCTCTGCGGCGGCGGCGGGCAGGGAGATGCGATCATCCTATCCGCTACCCGCTGATCATCGGCGCTTACCGGTAGGATACCGCCTCCTCATGTCCTCATGAGAAGTGAATGAAAGCACGCACGCGATGCGTTTGATACGCACGTTCCTTGATCCCGTACCATGCAACTGCACGCCAATCCATGACAATGTCCGTACCAGATGGAGCGTGGGTCAGAACCGTACTACGATATAAATTGAACACAAGATATTGTGATTGCTTTACGGCGGAGTCACAAGATATAAGGTTGCTGGGTTAACAGCCGGGGGTTCTGACTCACGCTCCCAGATGGCCACGTATGAGCGCCAACGTCTTCGGAATACAGAGGCTGCTTGGGCCGGCAATGATCCACTACCCGAGCATCTGGCGCAGCACGTACTGGAGAATGCCGCCATTGCGGTAGTACTTCACCTCGGTCTCCGTATCGAGCCTGACCGTGCAGGCAACCACCTTTTCACCAAAGCGAACATCGAGAATGCGCGGCACAGGGTCGCTGGAGATAGCCTCGATCCCAGGTACAGACACCTCCTCGCTACCAGCGATCCCCAAAGATTCGAGGTCTACACCGTCTGGTAGTTGCAGCGGCAGTATGCCCATGCCCACCAGGTTTGAGCGGTGGATTCTCTCGAAGCTCCTTGCCACCACCGCACGTATACCAAGAAGAGCAGGGCCTTTTGCCGCCCAATCCCTAGAAGACCCGGTGCCGTATTCCTTCCCGGCCAGAATGGCGAGGGGAGTGCCTGCGATGCCTGCGTCCGTGCCGATGCCTGTACGTTCACCTGTGCCCGTGGACACATTACGGGCCGCTCCGGTATCTGCCCTCGTTCCCGTTCCCGCATACAACATAGCGGCCTCGTATATCGTTGTCTGGGTATTGCTGGGGATGTGTATGGTGAAACCACCCTCCCGTCCCGGCACCATCTTGTTGCGTATGCGAGTGTTGGCGAAGGTACCCCTCATCATCACTTCGTGGTTGCCCCGCCTAGAACCGTAGGAATTGAACTCCCTGGGTTCCACCCCGCGTTCCTCGAGCCACTCTCCGGCCGGGCTGGTAGGCGAGATCGATCCCGCCGGAGAGATATGATCTGTGGTCACGCTGTCTCCTAGCACGGCCAGGACGCGCCCTCGCTCGAAAGAGCGTACCGGAGGGACTGCCGTGTCCATCTCAGCGAAGAACGGTGGCTCGAGTACGTAAGTGGAACCAGTATCCCAGTCGAAAGTATCGCTTGCTGGTACATCGATCGACTGCCAGTGCTCGTCGCCCGTAAAGACCGAGGCATACCTGCTCTTGAAAGATCCCCTCGTCACGCAGGACCTAACCGTCGATACGACCTCCTCATCGCTCGGCCAGATATCTCTCAGGAATACGGGGCGGCCGTCAAGAGTCGTGCCGACCGGTTCTGTGGTCAGATCCAGGCGCATCGTACCTGCAAGTGCGTAGGCTACCACCAGCGGAGGGGAAGCAAGGTAGTTGGTCCGGACGTCAGGGTGTATGCGCCCCTCGAAGTTGCGGTTCCCCGACAGTACGGCGCACGTGGTCAGATCTGCCTCCCTGATGGCCTCTGACACCCCAGGCACCAAAGGCCCCGAATTGCCTATACAGGTGGTGCACCCATAACCCACAAGGTTAAAGCCTATTCCGGCCAGCGCCCTGTCGAGCCCTGCTCTTTCCAGGTAGTCCATTACCACCCGGGAACCCGGAGCTAGGGAGGTCTTAACCCAGGGCTTCGGTGAAAGCCCGAGGTCCTCCGCCTTCTTTGCGAGCAGCCCCGCCGCCACTAGGACATAGGGATTGGAGGTATTGGTACAACTGGTGATAGCCGCTATCACTACGTCCCCGTCGGAGAGATGTGTGACCTCCGCAGGTGTATCACTGCCCGACTTATCCCCGCTCGATCCATCCCCACCAGACTTATCCCCACCCTCGAGCACATGCGTTTTCGGAGAATGCCCGAGTACGTCCTGGAAGGCCGCCTTTGCACCGGAAAGCGGGATCCTGTCCTGAGGACGGGACGGCCCGGCAATCGACTGTTCCACCGATGACAAGTCGAGCTCGACCAGCTCGTCGTAGATCACCCCGTCATACCCCGTCACTTCAGCACCATGATCCTTACTGCCCAATTCATCTGATCTGCCTGGTGAGCTCGGTCCGCCCTGTCCACCCGTTGCGCCCTGTCCACCCGTTGCGCCCTGCGCAGCGCCTGCATATCCTGACCCACGAAAGAGCCCCTGATGCTTCGTATATGCATCCACCAGCTTCACCTGCTCATCCTGGCGGGCGGTCATCCTCAGGTAATCGAGACTTGCCCCGTCTACGGGAAATATCCCGCAGGTGGCCCCGTACTCAGGGGCCATGTTGGCGATCGTCGCCCTTGTCTCCACTGGTAATGATGCAATCCCTTCCCCGAAGTATTCCACCAGCTTCCCGACTACGCCGTGAGAACGCAGGAGCGCCGTCAGGGTGAGCACGAGGTCGGTGGAGGTAACGCCCGGCTGCAACTCCCCGTAGAGCCGGACCCCCACTACGCTTGGTATCGTCATGGTAAGTGGCTGGCCAAGCATAGCCGCCTCCGCCTCGATGCCCCCTACCCCCCAGCCAAGTACGCCAAGGCCATTGACCATCGTGGTATGAGAATCAGTGCCAACGAGGGTATCTGGATATGCCTCGATATATTCCCCGTCGCCCGCAGCAAACACCACCCTTGCGAGGTATTCCAGGTTTACCTGATGGCAGATACCCGTACCTGGAGGCACCACCGAGAAGTTGTCGAAGGCACCCTGGGCATAGCGCAGGAGCCTGTAGCGTTCGATATTACGGTGGTACTCCATCTCCACGTTCCTCGCAAACGGATTGTCGCCGGTCCAGTAGTCGACGATGACGGAGTGGTCTATGACCAGTTCGACCGGCACGTGCGGGTTGATCTTCTGCGGATCACCACCGAGCCTTACCATGGCATCGCGCATCGCTGCTAGGTCGCAAACTGCAGGCACGCCTGTAAAATCCTGCATGAGCACTCTTTCAGGGCTGAATGCTATCTCGTGGCTGGACTGCTCGTGGCTGGACTGCTCGCCCTCCCAGACTGGCGTACCTGTTGCAGTGCCCGTACCCGTGCCCATCGCTGTTCCCGCCACCGCTGAGTCTCGTGCTGTTCCTGGCATTGTTCCTGGTGCTGGTCCCCTGCCCGTTGTTCTTACATGCCCTTGCATCCTCGTGGCTACAGCTTCTATGTCCTCCCGCTTTACATTGACACCATCCTCGTGACGCAGCAGGTTTTCCAGGATGACCTTCAGGCAGTAAGGCAAGCGGTGAACCTCGTAACTCGCAGGCAGCTTGTTCAGGTCAAATATCTGGTAGGTGGCATCACCCACCCGTAATTCCGAGCGAACGCCGAAACTGTCAAGCGAACGGCTGCCTGATTGGTTGCTTCCATTGCTGCCTGGCGAACGGCCTGGTCGGCTGCCTCGGTCGGTAGGTGAATCATGCTCCGGGTGATCACTTGTTCCATAGCCATTACGGGGGCCAGCGCCGCCAGCAAAATTACTCATGTCCATCTCGTCCTACTCCAATACTTTCCATTGTGTCTTACACCACGATAATGTCTCTTGAATATCGACAACAGCAACATATTCCTGCACTCACGATGTGCAACGACATATACGGTGTCAGCCGTACGCACAACCACCTAGCACAGATCGTGAACAGTGAACTGTACAATCCTTGCTGCACGCAAAGCATTAATCCGTGCCAGGTGCTGCATCCTGCTTCTACCGTCGGCTCTCTGCTCCATTCTGCCTCACACCCTGGCGTTCCCGCCAGTCCATACGACCGTTGCTCCATCCCGTGGATAACGTGGTGTCATCCAGTCCATACCCACACAGTAGATGGTTACGGACCGTAAAGGCGCAAGCACGCCTCTCTCCTGCCTCCTGGCTCCTCCTTTGCAGCCTCAATGGCGATCTTACGTAGAGGATGGCGGCATGGTAACCGTAGAGGCCGGGGCTCCTGGCTCCTCCTTTGCAGCCTCAATGGCGATAGCCGTCTCGCGGGCACACACGCCGGAGCGACCGGCTAGAATAAGATTTTATGAGCCACCGCACATCTAGATCCCCTTTCCGGGAAATCACGCTCAGCAATGGAGAGATATTCTCTCTATACGATACGAGTGGTGTCGACGTGGGGGTGGCGGGAGCGGACGGGAGAGTGGGAGCGGGCAGTTCGCCCCCTGCCAGTCAGATGCCAGCAGGCACCGGAGCAGGAGGGCTTGGCCAGGTAACGCCAAGTCCGGCGGGCACGATGAGACCAGCGACGGCAGACACGATAGAGCCGGCCGGATCAGCCGTACTGGAGAGCACGGCACGCACCCAGTTCCAGCACGCCAGGGAAGGAACGATCACGCCGGAAATACAATACGTTGCCGTGCGCGAGGCGGTCGACCCGGAACTGGTGAGGCAGGAGGTTGCAGCGGGTCGAGCCATCATCCCGGCAAACCACAACCACCCGGAGTTGGAGCCGGTGATAGTAGGCAAGCGCTTCCTCACCAAGGTCAATGCCAATATAGGGAACTCCTCCGTATCATACTCGGTGGATGCCGAGGTGGAAAAGCTGCGTTGGGCGCTCCAGTATGGCGCAGATACGGTAATGGACCTCTCCACCGGGCCAGGCATCCACGAGACCAGGGAGGCTATCCTTCGCAGCTCGCCGGTGCCCATAGGAACAGTCCCTATATACGAAGCTCTGGAAAAGGTGAACGGCAAGGCCGAGGATCTTACATGGGAGATATATCGTGACACAGTCGTTGAGCAGGCTGAGCAGGGGGTCGACTACTTCACGGTGCATGCGGGCGTGCTGCTTCGCTACGTTCCGCTAACCGCCAGTAGGGTCACCGGCATAGTAAGCAGGGGTGGATCCATCATGGCATCCTGGTGTCTTGCTCACCATGAAGAGAGCTTCCTCTATACGCATTTCGAGGAACTGTGCGATATAATGGCAGGTTACGATGTGTCGTTCTCGCTCGGTGACGGGATGCGCCCCGGCTGCCTTGCGGATGCCAACGACGAAGCCCAGCTTGCGGAGCTAAGGACGCTGGGTGAGCTTGCTCTTGTCGCCTGGGAACACGGTGCGCAGGTAATGATAGAGGGACCGGGCCATGTGCCACTTGACCTGGTTGCCGAGAATGCCCGGCTGGAGGAGGAGTGGTGCCATGAAGCGCCCTTCTACACGCTGGGTCCCTTGGTGACCGACATAGCGCCTGGGTATGATCACATTACATCCGCCATAGGAGCGGCAGTCATAGCAATGAGTGGAGCCTCGCTGCTCTGCTATGTCACGCCTAAGGAACATCTGGGCCTGCCAGACAAGGAGGATGTGAAGGAAGGTCTGATCGCTTACCGTATAGCCGCCCACTCGGCAGATGTGGCAAAGGGCCATCCGCACGCTCGGGAACGCGATGATGCACTGTCGCGAGCACGCTTCGACTTCAGGTGGGAGGACCAGTTCGCTCTGGCTCTCGACCCTGAACGTGCACGCAGCTTCCATGACGAGACCCTCCCTGCCAAGCCTGCAAAGACAGCTCACTTCTGCTCCATGTGCGGTCCGCGTTTTTGCTCGATGCAGATCAGCCACAAGGTGAGGGAGATGGCAAGCAGCGCCGGCGACCAAGAGGTGGTGACGATCGGGATGAAGAAGAAATCTGAGGAATTCCTTGCGGCCGGAGCACAGATCTACCTGGACAGGGACCTGGAAAGTAAGTCGGCCGGGGTGGAGGCAGCCGGGGTAAAAACAACCGGAGTGGAGGCAGCCGAGCTGGATCCAGCCGCTGCAGATCAGGTCACGTAGAGCGCATCTACCCACGCCTTGGATGCAGCCTTGAGCGTACGGACATCGAACTCATCGTGTTTGACCAGCAACACGACAGCATCCGCTACCGACGCCTCCTCGCTGGTGGCATCCACTCTCATTACGGACTCGATGAGTTCCGGGCATTCCCTTGCATGAGGATCAGCGGCTGACACCACGCCACCTTGCTGCACCAGGGCATTGGCTATGGCCACCGCAGGCGAGTTGGCCGTCTCCGATACGCCTGGCTTGTAGGCAAGACCCAGCACTAGTACTCTTGACCCCTCGACCTGCAGCCCACGCTCACCGAGGGCGCCGGCAACGCGTTCCACGACATGTCGCTGCACGGAGGCATTTACCCTCATGGCCGCATCCACGACCTGGAGGGGACGCCCTGCGCCTTCTCGTGCCTGCCAGCTCAGGTACGATGAGGCGCCAATAAGGCAGTGCCCGCCCGCCCCTATCCCCGGGTGGAACTCCATGTAGCCAAATGGCTTGGTACCGGCCGCCCTCAACGCCTCACCGGCATCTATCCCCATCTCGGTTGCAGCCATCGCTATCTCGTTCACAAGGGCCACGTTTACCTGCCGGAAGGTATTTTCGACCAGCTTGGCAAGTTCCGCCTCCTCCAAACCGCTCACCCGCACCGTAGTATCCACCAGGGTCGAGTAAAAGCCATCCAACGCCTCCAATGACGTATCGTTCACCCCAGACACTATCTTCGGAGTGTTGTCGAAGGTAAATACCAGGTTGCCGGTGTCCACCCGCTCGGGGCTGTATCCAAGGTGGAAATCCGCGCCTGGAACCAGTCCAGACACTGCCTGCAGGATAGGTGCAACCAGCTGCCTGGTGGCGCCTGGATAGAGCGTCGATTCGACCGATACTACAGCATCCCTGTGGAGGTACTCACCGACCAGCCTGACAGCATCCTCGATGTGCGACATATCTGGACTACCATCATGGCATACCGGAGTGGGTACGGCTATGACCGCCACATCGTAACCAGCTATATCTTCCCTATGCGCGGTAGGCCGGTACCGACCGGCGTGCAACAGGTCGCGGTAGCGGATCCGGTCAATACCATCACGCGCACCGTCGCCAGACGCCAACTCCTTCGCACGGACCTCATCGATGTCGTAGCCAGTCACCAGCCACCCGCCCGCCGCTGCGCTGAGCGCCACCCGCAACCCTACATGTCCCTGGCCGATTACTGCGACCTTGCCATTTGTTTCGTTTGTCTTGTCACTTGCCATACTGTTGGCCCTAATCCTCTGACTTTGTCGCTTACCTTATCGCTTGGCAGTTACCAACGGCAAACTCCGTCCCACGGTGCAGTATGGTCAGCGAGCTGTCGACAGCAGGGCCATCTGGGAGTTGCTCTCACCGAGTAGGTAACAGGTGTCAGCCGCAGGGCACGATAGGGCCTGTGTCTGTCCCTGCCCGTCCATGCCCCCCACTCCAAAATGCTGGTATCCTGAGGGAAACATGGCGGAGTCATCCACCCAGGTAGCACCGCCATCAGCCGTGGAAAAGGCCAGTGTATGGCTCGTGGAATTGACCTGCCCACCATTACCGACCATGAGACATGTCCACTGGCTTACGCACGATACAGCAGACATCCATACACCTGGATCGCCTGGGCTGGCGCTTTCGTCGTATCCAGGTGGCGCATTGCCCGATAGATCCAACCACGAGGCACCGCTGCCGGTAGACTTGACGATCAGAGGATCGCCGAGAACGTTGGTAGTCGAGAAACCGCCTGAGATCTCGCCGGTAAGCCAGCAGGCGCCTGTTGGCTGGCACGTAAGAGCTGGGCTGGGATACCCGCCACTCGACTGGACGTCGGCGGGAAGACCGTGATCTTCGTCTTGCCACGTAACCCCGCCGTTTGTGGTGGCAATAACGGAAATGAAGTAGGGAGAACGATGATCCAGATTCACGTACATGCCGGCGGCAATGCAGTCAGTGGCTGCAGTGCATGAGACGTCATAGGGCCCGAAGTTGGACAGGGGCATGCCAGGGCCATCATTTATCCAGGTCGCGCCTCCGTCAGTGGTGCTGATCATAGGGTATAGCTGGTCGCCGGCACTGTTTGAAGGGCTCTCCAGCGACATGACTACACAGGTTCCTGGCGCGACGCAGGATATGCCGCTCGGTTCCCATATCTGTTGTCCTTGGGCATAGACAGCGTTACGCAGGCCTACCGGAAGGTTGGCGTACTCGTCTATCCAGGAGACTCCGCCGTCGGTCGTCTCCCAGATGTCTCCGTCATTTATATAGGCGCCGCTCTCATCTTGGAACTGTATCTGGCCAACCAGCCAGCAAGTGCTCGGGCTGATGCACGACAGCCCCACTGCCCTTGCAGTACGTGCACTTGCAGGAAGCGCTGGCGTGATATCGAGCCATGTGCCTCCCGAATCGGTTGTCCTGAACAGGTGGATATGGCCGCTATCCGGCCCGGTCGCCAAGATGAAGCAGGTGGTAGCAGATGGGCAGGAGAGACTGACAGGCGTATCTGATGATGCACCGGGCGGGAGCTGCTGAGGTAGGAACGACACGCTTTGAACTATCGTGGCGGCGGCGGTGTGCCCTCCCTGGGACTCCGTGGCAGTCAATGTGCAGGTCTCCACTGTGGTAGAAGCTGTATAAGTGACCTGAGCCTCTCCGCCTACATTGGTCTGGATGCTTGGCGCCGAAAGCTTTCCGCAGGTCGATGGCGACACGGCAATACTCACGCTGTCGCCCTGCACGGGCTGGCCCTGGGTGGACACCACTACAGCGGTGATGGTCGATGCTGACGAGGTCAGCGCCACGAGGGAGCTCGGGTCGGCAACCAGGGTAAGTGGTTCGAGCCCGCCAGCGGCCTGAGCTACGGGCCATGTAACCGAGATGAGAGTGGTGCTATAGCTCGCGATGGTGATGTCGAGCAGCTTGAAAGTGATCCCAGCGGTCGCATCTATACCAGCTGTCAGGGTCCACCAGGGATCAGCAGTCGAGGAGGCCGATAGCTGGGTGTTCCCTTCCACCCCGAAGGTGGGGCCCACGATCCCGTAAAGAAGGATGTCAAGTTCAGGTCCCGCGGAAAGCTTGACGGATGCGTTACCACTTACCAGGGGAGTGCCGGCATGGACAGTGTGGTTGAAAGAGGAGGTGGGTGAGCAGTTTCCACCCGAACAGGTAAGTCCCGCAGAGATAGTAGCCTCTTCGGTAACCGTATCGGATATCCCGACGGTCACCTGTCCATCCATATTCACCACGAAGTCGAGTTCTGGAACCAGCACTACCGGGATCGGGCCTACCTGGATGTCAATAGGATCGAGAATGTCCTCACCGAGATCTACGGAGCTATTGTATCCTGCAGTGACCGTTGCAGTGGCTGAGAGGGCAAGTTGGCCGGTCTGCTGTGCCGTTACGGAGAAGTTGACCTGAGGGGCCTGGAAGAGCGGAAAGTTCACAGAGAAGCCGGATGACACTGACATGCCGACGCATCCACTTGCCGTTACGGACCCGGAGGACGAGCTGTAGAGCGGTACGTTGGAGAGCGCCGCTGTGAAACCGGTGCCGCAGTTCGGCGAACTCACGGGTCCTGACGAGGTAATCATCGGCTGGAGGCGTACGCCCGCCCGAGCTGGGTTCACAGAAGCGATCTGTGATGGATCAAGGGGCATGTTCACCGAGAAACCGCCTCCTGCGAGAGCGTGCGAAAGATCCGTCGGTGCCGTGGTTACCACCACCTGAGAACCGGGAGTGGAGACGGCGGTGACAAGACGGAGCAAGCCGTCAGGAGCCTGCATGCTCGAAGGAAGCGCCAGGATGTCGCCTGGGAGGAGCGATGCAAGCTGAGGTGTAGAGGATGAGAAGGTCAGTGTCGATCCGCTGGGGCTCACATTAGAGAGGGCCTGCGTGCTCGAAGCGGAGAGCACCTGGGTGGTGGGAGGGATAATGGTGCTGCCGGAGAGGTAGCCATATACATCCACTACGACATCGACTGCGCCGCGGTAATTGTATATGTCGACAGCCCCACTGCTGGAAAGTTTGGCTATCACGAGGTTGGGGATGGCGGTGCCGGGTACGATATTTATGTCACTGGCAAGAGGCGGCATGGAGCCTGCAGGGTAGACAGTCAGGTACGAAGGCACCTGGGCGTCCACGGCTGTCACGTTCAGCACTGCTGCTACAGGAGGCACGGAGGCGTTCTCGGCCGGCACCCCGCCAACCCCTGCCACCTGGACCTTGAGTATCCCGCCTGTTGCAAGCGTGTCACCGGCATAGGGCTCGCTGGAGCCGGTACGGGTATCAGCTATACGGAAAGGTGGAAGCGGGGTGAGGTACGAGCCATGGCTCGACACCGAAGTGGAAGTGTAATAGCCGCTCACGTCCATGATCACGTTCACGCTGCCGGAGTTGTTGTACACAGACAGCCCTCCCGAGCTGGGAAGCGGTACGGTTACCCGGTTACAGCGGGTCTGGCCAGGAGAGAGATTGATATTGGAGGCAAGCGGCCTGTTTTCTCCTGCAGGGTAGACCGTCAGGAAGGTCGGCCTGGTTACGTCAGTGGCAGTGAGATTGATCACAGCTGCGGTTGCCCCGGTTGCCGGTACGCCACCTACGCCTGCCACTGCTACGTTCAGGACGTTTCCGGGCCCAAGGATCTTGCCTGCATCCGGCTCACCGGAGCCGGTGCGGGTATCAGCCAACCTTGCAGGCGCCAGGGCATGATATAGGCTGGATGACTCGCTGGAGCTTGCCGTAGAAGTGGTATATCCCTCCACGTCTATTACGACGTTCACGGATCCTTGCTGGTTGTAAATAGTAATCTGCCCGTTCTGGCCCAACTGTGTTTGGATGAGGTTGGCTACGATCTGGCCGCTTGCCCAGTTGAGACTGGAGGCGGTGGGGCGTTGATCTCCCGCAGGGTAGATCGTTAAATACGAAGAAGCCGTAGCTCCGGCGGTAGTCACGTTCAGCATAGCGGAAGTTGCCCCAGTCGAGGGTACACCACCGATTCCTGCAACTTGGACATCGAGGGTCGATCCTGGTCCGAGGGTATCGCCGGTATATGGTTCTCCAGAATCGCTGCGGGTATCGGCTATCCTTCTCGGCGGAAGAGGTACGTAGATACTACCAGGCTGTTGGGGAGTGACGCTGTTCGAGGATGCCGATGGTGGCCCGTTGCCCGCGGGATTGGTCGCAGTCACGGTGAAGCTGTACGCGGTTCCCGGTGCAAGCCCGCTCATCGTAGCAGTCACGGACGTCCCAGGAACCGTAAGAGTGGCACCACCCGGAGATGCTGTGATGATATACGAAGTGATCGTAGATCCTCCCGTGGACGATGGAGGTGTCCATGTGAGCGTAGCTTCATTCGTTCCTGCGATGGCGGTTACTCCCGTAGGCGCTCCCGGAGCGCCAGTCTGGGCCAAGGCAGGTTCCACTTCAATGATAGATGTCGCCGCGAATGCAACTGCAATGGCAACCGCTGCTATCGGCAAAGACCTTCTCAACATGGCCTATCCTCCTCCGGTTCAAACCAATCACCGGTCCAAACCAATCACTGATCCCCGCCAGTGATTCATTCAATACTATACCTAAACTGGCGGCTTTCGCAACGGACAGAGCACCTCTTGACTTTACCAATTATGTCTGACACGATTAGCAAGTGGATACTGTTCGCTTTAGCCAGTCGGCTCGTAGGCGCCGCATTGGCAAGGCGCACGTTAAGCATGTCATGGATCGCAGCCGGCGCGCATAGCGAGGTACCAATCGACCAACCGTCACCCGAAGATTTGGGCAACGGTAAGTTTGATCTGTGGAAGAGCGTTGACAGTGAGCTGTCCGTCAGCCCTTACCTCTCTTTCCGCCCCGTAACCGTCCTCGGCTGGATCGGTGAAGTCGATCACTCTCTCACCATTCAGATCGACTATCCAGTACTGAACTATACCCGCACGTGCATAGTAAAGCGCCTTGGTCATGTCATGCCCCAGACTTGTGTCGGCCACCTCCACGACCAACAGGATATCCGATGGACCGGGCCTTCCGCTACGATAGAAGTCGTCCTTACGGCGCAGCAACGCCAGATCCGGCTGTGCCTCGCTGTACCTCGATAGGCGAACAGGATTCTGCGGGAACACTATTGCAGATTCCTGCAGCAAGAGGACAAACATCTGGTTCAGCCGTCCCACACAGCTTGCATGCCAATCACCGATAGGATTCATATCCACTATCCTTCCCTCGATGAGTTCCACCCTGGCATCCTCGCCAAATACGCCGGTACGGCCCATCTCGTCCCACTCTTCCACGGTAAAAACATGCTCAAGCAACCCAGTCATGCACTCAAGTGTACCACCTGCCTTCCGCAAAGTCGCGTTCTCTTTACAAGTGCAGCTACGGTTGTAGCCAAGGCCGATCCACGGCCCAGGAAACAAGAGTTCCGAAAGCGCTTGGGTCAAAAAGCCCCAGGCAGCCTGCCCTCGTTCACGTAATGACGTGTTCCATCCGACGGATCCACCCATACGCGCATGCGTCTGTTGGTGGTAGGGTCCCTGAACACTTCGTCAGTGGCGACCCACCCAGCCATTGGTACATCGCTCTCGCCATGCCGCCGCAGAAAAATGCTGTATATAACAGCTCCAACTACTGCCAGCAGGACAAGGCCAAGAAGTAACCCCAGTATCACTGCCTGCTGGACACAACCACTGCGGTACCGTAGGCGACTATCTCGGTAAAAGCCTGGCCTATATCGGACGAATCGAACCGCATCGATATTATGGCATTGGCTCCCATCTGGCGCGCATTGTCTATCATGCGATCTATGGCTTGACGCCTCGAATCCTCAACCAGACGTGTGTATTGCTTGATCTCGCCACCAGCTATGGACTTGAACCCGGCTACGATCGATTTGCCCGCACCCATGCTGCGAACCACCAACCCGTAGCAGATTCCAAGGTTCTGCACAACCACCATACCTGGCAATTCAAGCGCCGTCGTGATAGGGAAAGACCCCACCGACGGCATCATCTGTTGCATGTATGCCTGCTGCTGGTAAGGGTCACCGCCCATGCCTTGAGGGCCACCTTGCATGTTACCCTGCATTCCCGCCATGTCTGCCATGCCTTCCTCCTGTCCACCATCTATGCGTTCCTGGCATCATGCCCGGACTATCACAGTCCACTATACCAGTTTGCCGCGGCAAGCACCTGTTCTGGTACGGTACGCTACGTTATAGTATGGCACGATGTAGTGTAGTGTAGTGTAGTGTAGTGCGGTGCGGTGCGGTGCGGTGCGGTGCGGTACGGTGCGGTACGCTGGAGCACATGGATACAGATATGCACATGTGGGTGGAGGAGCCGGCCGTGACTCTGACGGAGGATAGTGCTGTTGGGCACATTCATGCAGGTATGGAATTGAAAGCGGAAGAGATCAGGGTACTGGGATGCCTGGTAGAGAAATCCCTGGCCACTCCCCAGCAGTACCCGCTTTCCCTGAACGCTCTTACTCTCGCCTGCAACCAGTCTACCAACCGCGATCCAGTAGTATCATACAACGATCAGATCGTAAGTGCGAGCGTGCAGTCGCTGAAGGAAAAGAAGCTAGTAAGGTTTGTCCACCCGTCTCACGGCAAATCAGTCACTCGCTACCGCCATGTAGTGGACGAAGTGCTGTCCCTGGATGAGCCTCATCTGGCCGTACTCGCGGTGCTGATGCTTCGCGGGCCGCAGACCGCCGGCGAATTGCGGCAACGCACTGAGCGACTCCATCATTTCGGTAACATCAATGAGGTCGAGGATGTGCTGTCCAGCCTTGCTGCGCCTCCGGACCCCCTAGTGATGAAGCTGGCGCGCAGGCCAGGTGAAAAGGAGGAACGCTGGATGCTGCAGGGTGATCGTGCCGCCACAGCCCAGTCCGCCACAGCCCAGTCCTCCACCGATCAGTCCTCCGGTTCCCAGTCCTCCACCGATCAGTCCTCCGGTTCCCAGTCCTCCACCGGTTCTCTGGACAGTACGCTGGTACGCGTGGATCCAGATGCCACTTCTCCGGCAATCGATACCAGCAGGCAGCCTCGAAACAATGTAATGGCCCATTCAGGATGGAGTTTTCACTTTGAACAGGCACTGCTACGATCAGGGACGTACGCATCACCTCTATCCATCGTCGAACGGACAGGTACGATAAGCGCCTACGCATGGATCGATTACAAGCTTTTCGAAGTGATAGGTGGCTGGGTGGAGGGAGAAGACGATATTGACCTGAAAGTGCTCTTCGATGCAGAAAGCAGGGCACACGGATGGAATGCCGCTATGTGGAGGGAGGAGATGCCCCCGGAGGGTTCCCTCAGGGCCGAAAAGTCTCTTGCTCCACAAGACCGGCTAGAGGCAGATGGCGTGCCCACGCTGGTAAGGCCGGGATTCCCCCAGGCGCTGCACATGCTGGAAGCTGCCGGGAGCCTGTCACTGCTCCGTCTCGGCGCCCTTAGCAGGGTCATCCTTCCCGGGATGCTGCTCTCGTACCGTATCCATCAGTGCCGCCTGTCTCCAGCAACGGATGGATCATTTTCCCGGACACTTAATATCGCGTACCACGATGTGTTGGATATGTGGCTGGCAGTTCGGCTTGCTTTCGAAGCTACGCTCTGCCGGAGCGATTCACGCGAACCCGGAGGAACCAGCTTGCCTGCCGAGATTATGGCACGTATAAGCGAGATCGAGACTTGCTTAGAGGCTTCCGGCCCGGGCATCGGTCTGTTGCGTAGCAATTATCCGGATGGCGATCAGTAAGCCCGGCTAGGTTATCCTAGGTTATGCACCACTGCCGGCCGCCGGCTGGATTATGCCAGATCTTCTGGGCGGAACACGATTGCGCTGTCCTCGTAGTGGTTGGTGATAGGTACTCTCCGGTCCTTGCCAAATGCCTTAGAAGTGATCTTGACGCCAGGTGGTGACTGCCTGCGCTTGTACTCCGCCAGATCCACGAGCCTTGCCACTGCGGATATAGTGTCCCGATCGTAACCTCTGCCGATCAGCTCTTCTATGGACAAGTCATCCTCCACTAGGCCTCGCATGATCGGATCCAGCACCTCGTATGAAGGGAGTGATTGATCATCGCGCTGGTCGGGACGTAATTCGGCCGAGGGTGGCTTTGTGAGTACGCTGCTCGGTATAAGCTCTCGCCCCGCTCTGATGTTACGGTGGCGGGCCAGCCTGTAAACCATGGTCTTCGGCACATCCTTTATCACTGCGAAACCACCTGCAGTGTCTCCGTACAGAGTCGAGTAACCCGTGGCAAGCTCGCTCTTATTCCCCGTGGTAAGTACGATCCATCCCTTGGCGTTGGAAATTGCCATCAGGATGACCCCCCGGATGCGTGACTGCATGTTCTCGTCGGCCAACCCGGAAGGCTCCCGGCCAAGTACGGTTTTCAAGCCTGACGACAGTGTTCGGTGCACATCCTCTATGGGTACCACCGACAAATCCACCCCAGTGCCGGCAGCCAATCGCTGGGCGTCCTCCAGGGAACCGGCACTGGAGTACCTGGAAGGCATGGCTATACAGTGAGTATGCGCAGGTCCTATGGCATCGGAAGCGATAACGGCCACCAGGGAGGAATCTATGCCTCCGGAAAGTCCAATCACTGCGTCGCTGAATCCGTTCTTGGTAAGGTAGTCCCGCGTACCGAGCACAAGCACACTGTAAATTTCCTCGTCCTCATCCATCCGCCTGCATGCTGTGTGGGTAACAGGAGGTGAGGAAGAAGAATGCGTGGGGGCGGGGCCGGCTGAACAAGTGTGGGCAAAATCCATCCCTTCCACGGGTATAACGGGAAGGTGTCTATGGGTGATGGAGGGTGGAGTATCAGTCACCATCCATATTCTGGTTCCTTGCCCGCTTGGATGGGGGTGTCTATGGGTGATGGAGGGTGGAGTATCAGTCACCCCTCTCGCGTCCACCGGTCTCTCCGGAGGAGCTTGCTCGCGTTTCCCCAGATCCACCTCCGAACCCACTCCCAGATCCACCTCGAGATCCACGACAAGCAGTTCCTCGGCACATTGCGCTGCCATGGCAACCACAGCTCCCCTGCCGTCCACCACCATAGATGCACCGTCGAAGACCAGCTCATCCTGCCCACCGACCTGGTTGACATATACGATCGCACACCCGCTACCGGCCACCCCGGCAGTCTCCCTCACGCGTTCTCCAAGTACTCTTATCCGCTGGTCCAGCTTGCCCAGGGAATAGGGAGAAGCATTAATATTCACAATCAGGCGGGCTCCCTCCCTGGCCTGGACAGCCACCGGCCCATTGGCAAACCACATGTCCTCGCATATGGACACCCCTACAGGTATACCGGTCACCTGGTAAATCGTATGAGGAGTATCGCCGTGCTCGAACAAGCGCTCCTCGTCGAACACGCCATAGCTGGGAAGCAACTTCTTGTGATACACACCAAGCACCCTACCCCCAGCGCACATGGCAGCAGCATTGCGCCCAGCCTTCCGGTTTCCGGAAGGCCTGTCGACAAAGCCTACAAGCATATGGCAGTCCGTAGTAATGGACGCCAGAGAATCGAGCGCCCTGAGATTGTTGGACACAAACGACTTCTTGAGAACCAGGTCCTCAGGCGGGTATCCCGTCAGTGCCAGTTCTGTAAAGACGGCCAGATCACAGCCCTCGGAAAGAGCCTGCCGGTAGGCACCGGCAATCTTGCGGGCATTGCCCGGAATGTCTCCTACCACGAAATCAAGCTGGCAGAGCGCCACTCTGATAGCACTCATCTTGCATCACCCAGCCGGTACATGCTGCCGCTCAGTTACCGCTTAATTGGTCGGCTACGGCGCAACGTAAGCGGCGCTGCCCACCACCTGCCGCTGAACCTCCACGAGGAAGCCGCCCGTAAATCAAGATTACCACCATTGCCGGTGCCACCACCAGTACCAGGTAGCACGATACTGTCACTCTGTACGCCGGCACCACTGCCACTGACGCCACCGAACGCCTCCATAGCAACTGTCGCTACCAGTACCACTGCACTTTCAGGGTCAAGCGATTCGCCTACACCAGACGTACCGGCAGGAACCGGACCGTCCGGTACGCGATGCACGCCAGCCATATCCGACACGCCAACCATGCCAGGATCACCCGCAGGACCCGACACACCTACAAGACCCAAGTTGCTCACAGCGGCACATTCCCGTGTTTGCGGCGAGGCAGCTCTTCCCGCTTGGTGCGCAACACCTTCAGAGCACCGGCCAGCACTTTACGAGTATCCGCCGGGTCTATGATGTCATCGATAATCCCTCGCTCCGCAGCCAGGTAGGGATTGGCATGGCGTTCCCTGTACTCGTCCACCAGATCGGCACGCCTCAGCACTGGATCCGCCGCCTCTTTGAGTTCTCGACGGTAGACTATCTCCACGGCGCCTTCCGGGCCCATCACCGCCAGTTCAGCGGACGGCCAGGCGTAGGCAAGATCAGCCCCTATGGACTTGGAGTTCATGACCACGTACGCGCCACCGTAAGCCTTTCGGGTAACGACCTGTATGCGCGGCACAGTCGCTTCGCAGTAAGCATAGAGCAGCTTCGCACCGTGACGTATGATCCCGCCGTATTCCTGATCAGTTCCGGGCATGAATCCAGGCACATCCACAAATGTGACAAGAGGGATGTTAAAAGCATCACACATTCGCACGAATCTGCTGGCTTTTTCAGATGCGCTGATATCGAGCACCCCGGCAAGCACGAAGGGCTGGTTCCCTACGATCCCTATGACATGTCCATCCAATCGAGCAAGTCCGCAAGTGATCGATTGTGCCCAATGAGAATGGAACTCCACGTAATCACCGTCATCTACAACCGCATGGATTACCTTCTTCATGTCGTAGGGCAAGTTGGAGGAAGGTGGCATTACCTCCACCAGTTCCGGAGTAAGGCGCTCGGGACTGTCCACCGGCTCGAAGTAGGGCGGTTCCTCCAGGTTGTTGGACGGCAGGAACGACAGGACGTACCGCACATCGTCCAGACACGCCTTCTCGTCAGGCGATACAAATGTAGCAACTCCCGACTTGGTTGCATGGGTCATGGCGCCACCAAGTTCCTCGAGCGTAACTTCCTCACCAGTGACGGCCTTCACCACGTCTGGTCCCGTGATAAACATGTGACTGGTGGACTCGACCATGAAGACAAGATCCGTCATTGCAGGGGAATACACTGCACCACCTGCACACGGACCCATAATTACACTGATCTGGGGGATGACACCGGAAGATGCTACGTTACGATGGAATATGCCACCGTAGCTGTGCAGGGAGACCACCCCCTCCTGGATACGAGCTCCGGCCCCGTCGTTGAGTCCGATCATGGGGACACCTAGTGACAGCGCCAGATCCATTATCTTGTGTATCTTCTCGGCGAACACCTCTCCGAGCGCACCACCGAACACAGTAAAGTCCTGGCTGAATACACACACCTGCCTGCCATCCACCGTACCAAACCCAGTAATCACCCCGTCGGTATACGGCCTTGCGTGATCCAAACCTACGCCGTGAGCACGATGCCGGGCCAACATGTCCAGCTCTTGGAAGGAGCCCTCGTCCAAGAGGTACTCCACGCGCTCTCGCGCGGTCATCTTGCCCTTGTCGTGCTGGCGCTGGATGGCTTTCGGCGAACCTGCGTGAAGCGCTTCTTCCTTGCGAGCCTTCAAGGTCTCCACTTTTCCCGGCATGGGATGTTCCATCTACCGTCCTTCCTCCACCAGTTCGATCAACGTGCCAAAAGCCGAAGCCGGATGCACGAAAGCAATAGTAGTTCCCCTGGAACCGGGACGGGGCGCCTCGTCGATCAGCCTGGCGCCAGCGGCCTTCATGACCTCCAGCACCTCAGCACAGCCATCCACCCGGTATCCCACATGATGGATGCCTTCCCCGCGGCGTTCCAGGTACTTCGCAACAGGAGACTCCGGACTTGCAGGGGATAGCAGTTGCACGTAGGAGTCTCCTACCGCGATTAGAGCTTCGTTCACCTTGTCCTTCTCTATGTACTCCCTGTGGACAACTTTGGCTCCCCACATCTTGCCATAGAACGATATTGCTGCTTCGAGATCAGCCACGGCTATCGCTATGTGATCCACACCCTTGATAAGCGAATTAGCACCAGCACCAGTGTTTGAGCTGGTGTTTGAGTCGCTCATGCCCGCTCTCTCCTGAACAGCGTGAGTCTGTCCTCTCCCACCTGCTCCCTAAACCCTGGGTCGTCTATACCCATTCCTTCACGCGGGGCAAGACATAGAACGCCTATCTTGCCTTCGTGCAGGTTGTGATGCACCTGATAAGCAGCTTCGCCCACCTGATCCAGTGGATAGACGCAGGACAGTGCAGGCACCACCTTGCCTTTCACAAGCAGGTCATTAGCCGTCCACGCCTCCCTGTAATTGGCAAAGTGCGACCCCTTGATCGTCTTCAGCTTCATCCACAGGTGGCGGTTGTCGTACTCGATCATGTATCCAGATGTAGCGGCGCAGGTGACCACCGTACCGCCACGCTTGGCGACAAACACCGATGCGCCCATGGTCTGCCGGCCTATGTGCTCGAAAACTATGTCAGGGTCCTCGCCGATCAGCGCTCTGATGTCCTTCCCGAACCTTCTCCACTCCGATTCATCCTGGGTGTGCTCGTCCTTCCAGAACCGGTACGCCTGCATCCTTCTATCAAGGACGGCATCCACCCCCATCCTGCGTAGCAACTCCACCTTCTCCGGGGAGGATACGACCCCTACCGGTACACCGCCGCCGTTGAGCACATGCTGTACCGCATAAGCTCCGAGACCGCCTGTAGCTCCCCAGACGAGTACGCTCTGATCCTGGAGCATGCCCGCGCCGTTCTTCGAAACGATCATCCGGTAAGCGGTGGAGTTGCACAGTGCGTTCACCGCAGCCTCTTCCCAGCTAAGATGGGCTGGCTTAGGCATGAGCTGGTTGGCCTTTACGACAGTGAGGTCGGCCAGCCCTCCGAAGTTGGACTCGAATCCCCAGATTCTCTGATTGGCGGCCTTCATCGAATCCTCGTGAGCGACAGGGTCCTGATCGTCCACGTAGTTGCAATGGATGACCACCCTATCCCCGGGCCGGAAATTATGGACGCCCGGACCGGTTCTGATGACCACACCGGAAGCATCCGAACCGACCACATGGTAGGGAAGATCGTGTCTTGCTCCATACGCGCTCTCCCGTCCCAGCCTTGCCAGAAAGGCAAACGTGGGTATGGGTTCGAAAATAGAGGTCCACACCGTATTGAAATTGATGGATGAAGCCATCACCGCCACATATGCCTCGTCGGGAGCCAGTTCAGGCACCACAACCTCGTTCACATGCAGAGACTTGCGCGGATCCTTGTCTGCACTGGGCACTCCGGCAAACATCTCCATCTCATCTTTTGATACGTAAGCGGCTCTGTAGGATTCCGGCATGGGGATAGCCGCCATGTCATTGCCGCTCGCACCCGCAACGATTGCTTCGAGAAACTCCTGCATCTCATCCTTTCTGGGACTCATCGTCCCGGTAAACTTGAACTTGGACGGCCACAGTGCACGCACTGCACGCACTGCACGCACTGCACCAAAATACTATCAGGGAGTCTGCTGTAGATCGGCAAACGACGGCAACGCGCCAGGACTGGACAGTCCCTGGAAAGATTGAGCATTGCCTACCAGCTCCTTCAAGAAAAAGTCAGTAGTGACCTCTGCCACGACCTGCTCAAACGGATCACTGTGCACATAAGGTGCGTAGTGCCCGGCGCCTGCCAGCTGGAGAAAGTACTTTGGAGGTGGTGCCTCCTCGTATATATGCTGAGAATGTATGGGGAGGTTGATCGTATCGGCCATTCCCTGCACCACCAGGAGCGGAGGGGTATCACCGGGAAAGTAGTTGCCACCATCTATATAAAGCTTGGCGCCCGAAAGGATGGCGACTGCCTTGACCTGATGATTGATGCAGCATGTATCATAGCCGACTGCCATCATGGTTTCAGCACCGTCGGAGTGGCCTGCAGCGCCTATTTCGGATGGATCGATCAATCCTGCTATCGGACCACCGGATTGTGTATTCAGGCTAAGCAACTGGGAGAGCACGAAATTCACGTCTTGGGGCTGGTTGACGATGTCATCCTCATACGGGCCACCTGGAGCATCCGGGTTGGTAAGGGGGAAGACCGGCGCGGCCACTACAAAACCGGCGTTCACCCAGGAATAGAGGAGCGGCTGGTAGCGCCACGGCCACACTTCATATCCATGTGCAAAGATAATGAGCGGTAGCGGCCTGTTCCCGTATGCACGAGGGTAGTCGTTGATCTGGGAGGGGCCATACTGTGCCGTATCCCTGTTCTCACCACTGGATTGGCTGGCTGGCGTGCTGCCTGCGCTGCCGGAGGCCGAGGTGCCGTTGGCCTGCGCCGCTCCCGAGCCGCCGGGTGAAGCCCTGCTGGATGTTCCCTTCGCTGCAGGGCTTATTGCGGGATAGTATAAGTAGGTGACCAGGGTACGCGGTTCCGGCTGGCCCGTAGCAGTATGCGGAGGGTAGATCAGCCGACTGTGGTCTACAAATGTGAACTGGCGCACCCCCACGGCATCAGGAGCGGTACTCGCAGGATGCGTTGCAGTCGTGGCAGGCAACTTGGTGGAAGTGGAGGGTGAAGTGACATCCGGTGAGGTGGTGCCTGGCTTGGTGGTACCTGTCCTGTCCATTGCCGTGGCAAAAAACCGCTTGATAGAGCGGACATCCCCAGATGGCCCCGTGGCCAGTACCGCTACCATCCCGGCCAGGATCAGGATCAGCAACGTCCTGAAAATCCTTACACCCCTGCGACGCCGCCTTTTCAAATGGCGTTTTCTCATGATCTCCTCGGACAGGGTACCACTTCCGGGTGCGTCTGATGTATTTCGCATATTACGCGAGTGCATTGCTCGTCTAGTCTATCCGGATGGATTGCCAGTACGTGGTCATGATGCAACAGCTACTATAGACAATCCGCCAGCTGATGGGGATTTGCTCCGCCGAGTAAAGTAAATGTGGTTGGCAAGCCAGGGATGCTAACCTGCGCTCAGACCGGCCCGGCGGATGGATTGAGGCTTATGGGGAAGAAGAGACGCTGCATCCCCATCCAGCAGGAGGTTCGCATTGCTGTGCAGCCGCAGCAATGAGGCGGGACATAAGGGAGATACCTCCCCCTCCAGCATTTGCTGCACCACGCTTGCCTTACGCGCCCCACTGCAAACGGCAATGACACGCCTAGCTCCCAGTATGGCGGGCATACTGAGCGTAATCGCCTGCCGTGGCACGCTGTCAAAGTCTTCGAAGCCTCCCGTTCGATACTGGCGCAACCTGGTATCATCTTCAAGACGCACCACCTTAACTAGACTAGCTCTCTCTGTGCGGTTTTGCTCGAGCAAGTCAGCATATTCGGCATCAGTGATTGAACCAGGTTCGTTGAAGGCTGCATGGCAGTTGACGCCTATCCCGACGATGCACACATCCAGCGTACAAGCCTTGAGCAAGTTTGAATATCTCGAGCACTCCTCCGAGGGATCAGCAGTACCATCCATGTAAAACACCTTGCTGGAACTGACCGCATGCCGATCCACAAGCTTTTCCTTTATAAATCGAGCGAAGCTCGCAGGATGCTCGATGCCTATCCCCAGCAACTCATCGAGATGAAATATCCGAACCTTGGACCAATCCACAGAGGATGGCAAGCCGGCAACTCTCACCAGCTCATCCAACACGGCAACCTGCGTATCACCAGTAGCGAATACAGCATTTGCCTCTCCGCGCATCTTGACGGCCTTGGCCAGTTCCTGATCCACAGCCAGTGCGGCCTTCTCCGCCAGCTCGCCTGGCTTCGACAGCTCGATCACGCTCAGCCTATCGAAAGTGAACCTTCTCATCAATCACTATCTTAACAGTGACAGGTGCCTGGCACGAATAACGACTGTCCAGCGACCTCCAGCAAAATAAAAGTACTGTAGAACACCCAGCGATAAACGCCGCTCCGGCAACTCCGTCGCAGGTCTTGAGCAGGCACCGGCAAACACCTGCCAAGCGTTCCCAGGCAATGGCAGCCATTGTGCCTTCGTTGCGGGCAGGAAGGACAGGGAGGGAGACGGTGGGGAGGCTAAGGTAGGAGGCGAGAAAGACGACCTAGTACTGCATCGGTGAAGCGATAGACTCGGTGGGACAGGAGCGAACCCAGGTAGCGGGACAGGAAAGACAGAGGAAAGTGGACAGAGAGGACAGGAGCGGACCCAGGCACCTCGCCAACCCGAGCGCCAACGGCAAGCCGGTAAATGGTGCAGCAAGCGGTCTGGAATCCAACACATATGCACGCACCGTAAGGCACAGGCCAGCCATATTCATCATCGTGCCGGTGATCCTGGCCGCGATCCTACTGGCTGCGGGCGCTCTCGAGTTCCTGCCGTTGCCCTCGCATACCTCCAGGACTTCTCGCGCTTCCCAGCTCGCCAACCGTTCTGGTGGTGGCAGAGCCGGGCGCAAGGGAGGCAGTACACGCAACGACAAGCCATCGCAATCGAGTAGCGGAGATGACCAGAACGCCACCTTCACGGGCCAGAACGGGGTCGAGTCAAACTGGGTGATCCAGCAGAACAGGCTGCCCGGGACGACAGCCTGGAACATCACCGGCAATCAGACACCCAACGGGATAATGGGCTACGCCAATCACGTACAAGCCAAGTTGGGTCAGACCGTCACGCTCTATGTATCCACTCAAGCGAGCAGTTTCTATGTGGACGCGTTTCGCATGGGCTACTACCAGGGAAAGGGCGGGAGGCTCGTGTGGAAATCGCACGTTGTCCAAGGCGCAGTGCAACCATCCTGCCCGCTCACGCCTGGAATCAATATGGTACAGTGCAACTGGCCGCCATCCCTGAGCTTCCAGGTGACGCGGAGTTGGCCACAGGGCCAGTACCTGCTCAAGCTCGTCGGCAGTGGCGGGCAGCAGAGCTACGTGCCTCTCACCATATGGGACCCCGACAGCCATGCCGCCTACGTCATCATGTCAGGAGTGATCACCCAGCAGGTATTCAACCCGTTCGGTGGTTACGACCTCTACCAGGGCGCGACCCCATGCGCTCCCAGCCATTACCCGTGTTCCAGCCGTTCCAGGGTGGTTTCCTTCGACCGGCCTTACGCTTACGGAAATGGAGCTGCAAGCTACCTGAGCCTTGTATACCCCCTCACCCGCTTCGCCGAACAGCGTGGCCTAGATGTGACCTACTGGACCGACCTCACCTTGGCGGAACACGGCAACCTGCTTGCCAACCACAAAGTGCTCATCTCCCCAGGCCACGATGAGGAATGGTCTCTCCACATGCGCCAAGCCACTGTTGCCGCCGCATCCAAGGGTGTCAACCTTATCTTCTTCGGCGCAAGCCCGATACTACGTAAGGTACGCCTCCAGCCGTCACCTCTCGGTACGGACATGCAGGTGGTCAACTACCGCAACCCCTCCAGGGACCCCCTCTACAACATGGCCGTGGATGCTTCCTGTGTAAGCAATTCCAGGGTCACTCAGAACTGGTGGGGCCAAGCTCCTGCTTGCCAGCCTGCAAGTTCCCTGGTAGGGGCCAGATACATAGGATACAACAATTACACCAGCTTCCCCTTAGTGGTATCGGATGCCTCTTCGTGGTTCTTCGCTGGAACGGGGCTGGTGAACGGCGCCAAGGTCCCGGGCGTGCTCTCCACCGATTTCCAGGCATACGATCCCTCCCGTACCGGCAACCCGCCCGGCTTGCAGATACTTGCCCACTCTCCGGTTTCCGTAGAGTTCCATCCCAACCGCAAATATGCTGATACGACATACTATACCATGCCCACCAGCCATGCAGGGGTATTCCAGAGCGGCACCAACGCCTGGATTACCTCGCTGATCGGGTGCCCACCCTCCACGCCATACTGCCCCAGGTACTACATAAGGATCATGACCGGCAACCTGTTGAAGCTGTTCGGTCAGGGACCAGCAGGGCTGACCCAGCCATCCGTGTCAAATTGGCGGCAGTTCTACGGCTGAACGGCGTGTTGCCAGCCCGATACAAGACTGCCGCCCGCCCCAATGCCCGCAGTGCCATCCGTTGCCATCCATTGCCATGACGCTTCCTCCTGCTGCTGTCCAGCACCGTCTCTCGAAAACTACCCGTTCCCCGAAGTGTCAGCAAATATCCCACTGACCTTAGAACCACGCATCCGTGATCCCTTGCCGGGCATCTAGTGATCCAGATATGCAGCCTCGGACTGATTCGGCAACCAAGACTCACCCTGCGGGCCACGGCGTTCGCCTGCGTTGAAGATGCTGTGTTAATATAATCTTGGATATTGTTTGCATACTCCGAATTCGCGACATGGCGCTAGGGCGCTTAGCTCAGTTGGTTAGAGCGCAGCCTTCACACGGCTGAGGTCGGAGGTTCGAGTCCTCTAGCGCCCACTGTTAACGTCACTGTTCAAAGTGTGCATGGTGAAACCCACGCCGTGCACCCATGTACCTGGTCATTAAATCAGCTCGTAACACGATCTACGATCATCCCTCCGGCAGCCACCAGCGCGGATACAAGAATCAGAAGAGCAGCCAGTTGCGGAATATGATCGTAAAGAGATTTGCTCACCGATAAGGTGATGCCTTGGAGTTGCCAAGCCGTAACCATGCCCCACGCAATTCCGGTTAACGCCTCGACAGCCAGGTATCGCGGAGAAATGGGTGCATGGCAGTTCCGGCATCTGCCGCGAAGCAGGCACCAGGACAAGATAGGTATATTGTCCAGCGGCCTAATAGGAGCTTTGCAAGCAGGACAGAACGACCTTGGCCTAACAACGGAAATGCCCCTCGGAACCCTGTAGATAACTACGTTCAGGAAGGAACCAACCATGAACCCGCAAAGCATTGCGACAGCAACGGCAAACTGATACTCAGTGACAGGCATCATAGATGGTAGCCCCACTATTGCTGTTGTTGCTGGGAAAAGCGAACCAGCTTCCAGCAGCACAACGGCCTGCGCAGAGGTGCACCGATACATGTAGAGTGAAATTACATTCGGAGTGCAACATTGATCGTCTTTCCGCTATATCTTATCACTGTCGCAGTATATCCGCCTCTCGTCTCGAGTTGAGCTAACCTGTTCAATTATGCGACCGGAAAGTGCTCACACCATCCATAGCCGTGCCCATGTACCGTATGACAACGCCAATGAGGCGGCAACCGGTAACATGCAGGCATATCTAGGCGGTGAGAGCACGAGAAACCCCGTAGATTTAATCAATCCTGCTAATTATGGGAAGCTGGCGTCAGTGCAAGAATTGCCAGCGCCGGAAGATATACTCCCACACAGGCCGCCGTTCCTTTTTCTGACTGCAATTACCTATCTGGTACCCGGCAAGGAGGCTAGGGGCAACTGGCAGCTTACGGGCGACGAATACTTCTTCGCTGGCCATTTCCCCGGAAGGCCAACGTTGCCCGGGGTGCTCATGGTGGAGTCACTTGCACAACTCGGTGCTGTCGCCGTTCTCAGCCATCCATTGTATAGGGGAAAGCTGCCACTTTTTGGCGGGATCGACAAGGCACGTTTTAGAAATCAAGTACTACCAGGTGACAGACTGGAGCTGGAAGTATCACTCGATCACTTATCAGCTCGAGGCGGCAGGGGCCATGGTGTAGCCACAGTAACTGGCAAGCTTGCTTGCCAGGCAGGATTGCTGTTTGTACTGGCAAATAGATAGACCCATGCTGCGATTCCCTGCAACACTTGCTGTTTCATGTCCGTTCATCGCTTGTATTGTCTCACAATCTAGGTACTATTCGTGAACTACGATGGATGATAGCTCTGTGCTACTGGCCACTTGGAATGTCAATTCGCTGCGTGCCCGGATGGACAGGGTCATGGAATGGATGGCGTGCGCCAAACCAGACATCCTCTGCCTGCAAGAGACAAAAATGCCCGACTCGGCATTTCCTGCAGACGTATTTCGTGATGCCGGCTACGATAGTATCCATCATGGAGACGGTGGATGGAATGGCGTGGCTATCCTGTCGAAGATGGCTCTAAGCGATGCCGATACAGGATTCGGTGACGGAGCGGACGAACTGGGCTGCAGGCTTGTGTCTGCCATGTGCGGCAATACACGGATAGTCTCAGTATATGTACCAAATGGCAGGGAGGTAGCAAGCGAGTATTATAATGGTAAGCTGGAGTGGCTTGCCAATCTGAAACGCTATATAAATACAAGGCACGTACCGGAGGAGCGACTGGTCATCTGCGGTGACTTCAATATCGCCCCTGATGATAGAGACGTATGGGATCCGAAGGCCTTCGTCGGTTTGACTCATGTGAGCGCTCCCGAACGCGAAGCTTTGCACGATCTTATCTCTTGGGGATTGTACGACTGCTTTCGAATCCATTACTCGCAATCCGGTCTTTACAGCTGGTGGGACTATCGTGGTGGAGCGTTCCACCAACACCGCGGCATGAGAATCGATCTGGTTCTCGCCACAAGACCTGTAGCTGAGGAATGCAGTTTCGCATTGATGGACAGGACCGCACGCAAGGGCAAGCAGCCGCCAGATCATGTGCCGGTTGCAGTATGGCTGGACATGCAGCGATGAAAGCGGTGAGCACCGAAGTAGCCGAAGGTGCAAACGTGCACGTAACCACGTGGTTGAGCATACAGCACCGGAAACGATAGAAAGCTTGATAAAGTAACCATGCTGCGATCGTTCCTTCAAGGGGAATTGTTTGGTTCAATATATGGTCGGCCACCGGTTGAAGTAGTGGCTTTGCACGGCTGGCGCCGGGATCACGCAGACTACGAGCAACTCGGGTCATTATGGAGAGATGATTGCGCTATCATAGCGCCTGACCTGCCGGGATTCGGAGCTACTCCCCCACCGGGCTTGGCGTGGGACAGCGCCCAATATGCAAAGCTGATCTCTATACTCATAGAGGACGAGATTGGCGCTCCGGTAGTTGTCCTGGGCCATTCGTTCGGTGGCCGCGTGGCAGTGCGTCTGGCCGCGAGCAGGCCTGACCTGGTCAAGTCGCTTGTGTTGACCGGGGCACCATTGGCAGCACCGCGAAGCACGACCCAGCGTCAAAAAAAGCCACAGATCGCCATTACTTACCGGGTAGCGAGGCAGATGGAGAAACTCGGCCTGGTGTCAGTAGATCGCATGGAGCGTATCCGTAAGCGATATGGATCGCCTGACTACGCACATGCATCTGGAATAATGCGTAAGGTACTGGTGAATTTACTCGCAGAAACGTATTCTGACGATCTTGCCAAGTTTGCCTGCTCCGTGCACCTGGTGTGGGGCGAAGAGGACACTGAGGTACCTATCGGGGTAGCACGCTCTATCGCCCATGCTGTACCCGGTAGCCAATTGACCGAGTTGCCGGGCATTGGCCACTTTGTTCCAACCGATGCTCCCACTGCACTGGCGAAAGTGGTTGAGGCTGCTGTGCTGGCCAGCAGATCCTGAAAAGATCAGTGCTGCGAATGCTCCGGTTACCGTTACCGGTACCGGTACCGGTACCGGTAACGCACTTGGTGGTAATCGAGCTAATGTAGCCGCATGGCCGACAGGGCACATTTCATGCGGCAACCGCAGATCACATGGACGTGGAACGGTACGACAAAGATCCCCGGGGCCTGAAAGCACACTTCATGGCGGCAACCGCGGATCACATGGACTCTCTGTATACTGCCGCGTTGAGGATGACGAGGAATCCCAGTGATGCAGAAGACCTTGTCCAAGAGACGTATCTCAAGGCATACAGGGGATTCGACAGTTACCAGGATGGTACGAATGTACGTGCATGGCTCTACAAGATCCTCACCAATACTTATATCACCAATTACAGATCAGCCAAAAGGCGTCCCGAGACCACCGGCATGGACAATATCGAGGACCTCTACCTGTTCAAAAAGGTCAAAGAAGGATTCACCGCGAACAATGGCAGATCCGCAGAGGAAGAAGGTCGAAGAGATCGTCCGCGCCGAGCACGAGACCCATGGCTTCGCCGGGCGCTTCGGTGCCGGCCTTCCCAGGGTGTATCACTACATTGGCGACTTACGTTCTCCAGACCGCCACAGCAAGCAGGAGGCCTGGATGCTGGCACAGTTGGCAATGCTGGCACAGTTGGCAATGCTGGCACCTGTGCAGCCTGCAGGCCGGTATGGCGTTATAATAGTAATTTGCCGATGGAGCAGGCGGGCGACAAAGTGGGATGGGCAGATGATTATCGGAGCACACGTAGGTACCAGCGGCGGGGTTGCAAAGTCCGTGCAACGGGGAGTGGCAATGGGGGCGGGAGCGATACAGATATTCACCCACAACCCTCGTCAATGGCGGGGACCAGGGCTGGATGGCGTTGCCATAGAAGACGTGAAGAAGGCGCTGGAAGCTGAACCTGCAGTCGCCTCGATGGTCACCCATGTCACCTACCTGATCAATCTGGCCTCTCCAGACCCCGATATTTACGAACGCTCCAGGGTCAGTCTTGCATGCAATCTTGCAGCAGCTACGGCCATAGCCGCCTCCGGGGCGGTCCTGCATCCAGGCAGCCACAAGGGAGCAGGCTTCGAGAGTTGCAAGGCACGCATAGTGGATGGGATCTCCTGGGCCTTCGAGCATGCAAGCGACAGCCTTATCGTTGGCGAGCAACTAGCCTACAGGGTAAGAATGCAGGGCCAAGTCTCTACACTGCTACTCGAGAATACCGCTGGCGCAGGGGGAACGGTAGGCAGGAGCTTTGATGAATTGGCTGCACTGATCGAGATGCTCGATGCCAACGGTCTATCTGATCGCATTGGGGTATGCCTGGATACGCAGCACTTGTGGGCGTCGGGAAAGGACTACACATCGGTAAAAACCGCTAACCACGTAATCGAAGAATTCGACCAGGCCATCGGGCTGGACAAGCTGGAGTGCCTGCACCTGAACGATTCCAAGGTTCCATGCGGAGCTATGCGCGATCGGCATGCCAATATCGGAGACGGCATGATCGGGAAGCAGGGTTTGGCCGCTCTGCTAGGCCATCCTCGTCTCGGTAGTCTCACTGCAATCCTGGAGGTGCCTGGCGACGGGCATGGACCCGACCACAATCAGGTGGATATAGCAAAGGAAACCCTGGAACAAGGGATCGCAATGCGCGCCAGCTTGGTCAATGACGGCCAGCCAGGAAAGTAACGGCATGCGGCCTACCGGTACACGCACATCTTGCAGCGTCAGCTTTTGCCCGGAACGGCAAACCTACCTTACCATATGAGTGCCGGGCACTTGCAGCCCGGCCGCAACCATACAGGAGGCAACATGGAAAGTTACAGCAATCCATCCAATTCACAGGAGACCCGTACCGAATCGGACTCCATGGGGACCATCGAAGTACCCAGCGACCGCTACTGGGGAGCACAGACGCAGCGGTCACTTGTACATTTTTCAATCGGCGATGATACGATACCGCGATCTGTCATAAGTGCGATCGGAGTCCTCAAGGAAGCAGCTGCTGCTGCTAACCGGGACCTCGGCAAGCTCGATAACTATATTGCAGATCTGATCATCCAGGCATCTGGGGAAGTACGCAATGGTGTCCTTGATGACCATTTCCCTCTGCATATATGGCAAACCGGAAGCGGTACCCAGACCAACATGAACGCCAACGAGGTGATATCGAATCGAGCCATAGAGCTTGCCGGCGGAGTACTCGGCTCCAAGACGCCGATCCACCCGAATGATCACGTAAACATGTCTCAATCCTCCAACGATACATTCCCGACAGCCATGCATATCGCCGCGGCCGAAGAGATTGTGCACAAGCTGCTGCCCAGTGTAGCGGCTCTGAAAGACGCGCTTGCGGCCAAATCCGAAACGTGGATGGATATCGTCAAGATAGGGCGTACCCACCTGATGGATGCAGTGCCTCTTACACTGGGCCAGGAGATCTCTGGATATGCCGCACAACTCGTAGCCAGCATCAATCGTGTACGCGGTAGCCTGGATGGCCTCTACGAACTCGCCATCGGCGGAACCGCTGTCGGCACTGGACTCAATACTCACCCGGAATTTGGAGAAAGGGTTGCAAGCCACATAGCTCGCATTACTGGATTGCCATTCGTGAGCGCTCCCAACAAGTTCGCATCCCTTGCAGCTCATGATGCCCTAGTGCATACCAGCTCCACCCTGCGGACGCTTGCGGTGTCGCTCATGAAGATAGCAGATGACATCAGGTGGCTCGCATCGGGTCCTCGCTGCGGCATAGGTGAGCTCCACCTACCCCCGAACGAACCCGGTTCATCCATCATGCCAGGCAAGGTCAACCCCACCCAATGCGAAGCAATGATCATGGTCTGCATACAGGTCATGGGCAACGACACGGCAGTGGCAGTGGCAGGCAGCAGGGGTAATCTGGAGCTGAACGTCTGCAAGCCAGTGATGATACATAACGTAATACACTCCATCACGATCCTCTCAGATGCCTGCGACACTTTCAGGCGTTTCGCCGTAGAGGGTATGGAGCCCAATATGGACAGGATACAGCAACATCTCTCCCATTCGCTTATGCTGGTTACTGCACTGAACCCGTATATCGGCTACGACAAGGCGGCAGAGGTCGCCAAGAAGGCTGACAGGGAGGGGATCACATTGAGGGAATCATGCACTGCATTGGGATACATGTCGCCGGAAGAATTTGACAGGGCGGTACGTCCAGAAGACATGGTGCATCCATAGCGTAGGATCAGGCACTGCTCCGCTCGTCGTGAATCATTGAATGCATGGGAGCGCAATCCCCGCCTGTAATGGCGGGTGGTTCACCGGTCGCACTAGCCCTGCTTGCACTTACCGGAAGGAGCGGCAGGAGTACCCGTGGTCTGCAGATTATTGGTATTATACAAGTCGTGGTGCGACATTGGCCAGGGGCCGTTGCTCGCGCAGTTACTGGTGGAGGACTTCCACACGAAAAGATAACCCTCTCTGGTGCCCGCTGCAAGGACTTTATATCCAAGATCACCAAAGGAGCCGAATGTGGGACTGTTCACCATCCAGCCGCCGGTGAACTTGGGATAACCAGGCGCCGGCTCGCCCTTGACGTTCACAGCCCTCACATCATAAAGACTAGATCCTTCCACGATATATGGTCCTGAATGCCCAGGTACCAGATTGGCAACTATCGGCTGATCAAAGAACTCCATGTCGTTGACGGTAGCAGGAAATCCGTGCAACATCTGTCCAGTAACGGCGTTCCAGCCGTCAAGCTGGGATACATGGGGAGACTGGTTTGCCGGCAGTGCCTCATCGAGACCCCTGCCCAGGCTGAGCGCAGGAGCGAACATGTCCAATCCAGTTGAGTTCCCCTTGCCACCGGTACCTTCCCCCAGGTCAGCAAAGGATGGTGACCCCAAGGCTGGGAGGCTCAAGGAAAGCATTGCCTGGATACTTGCGCCCTTTGCAGCAGCGCTGCCTGGTGCCGCAAAACCCATGACATTGGGCTGCCCCGATGTCATACCAAGTGCTGAAGTGCCATTTGGATTGAGCAAGAATGCCGGGCCCGTAGTTGCAATCACGCCTACATCCAGGGGAGGGTTCGGCATGCTACCACGTGTAGGCGCTACCGAACCGGATGGGGTACTCGATCCGGAAGTGCCGGGCAGAGCGGTCGATCCGGAAGTGCCGGATGCGGCGGCAAGTGCCGGACTGCTGACAATCCCATCCCCGACATCCGGGAGCGCTCCAGGCGTCAGGTCAGCTATAGCCACCGGCCACCCGGGCAGGAATGCCCCCGGGTTGGGATATCCTGGCGGGTCCGGGCTCGTGCGGGAAGCAGGATGAAGCGACCCATTGGGATATACTGCATAGACCATGGAGTTGCCGGCATACGAGAGCAGCCCGGTAAGCTTGAGTAGGCCTGCTAGGGCACCGAGATTTGCATCCGGCGATCCCCTGTACTGCTCGTTGGAACCCAGAACCAAGTCGGGCGATCCCGATCCGCCATCGACATTGCCTACAGCAGGCGTATCCATGAGCTTGGTACCCTGCATCACATCGGAGGAAGTCAGAAAAGTGACCTGGTTGCTTACCGGATTGACGCTAGCCACCTTGGCGGCGTCGACCACCAGCACCGGAAATCCCGGAGCTGGGCTACCGTCAGGCTGCCATGCATAGAGGTGGCGGTCCATGCCTGACGCAACGATGTCGAGCTGGCCGTTGCCTTGCAGGTCAGCCAGTGCCGCAGCCGAGAAAATCCCCCTCTGGACCCTATTGCTCGGGTTAGCGACACCTGACGCCGAAAACACAGGGTCGGTCTTGACCGGAAAATGTGGAAGCAGCTTACCCTGCGCATTCCAAGCATAGACACTACCTGCCCAGGTAGTGGCCACAATGTCCAGGCAGCTGCCATTTGGACTCACTCCGTGAAGGCATGGAGCGGAGGCATCGGCAAGATCGCCAACAGCAAGACCTCCGCCCAGGTCAAGTAATTCGCTATGTGGTGGTGCAACTGCTCCAGAACTGTAGGCAGCCTCCCGAAGATGCACTCCCCCATCCAGGCCAGTTGCAACAGGCCACCCCGGAAGCTCCTTCCCGTTGGGTAGGAGTGCGTGGATATTGCCGTCGGCAGTAGCCACCAGCAGCACGTTCTCAGCATTAGGCCCTATGGGCGCAAGGGTAGGCGATGTGATGATGGAGCTGTTGAAGTGCACCGGCTTACCGTAGAGGAGGCTGGAAGTCGAATGAAGATATGCCGCCCGGCGCGCCATGCCCACTAGGGGGATATTTGAATGGTCTTCGACCACGATCCGTACGGTAAAGGTGAACTTATTTGGATCCGACGATCCGTTGCCATTGACAGGACCGCCCTTGAAGCCATCGTGTCGCAGGGAAGATGGGAAAAGCTTGGCCACCCTATCGAGCGGTATGCGGGCCAACACCCCCTTCCTGATTCCCTTGCCAGAGCCTCCCGCAACCGTGTACCAGCTTGACGGTTCAGGCTGCGCACCAATACCCACCTGCACCTGGTAGCTCCAGGGGCATGGAGCGGACGACTGCGACTGACCAGGGCACGCCCTGGTGGTTCCCATAATCCCATGCAGGGTGAGCGTACCTGCCGGCTTGTACAAGCCAAACCACGGCATGCCGGTGATCTCCGCCTGGGGTGGTATCCATCCCTTACTCACCCACCGGACTGCCTGGGACGCGTCTATGCGACCATAGCCTGTGTAAATATTGAATCCTGGCTGGGTATGGTACCTGCTGGTCGGAACTGGAGCTGCTACTTCATAGTTGTTCGCGGGCCCATACGGAGGAGCGGCTGTCTGGAAGTTCACGCTGCTTGCCGTCATCGTCACGATCTGTTTCACCTCATTTGCCGATAGGGCTACTGGATGACCAGCTACAGTAGTGAGACCGGGATAAGGCGATAGCTTGTGACGAGCCATTGCGGCATTGGCAGCTGACTCTATGAGTCCGGTGATCCCGGCGGCTTTTCCGGTCGCTTCCGAGGAGCAAGATTGGCTCTCAACGGTAACAGCGATGTTCGCGCCATAATTGGTACACCCGTTCAGATAGAGGTAACTATCCGGCGAGAACTTTGTGACAGTGCCGCCCAGTCCAGACTTGGTGACGCTATTCACCACTATCATGTGAGCAAGCGTCGAAGGCTGGTTGTGGTGCTGCGACTCCTCATCGGCTGCAGAAGCAATCACCGGAACACCATGGGCTTGTGCATAATCTACTGCCTGGTGCGCGGTGCTGGTCACATCAATGGCGCCGAGTGCCTCCTGTACGATGGATGCCCCTGAGTCCACGGCAAAAAGCACTCCTTCCGCGAAGGTATTCCCCGACACTATGAAAGAATCTCCCACCCGGACCGGCAGGATCATGCAGTTCGGACACGCGCCGACCTCATGGGAAAGGGAGTTCGCCACACCACTTGAATCTTCAGCCTCGCCGGTACCATGGTCGTAGTGCACCACATCGTAAGGGTTGTTGTTGTTGTTGACGAAGTTCCATCCCGAAATGGCTTCAGTAAAACCGGCAGGCCCCGTATGACCATAGTAGTAGGGGTTCGGACCACCACCAGGGAGTGTCGGAGTCCCGAATGTCCTAATAAGATCCATGGGTGATATGCCAGTGTATCCATAGTGATCGTATGTATGGCCAGCACAGAAATAGCCTCCGTAATCCTTGGCAATCGCAGCCACCCGGGGATCGTTTGAATACTGGAATACATTGACTATGCCTGAGTTGTTCAGGTCGTAAGGATCGCTTCCTGCAAACTTCACACCTGCAGCCTGGAGCTGGACCTTGGTTTCGCCTGCGGCACTTTCCGGTGGCGGCAGGGCCGCTGGATTGACATAGAGCTTGCCCACTATGGCAGGATCGCACCACTCGATGCCGGAATCCGTAATCCCTATGAGAGTGTAAGGGGAACCGGTGGTAACCTGCCATGCCGTATCCACGCTGTTGCCTTTTACCCCACAGAGTTCCTGAGGGTTACGATTGATGTGCCCATCCGTTGTACGTGCACTGGACAGCATCCAACTGCCACCACTGTCATCCCAGTTGGACGGCCTGACCGGCGGAGACTGCGTGGGCGTATGGTCAAACTTGACGGCATTAGACGGGCTCGTGGTGCCTGCTGGCAGCGGGGGCCATGGAACAGTTCCCGTTAGGCTCCCAGCCTGGCCAGGTGTAGGAAAATCCGCCGTCTGTGCAGCAGTTGGGACTGGACATGATGATGGGCGATGGGGCATATAGCCGGCGGAAGCGGATTTCGGCAAGGTGGCTTTCGAAAAGCCTGATGATGAGCGTGGGGATGTCGAGCAAGCAGCCAGAAGCGTACCCAGTAACGTCATCGACAGCAATGAGGCAAGGACCGCTCGCCGAGGTCTGCCAACAGTCTGAACCGGTTGCGCGCTCAGGCGTGCCCAACCTCTGTGACGCAGCGGCGAAGCATAAGGAGCATAGAGCTTCGCCAGTCGCATATGCCAGTGCCAGGATGCAGTAGGACGCAAGCCCGCATACCGCGACGAGCACAGATGCGAGCACGGCCTACCGCCCTTACGGACAATTTCACCCGTTGCGGTACCGGAAGAGCAACTGCAGCCCCGGCAACTCTGCAAACAATTACCATCACCACGTGTTTCATGACCTGCGCCACCCATACATTATCCCTTCTGCCACCAAGGGTCCCACTCTCACTCATCGGTCATCCTGGAAAACTAGATTTGATCTTATAATCAGGTTAAACTACCTGTCAACGGCGTGTCCATGATCCAGCCTGCTCTCTCGCCAGCCCCTCGTCAGCGAGGAGTTCCAAGCATAGCGATACCTTGCCAACCGGCCGACCGGAGAGAACGACTACCTCCTCAAGCGTAAGCGGCTGGAAACCCAGCTGACCCAGCACGATGAACCGCAAGTTCTGGTCACCACCGAGCCCGTCGGAGCGAGCAGGCACGAGAGATTCACTGGAGCCGTCCTGACCTGTGGCTGGTGCCGATTCTGGAACTATGCATCCGATTCCTTCAAAAGCATTAGCTTTAGTGCCCTTCTGGTCTGCGGCTGGTGCAAATACTGGTCCCTTGTGCACTTCAACATCTTGTACAGAGGCTGGCTCGACTGCGTTTACAGTCATATCAGGCGCACCTGCAGCACATGTCTCACCTGCCGCGCCCCCTGACTGTACCACCACGATCTTCTTTCTTTTCTTCTTCGATTTGTTCCGGGAACCTGGCACGCTCGAACCTGCCTCCAGCAGGGAAACGATGTCAACAACTCCACGCACCAGCCTTGCCTTTCCGCTTCGTATCAGCTCGTTGCTTCCACTCGATGCTGGCGAATTGATCGGGCCAGGAACCGCTCCCACCGGCTTGCCTCGACGCAGTGCGTATCCAGCAGTGTGCAGCGATCCACCGCTGGTATGGCTTTCCACCACAATCACAACATCCGACAATGCCGCCATAATCCTATTTCTCGCTACAAACCGCCACCTCTGTGCCTTGCCTCCAGGCGGGACTTCCGAGATGATCACTCCAGCGTCCCACACGGCATCGAATAAATCACCGCTTTCCCGAGGGTAGGCAACATCAGGTCCACCGGCTACAACGGCCACGGGGAGTGCCGCGTGAATGATGTGCCCGGTATGCGCAGAGATACCGGTGGCTGGCGACGGCTCGCCTGGGAAAGCTTCAAGAACGCCTCTATGCACTGCAGAATCGATGCCATCCGCAAGTCCTGATACGACTGGTATGCCGGCAGTTGCAAGTTCCTTGCCTACCTCGTAGGCAACTTTCATGCCATAAGGGCTCGCAGCCCTGGTACCCACAGTGCACACCATGGAGGCATTGGAAACGTCTCCGAGACGCTCCTTCCTTCCTCCAATAAATAATACAGCGGGAGCTATTGGATCATTTGAAAGCGAAGGTGGATAGCCATCCATGCCAAACACCTGAATATCCACCGCAGTCTCCAGGCAGCGCTCGCCCAACGCAGCCATGCGATCCTGCCCGCACAATCCCATCCATCGTCCTTGCGGATCAGCCGGATGCTGGCCTCCATGCACACGTTCCACCGCTTCCTCAGGATCAAAGCCCCCCATGAGCATCTTGAGCCTCGCAGGGGTGATTCCAGGCAAGGATGCAAGCGCTGCGGCTGCCACTCTTGTTTCATCCATCAGCAAGCCACTCCAATCGAGTACAGCGCTTGACCAGCCAGATACCGCTCATCGCTCGCCCATTCCTGACCGTTCCACGGGGATACTGCCGCCTGATCGTCACGTCAATAAGAGTCCAAGTCGCTTGGCCCCTCCATCTCGCAAGAGGATTGCGCCCCCTCTCGCTCATCGCTCGCCTGTCCGGACTATTGACCTCGCCGCCCTCAGCTGCAGTGCTTCGGCCACATGCTCCGCCCCGATCAGAGTACCATCCTGCGCCAGATCCGCTATCGTAAGGGCAACCCTTCGGATACGATCCATTCCCCGTGCAGACAGAACGCCACTACGCAACCTTCGCTCTATAAGTGCCAACGCATCGGGAGACATGGGAGCAAGATCATCGAGAGCCCAGGAAGGGATGACAGCATTGCAGGACACCCCCCTCTTATGTGCAAGCTCCCGAGCGGCAGCAACACGCGAAGCCACCCTCTCGGTGGATTCACCCCGTGACATACACAGGAGATCATCCACTAGAGGTTTGGCAAGGGATATGCTGAGATCGAACCGGTCGAGCAACGGACCTGACAGCCTTGCCAGGTAACGCTCCCGCATCCTCGGGGTACACCTGCAGCTTCCCGGAGTCATGCCCTCTCCACATGGGCATGGGTTGGTGGCAGCCACCAGGAGAAACCTTGCAGGCAGGACGGCCGACACCCGTACCCTGCTGATGCGGACAACTCCCTCTTCCAAGGGTTCACGCAGTGAATCGAGTACCGTCCTGTCGAACTCACCCAATTCATCCATGAAAAGCACCCCCCGGTGAGCCAGGGATATCTCTCCAGGATGCAACCAGGAGCTACCTCCTCCCACGATTGATATTGCAGTGGCACTGTGATGGGGCGCTCGGAATGGTGGTCGGGATGGCAGGTATGCACCATCCTGGGACAGTGCAGATGCAGAGCGTATACGAGCAACCGAGAGGGACTCATCAAAAGTAAGCGGCGGCAAGAGACCGGGCAGCCTCGTAGCAAGCATCGTCTTCCCTGAGCCGGGCGGCCCGATCAGAAGCAGGTGATGCCCACCTGCTGCCGCCACCTCCACTGCACGGCGTCCTACCGGTTGACCCCTCACATCAGCAAGATCAGGAAAGTCTTCATGCTTTTGACCAGGCGTGCTCGAGGAACCTGCCAACGCCCAACCACCCCCGCCTTTTAGCGCATCCACCACCTGACGGATGGAAGTTGCACCGTATACTTCCTTGGTCGGAACCACTGACGCCTCATCCACGCATACTGCAGGAACCACCACCTTCGGGGTACTTACCACATCTACAAGTGGGATCACCCCGGGGAAATATCGTAGTGATCCGTCTAGACCGAGTTCCCCGAAGAAGGCGCATCCTGTTACGGCTTCGGAATCAATCTGCTCGCTTGCTATGAGCATGCCCATGGCAATAGGAAGGTCGAGAGCTGCACCGGCCTTTCTGACCGCAGATGGCGCGAGATTCACCGTGACCCGCTTGCTGGACCACTTGAATCCGCTGGTCAGCAACGCTGCTCGCACTCTATCGCGTGACTCCCGGACAGCAGCATCGGGCAATCCTACAATGCTGAATCCAGGCACGCCGTTGGAGGCATGCACCTCCACCGATACAGGACTTCCATCGACTCCAAGCAATATGGCTGAAGGTATGTTAGCAATCATTATGCCTCCTTGTGTGTTGCATCTTTGTGCATTGCACGCTTTCACCTGCAAGACCCGCATCATGGCAGACTGCAAAGAGTTCAATGCCCTACGCATCACGCGTACAACTTTCCATTCAAGGAGGGCTCATGCTACCGTCCTGCCAACACAGACAACGTTGCCGATCTGTACGGATCAGCACCATGTCGTTGCAGAAACGAATACCCTGGCTACCTACGACGACCAGCCAGCGGAACGTGGAGCCACTCAACGCACGTTCCAGCACACACTGTACATGAGGGGTGTATCACTTACGTGGGGCGCTTTACATGTAACGTTTATGAATATAGGGAAAGCAAATGTTTCAGCAGCTAAGAATCTCTGGCGACCAGAGACACCGATCCCCTGGGACGTTCTGACGACCTGCAGGCTATCGCTCTAAGTATTTACACCACGCCGCCCGCGCTTATCCGCCACCATGACCTTCAAGGGCATCCAATGCCCACAGCGCGAGCTTGGTACGTGAATCAATGCCTGTCTTGCCAAGGATGTGGCTGATGTGGCTCTCGACGGTGCGTACGGAAACGTATATACGGTCGGCTATCTCTTTGTTGGACAGCCCTTCCGAAACCAGGAGCGCAATCTCCATCTCCTTGACCGAGAGCATCGAACTCATCGCTCTTGCGACAACTGCATCGTCAGAGCTTTTTCTCATTGCCGCCACGATCGACGGATCCAATACGAAAGCACCGGAGCTCACCGTCCTGATGGCATTGATTATACGCTCCATCGGTGCATCCTTCAGCATATAGCCTACTGCCCCTGCCCTGAACGCAGACCTGGCAATCTCACCATCAGCGATCAGGGTAAGGACAAGCACCTTCGTAAATGGGAATTGCTCGGATATCCTGTAGACGAGGTCGATCCCGTTGCCCCCAGGCATCTGCATAGCTATGGTGACCATGTCATGCGAAACCGTGTCTATCAGGCTCAGGAGCTCTGCTGCATCACTGGCCTCTCCTGCCGCGGCAATATCGCCAGATGCGATAAAGGCATCTCTCAATCCGCGCCGTACCACCGGATGCGGATCGGCTACGATCACCCTTATCTTTGCATCGGGAGATTCCCCGTCCGAGTGGTTACCCGTCCCGCTCATGCCACAACCTTCGTCACGGGCTGCCCCTCATGACCAGTCCCGGCACTACTATCCATGTCCATATCGTCCATGCCTCCTACACCTTCAAGTCCTTGCCGGCTCTGGTGCAACTACCTTGGCAAGCGTGCCATCATGACGATTGTGCATTCCTGCACCTACCGCCTGTACACATACGCACGCACCAGTACGTACGTGCACGAGTAATTATAGTTCATGGGGGGGGGGGGGGGGGTGCAATGCATGAGTGGAAAAACATCGCGAGTAGTAGCTACGCGGGCACACGAGGCGTGAGCGGCTCCTTGTTGTTCTTGGCCGCACGGCTGGATTGGATGCGAGATAAGGACCACTGCACCCATCATCCTTGATCTTCAACTCCGCGTCCAGAGATGCAATCAGCTTCGGCCAGCCAGCACATGCACCATGCACCATGCACCAGTAACATACTGACTTGGCCATTAGTACCTATTGCATGTTGCATGCGCACCTACGGGTTCATTGTCAGTGCGGCTACGTACGTAAGTGCGAAACCCCCCAGTCATACTACGGTGAAAGCACCGAAGCACGCCCCGTGCATACACCGATGCATTTCAATGCCACGCCACGTATAATTGCATCGTGGTTACCAGTAATGATCTGCGATCGACCGACCTGCAACAGATTGGAGCATCGATCACAGAATTGCCGTTAGAGATCCAGGAATCGCCTGCCGCACGGCCAATGCGAGCCAATAATCGGAGTAAGGCGTCCGTCTACTGGCAGTACACCAAGCCACGTATCTGGATGCTTTTCACTGTGGAAGGTTTCGCAGGCGCCATGCTTGCATGGGATCACACCGGACCATTCCCATTGGTTCGCGCCATTGGCGTAATAGCGATGGTGGCATTGGGGGCGATCGGCGCTGAAGCATTCACCAATGTAATAGACAGGGACATGGATGCCCGGATGGAGCGCACGAAATCACGCCCCCTGCCTGCCCATCTCATCAAGCCTGGTGAAGCATTGCTCTTCGGGTCCGCCGCCATTACAGGAAGCCTGATCATAGCCGGGTTGCTCGGAGCGGTACCCTTTCTTTTCATAGCCATTGGCCTGCTGGACAACGTCATCATCTACTCGTTAATATCCAAGCGCACCACTCCATGGAGCATCGTACTCGGCTCCATAAGCGGCGGCGTGCCGGTATGGGCCGGCTATGCCGCAATCAGGCTGCCGATATCTCCGGGAGCATGGTTGCTTGGCGCGCTGGTAATGGCCTGGATACCGCTTCACATTTGGAGTATTGCCTATGCTTACTCAGACGATTACGCGAAAGCTGATGTCCCCATGGCGCCTGTCGTATGGTCACAACGACAGTTCGGTCTGGCGCTCAGCACGGCAGCGGTGATCCTGTTTGGCGTTGCGGTCATGGGCGATGCGCTCATCTGGAAAGGTAGTACCGCGGAAATGCTGGTTGCTGACCTGGCCGCCGCCATCATAGTCGGTGCCGCCATGCAATTTGCCCTGCATCCCACCATCCGTCAAGGAAAACACGTGTTCATGGTCTGCAACGTATACCTACTGCTGCTGTTTGCCGGGATAATCGCAATGGCGGGTACCCCGAAATGAGCGTACAGACCACGTGCATCACGAGCATCATGAGCATCGAATTGCGAGCCTACGATCTTGATGCCCATGCAGGATTATTCGGACACCGGTATTGGCAAATGGCACATATAGATCAAGCACATGCCGGTAATCCAGCCACCAGGGTGCCGCGTGACCTCCCAGTAATAAGTCTGACGGTAAGTCACATACACAACAAAGACAAAGGAGATAGCATATGACAACTACGGAAACCACCCCTATGGAAGGAACCTCCGCAGCATCTACACCCCTGGATAAAGCAACGGGCTGTGGGGACAATGGCAGACCCAACCATCTTTCGCCCACCACGCTCGACCGCTGGTCCTGTATCGTGATCAGGCTGCTCGTTGCATGGATCGTGATCGTCGCGGTACTGAGCTTCATCACCGTACCTTGGCTCAAGGCAGGCAACGATGGAGATCTCACCACGCCAATGATCTGGTTCTACCACGCGATGATGCTACCGGTAGCGCTGCTGTTCCTGATCCTGTGCACGAGGATCTTCGTAGTACATCCCTGGGTAAAATTCATCCTTACCCACAGCGGCCCTATTGCATTACTGGAAGGATTCGGCTTTCTTGTCCTCGGCTACGGAACCCTTCATAATGTGGCCTCATTGACTGCATTTGGATACTGGATCATAATGCCGTGCACGCTGGAACTGTTTGCAATCACTGCCGTGTTTGTCGCCGACCTGGCTTACTCCGCCTTCGTCCCCCCGAAAGACGTGGAGGTCTCTCCTCAAATGGCCGAAATCAGATGGGCACTGTTCTTCGCTGGCGTCTCCGTGCTCACATGGGTGGCGTTCGGGCTGTCTGCAGCCGCCAACCAAGTCGGGATCAGCTGGAGCTTCTGGGCTGGCTGGCAAAAGGAATCGTACTCCACCCTGATGGGCAATATCATCACCGCCCACTCTCATGGAATGCTGCCTGCCTTCATGGCAGGGATTGTCATACTGGCAGCCGAAACATTCGGTTACTCGAAGCTGGCAGGTACGCGCAAGCAGGTGGCCCGGCTGGGCGTTGGCATCATGCTCGGCGGGATAGCCCTTTTCTCCGGAATATACACTGTATCCGCCCTCGGTACGTTCGTTATTCCCTCTTGGTTCCCCTTCGGACCGGGAGCTGTCAACGGGTTGGCCATGGATGACACCATGACAGGACTCGTCGGGATAGGTGCATTGATCCTGGCAGGCACCATGCTCCCTGAACTCCGAGGAAGCCTGGCAAGGCTGGGCTCCAGGATACGGCAGCGTTACAACCCAGTGCGTGCAGCTGTGTATCTCACGTATGTGACGGCCGCAGCCGCTATGTACTTCTACGGTTACTACATAGAGATGAACGAGTCGAAATTTGGATTCGCTTCGCCGCCGGCGGCACGGTATGCAAATGACCAGATATTTACGCGGGGACATCTATTGTTTGTCTTCGGGGCACTTCCCGTGATGGCGGTATTACTAATAGCGGTGGAGATCTCGGGCAACATATCTGAATTGGGCATTACGCTCAAAAAATGGATATCCGGCGCCATGGCTTCCGGCATGGTGATTACTCTGGTCGGCCTGGGTATCTGGGTCTTCTCCGCTCCGGGGCACTCGAAGACCCTGGGCGCAGGCAATGCGGGTGAAATAATTTACGTAATCGGCCAGTGTCTCATGCTCATAGGGGCGATAATCGAGGTTTTCGCGCTACGCCCTGCAGGTAAGGATGAGGCCGAGACCGTATCCGCTTCTACGGATGCGGAACTCGCCCACGCCGGATAAGCGCAGGTAATCGCATAACCGTATTCACAGCCCGTCCGCCTTGAGCGGAGGGCTGGGACCGGCGGTGCTAGGACTGACCATGCAATACACGGTGTTGCGCGGTGGTCTGGCCCCAGTGACCTGATGCGGTGGTCTGGTCATCGCGACCTCGCTGGTGGCCTGTCCCGTAAATGGCAGCGCTCTCCCCGCCAGCTAGATGACGCCCCTGGCTGGTTGGCGTGCTTGTGCCTTGGCGGGACTGGTCTGAGTTGCGCCACCAGTGAAACAGATGACGCCCCTGGCTGGTTGGCGTGCTTGTGCCCTTCCTCTCTGTAACCATTCACTGGATGGTTGCGTACCGGATATCATCACGTCAGTTACGGGACGGGCCACCAGTAGTGAACTCCAATTTCGCCATTGACACGCTGCAGCCGCACATTGGTAAACACGCCGAACCCAATAAGCGGTTATCACCGATGCATACACAGGGGTTATCACCGATGCATACACAATCTGATCAGCCCATAATTATCATGTGAAACTGTCAGTTTGTCTCGCAGGAGAGTAAAGGCACATTCCAATGAGCCATAAGAAATGGAGGTTACGATGAAACGTAAGGTTTTAGACCAAATATTGACAAGTGGTGGTGGAGTACTACTCTTGGTACTGCTTTTCGTGGGTGGTCTGGCAGCATGGGGATACTCCTTCGCCAATAGCACGGTCCACGACCAGCTTGCAGCACAACAGATCTTTTTCCCACCAAAATCGGCGTTTGCCCACGCAAAGGTCGGCACAGAGATCACTCCCAGTATGATCCCGTCTGTTTCACAGTACGCCGGCCAACAGCTACTTAATGGGGCACAGGCTAAGGTCTGGGCAAATGACTTCATTGCCGTACACTTGAGCGAAATGCCATATGGCGGTGTATATGCTAAAGCAAGTACTGCCGCCATGAAGCTCCCGAAGGGTAGCCCAGCCTATGCAAAAGCTGAGGGCGTGGTAAGTACAATCTTCCAGGGAACGACCCTTCGCAGTATGTTGCTTGAAGCATATGGATTCTGGCTTTTCGGCCAGATTGCACTGTGGGTTTCGATTCTTGCATTTTTACTTGCAATACTAATGATTGTTCTGGTGGGCTTGGGCTTTTGGCATGCACAGCGAACACCTGAAACCCAGGCAGTGAAGATTGTAGAACGCTCCCGCATAGCAACTTGAGGTTGTCCCCAACTCCGTGGATTTTGAGAGGTGGTCCCCCGCCTCGGTGCTGCCGTAAGGCAGGCTTGAGGTATTGAAACCCAACCAGAAACGGAGGACACACCAATGAAGAAAGCATCACACACGAAGAGGACCCCTGCAGGGAAGCTGCACTTCGTACCCAGCCTCGGCCTCGTTGACCTGGGGAAATCCGGCCTTCCGGAAGCCCTCGTCGGCAAGGTCGAAGGCGAGTTCGAGGTCTTCGCCACTCGGATGCACCAAGGTCTGCTCGCCGCTGCCCTGGCAGGCAGCCTGGAGGTGTTCTCCGAGGTCGTAGAAGCCGAGGTGACCCAGGTGGCCGGCCCCAACCACGATCCTATAGACGGAAGGAAGTCGGGCGTGTAGAGCAGAGCGGCAGCCGGTTTGACAGGTATCGGAAGGTAAGGCTAATCTGAATGAGTCTCGCTGTTTGACCAAGAGGAGTGTGCGTGATGCAGGCACTTGATGACCAAACGCTCAATGGCTTGCTGCTTGATCTTGAATCCGACCGGGTGGAACGCAAGCAGTCCTTCACGGGCTCGGTGCCGACAAAGGTGCGCGAGGCGGTATGTGCCTTTGCCAACGACCTGGCTGGGCACCAAGGGCCTGGTGTGGTATTCATCGGTGCGCAAGACGACGGCTCACCGGCGGAAGGTTTTTCAGTGACCGATGAGCTGCTTCGCAGCCTTGCCGACATCAAGGACGACGGCAACATCATGCCGCCACCCACCATGTTGGTAGAGAAACGTCCACTTGGAACGAGCGAGTTGGCGGCGATCACCGTTTGGCCCTGCGGCACGCCTCCTGTGCGCTTCCAGGGGCGTATTCATGTGCGCTGGGGGCCGCGTCGAGGCTTCGCAACAGCGCAGGACGAGCGTATTCTCAACGAGCGTCGGCGATTTCGGGACCGACCCTTTGACGTGCAGCCAGTGCCGAGTGCCAAGCTGGATGACCTGGACCAGCTACGCTTCGAGCAAGAGTACCTGCCATCGCTGGTCGCCCGCGATGTGTTGGTGGCCAATGATCGCAACCTCGAGCAAAGACTTGCTGCTGCCAAGCTGATCGTTGAAGAACACAATTCTGTGCCGACGGTACTCGGTTTGCTCGTGTGTGGCAAATCGCCCTCGGACTGGCTGGGAGGGGCGTATACCCAGTTCTTGCGGATCGCAGGCAGCGACCTCACTAGCCCGGCACAGGACGAGGAGGTAATCCACGGCACGGTGGCCGACCAGATCCGCCGTTTGGAAGAAAAGCTCGAAGCTCATAACCGGCGCCGGGTGGACTTTGTCAGCCTGGACACGGAGTCTATCGTCGAGGACTATGACTTCGATGCCCTACGCCAGCTGGTGCGCAATGCCTACTTGCATCGCAGTTACGAGGCCACCAACTCGCCGGTTCGGGTGTACTGGTTCGATGACCGGCTTGAGATCCACAATCCTGGCGGTCCTTTCGGCAGCGTGACCGTAGAGAACTTTGGGCAGCCGGGTGTGACCGACTACCGCAACCGAACCTCGCGGAGGCTTTGCGTGCGCTGGGTTTTGTGCAGCGCTTCGGTACCGGCATCGCTATCGCCCGTAAACACTTTGGCGCACGCCTGCGCTTCGATATACAACCTAGTGCTATGGCTGCAATCATCACCAGGGAGGCGCCATGATCAGTATTGCTTTCTTCAACAACAAAGGCGGCGTAGGAAAGACTTCGTTGGTCTATCATACCGCCTGGATGTTCGCCGAACTCGGATATCGCGTGCTGGCGGTGGATCTGGATCCACAGTCCAACCTGTCCATCATGGCGTTGGATGAAGAGCGGTTGGAGGCGATATGGCCAGACCATGCCCATCCCGACACGCTGTTCGGCGCGGTCGATCCGCTCTTTGGTGGTACGGGCGATGTGCGTCCGGCACGCATCGAGTACCTCTCCGATCGGCTCGGCCTACTCGTGGGTGCTTTGGCACTGTCAACGATCGAGGACGATCTGTCCACTGAATGGCCACGCTGCCTGGAGGGGAGAGAGCGCGCTTTCCGGGTGACTACGGCGTTCTGGAGAGTGATGCAGGGGGCTTCGACGGAACACGGCGCTGATGTCGTCCTTTTGGATGTTGGCCCTAACCTGGGAGCCATCAACCGTTCTGCATTGGTGGCGGCGAGCCATGTGGTGGTCCCGGTGGCGCCGGACCTGTTCTCGCTACAGGGCTTGAGGAACCTGGGGCCGACACTGCGAAAATGGCGAGACACCTGGAAGCAGGCGGCGCAACGCGCACCGGCCACCTTAGGGGAGCACCCAAGCGGCCGGATGTCGCCAGTTGGCTACGTCTTGATGCAACATGCCGAGCGACTGGGACGACCAACGAAAGCCTACGCCAAATGGCAGAGACCCCTGCGTGAGGCGTACCGAGAGAGCGTGCTCGGCGCATCCACGACCCAGGAGATACCCGATCCCGATCCCGAGCGGATTCAGCGCATCAAGCACTACCGCAGCCTGATGCCCATGGCCATGGAGGTACGCAAGCCTATGTTCTTGCTGCGTGCTTCGGACGGCGCCATCGGTGCGCACCAGGCCAATGTGCAGCAATGTTATGACGATTTCCAGCAGCTTGTGGATTCGATTGTCGAGCGCGCAGGTGTCGAGAGGGGCCAGCTCTGAGACGGCTCCCAGCTGCATCTGCTGCTGTATCCTCTCCTGCTCTGTAGCGGTGAGGCGTCCGGGCCAGCTCTGAGACGGCTCCCAGCTGCATCTGCTGCTTCAGCTCGTGCTTCCATTGGTAGATTGCAGATTTGGTGACACCATAGGTGTCCACCAGCAACTGATAGGAATCCCCTGGTCCGATGCCATCAACGAGTGTTTGCGCGAGATACGGAGAGAAGTGAAGTGGACCCCAATATCTAGAGAACCTATATACGTATCTACCTGGTACTTTAGCAATTTATGTAGCAATGTCCGTAGCAATAAAGGGTATTCTGGCCAAAGTTGTGAATGGGTGTAAATGGACGTGAACACATCCAATGAAGATCATCTCTCTTCCCGCAGATGCCTGTATACACAATGATACCATACCATGTCGAATCAGACCAAATCAAACTACCAACAGCCAGGCGAAGTTTCCATCGACAAATGAGGATAGGATCGGTTAGAGACCTATCTTTACGTAGATGGATTACCCAGATGGTATCGCAATGATACGATCGGCAGAATTAGTACTTTATTGCTTGCTTGTCTCGTAAGTATCAGGCCAAGAACACGAGAAGCAAGGTTTTTGTGCCGTCCTTGTAGTGGCACACAGAAACGCTGGTTGTTAGTGACTAAGCGGAGCCTATGGAAGTGCTGGTCAGCAGAGCAGCCAAGGAAGACATTAAGCGACTTGCAGGCAAATTACGCAGGAATAGTCAGACAACCCTCCAGACAATCTCTTACACCCCTGTAATTTGCCCTCTGTCGTTCGTTACCGCTTCGGCATATAATTTCCCCATTCACTGCATCCCTAACGCTTCTCTATGAGCCGTAGGATGGCTCTCACGGCACCAGGGCGATCAGGGGTGCCCTCTGGCACCCCTACCATGGTGAGGTGATTGATCTGGTAAGTGGTGTTAGTAACTTACCTCTACAGAATGCGAATATCCTATATGACACGACATGTCCTCACAGTTCACTCGACAACATGGCACCTGATGAGATATACTAATTTACACAAGAAACAGATGGACTTTCAGTTGCCTGAGAAGCATGATGGAAGATGCATGAGCTTAGCAATGCCCTCAGGCTCTCCAACAAATGAGGTCCACCTCAGTTGACCATGCTGTGTTTTGTGTGGTATATCTATGGATGTGTAATTTGGAAGTTGCCTGCATGCGCTGTACAAGCACTACCGGCATGGAATTATTGTAGACAACGAAAAAAAAGGAGTGCTTTAATGATGACTTTACGTTTACCAGCAGGATCTATCCGTAGGTTTGGTGGGTATTTAAGGATATTTTCTATAAGTACTGCTGGGCTTGTACTGCTTGGAAGTCTGATAGGCGTGCTTGGTAGTTTGGTACTACCATCTATAGCGTCAGCGATACCAGCAGCATCAACATCAGTAATGCTATACGCGTCACCTAACAGTACTAGCAGTAGTACTACTAGCTGTCCCCGTTCAACTCCCTGCACCCTCCCTAATGCGATTACGGCTGCCAGTGGAGACAGTGGAAACGCTGTCACCATTGAACTCGTACATAGCTCCGGTGCTTCGTGCACGACTTCTGCCTGCACCTTCGACGAGAACTTTTCTGTAGGCAGCGGGAACGAGCCGAGCCTCACGATCGAGGGCAGCGGCACCGGGTCGGACTCCTCGGCCGATAGCGTGCTTAACGGCGACAACAGCGGCACCACATTCACCGACAGTGTCAGCTTTTCGGTGACACTCGAGAACCTGACTGTGACAGGCGGCAATTCCGGCGGCAACGGCGGCGGGATCCTCAACTACGGCGGCACCATGACCGTCACCGACTCGACCATCAGCGGAAACAGCGCCAGCGACGGCGGCGGGATCCTCAACTACGGCGGCACCATGACCGTCACCGACTCGACCATCAGCGGAAACAGCGCCAGCGACGGCGGCGGCGGCGGGATCTACGACTTTGGCGGCACCATGACCGTCGCGGACTCGACCATCAGCGGAAACAGCGCCAGCGACGGCGGCGGGATCCTCAACTACGACGGCACCATGACCGTCACCGACTCGACCATCAGCGGAAACAGCGCCAGCGACGGCGGCGGGATCCTCAACTACGACGACACCATGACCGTCACCGACTCGACCATCAGCGGAAACAGCGCCGGCGCCAGCGACGGCGGCGGGATCCTCAACTACGGCGGCACCATGACCGTCACCGACTCGACCATCAGCGGAAACAGCGCCAGCGACGGCGGCGGCGGGATCTACGACTACGGCGGCACCATGACCATCGTGGACTCGACCATCAGCGGTAACACTGCCAGCGACGGCAACGGCGGCGGGATCTACGACTACGGCGGCACCATAATCCTCGCAGGGTCGATCGTGGCCGACCAGACGACCGGTAGCAACAATTGCTACAACTCCGGCAGCACCATCACCGATGCGGGCTACAACCTCTCGAACGGCACATCGTGTAAATTTGGCTCCCCATCAGGTTCTTCTACCAGTCAGGACTCCGTAACAAATCTTGACCTCAGTACAACACTGGCAAATAACGGGGGGCCGACCGAGACAATAGCCATTCCTGGCTCATCTGCAGCAGCAGCATTCATAAGTTCACCAGCTACCGTTACTCTGAGTGGCTCTACTGTAGATTTGTGTGGAGGATCAACCACGTCTGCAGATAACTCATATGGTGGGGCAAATCTCGCTCTCGATCAAAGAGGTGTATCACGGCCTGCAACTGGATGCAGTGCCGGCGCCTACCAGTATCAAGCGCCGCTACCACCACCACCTGCACCTGTTGTCACATCCGTATCACCCACCTCAGGCCCTGTAGCAGGTGGTACAACAGTTACCATAGACGGCTCTAATCTATTTGGTACTGCCTATGTATTCTTTGGTAACATCGCAGCTACATCTTTTAGCATTGTATCCTCTACAGAGATCCAAGCCATATCTCCACCAGGACAAGCAGGAACCGTGAACATCACCGTTACCTCACCTGGTGGCACTTCGTCTACGAGCTCAGCAGATGAGTTCACCTACCAGGCACCGGCACCTCCCAGGCCCACTGTGACATCTATTACCCCTACCAGTGGTCCAACTGCTGGTGGCACCTCAGTTACCATCACAGGTACCAATTTCACCTCCTCTGCAACTGTCATGTTTGGAACCATTACAGCTACTGCTGTGACAGTGAATTCGGCAACCTCTATTACAGCCACCTCACCTGCGGAGTCACCAGGTACGGTCAATGTGACAGTTACTACTACAGGTGGAACCAGCTCTATAAGCTCTACAGATCAGTTCACCTATCTAACACCGATTACCGGTGATGCATATACACCTGTGAACCCACAGAGACTTGTAGATACCCATTGTAGTGCTTCACCACAACCAAGTTACTGTGCTGGTGAGAATCTTCCAAGTCCAAATGCCACCCTTGCCAGCCTTGCAGGTGGAACAAGTGAAAATGTCACTGTAACGGGAATAGATGGTATTCCAAGTAACGCTACAGCTGTAGTAATTAATGTCACTGCGCTGAACATGACGACTTCAGGATACTTCAGTATCTATCCTGAAGGTACTACTCCTGTTCTAGTATCCAGTCTGAACTGGACTGCCAATAGTGGTGTAGTAACTAATCTAGTAACAGTACCGGTAAATACCTCCAATGGAGAGATTACCGTAGCAAACGCTGCCTCATCCAATGTGAACTTAATAGTAGACATTGAAGGTTACTATGCAGCTCCGGGTAGCACTCCTGCAGGTCTTTACAACGCTGTCACTCCGACAAGGTTGGCAGACAGCAGGTGCAGCGAGTCGCCGTTACCTACTGGTATAACGAGCAGCTATTGCTCGACTATTCCGAGTGCAAATGGTAAGCTCGCCACCCTCGGTTTAGGCCAGATAGAAAATGTTACGGTAACTGGTGTTGGAGGCATACCATCTAGTGGAGTATCTGCAGTTGTTTTGAACCTTACAGCTATAGAACCTACATCTTCTGGTTATCTGACGGCATTCCCTACAGGTGCAACCAAGGCTGAAGTATCTACCGTGAACTTCAATAAGGGAGAGACAACTCCGAGTAGGGTCATAGTAAAGGTTGGCTCCAATGGACAGATAAGCATCTACAACTTCTCAGGTAATACCAACTTTGCTGTAGATGTATCTGGTTACTATACCGATGGCTCAAGTAGTACCCAGAGCGGTTCACTATTTAATCCAGTTACCCCAGCCAGGATACTTGATACCAGGTGCAGTCAGTCGTCCCTACCTGTAGGTATCACCAGCTCCTACTGTGCGTCTCTACCATCTGCGAATGCCACTTTGCCAGCAATAGCTGGAGGCAAGTCAATTGCCGTTCAGGTGACAGGCATTGACAGCATACCGAGCAGCGCAACTGCAGTTGTT
>JAMCPL010000012.1 GCA_023379675.1 Actinomycetota bacterium | reverse complement strand
CTGGTAAATATGAAAGGGGGAATTGCCCATCTGGTAGAGCACCCGGTCGTAACGGTCGGCATTTCGCTCGAACCACTGCGGCGTGCGTATGGTTGTACCATGTGCACCACCACCGGTGATGCTGCCGGCACCATGGCCGGTGACGACTTCAATGTCGTAGTACTCAGCCAGAGCAGGTACCAGCTCAACACTGTAGCTGGCGATACCGGTCTGATCCGGTGGAAGGGGAGAGATGAAGGCAAGGGATGGTTTGGATGCATTGTGAGCGGAGGCACGATGCATCTCTGTCCCTCCTACCGGACCCATGACCGCATCTGTCGCTGCATCCGTAACTACATCCGTGACCGTTGCCGGTTCTGTGCCGACATATTTGGCAGTGCTCGTACCCGCATCTGTCGCTGCATCCGTGGCTGCATCTGTGACCGTGGCAGTGCTTATGCCTGTGGCAGTTACACCACCGGCAAAACTGAAAGATGTATTTTTCCTGCCAAGTGCATCCTCGAATGCGGCCAAGGCCAGTTCTGCGCTCCTGTCCCATGAGAATCTGGCCACCTGCCTCCTGCCGTTACCCACCAACCGGTCGGCGAAGGCATCATCAGCCAACACCTCGGTAATCTTGGCAGCTATTGCACTGGGAGACGCTGGGTCAAAGAGAGCTTCATCGCAGCTCATCACCTCTGGCAGGGAAGTAGTCGATGAGCAGATGGCAGGCGCCCCGCATGCCATCGCCTCGAGCACTGGTAAACCAAATCCTTCATATAGCGAAGGAAATACAGACAGCGAACATAGGTTGTACATAGCTACCAAGTCATCATCCGTGACATATCCAGTAAGCACCACATCACCGTCACCCAGGCCGGCCTCCCTGGCTTGGTGCAATGCGGCATCCTTCTCGGCCTTGGTGGCACTGCCAGATACGACCAGCTGGAAGCGGTGCTTTATGTCTTGCGGCAACATGGCAAATGCCTGGAACAGCCCAGCTATATTTTTCCTGGGTTCGTTCGCACTGGCAACCGACAGGACAAACGGCTTCGATATGCCCATACGCTTCCTTATGCGGATCTGCTCATGTTCTGCTAGATCCAACCGCTTGAAGATGCCATCTGCAGCGGACCCGATTACCGCCATACGATGAGATTCCATCCCCAACAGGCGAGCTGCTTCTTCTCTCGTGAACTCCGAAATAGCAAGTGTCAGATCCGCCCGCTTCAGATGTTCCAATTTTTCCCGATACCACTTATTTCGTATTCCATCCTGCAGGTAGTCCTGCGGCATGGCAAGCGGGATGAGATCGTAAAGCACCACTGCAGAAAGGTACGTATGTGGCAGCAGACCTATAGAGGTAACAGAGTCGTTACCGAAACCTTCGAAGAGACTTGTCAGCAGGACAACGTCAGGCTTCAATCCTGCCAGGAACTGCTCCCTGAGCAACTCGGCCGCCCTGGCTCTAAAGGGACTGGTGCACCTGAGTGCCGCCGTACCATCAGGGACGCTGAAGGCCACGATACGCTCCTGGGGCAGCACATGCTGGAATGCAGCCCGGATATCCTCAATAGTACCTGGCAAGCTCTTGCTCAGCACTATATATACATCATGTTCCCCGGCGTTGGCGGCAATGGCCTTGGCCAGAGAGAGCGAGTAACGCCCAATCCCTCTAAACCGGCTTTCCGTCTGCGCACCCTGCAGGTCGACTACTATTTTCACGCCTGCCGCAGCCTCCCGGCGGTACTACACGGGCTGCCATGCAGCCCTCCTGCTGGTAGTCTGATTCTCACGACAGAGATGCAGACTTGACCGTTGGAGCAGACAACTCGATGCAGCCCTCCAGCCGGTACTCTGGTCCTCACGGCAGTTCCTGGCTACGACCAGATGCGCGAGCATGCACGCTCCTCTTGCTGTCCTCTATGGAGGACTTGAGTACCTTGTACAGACGCAACGCCTCCTCCGGACAACAAGTCATATCATGGTCTGCCGACTCGCTCCCCGCTCCATGCACTGCCGATGAATGTGACAGGAACCTCCTGTATACCATCGACCCCTTGTATGCCTTCCGGAGCTTCACGATGCCAGGGCTGGAGGAACGTATGGGTTTCGTGATGCGCCATGACGTAGAGCTGTATATTGCGGAGAGTTCGGCACTGCGGGACTTTAATTCCTGTTCGAGGTTGAAGACCTGGTCTCTCGCTCGTTGCAGTTTGTGGGTAAGGTCCTTCTCGACCGCCAGTATACGATCCTCCGCCTCGCGGAGCCGTTTGCCGTTCATCTGCTCCTGGACCAGTTCTTCGCGAAGGAGGTATTCCCTGTAAGGGATGAACCAATCCCGCCAGTAGCTGGGAGGGAACTGGAACGCATTAGCACACGACCCATGCTCCTCGGCCACATAGAACCGGTTCAGACCATCAAAATACACGTATTCGTACCCAGTCTCGGTCAGTAGGTACTCCCACTCCTCATGACTGGGTACCATGCCAGACGGATGGTCAGCAGGAGTCATCGCTTCGACCAGGACTATCCATGGGCGCGTGACAGTAAAATCAATACCAACGAGTACGTCTCTCTCCGCTCCTTCGACATCAATTTTGAGAAAATGTATTTGCTCAGGATCAAACATGGTAAGAATACTGTCAAGCCTGCGAGTTACAACCTCCTCCCCTCTGACCGTATAGCCACGAGACACTGCATCATGCGCAAGCTCTTCCTTGACCGTTGACAACCCCGTATCCTCCACTTCGTAAAAGTGCACATGGCCATTGGATGACGATGCCGCCACATTGAGATTGATATCACGTGGTCGATCTGCGACCAGTCTCTGGTACCAGTGTTGCACTGGATCTATATTGATGCCATGCCACCCACGCTCATAAAACGCCTTGGTCACGGAGTCAACGACGGGATCCTGGGCACCCACATCCACGTAAAAGCCTGTGCTGGAATCGACAGCACCAAGTGCCCTCAGCAGCATGATGTCTTCACAGTTCTGGGCATAAGACACGGTCTCCACCCTGGCTTGTGCAGTTTTGATCACGCCCTCGTCCACACCCGACACCCCCTCGCTCGATGCCCTGCTCCCGGCGCTGCTATCAGTAATCGATGTATCCTTCCGGCTTTCCTGCATAACCCGACATATTAGCAGTTCCAGCCGACCGAACACATCCCCTCGCGGCCAGCTTGTTGGCCAACGTAAAGGACCTACATGATGCGCACTCAGGCGCATCTCCTCGCGCGGCCGGGCTCTGTCGCGGCTGCTCCGGTATCCATTTTCAGATGCAGGAACGCTGTCACTGTGGACCCGTTATGGCATCAATTGGTCTATAATGTTACAGGCACATGTTATGTTGATCGTATGAGGAAACCACAAGTCATGGAGTTCAGTTCTCAAGATATCGAACGATTCATCGAAGCCATTGAGGCCGATGAGCATTTGCGTGCCCGCGTCGAGCGTGCGATCCTGAGTGATCGCATGTACGAATTGCCGGACAGGCTGGCGGAGCTGACAAAGCAGGTGGAGAAGCTCACCGAGATAGTCATGCGCTTCATTGAGAAGACAGAAAAAAGACTGGACAATATAGAGTCTGATGTCAGCGTACTCAAGTCTGATGTCGGGACGCTCAAAGGCTCAGACTACGAACGTAGTTGCAGAGAATTCGCGCTGGCAATACTAGGTAAGGTAAACGGCGGCCTCAGGCGGTTGCGTTCAATCCAAAGAGAAACACTCGCTGACCTCCTCGACGATGCTGTTGACCGAAACACGATCTCTCAGAAGCAGAGGGACGATGTGCTCGCCGCCGATCTGGTCATGCAGGCGAGATCGAAGGCAAACGGCGAAGAAGTCTATCTTGCTGTCGAAGCATCGGTCACTACCGACTTGCATGACGTTACTCGGGCTAGAGAGCGCGCGAAGACGTTGGGCGCTGCCTTGGGAAAACATGCCCTCGGAGTAGTGATCACCGCGCACTCTCCTGTTATCGGCACTCCCGGCGTAGAAATAGTACTTTACCAGGGTCCGTCCAGCGCTGCCTGAGCCGCCATAGCCACACCCTGGTGTCTCTATGAACTCGCACAATTCACGCCATGAAGTACGAGTAGCGCAGATCGTTACCCGGATGAACATCGGTGGACCTGCGAGAGCGGTTATCGAACTGGCCAAAGGGCTGCCACAGTTGCTCGATCCAAGCCATCCAGACCATCCATCCGTGGACAAGACATACGAGCAACATGAGCACAGCACGCATAGACGCGGTTCATTCAACGTGACCGTGGCTGCCGGTGACCCTCCCCCAGAGGAAGGGCAAATGTCAGACCCTGAGGTTCCGGTATTACGCCTGCCACTCCTCCGCCAGATCAGCCCTGCATCGGATTGGCGATCTCTTCTGGCGATAAGGCGGGTGCTCGTACCGCCACCCTCCCAGTCCTGCACGCGGTCGATAACTTCCAATACTTCCCCAGCTGGAGTGACTACCGATACCCCTAGCATCATCAGCTCAGATGGAGTCGGCATCTCGGCGGCCAACTTGCCTGTACTCGACGGCACCCCTGCTCGCTCGCATGAGACAGGGTCACCCGCTACCGGCCCTAATACACTTCCCGACTTCCCGTCTAGCTTCATCTCAGGCCCGTTCGACCTGGTAAATACCCATATGGCGAAGGCAGGTGCTTTGGGCCGCATGGCCGCTCTCTCTACGCGTGTACGACCCATTCTTGTTCATACCTTCCACGGCCATGTGCTCGAAGGCTACTTCCCCACCCTGCCATCCAGGGCGCTCATTGGTCTGGAATGGGCCCTTGCGCATAAGACAGATGCTCTAGTAGCGGTAAGCAGTGAGATCCGCGACGAGTTGCTCTCGCTCGGGATCGGTAAGCCATGGCAATGGCATGTCATACCTCTGGGCCTTGATCTGGATGGCTACCTCTCGATCCCACTACCGGAAGATACCAGCTCCTACGTCTCCGCTCGAAGGAGCACTCTCAGGGATACGCTATCCATCCCCCGCAATGCGCTATTGCTCGCAATTATCGGCCGACTTGTACCAGTGAAAAATCACTCGACCGCACTGCGCGCACTAGCCGCGGGCACACTGCCACCTGGCGTTTCGCCTACGGGCAGCCTGCCATCCAACGGCCCATCCAGCTACAGTCGAGCCAAAGACGCCTCGCTCGCGACCGGGGCATACACATCCGGATCATCGGCGGCTGGGTCATCGGTGACCGGTACGTCTGCGGACGACTCCTTCGCCATACACCTCCTTGTAGTAGGCGATGGTGAATTACGCACCAGGCTTGAAGAAGAAGCGCGAAGCCTTGGCGTGGCAAGCAGGGTGCACTTTCTCGGATGGCGTACCGACATCCCAGAAATATTGGCACAGACAGATATTGTAGTACTTACCAGCCTGAAGGAAGGTACCCCGGCAGTGCTCATCGAAGCCGCCGCAGCAGGTAGACCGGTAGTATCGAGCGATGTAGGAGGGATACGGAGCATAGTCGAACATAAAGAGACTGGATTGCTCGTACCCCCTGGCAATCCAATCGAGCTAGCACTGTCCATCCGTTTCCTTGCGGACCACCCGCAACTGCGCCGTGCCATGGGAATAAGGGCACGCAGGATAGCGGTAGATCGTTTTGGAACACGAAGGTTTGTACGCGATACGGCTGATCTTTATTATGATCTATTGGCTTCAGGAAAAGTGAGGAACAAGTAGCTAGATGGGTCAATATCCACGTTCGACCCAGTCAGGCAAATGAGGCGCCTCGGCTCCAACTGTAGTATCCGCTCCGTGCCCGGGAAGGACTATCGTTTCTGCTGGCAAGACGGAAAATATCCTCTCCTCGATGGATTGGATTATCCTGGCAAAATCCCCGCCTGTAAAGGACGTATTACCAGGCCCGCCCGGAAAGAGCGTATCTCCGGTGAAAAGTAGTGGCGTGCCTTCGACGGAAAAGCATAGCGAACCAGGAGTATGTCCAGGTGTAGCTATGGCATGCACCCTAAGTTTTCCCACTTCCATCACGGCGCCATCCTCGATAAGCAGGTCGTAGGAGGGCAACATCGAAGCGTCCTCCGGGCTGACCGCCACTTCCAAGCCCGCATCACGTACCGCCTCCACGGCCTGTATATGATCCCAATGTCCATGCGTCTCGACTACACTACGAACCCCAAGGCGCTCGCACATTTCGAGCAACTTGCCGTGTTCGTTGGCAGCATCAATGAGCAGTGCGCCACCTGCCTGCTTGTCTCGAACGACAAAAACATTGTTGTCAATAGGACCAACAACCAGCCGGTGCACCTCCACCAGAGAATCCTCATAATGCATGGACATACCATAAAGACTAGCGTGTAACAGATGCGACCGTACAGTCTGAGATACTCCTATCATGGAACTACGTCGCCTCGCGTTGTGTTAGTGTACTGATTAATGAACATGGAGGAACGTGCTGCATTCCTCATCTTGCTGGAGGAGGTCAAGCACTGGGGTGCAATTTGTGAACAGGTGGAAGAGAGCGGTAGTGCACTTGAAGTACTGCTTGCTACGGCTAACGGTAAGAATCGTCGGCAGGGTCAAGCTGGAGGGCGCGGGCTGGGGCAACGATATCACCAAGAATATCGCCAGGGACAGCAGGCCCTTTTGCCTGGCCTTGATCATCATGAGCAAATAGCCAAAGCATCAGAGAAACTCCTGGCATGGGAAAGCGAAGGCATCCACTTCGCTGCATTTTTCGAGAGCCACTACCCCTACCAGCTCCTTACCATCCGTGAACGCCCGCCGTTTGTCACATGGCGTGGTACCCCAAGTGACACCGATGCCTATGGCATAGCCGTAATAGGTACCCGTCAGCCCAGCGGCCACGGCATTGCCACGGCGCGGGCGATTGCAGGTGCATTGGCAAAACGTAATATCACTGTAGTAAGCGGGCTTGCGGCGGGAATAGATACGGCTGCTCACCTGGGAGCCATGGAAGCCGGTGGGCGGACTGTGGCAGTCGTGGGTACCGGACTACTGCATGCCTACCCGCCAGAAAACCGGCAGTTACAATCCACCATCGGTGACTCATTTATGGTGTTGTCTCAGTTCTTCCCAGACATGCCTCCCGCAAAGAGCAACTTCCCGATGCGAAACGCAGTGATGAGTGGCTATGCGGCCGCAACCATCGTCGTCGAAGCATCATGGCGAAGTGGCGCGCGCACGCAAGCAAGACTCGCCACTCTGCATGGACGGCCAGTATACCTGATGGAAAGCGTAGTTGCCGCAAACGAATGGGCACGAGGATACGCAAATCGCCCCGGGGTGCATGTGGTAGATAACGCAGAGGATTTTGTCTCCCGCCTAGAAGGGCAAGCTCTATGCGGCGAGGTCTCGGAGTTCCCCGACAAGCTGGTCTGGTGATGAAGTAGTGGCGACCGTTGGAGAGCTGAGCGCTCCTTACCAGAACCATCTACTCCCTGTTCTGCCAAATGGCAAAGGCATATGCAGGATGTGCCATTCCTACACTGTCGCCAATCACCACTACTGCTACCAGTGCAATCAGGCACGGGCAAGCCTGCCCGCATGTGCGAGCGCCATAAGCTTTGTCGCACTGGCAGTAAAGGGAGAGCAACTGGCCAGGGACCTCTGGGCATACAAGAACAGGTGGTCACTGGCAGCGCGCACACGGCCCCAACTAGGACTTGCCGCGTTACTGTGGCGCTGGCTAGCTCATCATGAGGAATGTCTTGCCAAGACGGCCGGTGTGGATGGATTCACGGTTGTAACTACGGTTCCAAGCACAACGGGAAGACCGCAGCATCCCCTCGATGCAATTGTAGGCACAGCGATCGGTGCAACTACGAAAAGATTCCGGCCGTTGCTCCATCCTAGCGGCAGGTGCGATGATGACCGTCAATTCTCCGCGAAGCGTTTCGAGATGAACACTCCCGCACAGGCAATCAACACAACGCCCGTACTGCTCATCGATGATACCTTCACCAGCGGTGCGCACGCTCAAAGCGCTGCAGCACGGCTTATCGACGCTGGATACGGGCCAGTGGCAATCGTATGCGTAGGGCGACACTTCAACCGCAACCCCAAAGGCAAGGAGTTCCACGATGGTGCCGAACGATACTATCGTGATGCTCGTCGGCTCGGGTGGGACTGGTCACGATGCTGCCTGTGTAGTCAACAACATGTGTAGTCAATAAGCCAACACCAATACAAGAGAGCCGACCAAGACTCACTGCGGCTGCAGCCATACGTGGTCTACGGGCCATTCTTTACGAAGTATGCTCAGCTACACTTGCGCAGGTACACCTTCAGTGCGACGCACGGCGACCTGCGTCTCTTCTGCGGTCCTCCCTATGTCCCCATCTAACGGCATAGAAAGCCAAGACACCGAGCGCCACCAGAAATATACCGAATATTAAGATAAAAGCGAGTGGCACGAAAACCATCATAGCAGCGCCTCTATCGAGGCTGCTCCTTCCGGCGATATATCGGTCAAGCATAAGGCAAAATACCATTCATTATGACCACACCTTTGCGACCCAGGCCGTACCAGTCTATTCACCGGTTACTCAAGCATCGGCGGCACGGCCCACAGGAATCCGCATTCACCATATCGCATCCAGCCAATTCCTCTCTTTTTCCACAGTTCCAGGTATCAAGCCATTATGCGGAACCACCACCCTCAACCGGCTTAGATCTCTTTGCCCATGCAGATGCAATCATGTTTCTCTCCTGCTGGCCACCCAGCCCGTGATATATTCACACACATCCATAGCCGTACTCTCAAGGACGGCACCGGATAGATCGCATGCCCTCGCTTGACCGCTGGACAGCCATACCCCAACAGCCCTGATAGGCATACCGTCCAAGCCGCCAATCTGACCGGATCGCCCTCTCATGTATGCAACCAGCATCGGCAAGCAGAGCACGGATTCCCACCGAGAGGGTGCATGTCCATTGAAGAAGGTGAGCATTGAGAACCTTCCCGCCGCGTTTCTTACCTTGAGATCGTACCGTGCCGTCAGCAGGACCCGCGAGCACCCCGGTGGTGCCCATGTCAGCTTGCCGGGTCCAAACTCGGTGGTCACCGGCAACCGAGACCAATCCAGGGCAAGCCACGCCGTAGTGGCCCAACTTGCCGCTTCAGTTCTGACGACAGCCAATTGTGCCGGAGTGATCCGCCTGCACCACCCCGCCCACCAATACCTCTCCGAATTTCCGGGAGTATGAAGGGCGTGAGTACTCAGGATCTCGTCAACATAATGCGCTGGATTCTCCAGCCAGTCGTGCCTACGTGACCCTTTGGACATGCGCCGCGATGCACGCTGCCTTGTCGCTCTCACGCACTTACTTATTGCCGCCATGCCAATAGCTTTTTTCACCACGGCCGTCGACATCCGGAATGCTTGTTCCGCCTGCTGCCTGCCCTTGGTGTCATCGGCCGCAGGAAGGTGCAAGTGGTAGCTGGATACATGCAACCTGTCATTGATTGGACCATCACCAGCAGCGTCACACGTCGATATGATCTGCTGTACGAATCTATCGTCTGGCGCAAACACTTCGGATATCGTGGAGACGCTGGCAGGCCTCTTCTCAGCAGTAGTTGCAGCGCTTGCGGTGGCGCCGGTAGCCTCCAAAATACGGTCATTCCCGCCAGTACGGCCTCTTCCGGCTGCACCGGGACCTTCAAGTCTTGCAGGCCGCGATGCCAGCTGCCCTCCCCGGTGCGGTTGTACACACACCGTAGCACCTTCCAGCGTGCCTGCCCGCTGGACGTTAGCACCTGAAATTCCACCCGTCAATGCCAACGCCTGAATGGATACTCCCCCCAAAAGTAGGTCAGTTGCGCGGGTGGCGGTATCGCCGCTTACAGAGTATTGCACAATTTTTCTGGGCTGCATAGCAGGACGGTCGTCATCTTGCCATACATATCGCAACGACGCGCTCTCCCTTGCGCTCGATATGCCGCCACCTTCCTCAGGATGAACCGGGATTCTCGTTTTATGCCCACCCCCACTTCCAGCATCGGCACCAGCACACCGAGCACCACCAGCAGCACCCCCACTTCCAGCATCGGCACCAGCACCGGTACAACCAACACCACGCTCACCACCACGGCGCGTTGCATCATCTCCAGCTGAATCGGCAAGTATACCCACTGCGGCAACAACCCTGTCCAGCGCATCCTTGAGTATCCTCTCGGAGACCTTCTCTGTTCTCAGCTCACCCGTAGAAGAAGACCATAATGCAACTCTGTAGGGTGGGATGCCGCTCCTAAGGGTTTCGAGTAACGCCAGATGTTCCATCACAATCATGCCATCCTCATCGTCCTGGCTACCGGCCCCATGGCTCCCTCCCTCACCAGAATGGATGCTCACGAGCAAGGCGGAAGAAATCCACTGATGGGCACCGTCCCCTTCAATAAATGTCGGCCCCTGCCTGCGCACATCCTGCGCCCATGCAGTAGGAGCAAGGGATCGCCCTCCCAGGATAAGATCACAGGTACCAGTCAACACAACGTCACCCCCACAAAACGGTATTGCAAATGTACCATTCAATCTCGGATACCACGTCCCAGGTATACGAGCCCAACCGGAAGCTATGTTCCTGACATGATACTCCATATCTCTCTTCAGCTTCGCGATCACTTCCGGCCTGCACGCACGCAAGAAGCTTATTACATCCAGCGGGCCATGGGACACATCCAGCATTTCTATAGCTTCATCCATGTATCGCGAAGAGTCGATCCAACCGGTGGTCAACTGCCGGCTGAAGATGGCCCTTACGAGCATATCCCTGGCAACCCTCAAGTCAATACACTTGCCTGCCCGATCCATTGTGCCCGCTCTAGCGCTACACGCTGCCACCACCGATCCGTCTTCGCCGCCCGGCGCGCTCGCATCTATGACCAGCGGCAATGCGGCTTTCGAAACACGGCGGATAGCTGTTGACACTTCGTCCTCGATCCACGCTCGTAACCCTTCTGCCAACCTGCAGTCTGCCATGGGACGATCACTGGCGTCGCCACGCAACCGGCTAATGACATCGCGGCTACAAAAATTACCTTTCCCGTCCATGCCGGTCGTTCTACCTGCATTTGCCTTGCGGATCAGCGTCTCCGTCATGCACACATCATGCCGCAGGGGTGTAACACTTACGCCTCGGGCCGCGCATGTCTCGGGCATTCACGGCGAAAGCCTAGGGTCGTCTATCTCGGACAGAGGTGCCGATTAGCGGCTCATGAGCCAGGAGCTAGCGACTCAGGCGCTAGGAGTAGCTTGCAGCCTGGAGACTCCATCTGGAGCCGCCATGCCTGCCCGACATCCGCAAGGCTGAACGCTTCGTACTTCACCTGCAGATCGCCGTCGGATGCATAGCCAAAGAGTGTCTCCAGCGCTTCTTGCCTGCGCTGCGCTGGTACAGAAAAATTGGAGTAGCCGATGATCTCCAGCTTCTTCGAGCGAAGCAGCGCAGATGTAATGGACAGATCAGCACCTGCTGACTCACCAAGATTTACAAGACGCCCGCCCGAGGCCATTGCCATCATAGAAGCCAGCGCTGGCATACCCCAGAGGGGATCCACCACCACATCGACTTTTCCTCCCGCCGCTTCCTCTATTTTCTTGGAAAGCTCCACAGCGCTCTGGCCAGCAGCCATGGTAACGCTTCGAGCTCGAGCAGCTACCGCAACATCCGCCAGCACCTTCTCATTGCGCCCGACCACGACAACTTCCCTCGCCCCTAGGATACGAGCCACCTGTGCGGCTATTTGCCCCACCATCCCTGTAGCACCAAGGACCACTACGCTCTCGCCTTCCTTGAATGCCGCACCATCCACCAAGCTAAGGTACGCTGCAATCCCCGGAACACCGAGCGATGCCGCCCCTTCGTCACTGACATCGTCCGGTACGACCACGATGGACTCGTCATCTGCTACGATCAACTCCGCAAACGCGCCCGGTGCAGCCTGCTCGAACCTCACACGACTCCCGGTGGGCCACTTGCCGGACTTCACCACGGTGCCCACCCCCTCGCTACCAGGAACATACGGAAGGGTGGGAGAACCACTATAAAAATGCCCCGTGGCTATCCTAAGGTCCACCGGGTTGAGCGCACCGTACACAACCTGCACAAGCGAACTACCTTGCCCCGCAACCGGTGCATCGACTTCGGCAACCGCTGGAGTCGCTCCATATTCCTTCAGCAGCGCCGCCTTCATGCCAGCAACTCCTCCTTCATTTCCACTTGAATGCCTTCCATCTCAACAAGTCCTTCTCTTACGCTTGCGCTCACCGCAAATATATTTGCGTGTACAACCAAGTACATACAACCTTATAAACCTCAGGATTATTCCCGCACGCAGGATATGCACGAGCCAGAAGCCGTCCAGGTACGATAACGCCACAGGGCGGCAGGCACGAGCAACCGTCAGCCTTACAACGCATCGGCTTTTAGCTTGTCCAAGGCGGCAATCACTTCCTTACCGTTCGCCTTTCCCCGGGTCGCCTTCATCACCTGTCCGACGAAGAACTGCGCTAACTTGCTCTCACCGTCCCGGTACCGTTGCCACTCATCAGGGTGCGCGTCCACTATCCCGGTCACCACACTGACCATTGCATCAGGTTCCATTGCCTCGAAACCCATCGTGGATGCTATGGACTCCGGTTCGCCGCCACTATCCATCATCGCTTGCAGAACGGCTTTTGTCTGGGTAGGAGTCAGTTTCCCGTCCTGCTCCATCATCAGAAGGCGGGCATACGTGCCAGGATCCAGGTTCAGGGCATCTTCCACCCGGGCAGCAGCTTCATTGGCGGTACGTGAAAGCGCTCGATCGGGGACCACTCCATGTTCTATGGCAGAAATCACCAATACGTCAAGGCCCATCTCCACGATGGTCGCCACGAGATCGGCCCCCGTAGATGTATCGAACAGGCTCATGATCCGTGCGCGACGCTGTTCCGGAGTCGGTGGCAGCGCACCGGCTATCCGGGCCACACGATCAGAATCGAAATCGAGCCTGACCAGATCGGGCTCTGGAAAATAGCGATAATCATGTGCCTCTTCCTTGGACCGCAGTGCAATGGTTCGCCCGCCGGCCTCGTCCCAATGCCGCGTTTGCTGGACAACCACCTGGCCTGTGCTCACCAGATCGACCTGGCGCTCTATCTCATACTCTATTGCCCTCACCAGGGACCGTAACGAGTTCAGATTCTTTATCTCGCATCTAGTACCGAGCGCACCAGATCCTTCCGGGCGTACGGATACGTTGGCATCTACACGTAATGAACCTTCTTCCATGCGAGCCTTCGACGCTCCTATGGACACGAGCAACATCCTGAGCTCGGACACATACTGGCGCGCCTGCTCTGAACTATGTATATCTGGCCGCGATACTATTTCTACGAGAGGTACTCCCGCTCTGTTGTAATCAACCAGCGAGAATGATGAATCATGAATCCTCCCGCCCCCGCCGACATGCGTGGTCTTACCCGTATCCTCCTCCATGTGCGCCCTCTCTATCTCTATGCGTACGCCACTAGCGGGCAGTTCCAGCCAGCCATTGACGTTTATAGGCTCATCGTACTGGCTTATCTGATAGTCCTTGGGCATATCGGGATAGAAATAATTCTTACGGTGGAAAATGGACGATCTCACCTCGCAATGAAGGGCCAGCCCGATACGTGCAGCCAATTCGACAGCTTTCTCGTTCACTACGGGCAGCGAACCTGGCAACGCCAGGCACACGGGGCAGGTATTTGTATTGGGTGCGTCGCCGAAAGAGTTTGGGCATCCACAGAACATCTTGGTTAACGTGTCCAACTCGCAATGCACCTCGAGCCCGATGACAGGCTCGTAGCCCCGATACCCGACCAGATCACTCATGCCCATACTAATGCCCATACCTATCACGCATGCCCATCGCCCATGTCGGATTGCACGCCCATGCCATCAGCGAAACACACAGGAGGTGGCGGGAGCGAACGAGCTGCACTTTCGATGGCGGCCGCCACGCGAAACATCACCGGCTCACCGAGTGCTGGCGCAAGCACTTGCACCCCGACCGGCAATCCGTCATCACCTGCGCCAAAGGGAACACTGATCGCCGGATGCCCGGCCAGATTGGAGGGGATGGTGCATACATCTGAAAGATACATCGCCAGCGGGTCGCCCGTCTTCTCCCCCACACCGAACGCTGTGGCTGGTGTCGTAGCACCAATAAGCACGTCATAATCGCGGTACACGGCCGCAAATGCATCCACAAGGACTGCGCGCACCCGCTGTGCTTGACCGTAATAGGCATCATAGTATCCTGCCGAAAGAGCATATGTACCGAGCATGATGCGCCTCTTTACTTCCGAACCAAAACCGCCGCTGCGCGTCCTGGACATCATCGACGTAACATCCTCTGCATCGACCCGCAATCCATAACGTATGCCGTCGTAGCGCGCGAGATTAGACGAGGCCTCGGCCGGGGCAATCAAGTAATACGCACCCAGTGCGTAGTGCAGTTCCGGGATGGACACCTCCTCCACCGTAGCTCCAAGCGACACAAGCGCAGCAGCAGCCTCCTCGACCCTGCGGCGTACATCAGGAGCGGCATCGCTGGTAATCTCCTCCAGCACTCCGATCCTTAATCCTTCAATGGCGCCGTCCAGCAAGCTGTGGCCGGCTGGCCAGATGTAGGCATCCTCGTCAAGCATCGGTCCATCCGGCGCATCGGCCGTACCCTCTTGGCCGGATGCGGCCACTCCCGCCGGAGCAAGTACCAACGATCCTGTATCCACATCTCGACGCACTTTCAGAGAAGTACTGTCTCTCGGATCATGACCAGCTATCACGGAGAAGATCAGGGCGACATCCTCAACCGTGGTGCCAAACGGACCTATCTGATCAAGCGAGCTGGCAAAAGCAACCAGACCATAGCGCGACACCATGCCATAGGTAGGCTTCATACCCACGACACCACACAGAGCGGCAGGCTGCCGTATGGAGCCTCCCGTGTCAGATCCGAGCGCCACGACGGAAAGCCCCGACGCGACTGCGGCAGCTGATCCCCCACTCGACCCACCAGGTACCCGATCTGCATCGTAAGGATTGCGAGTGACCCCAAACGCTGAGTTTTCAGTAGATGATCCCATGGCAAATTCATCCATATTGGTCTTGCCGACTATCACCGCACCGGCTCGCTCCAGCTTCTTCACCACTGTGGCGCTATAGGGTGGCCGCCAATTTTCCAAGATACGAGAGGCACAGGTAGTGAGAATACCCCTCGTGCAGAGATTGTCTTTTATGGCGACCGGTACACCTGCAAGAGGACCGGGATCTTTCCCCATCTCCACCAGCTTGTCAATCCTTGTAGCCTGCTCTACGGCGTAGCCTGCCATCACTGTCAAGAAGGCGTGCAATTTCCCATCGAAAGATTCAATGGCTTCGAGGTAACGCTCCGTAATGCTGGTCGCGCTTACCCTTCCCTGGCGCACCTGCGCAGAAACATCACCGGCAGAAGCCCTCATGGCTCGTCCTCCATGATCCTCGGAACTTTGAACATTCCATCCTCAGCCTCCGGCGCCATGGACAACACTTCATCACGGTCTATGCAAGCCGCTGGCCGGTCCTCCCGTACCACATTGGCAGCGGACAGTGGATTCGATGCCGCAGATACCGACGAGGTATCGATAGAAGACACCTGCGCGGCATGATCCAGCACGGCGCAGAGCTGGTCGGTATATATATCCAGTTCCTCATCGCTTAGATCCAGCCGCGCCAAGCGAGCAATATGAGCCACTTGCTCGCGGCTGATCCGGTTTCCTGGGGTATCTGCCAAGTCATCCTTATCCATTAGACTCCTACTCTAGCAGTACGCCGGCAATATGCATCCAGCGCCTCGGACGTACTATCCTGTCCTTTGGTGTGACGCATCGAAACAGGTGATGTATCATTACAAAGGCTTCTTGACTGTCTAGTCAAGAAGCTGTCAAGGAAATACGCGGTCCAGGGAGACCCAAAACAGAGGAGGAATACGGAGACATGGCAGAATACCAGTTCCTGAGCGACGAGTGGATTGATGCAGCCAGGAAGATAAGGGCCGAATATGAAGGCCAGGGAACCGGCGCAAGGCCGGTCGAGGTAAAAGCAAACCTGGTCATCACTGAAGTGCCATTCAAGGAGAACGGGACCATCGAGGCTCATCTCGACACGACAGGCACCGGAGTGGATGTCGATCTCGGCCACCTGGATGATTCCCAGCTCAAAATCACTCTTGACTATGGAACTGCCAAGGCGATACTGATCGAAGCCAACGCACAGGCAGGCATGCAGGCATTCATGGCCGGCAAGATAAAAGTGGAGGGCGACATGGCTAAGCTGATGGCGTTGCAAGCTGCCCCTCCAGATGCCACTACAGAAGAGGTTGCCAAGCGCTTGCAGGAGATCACTGCCTGACCCTAGAACCCTCAGAACCGATCTGGGTTGCCAGTATCGAGCAACATACGGAAACGGGAGGCATCCACCTGGGTAATGTCCAGGGCCTTTGCTCTCTGGAGTTTCGCGGAACCTGGGTTGTTTCCCACCACGACAACCCAGGTCTTCTTCGATACTGTGCCAGCAGGTTTGCCTCCACGTTGCCTGATGGCATCTTCGGCCTCTTCGCGAGTGAATCCATCAATCGAACCGGTAACTACCACAGACTTGCCCGCCAATGTCTGGGGAACATCAATACTGGAAGCCAACCTGGCGTGGGCTTGTGCGATAGGCATATCCATATCCCCAGATATGCCAACGTGCAGATCGTCGCGTGAACTCCCGGATAAGTCACCGGGCAGTTCGCTGGGTGTTTTGCCGGAAAAGTCCCCGGACAGTCCACTGGCTACTGGATTGTCCAATTGAATTATGCGCTGCTGAACTTGATCGTACATAGCGACTCCTGCCATACGTAGCTTAGTGATTATAGCCATGTTGGCGGGTGATTCAAAGAATCTACGTACGCTGTCAGCTATCACGGGTCCAACACCATCAATGCTCGCCAAGTCTTCTCCTGTCGCTGCCATCACCGCATCCAGTGAATGCAACGCCATGGCTACCGCTCTCGCTCCCGTTGGACCTAGGTGCCTGATGCCAAGGCCGACCAGCAGCCTGTGGAGGGGGCGCGCTTTTGAGCCGTCTATGGCACGGAACAGGTTGTCAACAGAAAGATCTCCAAGCCCCTCCAGCGCCGTCATCCTTTCACGCTCCAAGAAATACAGATCACCCGGATCAGACAGCAATCCTGAGGAAACAAACTGATTCACTCTCTGCTCACCAAGACCTTCGATATCCATCGCCACCCTGGAGGCATAGTGCACGATACGCTGCACCCGTTGAGCGGGACAATCAAGGGTAGTGCAAAACGTATCGCTCTCACCATCCAGCCGCACCAGCGGCCCGCCACAGCTTGGGCAGGATGCTGGAAACACCCACGGTACAGATCCATGCGGTCTCGAGCCCGGCACATGGCACACCACCTCAGGGATTACGTCTCCCGCCTTTCTCACTATCACATGATCGCCAGGACGCACATCTTTCAGCCTGACCTGATCTTCATTGTGCAAGGTTGCCATGGAAACCGTCGAGCCTCCTACGAAAACCGGCTCGAGCACAGCATAAGGAGTGGCGCGGCCTGTCCTGCCAATGGACACTTCTATGGCTTTGAGCTCGGTAACTTGCTCCTCAGGTGGGAACTTGTACGCAACGGCCCATCTTGGCGCGTGGCTGGTCGCTCCCAGGCGCGCCTGGAGATCGAAATCGTCGATCTTGATCACCGCCCCATCAATTTCATAGGGAAGGGTGTGCCTACGGCTTTCCAACTCCCGGCACCTTGCCATCACGCCCTCCACGCTCTCGACAACGGTTATCTCTGGGTTGACTGGAAATCCAGCCGACTCCAGGTATGAGAGCGCTTCAGCCTGGCTGTGCACCTGCCGGCTCAGCGCCTCGGCTCCCACACCCACCTGGTACGTCCAGAAGGACAAGTCACGCGAAGCGGTAACCGTTGGATCCTTTTGCCGTAGGGAACCTGCCGCAAAGTTGCGCGGGTTGGCGAATGTCCTGAGTCCCGCTTCCACCTGTTTGCGATTAAGCGTCTCGAAGGAAGCGATCGGCATATATACCTCTCCCCTGACTTCCAGTACCGGCGGTACCACACCCGATACGGAAGCAGCGGCTATCTTCTTGGGAATCACCTTGATAGTGCTGACACTGGCCGTCACGTCCTCTCCCGTAACGCCATCACCCCTAGTGGCAGCCTGCACGAGAAGGCCATCTTCGTAGAGAAGTGACATGGCGACACCATCTATTTTAGGCTCGACTACGATATGTGCACTTGCGGCCTCCGGCGCCAAGCGGGTAACCCTTCCCATCCATGACAGCAGCTCCTCTGAGCTGAACACATTGTCCAGGCTCATCATAGGCACGCTATGTGTTACCGGTGAAAATGACTGCAATGGCGGAGCGCCAACCGTTTGGGTCGGTGAATCTGGCATCACCAGCTCCGGATAGGCATCCTCGAGCGACTTCAGCTCTTCGAAAAGCGCGTCATAATCCGCGTCGGAGATTTCCGGTGAATCCAGCGTATAGTACAGATACGCATGATGTGCGATCTCCGCAGTGAGCTGCTCCACCCTCTCCCTAGCCCTGCTGGCACCGGCACCGGCGTATCCGTCGCCGGGTCCCGCTCCGCCACCGGCGTCAACCACGCTCGTACCTCCCGCAGCCCCATCTTCGGTCTCACCACCGGCAGCCTCAACACGAGTGATTTGCCCGGTCACAACGGCAGCCCTTGTGATACGATTCCTGATCCCACCACCATTTCGGGATATTCAATGGAGTACATTGCAACGGTCTGTCCGGGTGATACAATTTGTTCTGGATTTTCGTAGAATATCTTACCGCCATGGTATTCGGCCCTACGTACCCGACCGTGGGCACTCGTCTGTACAAGCACCTTCATGTGTCTAGACGATACCGCACTCCCCGATCCATTGCTCGGAATCTCATCACTCCTCGAAGCCGAGATTGCTGACCTGGTGGTAGTCATGAGCGCGCCATCTGTGGACATGCCCGCACTGGGCCATGCACCAGTATGGTAACCGCATGATACTGAGTCACCGGGTTCACTTGTCACGTGACAGGGAACACCGTCCAAAGCATTGCCTGCGGTCCAGGTAATGTCCCTAAGTTCCATACCTAGCTCTCGAGCCTGCTCTGCAGTTCCGATCGTCACCTTTCTACCGGCCACATCGACAGAAAGTACATAACGCCGTCTCCCCGTCGTCCCATCCAGGCCAAGGCCCTTTCGCTGGCCCGGAGTGAGCAGTTCCACGGCGTCAACCTTGCCGACTATCTCTGCCGTCTGAGCGTCCACCAGATCACCTGGATGAAGGTCGATATATCGCGAGAGGAACCCCCTGCGGCCCTCATGCGAGGCTACAAAGCATACGTCGAGGCTATCTGGTTTTGTAGCTGTGGCGAGCCTCAGGGATGCCGCAATCTTGCGCACCTCTTCTTTGGTGATCTCCCCTACTGGAAACATAACCGATGCCAGCTCTTTCTGGGTTAGCGACGACAACACGTAGGACTGGTCTTTTAAGGGATCCACCCCTCGCAGTAGTACATGATGCGCATGGGACATCCGCGGATCAGGCGGCAAGGCGTCCGGAGACTGGCTTCCATCATGGCTTGCAAGAAACGCACCCAAGGATTGCACCCTCGCGTAGTGGCCGGTAGCCACGGCATCATATCCAAGCCTCGCCGCACGTTCCAGCAAGCTGCGAAACTTTATATACCTGTTGCACTCTATGCATGGATTTGGAGTAATGCCTGCGGCATGCGCATCTACGTATGGCACAACGACCTTTTCCGCAAACACCTCTGACTCGTCGATGACGTGATGCACTATTCCGAGAGTTCGGGCAACCCTGCGGGCATCTTCCACGTCGACGAGCGAGCAGCAACCCGAGTCACTGGCGCCGCCCCACAACCGTAGTGTCACTCCCACCACCTCATGCCCCTGCTCGACGAGCACGGCCGCCGCAACAGACGAGTCCACCCCGCCAGACATGGCTACAAGCACCTTCATGGATGCCACCTATTCACCATGTAGGGTGACAAGGGCTGCAAAGCCGACGACCTTCAGCATGCAGAAAATAGCGGCCAGCGCATCCAAGCCGCACTAGGTCTCCGAGCCAACGCGTCTCTGCACCATATCAGACCTTCCATGCCTACGATACAGTTGCGATAACGGCAGGGCAGCAACGCTCATCTGCCTAACGGGCACTATGACGCCTTCCTCAGCTGCTCGACAGACGATATGACAACCTCTGCGGCTAACTCTATCTCTTCCAAAGTGGTTGTATGCCCCAGGGAAAAACGGACAGCTCCGCGTGCTTCCTGGTGAGAATATCCCATGGCAAGTAGAACGTGACTGGGCTGGATCGCACCACTTGAGCAGGCGGAGCCGCCCGATGCACACACGCCGCCCTCATCGATCAATAAGAGCAGTTCCTGCTGATCCACCCCATCAAAGATCACGCTTAACGTACCAGGGGCCTTCCTGGACCGGTCGGCAGCAGTCTCCTCCATGATCTCCATACTGCCACGGAGTAAATCTGCAAAGTGGTCTCTCAGCTTAGACACGCGTTCCCTCTCCTCGTCTCTCACCTTGGCCGCCGCGTCAAAAGCTGCCGCCATCCCAACTATACCTGCCACATTGTGCGTACCGGGTCTTCTGGAGTTCTCGTGACTTCCACCACGCAACAGTGGGCTGTAGGGAGTTCCTTCTCTTATCACCAGCACGCCAACGCCCTTTGGGCCTCCCACTTTGTGTGCACTCACAGATATCAACGCAGCATCGCGGACATCTTCCGAGAGGTCCATCCACGATGCCGCCTGAACGGCATCTGTATGCAATACCGCTTGCGGCGAGCGAGACTGCATTATTCGAGCGATAGTGCTAATGGGCTGTATGGTGCCCACTTCATTGTTGACCAGCATCACCGACAGCAGCGATACTTCCGCATCGAGCAGTGACTCCAGGTAATCGAGGTCCACCATACCGCTGTGGTTGACCCTGGCAAGCGTAGCGCCTATGTCGCTGCATGGTGCCAGAACTCCACGATGCTCGAACGCACTGCAAAGTACCCTACCTCCCCTGGCCTTGTGTACCCCCATCACGGCCAAGTTGTCGGCTTCAGTACCCCCGCTGGTAAAGACCACTTCGGAGGGCAGGCACCCTAGATGTTTCGCCATGCGATCCCTGGCGTCTTCCACGGCATCTCGGGCCTGCCGGGATACAGAGTGGGAGCCGGACGGATTGCCGTAGTAGGTGGTGATATAGGGCATCATAGCCTCTATGGCTTCACGTCTCATCGGACTCGTGGCTGCGTGGTCAAGATAGGAGATCACGTAGTCAAGTATAGATGCTGTCGCGCCGTCGAGTTGGCAGAAGCTTCCGGTCGGTGGAAACCAGTTCCCTGGAGTCCAAGCAACCGGGTCACCAAGTCGATCTGCTGACCCAGAGCACCAGCCTGCATCACCCACGGGTGGACCACACACGACAACTGCTTACGGTTTGGCTGTCATCACTACTGCAGTGCCAATCAGCACCGCATCCAGGATCAAGGCAGTTATGCTTACTCTCCTCGCCGTTCTGTCCAGTTCCAATGATTCTTGAGCTGTATCGCTACCACCTATGAGCACCGGCAGCGAGTCCGCCCAGTGTGACGCCATCTCTCGCTGTAGCTTCTTCTCGACCGGCAAGAGCACGGCTTCAATGCCAACCACCGCGATCACCCACATTGCCATCCCCACTATGACAAATACGTCTCCGAATGAATAGTACCCGTTGCTCGTCACGATCAGCAGCGTTCCAAACACCGGCATGCCATAGATATAGCGAGGACCCCAGTTGGTGCCTGGTGAAAAATACTTTCGGACCCACTCGGCCCCCTCGGCCCCCTCGGTCCCCTCGGCGTAGAAGCGCCTACGCGCTCGAGCGGCTGCGATTCCGCTTGTTGCTATGGATACAAAACTGACTACGAAACAGAGTATGTGCAATACAAGAATCGTGCTGAACACCGGTCCGGTCGGCTGTTTAGGCATAGAACCATACTCTGCCACGAACTGTCACGGCAATCCACGCAGGAGGCATCCACCACCTACGACCGCCCGTGTCGCCTATCCTGTTGTATCACACCATTATACGGTTTCGCAATCCTGCCGGGGGAGACCATCGGAATACCAGGAAGAATTGCTGCTCATCACCCACCGGCCACTTGCCTGCCATACTAAGCTATATTGAATAGGGATAAAATGAAGATTGTATCCATCTAAGCACGGATACATGAGCGATACAGGAGACCGACACCATGGGTGAGCTCAGGCTCGATCCTTTAACAGGCAGGTGGGTGGTGATTGATCCGAAAAGGATCAACCGCCCGTTCAGTTTTGCCCCGCGTATTCCAGTGGTACAGAGCGACCAGACACGACCCTGCCCGTTCTGTCCCGGCAATGAGGATGCCACGCCTCCTGCGCTGGAGACATACGGCACGTCCGGCAAATGGCTGGTAAGGGTCGTAGCCAACCGGTATCCTGCCTTCGAAGGAGATGGCCCGTTCGTCGTAGATCATAGAGGGCCTGTGTTCACCCAGGCAACTGCCGGCGGGATCCACGAAGTACTGGTTCTCTCTCCCGACCACAGATCGGGGTGGGATTCTGTTGACAACGTACAGAGTTCGGTCATAATGGCAGCCATACACGACAGGATGGAGCACCACGCTTTGACGCCAGGGATCCGCTACAGCCAGGCACTGGTCAACGCTGGGAGAGAAGCCGGCGCATCTATAGAACACCCTCACGCGCAACTGATGGCGATACCGTTTGTACCAAGGGAATTGGCTGACGAGCAGGCTGGATTCGCACGCTTCGCCGGACGGTGCGTGCTATGCACCACTGTGGACGTAGAGGTACTCGCTGGTCATAGGCTTGTGTATGCAGACGACCGCGTTATCGTGGTATGCCCGTTCTGGAGCGGAACCCCCTTCGAGATGCTGGTCATCCCACGTACGCACAGTCCACATCTTCACCGCAGTACTCCCCAAGATGCCAGCGCTGTAGCCGCCGCCATAGGGATGGCGCTTCACCAGCTAAGAGAGCACATAGGTGACGTGTCGTACAACATTGTTTTCCACTCAGCACCCTACAGGGCGCCAGATCCTTTTCACTGGCATGTACATATCCTGCCCAAGTTGACCACTGTCGCCGGATTCGAACTCGGTACCGGCGTACTGATCAATGTTGTCGCCCCCGAAGACGCGACGCATATTATCCGGCTCTCTGCCGCGGCCTAAGTACGCTCGGGCTCGCCGATGCGTGCCAAGCGCGTCCATGAGCAAACCGTACGTCGAGCTAGCCCAGAAGAGCTCGCGCCACGCCGTCGTAGAGCTCCATGTCAAGGAACTTGGTCTCTCTGGTCCCTTCCTCCAGCGGCAGTGTAACCACTTGGCCGCATCGCAATGCAACCATGTTGCCAACCGCACCGCCGTGTATGGCTCTAACCGCTGCAACTCCGAAACGAGTGGCCAGCACCCTGTCAAACGCAGTCGGGGTGCCCCCACGCTGGACATGCCCAAGGATGGTAACCCTTGCCTCGAACCCTGTTCTTTTCTCCACTTCCGTAGCGAGCCAGGACCCTATCCCGCCCAGACGTGCATGCCCGAACGCATCACGGGCCATATCCTGCATGGCCCTCTCCATCCCATCTCTATCAGGACCCGGCACAAGCGTCGATCCCTCGCCTATTACGATAATTGACGAGTATTGCCCGCTGGTATGCCGTTTCACAATCCTCTGGCACACCTGGTCAACATCAAAGGGTCTCTCAGGAACAATAATCTCAGCCACTCCACCGGCAATACCGGCGTAAGTCGCAATCCATCCTGCGCTCCTGCCCATGACTTCGCATACTATGACGCGATGATGGGACTCTGCGGTCGTCTTCAACCGATCTATCGCTTCGGTGGCGATCTGAACGGCAGTGTCAAAACCGAAAGTAAGTTCTGTGCCACTCAGATCGTTGTCGATCGTCTTCGGTACACCAACTACAGGAATACCCGACTCGTACAGCTTGGTAGCGACACCGAGGGTATCGTCACCCCCTATAGCCACAAGCGCGTTCACTCCCGCTGCGTCCAGCCCTTCTTTCACCTTGGCAATACCATTCTCCATCGCAAATGGATTGGTACGCGAGGTGCCAAGTATCGTACCACCTTGCGTGAGCAGATCACGGCAGTCTTCCACGCGAAGCTCAGTTGCCCTGCTCTCGAGCACACCCTTCCAGCCATCATGGAATCCGGCCACAGAGTCGCCATATGACAACACTGCCGTCATCACTACTGCACGTATCACGGCATTCAATCCAGGGCAGTCACCACCTCCCGTGAGTACTCCTATCCGTAATGCAGATTCATTGCCTTGCTTGCTGATCATGTGAATGATCATATCCTTTCTGTAAAGGCTTCGAGAACAGCCGACTTGTATCGTGGTCTCGCGCTACCATAGGTGGTGGTATCGGACCGGCAGGTAAGCCCGCATGCTGCCGGGGAGGGCATAAAGAGGTGCAAAGTAGCGACTGAGAGTGTATCGGGACGGCCGGGGGGTCATCTTGCCGCCGGACAAGCCATTAGGAGGAAGGTGAGGCTACAGGGAGGCCGCCGTGCAGGACGGCAGGCTTCATCAGGTGGAGCAAAGCATCAAAGTACTCTTCCTGAGGTGGCACTATACCCACGATTCCAGCTACGTTCAGGTATCCCTTGATCAATATTCTACCATTACGATCTTCCCAGGCTTCCACCAGCCTGCCCACTTCTCCTGCACTCAATGGGTCTCGTTCGGCCAGCGCAGCCAGCGCAACGTCGTGCAGCGACGTGAGAAGGGTAGCGAGATCGTACAGAGGCGAGAAGAACAGCGGGGCGCCGCCCGACGCACCTTCCACGACCCTCCCTAGATACCAGCCATACTCTCCCCGCCGTACACTGTTCAAGTCAAAGCTGCCATGCAATCTTACCTGGTAAAAGGGCACGCTGGCCTTACTCAGCAACTGTATGTACTGGTATGCGCCGGCCCGGTCGCCATCAGAAGTCCCCTGGACCGTCCACCTGCCCATGCTGTCCAGGAATGCCGCTATGTCCATCCTGTAACGGCCATAGGCCTTGTCCAACGCAAGATGCATCCTAGCCAGCATTTCCCCGATCTTGTATGCTTCCAGCGCAAAATCCGCCCCCGCATCCTGCGGCGCGCACTGCGCAGAGCACATGTCCCGGAGCGACGTCAGTGCGACGTCCCAACCGCTTGAAGTCCCCGGCATGTATTCCTGCAGGATCCCCAGATCATATCCCCCTCGCGTCCATGTGGCAATCGGAGCGAACATGTTGTTGAAGCCAGCATCATCCAGTGCAAGAAGCATGTCGATTCCAGGATTTTTCCCCGCAGTCAGGCTCCTGATGATGGTGCACATGACAGTCTCATCAATGACATATACCGCCGAATTTCCGTCAGAAGTCTCTTTCCGGATCGTTCCGGTAAGTACATGGGGCAACCGCCTGGCAGGTTTGATTCCCGAGCTACCAAGAATGAACCGGGAAAGGCTGGTCACCATCTCCTGATCCTCCAATGCATCAACCGCAACCGCCAACCCCTCACTGTCTTCATAAAGACCCAGTACGGGATTACCGCAGTCGGCAAAGAACCTGGCTTCGTCTGCAAGTGCCCGTAGCCCTACCACAACGTGATAGAGAGTATCGCCATGCCGCACCATGATATCCAGCAGGCCGGGCCTCCCTGGCAACAGAACGACCGTATCCAAGATTTCCAGATTTTCCGGCGCCCGCACATCGTTGACATCGAACTCACCGTTCGCCTGCGCTGTGCCGAGGCCAACGGATTCCGACTCTCCTGATGGCCGGTACTCTGCAGCCTGCTGCCCGGAGACCGCCTTGTAAACGATTTCCCGCAGCGAGGTGACCGTGCCTGCGCTTTCACCCGCTTCTTGCGCAAAGCTGGGACCCAGGGCTCGCTCGCGTGATCCGGTCATCTCATATACCTCGTTGCCATCCTACCAGCAACGTCACCCTGCCGCCTGCACCCGCCGGTACAGCCCGACAACTCCACCCGGCGACACTGCTCACCTCGGAGCACACACGCACCTCGAGTACAATCGTTCGCTATATACAGCGCCCTATTCATGGGCTACCGGTCCCCGTTGCCAATAATGCCTTGCCGGTCGTCCAGTCCATCATGATCAATTGCGCCTACTCTTGCTGCCCTTGCTGTTCTCGATAGTCCAGCAACTCCAGCCAGTAGTAGCCGTGGGACCCAAGCGTAACCGGATAACTTCCTTCGGTAATCACTGGAAACGGTACCCTGCCCAACAATTCGATAGGCATCCAGCCGGCGTACTTGGCCAGTTCCAACTCAACAGGCTGCGCAAAACGGGACAGATTATGTATGCAAAGCACCGGATTCTCGACAGTCCTTGCTTGCTGGTACGATTCATCGGATAGTCGATCCGGGTCACCCGAACCCTGCGAAGTGTCCGGACCATCTGGGCCACATCCCGCCTGATCCTGCACTCCACTCCCACCACTTGTAGGGCTGCCGGCGGGCACCGCGGTAGCAGCAGGACTTCCAGGAGCACGGACGTATGCGAACACGGATGGATTGGCGCAACTAATGACATCCAGCGTACCCGTACCAAATACCGAGTACTGCTTACGCACCTGGATCATCCTCCTCATCCAGTGCAGGAAGGAGCTGGAGTTTCTCCTGGCTGACTCCACATTTACAGCCTCATACCCGTAGACTGGATCCATAACCGGTGGAAGGTAGAGTTGGGCAAAATCAGCTCGTGAAAAGCCGCCGTTACGATCGGGACTCCATTGCATGGGCGTACGAACAGAGTCTCGATCCCCCAGATACACGTTGTCCCCCATCATCAGTTCGTCCCCGTAGTAGATGACCGGGCTGCCCGGTAATGAGAAGATTAGCGCCCAGAGCAATTCGGCCAACTGGTGCTCATTCTGCAGGATGGAAGCAAGGCGACGGCCTATGCCGAGGTGCCGTCTCATGCGTGGGTCCCGTGAATATTCGGATACGAGTTCGTCTCTCTCTTCCTCTGTCACCTTCTCCAGCGTGAGCTCATCATGGCTACGTAAGAAAATTGCCCACTGGCAGCCAGCAGGCAACTCGGGGGTTTGCGCAATGATCTCCGTAATGGGAAAACGCTGCTCACGCCTGACTGCAAGGAACAAGCGCGGCATCAGCGGGAAATGAAAACACATATCGCACTCATCACCCTGACCAAAATAATCCACGAGATCAGCAGGCCACTGGTTAGCCTCCGCAAGCAGAACCCTCTTGGGTGAGTATCCGTCAACCACCTTCCTGACCCTACGTAGAAGAGCGTGAACCGCCGGCAAATTTTCTCCGGTAGTACCATCCGCCTGAAAAAGGTATGGGACGGCATCCATGCGAAACCCGTCGAGCCCCATGTCCAGCCAGTGCCGCACCACGTCCAGCATGGCCTGCACCACCTCTTCGTTCTCGTAATTCAGGTCAGGCTGGTGCGAGTAAAACCGGTGCCAGTAGAACTGCTCCCTCACAGGGTCCCAGGTCCAGTTGGAAGTTTCCGAATCGACAAAGATGACACGAGCTTCCGGCCATCGTTTGTCATCGTCGCTCCATACATACCAATCGGCTTTTGGACCATTCCGCGATGATCTGGACTCGACAAACCATGGATGCTGATCCGAAGTGTGGTTCATAACCAGGTCGGCTATGACGCGAATACCCCTGGAATGCGCATCATCAATGACTTCGACAAGATCGTTGACAGATCCAAGCTCGGGATGTATGGACATATAGTCCGCGATGTCATACCCGCCATCACGCATCGGTGAAGGATAGAATGGCAAAAGCCAGAGGCAATCGACACCGAGCCACCCTAAATACTCCAGCTTCGACTTCAGCCCCTGGAGATCGCCTATGCCGTCATTGTTTGAATCGAAATAGCCCCGCGTCAAAATTTCATAGAATACCGCCCTCCGGTACCAATCATCCGGTGTAGCCGTCAGGTCAAGATCATTGGACATTGCCGGCTATCGCTATCCATGCATCGGTCAGTGGCCAGAAAACTCTGCCTTGCCGGCGCCGTGCGCCAGGAAGGACATTACACCAGTACGAGCATCCTCGGTGGCAAACACCGCTTCGAACGCTTCGCGCTCCAATTCCAGACCTTCATCAAGTGTCAAAGCCATACCCTGGTCCACGGCCTGCTTGGCCAAAGCTTGGGCCGCAAGGGCTCCTCGTGCAAACTCCCTCGCCATCGACATCGCCGCATCCAGCACTTCCCCGTCCGGTACGATCTTGTTCACGAGACCGATTTCCAATGCTTCTCTCGCTCCTACGTGACGACCGCTCATAATCATCTCCTTCGCCCTGGATGCCCCAATAAGCCGGGGAAGGCGCTGGGTGCCGCCACCTCCAGGCAGTATGCCAAGCCCTATCTCCGGCAAACCCATCTTGACGGACTCGCCTGCAACCCTCATATCACAGGCCAGTGCCAGCTCCAATCCCCCACCGAGCGCATAGCCCGTAATGGCCGCAATGACCATCCTCCCTATCGTGGCCAGCGTATTACCAACCACACGAAAATTACCCACGATTCTGGTTGGGGCCTCCGGATCGTCAAGCTCCATCTCCGTGATGTCGGCGCCGGCGGAGAAGAGCCTAGTGCCTCCATACAGGACGATCGCACCGGGCGGATCTTCGCTGAGCTCAGCGACGATATTCGCCAGATGCTCAAGCAAGCTGCTGGACAAAGCGTTGGCCTTGGGTCTGTTGAGCGTAACCAGCGCCACATTACCCTCGGCACGCATCAGTAGGACAGGGGAAGATTCTTCTTCATGTACGGTCATAATAGACATGCTACTCTCTCGGACGTACTCAGTGAAGCACTGGTTGCGACGCCTCGTGGATCAATCGCTCGGCCGCTTCATAGGGGTCAGATTGGCCGGACTCCATGGCATCCACCAGTTGCGCGTAAGCTTCGCATCCCCGCAACTTATCCACCTGTTGCGATATGGCTTCCTCCAGCACAAGGTCGAGCCCCCTCTCTGCACGCTGCCTGCGTCTCGCGGCATACTCGCCACTGTCACTCAGATAAGCTCCATGACGTTCGATGGCCGACCACAGCTCATCCACCCCCTCGCCATTGGAGGCGATGGTTTTCAGTACCGGCGGCCTCCAGATTCCCTGCCGTAGCTCGTATGCATCGTGAGCCATGCCCAGCATCTGCTCCAAGTCGCGGACTGCCTCCCTCGCACCGGGGCGGTCGGCTTTGTTGACCACAAGTATGTCGGCTATTTCCAGGATGCCCGCCTTGTTGGCCTGTATTGAATCTCCCCACCCAGGATTGACGACGACTACGGTGGTATCGGTTGCAGAGGCAACTTCGATCTCCACCTGGCCTACGCCTACCGTCTCTATAATTACTGGATCCATTCCAGCGGCTTCCAGCAGTCTCATGGACTCTGGCACAGCTATCGACAGCCCGCCGAGATGCCCCCTACTGGCCATGGATCGTATAAACACTCCATCGTCACCAGCATGGCTCTGCATACGTATCCGGTCACCCAATATCGCTCCGCCGCTGAAAGGAGACGTTGGATCGACCGCAATGACCGCCACCTGATCCTTACCGCCAGCTCTCGCAACCGTCACCAGCTTCTCCACCAGTGTCGACTTGCCCGCACCCGGAGCTCCCGTGATGCCAATGGTTTGAGCACGTAGAAGTGAACGGTATGACACGTGAGCGACCTCGCTGGCGCTCTCCCCCCCACGTTCCACCATGCTCAGCATCTTCGCAAGAGAGAGGCGATCCCCTGCAAGCGCCCTGGACAGCATCTCCTCAGGGGTCACTGTAATACCGAGACCTTTTACGGCCACTATGCAGCAGCCCGTGCCTAGACAGCATCTCCTCAGGGGTCACTGTAATACCGCCTCGATCAGATGAGGGCCTTCCGATGCCAGTGCGCTCCGCAGCGCCGCAGCAAATCCACTGGTATCATCCACACTCACCGCTTTCACTCCCATGGACTGGGCAAGCCCTACAAAATCCAGCGGCGGACCTGCGATACCAGTCAGCCCTGTCGAAGCTGGACCTGGCGCATCGATGCCCAGCCTCTGCATTTCGATCTGAAGCAACCGGTACGAGCGGTTGGCCAGAATGATGGTCACAATATTTAGCGACTCGCGCGCCTGGGTCCACAGCGCCTGGATGGTATACATCGAACTCCCATCGGCTTCCAGAGCTACCACAGGGCGATCAGGACAAGCGATTGCGGCCCCCACCGAAAGTGGAAGTCCCTGGCCGATCGCACCCCCTGACAGGCATAGCCAATCATGTCTCGGAGCGCCCGCGGAGTACAGGTATGCAAAGAGTCCTTCACTCAATCCCTCATCCACCACTATGGCGTTTTCCGGCAGCAACCCGGCGAAAATGGTGCCCAGCTTCTCGCTGTCCAGTTTTTCGTGTGGCTGTGTATCCGTGTCAATCGTGCCGTAAAGTAGCATCCTCGCCGGATCACCGCCAGCCCCTATGCCACCAGGCTGGGACATCACTGCCGGTCCTTTGGGTTCATTGGACGCTTTGGGTTCACTAAGTTCACTGGGCAATTCGTACCACCCTGAGATCATCCCTTCAAGGCGAGTCAGGACGCCTTCCACGTCGTCCACACCAGATATCAGATCGACCACATTGCAGCCCTCCGGCACGAGCGAGGACGACACACCCTCGTAAGCAAAGAACGACACCGGCTCAGGCACGTCGACCAGTACAAGGTGATCGATACCGGAAAGCTGATCTATCGCTATTTCGGGCAGGTAGCCAAGCCTGTCCACCACCGGAATCGATCCGCCCCTCTCCATGCGAGCGGGCAGCACCTCAGCGAATATGCGCGCACCGGTCATCGAGGCTATCCTTACGGCCACCCTTGTGGAACGCTCTCTGAGCGCACGACCGCCAAGCAGTATGCATGCACGGCTGCCCGCTCCAAGTATCTGTGCAACATTATCGAGCACGCCATCATCCAGCGCGGCCCGGTGAGTGTCCTCACATAGATCGCGGCCTGCGCTGGCTCCCCCAGGCTGCACATCACCCCACGATGTATCCTGGGGAACCACCATGGTTGCAACCCTTCCCCCAAAACGACGGTCACCCTCGGCGTGCCCAGCTGCCAGAGTCCATGAAACCACGTCACGAGCTATGGATTCCACCATTTCCGGAGCAGGCAGGATCACCACCTTGCCCGATACGCTTGCTGCAAGTTCAGCTATCTTGCACATCATGGTCAAGGGGGGATCGAATCCTAGATGATAGGTTGCCTGATCCCCGACAATGCATATCACCGGGCTACCTGCCCTCCTGGCATTGTGCAGGTTAGCCAGCCCATTGGAGAGACCCGGCCCCAGATGAAGCAAGGCAACTGCCGGCTTGCCGGCCATTCGCCCGTATCCGTCCGCAGCACCAGTGGCCACTCCCTCGAAAAGGGTCAGTACTCCCCGCATGCCTTCTAATGAATCGATAGCCTCCACCAGATGCAACTCGGAAGTGCCAGGATTTGCAAAACACACCTCCACCCCCTCTGAAGCCAGGGCTGACATGAGCTTTTGAGCACCGTTCATAGTGCAACCAAGTGTATTACCTCTGAGCGGTGTAGGCATATCGGTACTTCACGGTCATCGAGTTCGTACGCCAGTAAAATGGTTCTTCCCAAGTCTACTGCATCACGACAGCAATTGCATTGCGCTGCTTGCTTCGCCCAAACATAACATGGCATAACGGCCTACGTACCTGCTCCGGTCGCTCAACTCGCGCTGGTTCAAACTACGTTGCCCGGGCTGAGTATGCCCAGAGGATCAAGTGCCGACCTGATCCGGTGCATCAGATCAATCTCTACGGTATCCGTGAGATCGAGGAAATCCCCTCTCTTGGCCTTCCCTATGCCATGCTCAGCCGAGACGTCGCCGCCCAGTCCAATGCCCGTCCGCAAGAGCGCACGTACCACATCGTGCCTTACGCGCTCATCAGGCTGGAAGATAGAAAGATGCACATTGCCGTCTCCGGCGTGTCCGCAGCCTACGACCAGCGAACTGAACTGCTCCGAGATGGCCGACACCGCTTCCATGAACTTAGCCATCATGGACCTCGGCACCACCACATCCACTATGTCATCCGCTCCGTTCGCTTTGGCCATCCAATGAGCCTTGTCCCGAGCTTCCAGCAGTCTAGTGCCGGCGGTGGGCGGCAGTACATAGACATCCAGCGCTCCACTACCAGCCACCATCGCTGAGATATCCTCCATGTCCTGGTCGACAAGAGCCTCTCTGTTGCCTTCCAGGACGATGACCAGGTATGCACTACATCTTGCCTTCACGGAGTCTTCCACCCCGAGCTCAAGCCCTGCGTCTTTGGTGATCGCGTCCATGGACAGCACGTCAATATATTCGAGCACAAGAGGCACTACGCCCGATGACGTGATAAGAGGCACCGTCGCAGCAGCCTCGGTCAAGTCATTGAAAGGAACGAGAAGCGTGGATCGGTAGCGCATCCTTGGTACGAGCCGCACTATGGCCTCGGTTACTATGCCCAATGTTCCCTCTGAGCCGGTAAACAATTGCGTAAGATCATATCCGGAGGACCGCTTGAATACCTTGCCGCCTGTACGGATCACCTCGCCGGAACCAAGCACCACCTCGAGCCCCAACACATGGTTCCTCGTCACGCCATACTTCACGGCCTGCATCCCTCCGGCATTTGTCGCAACCGTACCGCCAAGTGATGCACCCTTCTCGCCAATGACCACCGGGTAAGCCAGCCCATACCTGCCGGTCGCCTCATCAAGTTCGCTGAGCGTAACGCCCGGCTGCACCACGGCAACATTATTCCCGGTATCCACCTCCAGTATCGAGGACATCTTCTCCATAGACATCACCACTCCACCAGGAGCAGGGATGCATCCACCTGCGAGTCCCGTTCCCGATCCTCTCGGGGTGACTGGGCAACCCAATTCGCCGGCCACCTTCATGGCCATTGAAACCTCGGCGGTAGAATGAGGAAGGATCACGGCTACGGGCATCTGCGGAGTGACTGCGTATGCTTCATCATGTGAATAATCGATGCTGGCGAGTTCTCCGGCCAGTACCCTGCCTTCCGGAAGCTTACCGGCAAATATCGCAACTATATCGGCAGATGATATATTATCAGGATACAAGCTAACCTCCATTTTATTTGCGCAGGCTGAGCCCACTGCACTTACTGTCCCAACACATACTGCCGTGATCACGCCGGAACGCCGCTGACGTCATCCTACAGCTTTCTCCATGAAGGCGCGGATGGCTGACGGATACAACTTACGCTCAACCTCCTTGATTCGTTCGTGCAACGATTCGGCGGTATCACCCTCCAAGACATCGACAGCCCTCTGGGCCAGTATAGGGCCGGCATCCACCTCGGGAGTGGTTATATGCACTGTGCATCCCGTTACTTTGACTCCAGCCTTGAGCGCATCCTCCACGGCATGCCATCCGGGGAACGCAGGCAGCAGCGCAGGATGAGTATTCAGGATTTTCCCGGGATATGCTTCATATGCGCTCGACGCGAGGACCGTACCAAAACCAGCCATGGCCACCACATCTGTATCGTAAGACTGCAACACCCTTACAAGCGCGCCCGTATACCCTGCCCTGTCGAAATCATTCCCGTACCCACCATAATCATCCCGATTGAGCAGCACCGTTTCTATGCCCAATCCTCTGGCCACCTGGAGCGCACGGCAATCACGATCACAAATCACAACAGCTACGTCGATGCCACTCCCCGTGATTGCCTCCAGGATGGTGCCCGTGCCTGACGCCAGCACGGCAAGCCGGGATACGGCACTAACCACCGTACTGCAACTGCACCTTCTGCACACTTAGCACACTTACCATTGAATCATTTTACCTGGATAAGTGCGAACAACCAGTTCGTACTGGATTTTCAGTGCCACCGCCAAAGATGCGCTTACCTCGTCAACAGAAGTGACTCCGTCAAGGTGTATCTGCATGGCGCCTTACTTGACCGCCAAAGCTGCGCTTACCTCGTCAACAGAAATGATAGAGGTGGATGCCGTTACCACTCCGTGGCCATTACCAGAAGCTCTGAACCATTCTGGCAGCTATTCCGGGGTACACAAGATCTACAAATATTTTATGTAAAGTTGTGCAACTTAGTTGTGCAAACTGATTGCATAATACTTCACGCCGTGTATGATACTAGAAATGCAAAGAAAGCACTACAATTGTGATCATCTATATATTCCCAGCATATACTCCGGCAGTGGCGACTTCGCACGCTCGAACCTCGGGAGGAAAATCCAATGAATGCAGTATCAGTGGCCACAACCGATCCATCCCATTCTAGAGGAAGAACACTCGCCTTCACCTCACTCGGCCACTTCATGAACGACGGCATGGTCTTCTTCATCCCCGTGGTTGCCGACATCTTGGCCAAGAGCCACGGTGCATCTGCAGTACTGGTGACAGCAATATTGACCGTATTCTACGTAGCATCAGCCGGATTCGGCCTTATTGTCGGACGTGTGGCTGATTCATTGGGCAGGAGGGGCCTAATGATTGCATTTGGGCTCCTGATCCTCTCGCTTGGATTGCTCGGGTTTTACCTGTCCTTGGCCGCCACTGCCGGAATAAGCAGCGACATGTTGGCACTGGCCGCCGCTCTTGTTGCTGGCATCGGAAGTTCTTTCTATCACCCGCTCGGCGGCTCGGTCATCCAACTCGCCTTCAGCGCCGAGTCGAGAGGAAAGGCATTGGGAGTAAACGGGGCTTTTGGCAGCCTAGGGCGCGCCCTGTACCCCTCACTGTTCTTCATCGTAGCTGCACTCGCTATCTCCAAAGCCAACACGGTGATCATTTTTGCAGCCTTCGGCATCCTGTCGGCAGCCGTCATTGCATACGGAATCGGGTCGCTGTCCCGCGCGCGGCCTGCTCTCATAAAGGCATCGGGCAATGGTGGGCATGAGAAGACCGCTACCAGGAGTGGTACCGGCGATAATGCGAGTGGCAACAGTCACGGCAGTGCCCAGACGATCAGGAGCATGCTCACCAAGAGCGTTGTGGCACTGACAGCTATCGCCTTCATTAGATCAATGGCCTTTATAGGCATCGTGTCATGGGTACCCATCTACCTGACCACCCAAAAGCATCTGGGCTTGTCTTCCCAGCTTGGCTACACGGTAACCATCATGTTTGCCGGGGGCATTGTCGGACAACCTGTATTCGGACAACTTGCCGACCGCTTCGACAAACGAATCGTACTGGCGCTCAACACCCTCGGCTCAGCTCTTACGATCCTCACCTACATCTCGTTCTCCGGAGTAGGTGCGATCATATCCTTGATTTTCTTCGGTTTCTTCACCTTCAGCGGTTTCCCGCTGCTGCTGTCACTGGTGTCTGACTACGTGCCTCGTCGGTCTACGACCACTGGCAACGCCCTGGTATGGGGACTTGGCTCGACAGGCGGGCAGGCGCTCGGACCGCTGGTCGTAGGGCTGCTGACATTCGGATCATACTCGCACCTCAGCACCGCATTCATCATCATGGCAAGCCTGGCGGCAGCCACCGTGCTGGCCACTCCTCTCATGTCCAAGACGGACAGCCGCGTCAAAATGCCGCTCTTCGGCTGATGCGCAATTGACCGTATTCGGGTTGTCCGCGGCCACCTCGAATATCTCTCGGTCAGGGATAGGTGAGACTCCTCGTGGCACCCCGGTCATTACCCCGGTAAGTACAGAAGCAGACAGCGCTGATACGGCAAGCCTCTTTGCGCTATTGAAGCACTGGCTGCCCCACGGAGTATTTTCCTGCCTGGTCTTGGCAGGTCTCATGGATGGATCTGTGGAGTGACCCATGGAGTGACCAGATACCGGGATCCGGCTTCTTCGACGAAAAATGGATGGAGGAAGAATCCCAAGACGGAGAACGGAAGGAAGCATAAGGAGGCATGGAAAAGAGCATAGAGAAAAAGCGATCAACTTACTTGGCGGGCAGCGACCGCGATAATTGCAGAATTGTAGCAATCGAATTAAAGCCCTACAGGCCCGCTGCCAAAGGAACCACGGCTACCAGCCGCAAGCTGCGCTCAGGGCTCCAGGCCCCCTAGGCCCGTACTTGACCCGTGCAATCTGAGTCGCCCGAGCGTAGAAGTTGGAATGACCATTGAAACCGCACTAGACAAGCGATCCCGCCACCTTCTACATGGTGGTGGCTATGCCTCGCGGCAAAATGCCGTGGGCCATCATCCATATATTTCTCTAATTATTGCGTATACTTGCAATCCTGAAAAATATATACCATAATGGTCTCATGACTAAGACAGATAAAATTGGGCGTTCACCATTGTCTGCAAACCACAAGGATGCACTGGCAAAGGGACGTACACAGGGAAGTATAATACGGCGTTATCTGGATGCATTGGAGCAGCAGCGCCCCCGCCGAGGCAGGCGTCGCAGCCCTGAATCGATCCAGCGAAGGATCGACACGATCCAGCAGAGGATGGGACGAGCCAATTCCCTGGAGAAAGTTCACCTCCGTCAGGAGTTACTTGACCGTCAGGCGGAACTGAATAAGTTGGAATCCGGTGATAGGCTTTCCACCCTTGAAGCTGATTTCATTAAAGTGGCCAGGGAATATTCCGAGCGGAAATCCATTAGCTACTCGACATGGAGAGCCTCTGGCATATCACCATCCGTACTCGAGAAGGCCGGTATCGAGAGAAGGAAAAAGCAATAGGGTACGCTAGAACGGCCGAGAACGGTGGGCAAGATGTGCCTACTTGCGAGGCACGGTTACACCTTTGGTAAGTTGCGCTAGCTCTTCGGCATTCCCTGCCTAGAAATACTCTGCAGCGCAAAGTAGATCACTCCGTGCCCACCGATCTTCGGTAAGCACTACCTGGAAACACTGCAAAGGGATTCGAGCAGGATCAAGCCATCGGTAGAACCCAGCATCTCATCACTTGCTCGCTCTGGATGCGGCATGATCCCCACAACATTGCCCATAGAGTTGCATATGCCAGCTATATCATTGACAGAACCATTGGGATTGTTCTCATAGCGCAACACCACTCGCTCCTCCTCCTCCAGCATCTCGAGTGTGGTGTCATCGCAGGTAAAGTTCCCTTCAAAATGGTTTATAGGAATTGACAGAACCTGTCCCTTCGACGCCATTCTTGTCAACGAGGAACGCACCGTTTCCACCTTTACTCGAACGCTACGGCATACGAATCTCAATGATATGTTCTTCTGTAACGCTCCCGGAAGTAGGTGCGCTTCTGTGAGAACCTGGAATCCGTTGCATATCCCTATAACAGGCCCACCTGCAGATGCAAATTCCTCAACCGCTTGCATCACGGGAGAGAACCTGGCTATTGCTCCTGGACGCAGGTAGTCACCATAAGAAAAACCACCTGGTATCACGAGTACATCGTAACCGTTCAATTGACGAGTATCGTGCCACACAAGATCCGCGTCGCAACCTATACGGTTCAATGCCTTGACAGTATCGAACTCGCAATTGGTACCAGGAAAGGTCAGAACCGCTACACGAGTGGTCACTATTGGATACCTGCTGTATCAGTCCTTGCAACCAGTACCCTGGTATCTGAAGCCAGGCGTATCGGTGTCACTAGCGGACACCTGCTACATCGATCCTTGCAATAGTGGTGATGGTCGCCAACTCGATGACCGGATTAGCAAGAAGTTTGCCAGCCATATCCTGAGCAGTGCTACGAGCAACATCTTCCGATGGCACCTCCAGAGACAGCTGATATACCTTCCCTGCCCTTACCTGCGCTACCCCCGGAAAGCCAAGAGCATCCAGCGATCTTGCTATAGTTGCCCCTTCAGGATCCGCTACTGAATCTTTCGGCATCACCTCCACCGTAACCGTGAACAGCATCACCTACCCCCTCGGATGCTTCCAAGTGGCAACACGCTCATGCAGGTCCTCACAGCAGATCCAACATATCCAATAGCATTACCTGCCACCATACCAGTCGTCAAGGTCTCTCCCGGTAATAGACTCGTACGCAGTCACGTACCGCTTCGAAGTCTCCGCAACGATATCAACCGGCAGGTGTGGAGGAGGAGGAGTCTTGTCCCAGCCGGTAGCCTCCAGCCAATCCCTCACCGGTTGCTTGTCATAAGAGGGTAACTCGTATCCGGACCGCCAATCATCGGCCTTCCAGAACCGTGATGAGTCAGGCGTGAGGGCCTCATCGGCCAGCACCAGCTGCCCATTCACGAAACCTAGCTCGAACTTCGTGTCAGCAACGATGAATCCCTTGGACGAGGCAGCGGCGGCGGCAATTGCATAGGCCTCGAGACAGATCCTTCTCACCTCAGCGGCAACGGATTGCCCGATAATGCCAGCGGCCTCGTCATAGGATATATTTTCATCATGGCCGCTGGTTGCCTTGGTCGACGGCGTGAACATAGGCTCGGGCAGCCGGCTACCCAGCTCCAAGCCGGAAGGAACCGGCATCTTATGCACAGTCCCTGACCGTACATACTCCTTCCAGGCTGAACCAGCCAGGTAACCTCTGACTATGCATTCCACTGGCAGCATGTCGGCCTGCCTGACCACCATGGCTCGGCCGCTTCCCCAATCGATGTCACCTGGCTGGCGAACCTCTGGTGGGAAATCGTCAGGATCTACGAAAACCAGGTGGTTGGGAACCACCTCCTGTAGCATCTCCATCCAATGGGCCGACATAGCGGTCAGCACCCGGCCCTTCCCCGGAATTGCTTCATCCAGGATCACATCGAATGCAGATATCCTGTCGCTCGCCACCATGAGCAACAGTCCTTCACCGCACCGGTAGATGTCCCGTACCTTACCCCTCTGCAACAGCTCCAGATCACGGCTTCTCATGCATCAGTTCCAGCACTGGATGTCATCGGATCATTCTCATCGTCGTCTCTTATGCCCTCCAACGCCTCGGTAAACCTATCCACATGCAGGAGCAGCCGCTCCAGCGAAAAAGCCCTATCGAGGGAATCGCCGTCCAAGTTAACCTCATCATCATCTTCCAGTACTTCGCGAAAGGGCTTGGCGCTCTCGATAGCCAGTGCCGCATCACGTTGTACTATGCGGTAAGCCCGGTCACGCTCCACTCCCGATCCGACCAATTCAAGCAACACCGACTGGCTGAACACAAGACCCAGTGAACGGTTCATCAAGTTGTCCATCATCCGTTGTTCCTGCACAACGAGATTTTCCACCAGTTCAGTACACTTTACAAACGAATAGTACGCCAGCTGGCAAGCATCCGGGAGAATGACACGTTCGACAGAACTGTGCGAAATGTCCCTCTCATGCCAGAGTGCAATGTCCTCCAGCCCGGGAACGACATAGCCTCGTAGCACCCGAGCAATACCGCACAATCGCTCCGACAGGATAGGATTGCGCTTATGAGGCATGGCTGAGGAACCCTTCTGGCCGGATCCGAAGCTCTCCTGCACCTCCCCTACCTCGCTCCTATGGAGCAACCGCACCTCAGTCGCTATGGCTTCCACGGAAGCTGCAGCCGACGCGCACGCCCACAAGACTTCGGCATGGCGGTCTCTGGCCACCACCTGGCTGGCCGGAACAGGAACCAGACCCAATCGGCTGCACACGTAGCTCTCGACCCTCGGATCTATATTCGAGTAAGTACCTACTGCGCCCGACAGCTTACCTACAGCAATATTCTCCCTTGCCCTCCTCAAACGTACCACATCGCGATCCACCTGCAAACACAGCAACGCCAGCTTGGCCCCGAATGTCGTCGGCTCCGCGAACATCCCATGGGTCCTTCCTGCAATCGGGGTGTGCATGTACTTGATAGACTTCCTCTCAAGCGCAGCCCTCAACCCACGGAGAGCCATAATCAATAGATCAGTAGCCTCTACCAGTGTTGCGCCCAGCGCAGTATCGACGACATCGGAAGAAGTCATTCCGTAATGAAACCATGACGCGCAAGGTGCAGCCACTGCTGCCTGAACCACGTCCACAAAGGCCGCTACATCGTGATTGGTCACCTGTTCACGCCTACCAACTGATTGGCAGAACTCCTCGTCGACCGCTGGAGCCAGGTGTCTCAATTCGAACGCATCCTTTTCCGGGATGCGCCCGATGGATGCCCATCCCTCCACCGCCAGTAATTCCACTTCCAGCCAACGCGCCATCCTCGCACTATCCGAGAACAGATTGGACATCTCCGGGAGCGAGTAGCGGGGTATCATCTCATACAATGATAACCACGAGGACGGCTAGTGTAAAATAGCTTGCCTACCAGACAAGTCGCTCGCCACGGTAAGGACCACTACGGCCGGAATGCCACAAACTGATCCCGAGCAGGACCGACTCCAACCAGGCTGACAGGCACTCCCACCTGCTCAGCCAGGAACGACACATACTCGCACGCCTCTTTTGGCATATCCTCCACCCTGGTAACCTTTGAAAGATCAACGCCCCATCCGTTCAGATTCTCATATATAGGTATAGCGCGATGCAATTTCGACTGATGGTATGGAGGATAGAGACACTTTTCACCGTCGACCTCGTAGGCAACACATACTTTGAGGCTGTCAAATGCGTCCAGCACGTCAAGCTTTGTAAGAGCTATCTCGTCGAGCGAGTTCAACCGCACCGCCTGGCGCATCATAGCGGCATCGAACCATCCGGCCCTTCTTCTCCTGCCTGTGACCGTACCATATTCGTGACCGCGTTCCACCAGGACATCCCCGGCATCATCAAAACACTCGGTTGGGAATGGGCCGGCTCCGACTCGAGTGACATACGCCTTTGCCACACCAATGATCCGCTCCACATGCTTCGGGCCTATGCCACTACCGGTACATGCACCCCCCGCAACCGGATTGGATGAGGTGACAAAGGGGTAAGTCCCCTGATCGAGATCGAGAAAGGTCGCTTGCGCACCTTCCAGCAACACGTTGCGCCCCGACTCCAATGCCTCATGCACAATCCCTACGCTGTCACCTACCATAGGAGCAATCTTTGGCGCATATTCCCCAAGATACTTGTCACATATCCCGTCCAAGTCGAGAGGTAGCCGGTTGTAAGCTTTGGCCAGGAGCGCGTTCTTCTCCTTGAGAACCAAATCCAACTTCTGCCGGAAAATCTTCTCGTCAAGCATATCCTGGACCCTGAGTCCCACCCGTGCGGCCTTGTCCGCATAGGCAGGCCCTATCCCTCTCTTGGTGGTACCGAGAGAAGCCTTGCCAAGATATCTTTCAGTAAGGCGATCGATCTCCTGATGATAAGGCATGATCAAGTGAGCGTTGCCACTTATCACCAGCTTGGATGTATCAATACCCCTGGCAGCCAGACCGTCCAATTCCTCTATGAGCGATAAGGGCTCCACCACCACTCCGTTGCCGATAACCGGGGTGATGTGGGGATACAACACCCCACTCGGCACCAGTTGTAATGCGAAGCGCATCCCGCCCACCACCACTGTGTGCCCGGCATTGTGACCACCCTGGTAACGCACGACCATGTCCATCTCTCCTGCAAGCAGGTCGGTAAGCTTTCCTTTGCCCTCGTCGCCCCACTGGGCACCTACTACTACGGTTGCGGGCAAAATACCTCCTTTATCCGCCGGACCTCTGATCGAATACATTCATGGAACATCTAATCCTACAACCCGTGAAATGCACAGGCAATTGCAGTACGCTGCTCCTGAGCGCACGGCCGCCTACTAATCACTGCTGGACAGCCACAGATGGACCACTGCTCGCCAGATGCAGCAGGGCCACCATTCTGACACCCCAGCCACCCATTCGACGGATACTGATCGGATACCCTGCCTGATCAGCTGAATTCCAGCTCGTCATTGCCATCTGTAACATCCACCCCAACGATGGCGCCTTCCTTGTAACGCCCCTCGAGCACCGCCAGAGCAAGTGGGTCTTCCAGCTCATGCTGGACAACGCGCCGTAATGGCCTTGCGCCGAAAGCCGGATCATAACCTCGACGAGCAAGATGGTCCTTGGCCGCGTCACTGACTGAAATAGCCAGGCCGCGCTCCGCAAGCCTGTCCTGCAGGCGCTTTAAATATATGTCCACTATACGGCGGAGGTCCCCCTGTTCAAGGCTGTTGAACCGCACTATCTCGTCTATCCGGTTGACAAACTCCGGCTTGAAGAACTCGGACGGCTCGACTCTCAGGTTGGAAGTCATTATGAGTACTGTATTGGTGAAATCTACGGTACGGCCTTGACCATCGGTGAGACGTCCATCGTCAAGGACCTGCAACAGCACGTTGAACACGTCTGGGTGGGCCTTTTCTATCTCATCAAGCAATACTACTGCATAAGGCCTTCTTCTTACCACTTCGGTCAACTGGCCCCCTTCCTCGTAACCCACATATCCCGGAGGGGAACCGATTAGCCGTGAAACTGCATGCTTCTCCTGGTACTCACCCATATCGATGCGGATCATGGCCTTATCGTCGTCAAAGAGAAAGTCTGCAAGCGTTCTGGCCAGCTCGGTCTTTCCAACGCCGGTAGGACCCATGAAGAGAAACGATCCAATAGGCCTGTTGGGATCTGACATCCCCGCCCTGGAACGCCTGATGGCATTGGATACAGTCCGTACCGCTCCATCCTGGCCTATCACCCTCTCATGCAGCGCATCTTCCATGCGTACAAGCTTGTCTACCTCCCCTTCCATGAGTCTGGTAATCGGAATCCCGGTCCAGCGGCTGATCACCTCTGCAACGTCCTCAGGATCCACCTCTTCTTTGAGCATGGCGCCATGTGCCTGCAACTCCTGCAGACGTACACCTGCCTCATCTATCTTCCTCTCCAACTCCGGTATCCTGCCATAGCGCAACTCCGATGCAGCAGTCAGATCGCCATCACGTACCGCCCTGTCAGCATCTCCCCGCAACGATTCGAGTTGCCCCTTCAAGTCCCTGATCGAGGATATCGCTTCCTTCTCGGCCTGCCACTGGGCCGTCATGGAGTCCGCCTGCTCGCGCAGGTTGGCCATCTCGTCCTCCAGCTTGCGCAGCCGTTCTGCTGAACCCGGATCTGTCTCTTTGGATAGAGCAACCCTTTCCATCTCCAGCTGGCGCATACGTCTAGTGACAACGTCCACCTCGGTGGGCATTGAGTCTATCTCCATACGCAACTTGCTGGCGGCTTCATCTATCAAGTCAATTGCCTTGTCAGGCAGGAACCTGCCGGCAATGTATCGATCCGAAAGTATCGCCGCTGCCACGAGTGCTGCATCCTGGATGCGAACACCGTGATGTACCTCGTAGCGCTCTTTCAGGCCACGGAGTATCGCTATAGTATCCTCCACCGATGGCTGCCCCACGTATACCGGCTGGAACCTCCTCTCCAGGGCAGCATCCTTCTCAATGTGTTCCCGGTATTCGTCGAGAGTGGTTGCACCGATCATTCTGAGCTCTCCCCTGGCGAGCATGGGCTTGATCATGTTGCCGGCATCCATGGAGCCCTCGGCGGCACCCGCTCCGACAATCGTGTGGAGTTCGTCAATGAAGGTAACCACCTGACCTTCAGAGCCGGTGATCTCCTCCAGTACGGCTTTCAATCTCTCCTCGAACTCACCCCGATACTTTGCCCCCGCAACCATGGCACCGATATCAAGAGCGACAACCACCTTGTTGCGCAGGGACTCCGGTACGTCGCCATCCACCACCCTGGAAGCCAATCCTTCGACAATAGCGGTCTTGCCAACTCCCGGCTCACCAATCAGGACGGGATTGTTCTTGGTACGCCGGGAGAGCACCTGGATTACGCGCCTTATCTCTTCGTCTCTCCCTATCACCGGATCCAGCTTCCCTGCCTTGGCGAGCTGGGTGAGATCTCGCCCGTAGCGTTCCAGCGCCTTGTAGGACTCCTCTGGGTTGGGCGAGGTGACCCTGTGGCTCCCTCGCAACTGCCTTATTGCATCCAGCATCGCATCTCGGGATACGCCCACATTGCCCACGAGAGCAAGCAGTAAATGCTCCACCGAGAGGTATTCGTCGCCCATCTCCCGCCTAGCTTCGTCGGCGTTGTCCAGCACCTCCTGGGCCTCCTTCCCGAACGCCGGGCTGGATGAACCGTAAGACCGGGCTAGGCGCTCCAAGCGTGCCGCCACCTGGTTGCCCAGGCTCAGCCTGTCCACACCCAAGGTGGCCAGCAAGGGAAGGGTCACCCCGTCAGTCTGAGCCAGCAGCGCCGCCAGTATATGGTCAGGGGTAACTTCTGCATGGCTCTCCGCTCCGGCCAGCTGGATTGCCTTCTCGAGAGCAGAACTGACTTTTAGCGTGAACTTTGACGGATCTACAGGCATAACCACCTTCTACTCGCTGGATTCACACATCTCGAATACGTGGTCACCGCTACGCCCTCCTCCTTCTCCACGGCACGGTCGCCTGCTGGAGCGGCACGAGTTCCCTGGAGTAATGGCGGCGTACCTGTTCCAGCTTGCTACGGGCTTCTTCACGTGTCCTCTCCAGTTCGGCTCGGAGCCTCTCGATTTCCACTTCCAGTTCGAGCACTCTACGCACACCTTGAAGATTCAACCCCGCGCAGGTGAGTTCCTGTATATGCTGCAACCGCTCTATATCATCATCCGAGTAGCGCCTGGACCCACCACCGGTACGTGACGGATCCAGTAGCCCTTTGCGCTCGTATATCCTCAAGGTCTGGGGATGTACACCAGCCAAGTCAGCAGCGACAGATATCACGTATAGCGCTCTATTGGTATCAGCCATATACAGACCTCCTGCAACGGGAATCCACTATTTCAACGCGCATTGGCTCCCCCCTTCATACCGGCAGCAGCGGGAGAACCGTTAGCTTCAGCGGTATTCCCATCTCCCGAAGAGCCAAGCACTTTCGCCAAGTTCTCCACCGCTGCCTTCTGCTCTCTGGAAAGCGACCGGGGTACCTGAATCTGCACGGTTACAAGTAGATCGCCCGCAGACAGATGACCGTTTGCCGGCACGCCCCAACCCTTCACCCTAAATGTCCTGCCGGGCTGCGTACTCGGTGGTATCTTGAGAGTTAGCGGCTTCATCAAGGTCGGTACCGTAACTGACGCGCCAAGAACCGCTTGGGGATAAGTAATAGGTATTGTAACAGTGATGTTTCTTCCCCTGCGGCCGAATCGAGCATGAGGTGCTACCCTGACATTTACGTAGAGATCGCCGGACGGACCATTGTTATGGCCCGAGTACCCTCTTCCCTTCACCACTATACGCTGGCCGTCCTCGACCCCGGGAGGTATCCTCACATTCACTGAACGGCTACTGGATGCCTTGCCCGTGCCGTTACAGGCAGGACAAGGATGCTCCACGATGACTCCCTTGCCTCCACAGGTTGGGCAGATCTTGGACAGGGAGAACATCCCCTTGTTGTCATCGATCACACCCTTTCCCGAACAGCGTTTGCAGGCAACCGGCTTGGTGCCAGGGGCTGCACCTGTCCCATGGCATGTGGAGCAGGGCTCCTGGCTTGGCACATTCACTGCAGTCGTAATGCCGTTGACAGCATCTTCGAAAGATAGATTAAGCTGAGCTTCGACATCCATCCCCCTGCGCGGGCCGCCGGTGGTACGCTGCCCGGAACGCCCCTTTCCAAAGATACCGCCCAGTGCATCGCTAAGGATATCGTGGAAATCTCCCATGTCCTCCACCCGGTATCCAGTGCCGCGTTGGCTACCAAATGTCGTGCCAAAGGGGTTCCTGGCTCCATTTGCCAGCTTGCGTACCTGGTCATACTCCTTACGCTTCGACGTATCGCCGAGTACGTCGTATGCGGCAGCCACCTCCTTGAACATCTCCTCAGAGCCCGGGTTGGCATCGGGATGGTACTTCTTGGCCAGCTTTCTGTAAGCCCTGGTTATATCCTTTTCAGATGCCTCTTTGGATATACCCAGAGTCTTATAGTAATCCTTTTCCAACCATTCTCGCTGCACAGCCATCTGTCGATGTGCCCTCTCATCCAACTACTCTGACCATGGCCGGACGTAACACCTTGCCCTTCCAGCCATAGCCCGCCCGGAGTACTTCGACCACCGTTGTCTCGGAGCCAGGTTGCCCGGCTACGTGTTCGATAGCATCATGGAAATTCGGGTCGAACACGACCCCCACTCGATCTATACGTTCCAGTCCCTCAGAAGCAAGAATGTCGGACAACATCGACCCGGATTGCATCAGTGCCTTCGTGTCCGGATCCAATTCCAGATCGTCACCCATGTGTATCTGAGCTATCGAGAAAGCATCCAGAACGGGAAGGAGCTTAGCAACCAGGTCCTGCACGGAACGCGTAGAAGCCTCGGCCTGCTGGCGCATCATGCGTTTACGGTAGTTCTCGTAGTCTGCCTGCGTACGGCGCGCCAGATCAAGGTACTCGTCCCGCTCCCGTACAATTTGCTCAATCTCTGAGACCTGGCCCTCCTCGCTCTCAACTCCCTCCTGGCCTTCCTGGATCTCGCCCAGCTGGTCCTGACCTAGCTGGATCCCGTCCACACCCTCTCCAGGCGCAGCATCCTGGCCCGTGGTGCCCTCATCGATGTTGCTCCGACCGTCAAGGTCATCTTTGCCATCGCCACCCTGACCGCCCCGGCCGGCAGTCTCCCAAGCGGCAATGCCGGTCTGCCTGCCGGCTCCATGACCTCCGGATGCCCGACGAGATGCACCTTCGCCCTGAAGACCGTCTTGAAGACGCCCGGCATCGAACGCAGCTTGAGAGCCTGGCGTGCCTGGCACACCTACCAGAAAGGACATATCGCCACGCGATATATCGTCTGATTCCTTGTCCGGTTGCTCCCTACCGGCGTGGCGTGCCTCATCCGGTTCCTGCCGGCTCATGCGCCACCTTCATCCACGATTTCGGCATCCACCACCTCGTCGCTGTCGTCCTGGTGTGGGGCGTTCCCGTCCGAACCGGTCGATGCGCTTTGCGTTGCCTCCTCGTAAAGACGCTCGGTAAAGCCATGGCTGGCCTTCATCAGCTCCTCTGTGGTTTCCTTGATCCTCTCTATGTCCGACCCCTTCAGCGCCTCTTCCAGAGCATTCACCCGCGACTGCAAATTATCGCGCTCTTCGCCCTGCAATTTGTCGCCCTGCTCGCTAAGCAACTTTCTGGTCTGATACACCAAAGTGTCCGAGTTGTTCCTGATCTCAGCCTCCTCGTGACGTCTGCGGTCATCCTCCGCATGCGCTTCGGCATCCCTTACCATACGGTTGATCTCATCCTTGCCAAGAGAGGACTGCCCGGTTATGGTCATGGACTGCTCCTTGGATGTCGCCAGATCCTTTGCAGATACATGTACTATGCCGTTGGCGTCTATGTCGAAAGCAACCTCTATCTGCGGAACGCCTCTAGGTGCCGGAGGCAGATCCACAAGCTGGAACTTGCCCAGCGTCTTGTTGTACATAGCCATCTCGCGCTCACCCTGGAGAACATGTATCTCGACCGATGGCTGGTTGTCCTCAGCCGTAGTGAACACCTCGGAACGCTTGGTAGGTATAGTCGTGTTCCGCTCTATCAGGCGGTGCATCACGCCCCCTTTGGTCTCTATGCCAAGCGAAAGTGGCGTGACATCCAGTAGCAGGATATCTTTGACATCGCCCTTCAACACTCCCGCCTGTATGGCGGCGCCCACCGCAACCACTTCGTCAGGATTGACTCCTTTGTGTGGTTCTTTCCCGGTAAGCGACTGCACCAGATCCTGGATAGCGGGCATCCTGGTGGAGCCCCCGACAAGAATTATGTGCTCTATGTCAGACTTCTTCAGGCCGGCATCCGTGATCGCCTGCTCAAAGGGTCCTTTGCAGGCATCAGCAAGGTCGGCGGTGAGCTCCTGGAACTTCGCCCGCGTCAACTTCATGTCGAGATGCTTTGGCCCCTCCGATGTGGCGGTGATGAACGGCAAGTTGACCTGGGTCTCCTGTACAGCAGACAGTTCAATCTTGGCCTTTTCCGCCGCTTCCTTCAGGCGCTGCAATGCCATCTTGTCCTTGGAAAGATCCACGCCTTCAGTATCTTTGAATCCCTTGACAAGCCAATCGATCACACGCTGATCCCAGTCGTCGCCACCGAGCTTGGTGTTGCCTGCTGTGGATTTGACCTCGAACACCCCCTCGCCGATCTCCAGGACGGACACATCGAAAGTCCCCCCTCCTAGATCGAATACGAGGACAGTCTGATCTTTCCCCTCCTTGTCGAGCCCGTATGCCAGGGCAGCGGCCGTGGGCTCGTTGATAATACGCAGCACCTCCAGCCCCGCTATCTGGCCTGCCTCTTTGGTAGCAGTACGCTGAGCATCGTCGAAGTAGGCCGGTACGGTGATGACTGCTTGGGTAACGCTGTCCCCTAGGTAAGCTTCGGCATCACGCTTCAACTTCTGCAAGATACGCGCCGATATCTCCTGAGCAGTGTACTTCTTCCCATCTATCTCCACGCTCCAAGTCGTACCCATCTGACGCTTGACAGAACGGATAGTCCTATCGGGATTGGTGATAACCTGCCGCTTGGCGACTTCACCTACCAGCACCTCGCCATTTTTCGCGAAACCCACGATGGACGGTGTGGTCCTTCCGCCCTCGGCGTTTGGTATGACGACCGGGTCGCCGGCCTCCAGTACGCTGACCACCGAATTGGTGGTACCCAGGTCTATCCCTACTGCTTTTGCCATACTGTTACTCCTCCATTCATTTCGTTGCTGCCAGGCTTAACTGTCCGTGGCACATCCATTGAACATTCACTATTCTTATTATAGCAAACTTGAGTGGGTAATTGTCAACTCTTCTGTTATCAACTATACATCAACTATTTCTCGAAATTGCATAGATGTCTCGCCTGCCAGGCTTGGCCATCCGGATGCACATTAGATAGTATGTCAGCATGTACGAGCTCATACTTCTCAGGCACGGTGAATCCGTCTGGAACGCCGAGAATCTCTTCACTGGGTGGACGGATGTCGATCTCTCTGAAAAGGGGGAGGCGGAGGCGGCTGCAGCCGGAAGAACGATGCGGAACAGCGGGGTGGAACCGATGGTCGTGCATACCTCTGTCCTCACCAGATCAGTGCGTACCGCCAACATAGCCCTGGACAGTATGGAACGTTGCTGGATTCCGGTCCGTAGGCACTGGAGGCTGAACGAACGCCACTATGGCGACCTGCAAGGAAAGCACAAGGTGAAATCAGCCGAAACCTACGGCGCCGAACAGGTCAAAGCATGGAGGCGCGGCTACTCCACGCCGCCTCCGCCTCTTGAATACAGTGATCCACGCCACCCTGTGCACGATACCCGCTACCAGCACGTAGCACCGGGGGCCTTGCCCTCGACCGAGTGCCTGGCCGATGTCGTACAAAGGATGTTGCCGTACTTCTACGATTCTATCGTGCCTGATATATACCGGTACGGCTCGGTGCTCGTCGTAGCACATGGCAACTCATTGCGTGCCATGGTGAAGCAACTCGAGAACATCGACGACAAGGCCATCGAAAACCTCAACATCCCGACCGGCATCCCTCGACGGTACATACTGGATGAGGACATGTCCTTGAAGAGCAGCACATATCTGGGCGACCCGGAAGAGATCGAAGCTGCTACAGAGGCGGTAGCAGCTCAGGCAACTCCCGGTAAGGCGATGGAAGCGGAGTGACGGGGCGCAGGGCCGAAAGGTAACCATTCACGTTCGCGACTGCCCGTGCCAGCGGGCCAGAGCGGACGGCGCAGCGTCATCCATGAATGAATCGTTCGTTGGGTCTGGGGTGTAGGCCTCCCTAGGCAACCCAACCGCCGGGCGTCCATGCCGATCAGCCCACTTTCAGCCTGGTATTCAGATACATCTCGAGAGACTTCTTCCCCAGCAAAGCAATCTCCTCGGCCGCCTGGGGGCCAGTCTCGGAAAGGGCTCGGGAAAGACCGCCACCGAGTATGAGACGCAACGCAAGAATGGCGTCACCGGAAATCGGCGACCCGCTACGGCAATTGCTGCACAGTAAGCCTCCTTGAAGGATGTCAAAAGCAACCAAGCCATCCTCCGCACCACAGTTGGCACAAGCATGTACCACAGGCGCTGTCCCCTCCAGCGCGAGAGCCTTGAAATAGAAGGCACCTCTCGCCATGGACACATTGCCGCTCTCCACCACCTTGAGCGCCCCGAGCAGCATCTTGTAGAGCGCCCCGTCAGCGTGATGCTCCAAGCTGAGCTTGTCTACCGCCTCGAGCATGCCGGCGGCTTGACTGAGTCGCTCGTAGTCCTCCTTGATGGCCCTGAACGAATCAAGCACTTGGACCTGCTGGACAATATCTAGATCTCTTCCTTTCCAGCACATGATGGAGAGATGGCCTACCGGCTCCAGCCTTCCTCCAAACTTCGAGGTCGTCTTCCTCACCCCCTTGGCCACCGCACGCACCTTGCCATGCTCTTCCGTCATGAAGATGACGATCCTATCGGCCTCCCCCAGCCTCATCGTCTTGAGGACGATACCACGATCATGATAGCTGGGCACAGCACATGCCTCCCGCTACCTCATCCTCCACCGGCAAGTGCTCTCAGCCGTCCGCGCCCGCTTCTACGCTCACGATGCGGTCGAAACAGGGCGAGCATATCCCGGCGACTATCCTCAGTCGTCCGCACTCGCTTCCACCAGCAGGTGGGCAAACTTTGCGCGAGCTGCCTCCCTGCGAACCGGTATGTACTCGCTGGGCACCTCCGCCGGCTGGTATCGCCGCAAAACCCGTCTCGCCACACTCACCTTATGCACCTCGTCAGCACCATCGTATATTCTCGCGGCACGAGCCGCCCTGTACATCATCTCCAGCGGCATGTCCGAAGAGAAGCCCAGCCCCCCATGCACCTGGATGGCCCTGTCAACTACGTTGAAGAGCGTGGCTGCACCATGATACTTGATCATTGCGATCTCCATCCTCGCGCCGGACGGACCTTCCAGGTCCATCTTCCGGGCAGCATACAGCGTAAGCAGTCGAGTGGAGGTAATTTCAGCCATGCTCTGCGCCACGAAATCCTGCACCATCTGCTTATCCGACAAGTAGGAACCATGCGAGTAGCGGGAGACCGCCCTTTCACAGAGCATGTCAAAGGCGCGTTGAGCCTGCCCGAGCCAGCGCATGGCGTGATGTATCCTGCCAGGACCAAGCCTCCCCTGAGCAAGCTTGAAGCCATCCCCCTCCTTGCCAAGCAAGTTGGTGGCAGGCACCCTGACATCTGTGTAGACGATCTCCGTATGTCCCCAGAAGCTGCCCGTAACCGCATGGGGATGCTCCATGGTGGACACATCACGCACTATGTCCACGCCTGGCGTGTCAGCAGGAACGATAATCATCGAACATCTGTTGTAGGGACCCGCGTCCGGATTGGTAACGCACATCACGATAAGAAAGTCCGCGATGGAGCCATTGGTGGTGAACCACTTGTGGCCGTTGATCACCCATTCGTCCCCGTCCCTCACTGCCGTAGCCTCCAGCAGCGTCGGATCCGATCCGGCATTTTCCGGCTCTGTCATGGAAAACCCGCTCCTTAGCTTTCCCTCCAGCAACGGGTGGAGCCACCGTTCCCGCTGGTCCACTCGCCCGGTCTGCTCGGTGGCGATCGCTATCAGCTCAGCATTACCGGAATCTGGTGCATTGTTGCCGAATGCCACAGGAGCCAGATAGGACCTGCCGACGATCTCATTCAGAAGGCCAAGATGTACCTGGCCGTAACCCATACCGCCAAGCTCCGGCGGCAAGTGCGCCGCCCATAGCCCCATCTCCTTGACCCTGGCCTGTAACGGACGGACCGCCTCCAGGTAAGTATCGTAGTCCAGGTCAAGAGTTTCGAGGGGGTATATCTCCTCCACCACGAGTTCCCTGGCCTGATCCAGCTTGCTCTGGTAACCAGGGTCTGTTTCGAATTCCCACGTCATGTATACATGCTACGCTTTTGAGAGTGACCATGAACAATTTCACCAGTAATTCACATGCAAAAGCACTTCTACGAGAAGCCGAGACGGCCCTTCTCGACGAGAAGAGGGACCTTACCCCTGAGGAACTGGCAGATCTTGCAGCGCTACCGGATGAGCATGTAGCTGGCCTTGCCGCTATCGCCCACGAAGTACGCGTGGACCGCTGTGGTATGGAGGTCGAGTTGGAAGGGATAATCTCGGCCAAGACCGGAGGCTGCACAGAGGACTGTTCCTTCTGCTCCCAATCGGCCCGGTATGATTCCCCGGTTAAAGCCACCCCCTTCCTCGACATGGATGAGGTCCGCGAGGCTGCACGGTCAACTGCATCCCTCGGAGCGTCGAAGTTCTGCCTGGTGCTGGCAGTCAAGGGGCCTGATCCGCGCACTCTCGCCCGGATACTGGAGGCTGTGGCAATGGTAAGGGAGGAGACCGGTCTCCAGGTTGCCGTGAGTGCCGGGTTGCTCGACGACGACCAGGCCGCTGCGCTGGCCGGTGCTGGAGTACGCTGCTACAACCACAATATCGAGACCGCCCGATCGTTCTTCCCCAACATCGTCACCAGCCACACGTGGGAAGAGCGGGTGGAGACCTGCAGGCGCATCAAGGCTCATGGAATGGACCTCTGCTCCGGAGTGCTGCTCGGCCTGGGAGAGACCGGCGAGCAGCGCCTCGAAATGCTGCTCCAGCTGAGAGATCTAGGGCCCGATGATGTGCCGATCAATTTTTTGAATCCTCGCCCAGGTACGCCATTAGGGATACGCAGCAAAGTCCCCGCTTGGGATGCCCTACGCTGGATAGCCATTTTCCGTCTCGGGTTGCCGACCACCGTATTACGCTACGCCGGAGGCAGGGAGGTTACGCTGCAGGAGCTGCAGGCAATGGGGCTGGCAGGAGGTATCAATGCTCTAATCGTTGGCAACTACCTGACCACCTTAGGCCGGGATGCAACAGACGACATCAAAATGTTACAGAACATGGCAATGCCGGTAGGGATTATCGGCTCCGCGATCTGACCGAGGATGCCCCGGCATATCTCAGATGACCCAGGTGCTCTACCTGCTGGCAGGCTGGAATCTTACTGTCCCGGATGCGGCAAGGAGAGCACGAAATGCAGCGGATGCCTGCCTGAACTGGACCCTCCCCGTTACTGCCCGCAGTGCGGCAAACGGCTCACCGTAAGGGTGACCCCCACCTCCATCCAGGCAACCTGCAAAGCACACGGCGCCATTCCCGGCCACTCGTAAGCACCGTCAGGCGCACACAGCAAGCCAGGAAGGCATCAATATGCATAGTGCTTACTTCATTTCTTTTCGTAACCATCCACTGGATGGTTACGCTCCGCTCAAGTCTTGCCGGCGTGAATGTCGATATCCTTGGGCAATCCAAGTATCTTCTCTGCAATGATGTTATGCTGGACCTCCGTAGTACCTCCGCCTATGGTAAGAGCGCAAGAGTAGAGGTATCCGATCGACCAAACCAGCGAGATCCAGGCGAGTCCTCCTTCTCCCGGTAACAGACCCACCCCGGGCATACCCTTCAACGCTTCCAGCGGGCCGGCGTCTGCGAGCATCCCGTACGCTCCTGCCACATCTTTTGCTGTATCCATGAGGTGCTTGCCGTGCACATCGCCCATAGCCTTTCTCACTGAGGCCTCCGGTCCTGGCTGCTGGCCGCTCAGAGTGGCCCCCAGCTGGCGCATCCTCAAGAGCCTTAATATCTCCCCCTCGATCCACACTTTGACCAGCTGGTGACGGAGCACTCTGGAGACACTGGCCCCGCTACGGCGCACCAGATCCACCAGCGCTTCTGCATTGGGACCATCACCCCAAAGTGCCCCCTCCCCTGACAGTGACACCCGTTCGTTGCCAAGAGTCACCTTGGCCAGCGGCCATCCTTTATTGACCTCCCCCACTAAGCTGCTGGCAGGAATATGCACTTCATCCAGGAATACCTGATTGAACGCATGCTGGCCGGTCATATCCACGATCGGTTCGATCTTCACTCCTGGTGCGTCCATGGGACAGATAAAATAAGATATACCTTTGTGCTTGGGAGCATCAGGGTCAGTCCTTGCCAGCAGTATGCCAAACTTGGCCTGATGTGCGAAAGTGGTCCATATCTTCTGGCCGGTGACAATCCACTCATCCCCGTCTCTTACGGCCTTGGTGGAAAGTGAGGCAAGATCAGACCCGCTGTCAGGTTCGCTGAACAGCTGGCACCAGATCTCCTCACCCGCCAGCAGCGGCAGTAAGTACCTCTGCTTTTGCTCCTCGGTACCCGCGTAAATAATGGTAGGCCCTGCCCAGCCTATGGCTATCCTATTCTGCGGACGCTGGACAGATGCTCTCTTGAGCTCTTCATCTATGACAAGCTGGTCCAGAGCGCTCGCACCAAGTCCCCAAGGACGCGGCCAGTGTGGTGCGACATACCCGCTCTCCGCCAACTCTCTTGGGCTCGGATCGGGATGCTCAGCCAGCCATGCCCTACATTGCTTGCGCGCGGGGTAGTCTTCCCCGGGAAGTACGATATCCATCAAGTTCACCCTGCCTCTCATTGCTGTTCCCCACCGACTCTCACCGATCATTACCAAAGCTCTAGCGCTGCACGGCGTACGGCCTACGCCAGGTACTTTGCACTATCTTGCATTTCGAATGCGCCCGGATAGGCGTCTATCACATTTTACAGCCTATGATATGTAAATGACCAACTGGAACTTTGCTGACATATGGGAGACAATAGCTGAGCTGGTACCTGCCGCCACTGCACTCGTGCATGGCAATAATGAGCTCACCTGGAGCGAGATGGATCACAGGGCGGACGGCATAGCAAGGTGGCTGCTCGATCTCGGACTTGGCAATCAGGATAAGGTGGCACAGTACCTCTTCAACTGTTCTGAATACATGGAATCCGTGTATGGCGTACTCAAAGTAGGATTGATCCCGGTCAATACCAACTACCGTTACTATGAAGATGAACTGGTTTACCTGTGGGACAATGCAGATACGACCGCTGTCGTGTTCCACGGTATATTCACCGAAAGGATACAATCCATCCGCTCAAAGGTTCCAAAGGTGCGCGGGTGGCTGTTCGTCGACGATGGGTCAGGACCTTGCCCGGACTGGGCAACACCTTACGAGGAAGCCGCCAAGTGCTCGATGGATACCAGGACCGTAGCTCCGTGGAGCAGGAGCGGTGACGACCTCTACTTTCTCTACACTGGCGGAACCACCGGAATGCCCAAAGGTGTCATGTGGAGACAAGATGATCTATTCTACCGCATTGCAAGCGAAGGTATATCGCCATACAACCTGGATGAGGGGATGGACGGCGTGCGCGCCGCAATACAAGGACCTGGCCCGGTATGCCTGCCTGCCTGCCCTCTCATGCACGGCACCGGGGCATTCACCGCACTCGGTATGCTTGCCCAAGCCGGCTCGGTCATCACCCTGCAAAACAGGAGCTTCGACCCGACCGAACTGCTTGATACTGTTACGAAGAGAAAGGTCAATGTCCTTTCCATCGTTGGGGACGCTTTCGCCAAGCCCATCCTCCAGGCGTTGGAAGCAGAACCTGATCGCTATAACATCACCAGCCTGCTGGCAATCATATCGTCTGGCGTCATGTGGAGCGAACACACCAAGGAGGGTCTGCTAAAGTACCATCCTAATATGATATTACTTGATGCGTTCTCCTCATCGGAAGCCATCGGCATGGGCGCATCCATGTCAAGCGGGAACCAAGCCGGCGACACAGCCAAGTTCATGCTGGGCGCAAATGTCAAGGTACTCGATCCCGATACTCTCGACGAAGTGCAGCCAGGGTCAGGCAAGGCCGGCATGGTGGCGCTTCCCGGGAGGAATCCTCTCGGCTACTACAAGGATGATGCCAAGACCAATGCAACCTTCAAGGTCGTCAACGGGATACGTTACGTGATACCTGGGGATTTCGCCAGCGTAGAAGCGGATGGCACGATCCATTTGCTCGGCAGGGGCTCCATGTGCATAAACACTGCAGGTGAAAAAGTTTACCCCGAAGAGGTCGAAGAGGTAATCAAGGACATCGACGGCGTGCAGGATTCGGTGGTGGTCGGCATACCCGACGACAAGTTTGGGGAGGCCATAACCGCTACAGTAGAGTTGCAACCGGGAACGCTGATCACCGAAGAGGACATAATCTCCACCGTAAAGTCAAGGCTTGCAAGCTACAAGGCCCCCAAGAAGGTGCGCTTTGTTAAGTCTGTCGGCCGAGCGCCCAACGGCAAGGTGGACTATGCGCGCCATAAGGAGGAGACGATAGCTTGGGCTGCAAGCCCATAATAGTGTGTGCATGGACTGTGGCATAGCGGCCGCAGCAGACGAAGAGCCGGTTAGCCCTTGTTCGCGCCGTGCGTCCTAACGAAATCATTGACTGCATAGTAGGCATCTATGGACTCCCCTGCGTCACCCCAGAATCCCTCCAAGATGTCGTAGGTAGCCGTACCTGCTTCTACATAGAAGTTGTTCACGTCGGTGATCTCGAGTTCCCCCCTTGCCGAGGGTTCGAGATCGTGCACCATCCTGAACACCTCGGGGTCGTACAGGTAGATGCCCGTCACCGCCAATTTGCTCGGCGGATCGCTCGGCTTTTCTACGATACGCACTATTTCATCGTTGTCCCCGAATTGCGCGACCCCTAGACTCTGTAGATGGTTGACCTCGTGTTCCTCCCATAAGAGAAGTTGCGCACCGGATCCCTTGCTGCCAAACCTTTCTATGCTCGGTCGCAGAGACATCTCCAGGATGTTGTCGGCAAGCATCACGGCCACAAGATCATCTCCCACAAAGCGCTCGGCGAGCCCGAGCGCATCTGCAATACCGGCAGCCTGTTCCTGGTAAGCATAGGCAAGGCGATCTATGCCGTACTCGTGGCCATTGCCGAGCAACCGGAGGAACTCTCCGGCGTGAGTACCGCCGGTGACCAGCATCAGCTCGGTAATACCGGCCTTGACAAGCGCCTCTACGGCATAAGCAACCATGGGACGGTCCCCGATGGGCAGGAGATGCTTGTTGGTGATCCGCGTTAACGGGTATAGCCTGGTACCACTTCCACCTGCCAGAATTACACCTTTCATGGATATATCCTCCTTACTTGAACAGTTGCATCTCGTGATGTACCCACAAATGACCACTCATGTAAACTGGCGGTGCCGGTCGGTGCAGGAATACACTCCTCGAAATACATATCTATAATCTACATGCCTCAGCTAGTGTGTCTGGAGTACAGTACTGATAGTAACATGGAAGCCGCACCCGCACGGAAGGACATCCTGAGTTGACCGGTAAAGACAATATCATTACTAGTACAACTGGTAATGGTGCAACTGGCGCCCCAGCGCGTAATCGGGTCGGCGCGGATGGAGACGGTGCGTTGTCCAGTTTGAAGATCGCCGCGCTGGCAGGAGGTGTAGGAGCTGCACGACTGCTCAGAGGGATGGTGGAGGTAGTCGATCCGTCCAACGTGACCGCCATCGTCAACACTGCGGACGATACCGTGCTGCATGGATTACATATCAGCCCCGATCTGGATACGATCACTTATACCCTGGCAGGACTGATTGACGTAGAAAGAGGATGGGGACTCTCTGGCGAAAGCTGGACCGTGATGGAATCTCTCGCGGGCCTGGGAGGCGATACCTGGTTCCAGCTGGGCGACAGGGACATCGCCACGCACATGCTGCGTACGGATATGCTCAACCGTGGTATGTCGCTGTCAGCCGTAACTAAAACCCTTCGCATGCACCACGGCATCATGGCACGCATCTTGCCCATGTCCGATGACAGGGTACAGACCAGTCTCACCCTGGCAGGAAGCGGTGAGGTGATTAGCTTTCAAGAATACTTCGTTAAGCTCGCTCATTCAGTAGAGGTCAGCAAGATCACATACCAGGGCGCCGGAAGCGCTGCTGCCGCACCAGGAGTGCTTGAAGCGCTGGAAGGCGCAGACGTAATCGTCATATGCCCCTCTAACCCATTTCTCTCGATATTCCCGATCCTGGCACTGAAAGACGTGAGGCGGGTACTGCAGGGAAAAGAGGCGGGTGTGAAAACCAAGACCGTAGCGATATCACCGATCATCGCCGGGAAAGCGCTGAAGGGACCTGCCGACAGGCTGCTCGTGGAAATGGGCGTTACGGCGACAACCGCCGGGGTAGCAGGACTATACAAAGACATCGCTTCTACGTTCGTGATGGATGACCAGGATGCAGGATTGCAGGACGACATCAAGGCCCTCGGAATGCGATGCGTAACGACTGATACAATCATGCGTGACATCAATGCATCGAGGGCCCTTGCCCGGAAGGCAATCGAAGCAGCGCTGGAAACCGTATCACTAGCGCGGCGCGGTAGTCATGGATAGAGACGTTGCGAGAACGGACTCGCCTTCCCACATCTCCATATTGCCGGTTACCGGAATCGGCGAGATCATAGCGGAATCTGATCTTGGCGGGATAATAGCTGAACACTCCCAGCTGCAGGATGACGATGTGGTGGTGGTAACTCAAAAGGTGGTCTCCAAAGCGGAGGGCCGCGTAGTTCCACTGGACACATCCGATCCAGATGCCAAAAAGCGCCTGATCGAATCTGAAGCCCGCAGGATTCTTCGCCGTAGGGGCGATCTACTGATCACTGAAACGCATCACGGATTCATCTGTGCCAGTTCCGGCGTCGACCTGTCCAATGTCGAAGAGGGATATGCCGTGCTGCTCCCCGTTGACCCTGACAGATCGGCGCGACGGATCCGCGACCGGATCAGGGCTGCTTGTGGCGCCAGCGTAGGGGTAGTCATCTCAGATACATTCGGTAGGCCGTGGAGAAACGGGTTGACAGACATCGCCATAGGATGCGCCGGTATATCTGCCATAGTTGATCTCAGAGGAACGCCAGACGCCAATGGTCGGGTACTAGTCGCCACCGAGGTATGTCTAGTGGACGAGTTGGCTTCTGCTGCGGAACTTGTAATGAGCAAGTCATCCGGCATCCCGGCAGCAATAGTAAGAGGCCTCATGTCCGAGAAGTTCCGTGATTCCTCCATAAAGGACGAGGTAATAAGACATCCCCAAGCGGACCTGTTCCGGTAAGATGCGAGCAATGCCCAGTTGAAACCAGGCCACGCATGAAGCACTACACTGAAACTAGATATGTCGAGCGAAAATACCACTTCACTGCTGACTGATCGCTACGAGCTGACCATGCTGGATGCAGCAATAAAGTCAGGCATAATCGGCAGAAAAGCGATATTCGAGGTGTTTGCCAGATCACTACCTCTTGGAAGGCGTTTTGGCATCCTATGTGGAACCGGACGCCTTGTAAAGCTACTCGAAAGATTTCGGTTTGTCGATGTCGATCTCGAGGCTATAGAGGGCATCGTCTCTCAACAGACCATAGAACATCTGAAGGGATGGCGATTCTCTGGAACAGTGAGAGCTTATTCCGAAGGGGAGTGTTACTTCGCCGATTCACCGGTACTTACCGTCGAGGCCACCTACGGCGATGCGCAACTGGTGGAAACCATAGTCCTGTCCGTGCTGAACCATGACTCGGCTATAGCTTCCGCTGCCATCCGCATGAGCCTAGCCGCAGGAAATCGCCGGCTCATAGAGATGGGCTCCAGGCGTACTCACGAATATGCTGCAGTTGCCGCCGCACGAGCTGCTTATATCGGAGGGTTCCATGCTACGGCCAACCTCGAAGCCGGACGTCGATACGGTATACCTACCGCAGGCACCTCAGCGCACTCCTTTACACTGGCATTTCCTACCGAGAGAGAAGCCTTCGAGGCACAACTGGAAGCGACCAGCGGACCTATTACCGCTCTGGTGGACACATATGACATGGAAGACGCCATCAGGACAGCGGCCGGAATAGCAGGGGATCGCCTGGGAGCCATAAGAATCGACTCGGGCGATCTTGCAAAACAGTCAAGACTGGCGCGCTTGATCCTTGACGGACTGCACCTGCACAATACCCAAATTATATGCACGGGAGACCTGGATGAGTACAAAATCGAGGAGTTGAGCGATGCACCGGTGGACACCCTGGGCATTGGCACAGCGCTTGTCACCGGATCAGGACACCCCACAGCCAACTTCATCTACAAGCTCGTGGCTGTGGAGGACCCAAACGGTCAGATGATCCCGGTGGCAAAGCTCTCCCCGGGAGGAAAGGCCACGGTAGGTGGGCGCAAGCATCCAGCACGCATATATGATGCTCGGGGAACGGCAATAGGAGAGTATATAGGTACCTCGCCACTGGATACCACGCGAGCCGGCTTGTCCAGGCCGCTCCAGTCCGAACTGATGGTACATGGCGAAGTCGTACTTCAAGACGATATTGATCAGGCACGTGCGAGATGCCAGCAATCGGTCGAAGAGTTCGGCTCGGTTGCTCGCGACATATCACCTGGCCAAGCTGCCATAACGGTGCAAAGGTTGCCAAAAAGAGCGCTGCTTGTTATAGACGTACAGAACGATTTCTGCGAAGGCGGCTCCCTAGCCGTGGAAGGAGGGCATGGGGTCGCACAAAGACTTGCAGGCATCCTTGGACAGGGTCACCGGACCACCACGGGTGTATATGACTATGTCATAGCGACACGTGACTATCACGAGAATCCGGAAGGCCATTTCGCCGCCAATCCCGATTATCGTGATACATGGCCTCCGCACTGCGTAATCGGGACATCCGGAGCGGAACTCGAATCCGCACTCTCCGGGATTCTTTTCGACGCCATATTCGACAAAGGGCGCTTCCTGCCTGCCTACTCAGGCTTCGAAGGAGCAGAAGTCATCACTGGCATGCCGCTGGAACAATGGCTGGCGGACCACGAGATCGGAGCGGTAGACGTTGCCGGGATCGCTACGGACTATTGCGTCAGGGCCACGGTGCTCGACGCACGAAAGGCGGGCATCGGAGTCAGGGTGCTTGCCGATCTATGCGTGGGGGTGAACCCTGAAACTTCCGAGCAAGCTATGCATGAAATGAGCGATGCGGGAGCAGTAATCGCGTAAACAGAGCAATTATTACGCAAATATAGTATTCTCGTTTCAGCCAGGCAGGGAACAATACTGGGCTAGCAGGAGGAAGAGAGTTGAGCAACCACAAGCTAACATGGGCTGGAGTAGCCGCAAAACATTTGCATGCCGCCAAGTATGCCGTAATAGATGGCGCTCCAACCAAAAGACCAGAGTCTTCAATCCACCAAGGGGGATGCATCCATCACGCACTTGTGGTGCCGCGATCGGTATATTGCGCTATGGTCTTGGCCACTGTAGCACTGGCGGCATCGGCATGCAGCTCCAGCGCATCCACGCACCCACCGGTACGGAAAGCCGGAACAGCCACCACGTCATATGCGTCCTCACATGGCTCTTCGCCTGTTAAGATTTCCTCCACGTCACACGGATTCCTGACACCTCCGTCGACATCAACGGGTGCAATATCCGGGGGCAGCACAATTTCGGGCACCGTCCAGGGCAACCTGCACTATTCGTTCCAGGTGCTGAGGGTCGTTCGAGGCACGTCAGCACAGATCAAGCTGGACACCCTGGGATGGCCCAGCGTAAGGGGAATAGGAGAAACCATAGCTGATCCCATACCATCAGGATCGGTGTATTTAGTGGTAGATTTTGTCCAGACCACCCCATCGGGAAAAGCCGCCCTCCTGCCCAACAATCCCAACGTATCTACATTTCCGGTTGTACTGCTTGTTTCTCCATCGGTCATGCACGTAGGCAATACGGGACAACCTGGTCTATGGTGTAAAGCCACTGGCCCGGTAGGTGTGGGAATCGGCGTATTCTCCGAAAATATCAGTGGCCATACCTGCGCTGAAGAGAACTTTCAAACCAACGGTAACGCATCCACCACCACACAGTCTGGTGAAGCAGCTGACCATCTCGTGGTGGCATGGGCCGTACCCGACACCGTACCTACCAGTGCGTTGCGCCTTGGATGGGATACGAGTACCTTCCATATCAACGCTCACTGGTCTCAATCGGTCCCGCTCACCGGCCATGCACACCTTACGATCTGACCGGTTGGGAGCCTCCATACGGCACTGCCCAGCTTGCACGCCTTACGGCAAGGCCACCTACCTGGATGGAATCGGCAGGATAAGCTAGTTGAACAATTGCGGACCAGCAACTCTATGCCGGACGAACAGTTACGCCACGCGCCAGCAAGTAAGCCTTGACCTCTCCAATGCTTATCTCTTTACGATGGAATACCGAGGCAGCGAGCAATCCGTCTGCACCTCCCTCGAGCGCGCCCTGAGCAAAGTGCGCGAGCGAACCGACACCTCCTGAAGCTATGACGGGAACATCCACGCGTGATGTGATCTCGCTTGTCAATTCCAGGTCGAATCCTTCCTTGGTCCCATCCCTGTCCATAGAAGTCACGAGCAACTCTCCTGCCCCAAGCTCTACGGCTCGGTCCACCCACTCGAGAACATCCATACCGGTAGAATTCCTACCGCCATGGGTATAGACTTCCCATCCCCATGACGATCGCCTGGCATCCACTGCAACGACTACACACTGCGACCCTAGCTCGCCAGCGATCTCGCTGATCAATACGGGGCGTGAAATGCCTGCAGTATTCACGGTCACCTTGTCGGCGCCGGCTCTCAGTATACTCTTGGCATCTTCGAGCGTCCTTATCCCGCCTCCCACGGTAAGAGGGATGAACAGCACATCCGCCGCACGTGCCACCACATCCACCATGGTGGAGCGCCTCTCCGAAGATGCCGTAATGTCGAGGAAGACCACTTCATCCGCCCCCTCGGCATCGTAGCGCAACGCAAGCGCCACCGGATCTCCGGCATCCACCAAGCCAAGGAACTGTACGCCCTTTTTTACCCTACCCTCGGCGACATCAAGGCATGGAATGACCCGGACGGTTCTCATGCTATAGCTATTCCTCGCATACCTTCACCGCTTCCTCCAGCGATAGAGACCCATTTGCAATGGCTCGACCCGAGATCACTCCCGCCACTCCTTTACCCCCTACCGAGATAGCAGCCAGGTCCTTCAGATCTGACACATCCCTCACTCCACCTGCCAATATCACCGGATGACCGGATACTTCGAGAACGTAGCGTAGCCCGACCGTATCAGGCCCCTCCATGGTTCCATCCCTATCAATAGCGGTTACCACCAGTGCCGCAAGCGGTACCTCATTGTACATCTCCACGGCCTCTCTTAAGTCCACCGAAGCATCTTCCTCCCACCCCGATACACAGAGAGAAGGGGTACCGCCTTCGAGGCAGGCAGCATTTCCCTTGTAATCGAGACTGATTGCCACGCTACCCGGGAAGCTGCGGGCAACTTCGATCGTGGCGGCAGGATCGAGAAGTGCGGTGGTACCGAGCACCGCTCTGGCAACTCCGGCGGAAAGCATCCACTCCACATCATCAGCCGTGCGGATGCCGCCACCCACCTGCACCGGCACACCACATTTACGGGTTATCTCGACCACCGCCTCTCTATTGGCAGGCGATCCTGTCCTAGCACCATCCAGGTCGACAACGTGCAGTCTTCGAGCACCCCTGCTCACATACCCGAGTGCCAATTCCACTGGATCGCCAAAGTCGGTCACCTTGGCATACTCCCCTTTGAACAGACGAACTGCTGTCCCGCCATGTATGTCGACAGCCGGGTATAGCTTCATGCCGCTAGACATGAATGCAGGCGCATAGTGTCTACGCCTGACATCTTTCGACAAAACGGGCGAGCACCGCCAGCCCGAACTCTCCTGACTTTTCGGGATGGAACTGCGTCGCCCAGACATTATCTTTCTCTATCGCTGCGGCCACTTCCTCTCCGTAGTCGCACACCGCCACCACGTTGTCAAGATGAGGAACAGGATCCGGCGCATACGAGTGGACAAAGTATGCCCAGGGCAGCGCAGCAATATCATCAAGCATTGCGGATTCCCTACCAGGGACTCTCCTCAACTGGTTCCACTGCATCTGTGGAAGCTTCACTTCACCTGCAAGCTTTTTTACGCTCCCGCTCAGTATCCCTAGTCCCTCGATGCCGGAGTCCTCCTCTGAGTTCTCGTACAGTAGCTGGTAACCAACACAGATACCCAGGAATGGAGTACCTGCTTCGATCACCTTCAGCACAGCATCTCGGAGTCCGCTTGCTTCCAGCGCCAGTGCGCACCCACCGAAAGCCCCAACACCCGGAAGCACCACTCCCTGAGCACCAAGAATATCCTGTGGATTGGCCACAAGGCGAGCATCACCCCCTACCTTCAGCAGTGCTTTTTCCGCTGACCGCAGATTCCCTATCCCATAGTCCACTACGGCTATCACAGCACCCCTTTTGTGGATGGCACCATATCGCCCTCTACCTTCGTAGCATCATGCAGGCACCTCGCCAACGCCTTGAATGAAGCCTCTAGGACATGGTGGGGATTGCTCCATCGTTCCGCCCAGACATGAACCGTAATCTTGGCGGCAGTCACGAACGCACGAAAGAACTCCTCGGCGAGCTGGGGGTAAAACGGTGGCTCCCCTATACCTGGAATGTCCACCGGGAATGAGATACCCCAGGCGAGATACGGCCTCCCCGACAAGTCTAGCGCCACTTCTACCAGGGCTTCATCCAAAGGCAAAGCCAGAGAGGCGAACCTCCTCATGCCCGCTTTCGCTCCTGCAGCCTGGGCGAAGGACTCCCCTAAGGCTATACCCACATCCTCCACTGTGTGATGTGTATCGACTGCGAGATCGCCCGATGCCGTGACATGAAGATCGAACGACGAATGCCGTCCCAGTTGTGCGAGCATATGATCAAAAAATGGTATGCCGGTGGCCACTTCTGACCGGCCGCTTCCATCCAGATTGATGGACGCCGCTACCGCAGTCTCTGAAGTTTCCCGCTTAACGGTTGCTGCCCTGTCGTTTGCTGTTCTATCACTTACCATTCAAAGTCTCTCCCAATGCAGCAAGAAATCGATCATTCTCCTCTCTGCTGCCGACGGTAACTCTGAAACATCCCTCCAAACCGGTAGCTTCAGAGAAATCACGGATCAGGATGGAACGTGCCAGCAATGCATCCATCAGCTTCGCCGGTTCGATGTCCAGAGGACGGAACAGCAGGAAATTGGCCTGCGATGGCCATACGGCTACTGGCAATCCCGCCAACCTTGCGAACATTCTATCTCTCTCGTGCGTGATCGCATTCACACGATCCTGCAATTCACCAACATGTCCGAGTACCACTAGGCCAACCTCCTGCGAAATGGAGTCAATGTGGTACGGCAGTGCAACCAGATCACATGCCTGCACCACGGACGGATCTGCGATCATGTAGCCGATTCGCATGGAAGCAAGCGCCCACACCTTGGAGAAGGTCCGCACCACGACCAGCCTTTCCCGCCCCTTACAATTGATCGCCGCTGGGTCCAGGACTGCATCCGACGCAAATTCCCCGTAGGCGGCATCCAGTATCACCAGCCCCGAAGAAAGCCGTAGCACCTCTTCTACGACCTCCATCGGCTCCAGCATCCCAGTTGGATTGTTGGGAGAGCAAAGGAATATCACGTTGGGATTGTAGCTCCTGATGGCATCACGCACACGGTCCATATCCATGTCAAAGTTGTCCCGCCGCATCACGGAATGCACCGAAGTCTGGGTAATGGCGGCTATCCTGCTGTGCATCTGGTAGGTAGGTTCGAAGACCAGTGCACCACGACCATGACCACCGTAGGCCAGCAACAGGCATTGGAGCACCTCGTTGGAACCACGCCCGATAAAGATGTTTCCCGGATCCGTACCTATCCAGTCCCCCAAGCCGGCTCTCAGGCCGGCGGCACGGCGATCCGGATACCTGTTGGTCTCCAACGATGCGATCCGGCTAGTGATCTCCTCCTTCCACTTATCCGGAACCGTAAAGGGATACTCGTTTGCATTGATCTTCACCTCGACTCGAGGCTGCGGTGAAGAGTAACCGGAAAAGGAAAGCAGATCATCCCTTATGCGAGCGCTGGCCGATGATGATTCGCCAGCTGGAATACAAGACAGTGGGGCGCCATCGAGCCTCATCTGCACCGCAAGTGCGTGGGTGGGAAGCCCTTCAAATCCCGCGATGGTGGCGACCGGACCGGCAAACTCCCTCGCAGCACCCGCCGACACGTGGACAGAATGCATCACCTTGGAAAAGTCGCGAGCACCAAGCGCTGATGCAAACCGAGCCGTCCTTGCAGTAGGCAGGACATGGTTGGGCCCCGCAAGGTAGTCCCCGAAGGCTGCCGCCGAATACGGGCCGATGAATATCGCCCCCGCCGAGCGCAGCCGGGGCAACATTGCTTCCACGATGCCAGCATTGTCGCTAAGGATTTCCAGGTGTTCCGGAGCGATCGTGTTCGACACTGCCACGGCCCCATCCAGGCCACTTACCAGTATCGAATAGCCATTCCCTGAAAGGGTGGCCTCGATATCAGCTCTCCGTGGCGAATCCGATACCAGCCTGCCAAGGGCTTCTTCGACTCTTTCCAGCAAAGGCAGCGACCACGATACAAGCCACGACATGCCATAGGGCCCGTGCTCTGCCTGAACCGCCAGATCAGCGGCCACCCATTCCGCGTTTGCTGATTCATCCGCGATAACGACTACTTCCGAGGGCCCAGCAAAAGCACTGGGAATACCCGTAATGCCGGCAACCTGGCGCTTGGCCTCCGACACATAGACGTTTCCCGGACCAGCTATCACGTCGACCGGCCTGACAGTTTCAGTCCCGTAAGCCATAGCTGCAATCGCCTGCGCGCCACCCACTGCGTATATCTCTCCTATACCTGCAATGGACGCTGCCGACAAAGTCTCGGGCGCCGGCAACCCGTCATGCCCAGGCGGAGAACACAGTACGATGTGTTCCACTCCTGCGCTCCTGGCTGCTGCTGCGCACATGAGAACACTGGAAGGGTAACGTGCCCTCCCGCCCGGAGCATATATGCCGGCCCTCTCTACGGGACTGCGCCAGGTACGTACCTCTATCCCCGCGTCCACGTACACATCACCAAGATGGACAGCATTGCCGGGAGTACCCGTATCCCTGCGTGAGTCCACTAGGTGGATGCCTTCCGCAGCTGCCTCATGGCGGTGGTAGTCAAGCAGGCGGCCATAGACCAGGGTAAGTGCCTGCACCAGTTTCGCCGGAACTGCCGCGAGTGCATTACCTGTGATCTCATGAGGAACCTCGAGTTGCGCTGGCACTACCCCGTCGAATTGCCCGGACAGTTCCATAAGTGCCTTATCCCCCCCCTCTCGTACCCTGCTTAGGATTTCCGCCACCTTGCCTGTGATATCGCCAATGGAACCGCCCGCTGGCAGCGACATGAGAGATGGAAGAGCACCAGGAATATCCCCGGCGCTAGTGGTAGCAAGATCCAGACGAGTAAGCAATGAGGGCATACTCAACAATGGTAGCCGGAACGGAACGGTAGCCGGAACAAGCAACGCCTAGAACGCGTGAAAGTGCCCACGAGGGGCACTTTCACTTGACGCGTCAACGGGCGGCGGTTCCCGTATGACGCTCACTTTAGAACCTGGTGGCGGGAACCGGTTCCAAAAGGTATTATAGCATCTACGCCAGCCGCTATCGAACAAATATGATCAATGATTACAAAATACTGACCTAGTGGTCAGTTGCAGGAATAGCAGCCATGCAATACCAGCAACCTGATGTCCGGTGGCCGCAACCGCACCATCACCGCAATATCGGTAAGCCATCTTGCCATACTTGCCGACTACAGGAATTATTCCGCCTCCATATGCGTTGTACATTTACATGAACGGACAATCATTTTCCATCACGTATGACTACCTGTGCCCTTTTGCCAGGAACGCCAACGAACATGTGGTAACAGCCTTGAAGGATGGCGCCCCGTGGGATGTGCACTTCCAGCCTTTCTCGCTACACCAGGCCCATCTGGAAGAAGGAGAAGCGGCCATCTGGGATACTCCATCAAGACATAAAGATGTCCTCGCACTCGAGGCAGGCCTCATGGTGCGGGAGAGATATCCGGATCGCTTCCTCGATGCCCACCTGGCACTCTTTGCGGCCCGGCATGATTCCGGCAGAGACATCACTGACGAAGCTGTTGTCCGGGAAGCGCTCAGGCCCCTAGATATAGACGTAGAAGCCCTGATGGAAGCCGTGACGGACGGGGAGGCTCACGGCATACTCAAGCAGGAACACGAAGATGCAGTAAACACTTATGCGGTATTCGGCGTACCTACGTTGATCGTGGGAGATGTTGCCGCTTTTACCAGGATCATGACACGTCCCGGCGGAGATGCCAAGCTGGCTCGCGAGAGCGTCCAGCGTATCCTCGACTTACTTACCGATCACCCCGAACTCAACGAGATCAAGCAGACCAAAGTCCCGTTCTAGGTGTCTGGTGTTTTCGCTGGATCACACACATAATCTATAATGCGCGAACCTCTGACCTGCACCATCACGGCAGATGCAACAGCTTTTCCTGAGCTGTGGGCAGTTTGACACCAGACACCTAGGTGTCTGGTGTCTTTCTCAAGATATCACGGAGAGAGGCCATTTCGCAAGCCACTGACCAGTGTTTTCCTACTCTACGGATCCATAAGTGCAATATGCCGTGCTCCGACAGAGAGAATGTCTCGTATGATCCCACCGACACCCGTTGCGGCACCTTGCCTCGGGTGAGACTACCTGCCATATCCCGCTCGTAGTGTTGAGCCTGAGTGACCAGTTGTATACCCTCGTGTGATCGCTTGGCGACCACTGGCACTTGAACACATAGGCGCCGTTTGCGCGGACCTCGTGCCCGCTTCTCCTTGCCTGCCTCCTGCACTCCGTATTCCCCGGTTATACCTGTGGACATTGAGTCGGCCTCCTTTCTGGGTCAATCCGTGGGATTGATATGGATCATGTAGATATGCATATTATGAAACTCGGCCCTGCTTAGATACGGCTTGAGGGTCCAGAAAACGAGCAGCCTGCTGTTGGTGTGAGTATCGACCAGATCACCATGCCAGGCGGGGTGCGGCTTGTAGGTCGAGGGCTGGCCTGGCCTGCCGGCCGCCTGGATGCTCAGATGCGACGCTCCGGAAATACCAGAGCCGCTCCAGTTATACGCGTAGACGTCTCCTGGCTGCATCTGCGCGGGGGTCGACGGAGCTGTCTTCCGGCGAATGCCATACCCTTCGCACCATGATGTAATCATACTCTCTCTCTCTCTCGATAGGGCATTTTGTCACAATGCACTTTATCTTATATTTGTATTAGAGCAGATATACGGGGTGTGCCTGGCACCCTGCTGGGCCATCCTCGTCTTGGCAGTCTCTCTGCAATCCTGTAAACACCTGGCGACGGGCACGGACCGGACCGCAACCAGGTGGACATAGCAAGGGGAACCCTGGAACAAGGGATCGCAATGCGCGCCGGTTTGGCCAATGATGACCGGCCAGAGGCATGACAAGAGAAGGAACTGTGGTTAATGGCGGTCAACGCGTGTGATTGACCACTTATATCAGTAGTGAACCTTTTTGGAGCGTCGTGCGTCATTTATAGTATGAAAAGTATGAAGTTTGTACCAGGTGCAATTACGGGGCTTGTCAAACGAGACGTGGACGGCAAGGACCTTGAGTTGGAGATCTGTATTAGAGAGTCATACGCTCCAGCCTTTCGCACGGCTTGCCTGATACTGGGGAACCAGTCCGATGCCGAGGAGTCCGTACAAGAAGCTTTTCTACGAGCGTGGCGATTCCGTACAACCCTTACGGAAGTGTCCAATATCCAGGCATGGCTGTATAGGGTGGTGGTCAATGCCTGCTTCTCCAAACTGCGCAGGGAGATCCCAAATCGTGATCGTCGTGCAGGCGATGGCCTGCTTGAACACCTGACTACCAAGGTAGGGCTTCCGGACATAGAGGCCACAGCATCCGAGACGAGGCGCTCGGTACATGCAGCGCTGATGAGCCTTCCGCTGCAGCTGAGGATACCTATCATATTACGATACTATGCCGGCCTGAGTGAGGCTGAAATAGCTTTGGCAATCCAGCGTAGGCAGGGAACCGTGAAATCACGGCTGCATGAGGCACGTAAGCGGCTTGCTGAACATCCCCAGATACAGATGCTGGCCGTAGGGGAGCGGATTTCTGCAAAGGAGAAGATTCAATGACCATGATGGACGAACAGCTCATCCGGGATGCCCTTGCAGATCTCGCGACGGACATCGATGTGCCAGAAGGTTCCCTTGACAGGATTCTCGCCGCGATAAGGGAACCTGTAGGTGGGATGGCCGGCGAGCAGGAGTCAGCAGGGGCAGACGGTGGAGATCTTGAGCGCGCAAGGGAAACGGTGACCGCATCACAGGCAGAACATTATTCTGGATGGCGTGAACCCGAAGAGATGCATTCGGAGGAATTCGGGCAGGAGGAACCGGAGTTTGAAGAATCCCTGAACGGACCGGTTCGAAGTGGACGACATCGGCGCAGGTCCATTGCGCTGGCCGGAGGAATTGCTGCAGCTCTACTTGCAGTGCTGGCGCTGAGACTTGCTGCTGTGCCTACCTTCCTGGCTAAACGAGAGAGCACGCAAGCCGGATCTGTCGCACGTGCCGCCAGTGCGCCATCCAATGGTGCCGCGCACTTTTATGGCGCCAACAGCGCCTCCGGTCGATCCACGCCAAGTCAATCCTCGGCGTTGCCCTCAACTGTAGGCAAGCCCGCGAGGATCGAGCAGACCGGATCGCTCGATCTAGTGGTGGGAAAGGGCAAGCTGGATGCAACGATTTCCAGGCTTACGGCTCTGGCAACCGGCAACGGAGGATTTGTATCGTCATCACAAGCCTCGACTGGGTCTGGAGAGACTCCGAGTGGCAACGTGACCCTGCAGGTACCCGTGGGCAGCTTCGATATGGTTCTCAAGCAGGTTTCCAGCCTTGGCAAGGTAAATTCGGTGACCACCAATGCCACTGACGTCACTGCGCAGTATGTAAACTTGCAGGAGCAGATCAGCGCTTTGCAGGCAAGCAAGCAGCAGTACCTTACGATTATGACTAGGGCCACCAGCGTAAGCGATATTCTGGCGGTCCAGTCCCAGCTCAATAATGTCGATTCCCAAATACAGCAACTGCAGGGACAACTCCAGGTAATGACTTCGGAAACCACCTACTCGACGCTGTCGGTATCGGTGACCGAGGTGGAGACATCTTCCGCACCGCGACCTGCCGGCGGTATTGTCAAGGCTCTTCATGAAGCTGTAGGTGGCTTTGTGGGAGGTGTCGAAGGGCTTCTGTCTGCCAGCGGCAGTATTATATTTGGGCTTCTGGTCGTACTGGCAATCGTGGCACTCGGAAGGTTTACCTGGAGGGGAATCCGTAGACGTCAGATATAGGGGAACGCCACCGGCAGATTGACCTTACGGGTGACCTCCTGCGCTTCTCCGCAGCCAACCGGCCGAAGCGACCAAGACACGGACTGATCGTCGTGCCGCGCCAAGGCAATCGCTCGACATATCCAATAGGTATCTATTTACCGGCTAATACCATGAGTCTGGGCGTCAGGCTCTCATCCAGTTGGACGGGAAATGACCACAAGATGCTTGCCGTAGGTTGCAGGTTGCGTTACGGATGCTATGATCACCGATGTGGATCTTCGCCTTGATAAATTATCGGATGGCTGGCAACTGACCGGCGCTGAGGCCGACCGGTTCAGGCTGGTGAACGACTATCTGAGTTACTTGTCGGACCGGAACTATTCATCCCAAACTGTCCGCGTCTACGGCTTTTCACTGCTGGCGTTCTGCCGATGGATGACGACTGAGGACATCGATCTTGAGGCCGTGACGACCGATGTGCTGCTCCGGTATCTTGCCGCATGCCGCAAGGCGACGGTGCCTGGACGCCCTGGACCCAATGTGGTTGGCATTGACGGACGCCGCCTGGATGGTTACGCGTCGGCGACGATCAACAACCGGCTGGCAGCGATCTCGGGACTGTTCGGGTTTCGTTGCATGCGTGACCCTGAGGTAAAGAACCCGGTGCCGCGAGGGAGAGAGACAAGGCGGCTGTCCGTTGGCGAACGCAACGGATTACTTGCCCACGTAGCCCGTCGGCCGAGACAGCGATCGGCTCTGCGGCTTCGAGAGTCGCAGCGTCTTCCACGCGCTTTGAGCCACGCCGAGGCCATGACCTTGGTGAAAAGCCTCCGAACGTGGCGGGATTGGGCCATCGCTGGATTGATGGTGTTCTGTGGACTGCGTGCTGGCGAAGTACTGGCCCTTGATGTCAGTGACGTGGACATCGGTGGTCGATGGTTACGCGTCATGGGCAAATGCTCCAAAAAGCGTCGTGTCCCGCTTGATGCCGCCTCGTGTTCCGCTCCGACATTCCACATCTGCCCAAGTCACTCCCTCGCCACCTGCCCGTCGATGCGGACCGACGTCTTGGGGAGGCGCTCGCCCGTTCCGAGCTCCGGCTCGCTGCCGATGCGCTGCTGTTGGCCCGGGCCTGCGGGCTTCGTATCGGGGAGCTGCTTGACCTAGAGCTCGACTGCGTTCATGAGGTCCCTGGCAACGGAGCATGGCTCAAGGTTCCCTTGGGCAAGTTGGATACCGAGCGGATGGTCCCTCTCGACGACGAAACCGTCACCCTTATCGACCGGATAGCCGCCATCCGCTCTGATGGTCGGCCACTTCCACACCCTCGCTATGGCCGGACCGCCCAGTTCCTCTTCACCCACCACGGGCGAAGGCTCGCCCAACAAGCGCTACGCGTCGAACTCAATCGAGCCGCAGCAACGGCAGGCATCGGGCATGTAACGCCTCACCAGCTCCGGCACACGTATGCCACTACCATGGTGAACGCCGGGGCGTCCCTCCAGGCGCTCATGGCCCTGCTCGGGCACATCTCGGCGACGATGAGCCTCCGTTACGGTCGGCTCTTCGACACCACGGTGCGAGCCGAGTACGAACGTGCACTCGACCTGGCCAAGGCCCGCATCGGGCCACTGACGCTGGACGCCTTCGGATCCCGGTCACCGGGGGTGGTGACTGGCACGATGCGTCGGCGATCAAGGCACGTCTCGCCAGTGGATACTGCCTGCGCACTCCAGCCCAGGGATCGTGTCCCTATGCCAACATCTGCGAGCACTGCCCCAACTTCCGCACCGAGGCCGCCAGTGGCCCGATTCTCGCAGCTCAGCGGATCGATGCTGAGACGCTCATTGTCGATGCTGAGGCACGCGGCTGAACAGGCGAGGCAGACCGCCATCGGCGTCTCATTGCCCGCCTCGACACGCTCCTAGCCGGGGATGTGGGGGAATGACCTCAATGGAAACGTTAGCCAAAGTTGAGCAGGCGTGTGCAGAACTGCTGCAACGAGGTACGCCCGTGACCTTTACCAGCGTTGCCGCCACGGCCGGCATCAGCCGCACGAGCCTCTACCGGGATCAGACGCTTCGCACCCTGGTCGAAGAGTACCGATTACACAGCCATGACCCTCGGACGATGACCGGACTTGCCTCTGAGATTGGCCACCTGCGAATCGCAATTGAAGCACTGGCCGAGCGGGTTCGACACCACGAGGAGCAACTCCGCCGTCTGGAGAGCGCCCGTCGCCGGCAACGTAAGTCCAGTTGAACACCATGAGGATTATGGAGTTCCTCCGGAACGAGGTCGGATTAGCCGGTTAAAGTAACGATAATGCCCACATAGAGGCGGTTTTCAAGACGGTGAAGTACTGCCCGGCCTATCCCTACGGCGGTTTTGCCGACCTCGAGGAAGCGAGGAGGTGGGTATATGAATTTGTTGAAGGATATAATCACTTTCACCGCCATTCCGGCATCAAATATGTCACGCCGGATGAGTCCATGCTGGATTGGATATTGCAATCCTGGCAAATCGCTGGCGGCTATACGAGCAGGCGAAGGACGCGAACTCAGAGAGATGGATCCGTGGAGTGACGAGAGACTGGGATCCAATCTCGACGACAAAAATGAATGGAGGTAGGACTGGAAAACGGAAGGTGGCGTAGAGAAAAACATGACAACCAACTTGACAGGTACCGTGGATGGCCGGAGTGCTATGCTGTGTGCATGGATACTCTGGAGATCATCAGGCAGATGAGATCAGATCCCGCCCTGGCGGAGGAGATGCGCGCCATCGTTCTTGACGATGAAATTCGTAGTCTTCCTGCGATAGTGAATAGGTTGGCCGATTCGGTGGAGGCATTCCGCATATCGGTGGAGGCATTCCGCATATCGACAGAGAAGAGGTTGGATGCCTTGGAAAAGGCTACAACAGAGAATTCAAAGGCCATTGCAGAGAATTCAAAGGCCATTGCAGAGAATTCAAAGGCCATTGCAGAGAATTCAAAGGCCATTGCAGAGAATTCAAAGACAGTGAACAGTCAGGGGAAACGTCTGGACAGGATGGATGGCGAGCTCCAGGAGATCAACTTCAGGGACAATGTGGAAAACATACTTTACGAATACATAGACAGTGCGAAGCTCATTTCCAAAAAAGAGATTGATCAGTTGATAGCAAAAGCCGAACAGAGCATGCAGAATGAGGCAAGAAAGAGGCTCTTCAAGGCTGACGCTGTAGTAGTGGGGAAAGAACGGAACAAGACATCCAGCAAGATATACGGCGTAGTCGAAGTATCATCCACCGTCGGAACAGACGATGTAACTCGGGCAAAAAGAGGTGCAGATTTACTTGGCTGTACAGGCTCAAGGACCATGGCGGTTGTCGTCGGACGAGAGATTACTCGTGAAGCTCAACTTTCCTGTGAAAACAGAGATGCTGTATTTGTCTCTACGGATAAAACTGATTGATCTAGCTCAAGCTTGCAGTGGAGTGCAATGTGACAGAGGGTTGAAGTGGACCCCATTTGTTGGAGAACCTATATACGTATCTACCTGGTACTTTAGCAATTTGTATAGCAACTACCGTAGCAATAACGGGTATTCTGGCCAAAGTTGTGAATGGGTGTAAATGGACGTGAACACATCCAATGAAGATCATCTCTCTTCCCGCAGATGCCTGTATACACAATGATACCATACCATGTCGAATCAGACCAAATCAAACTACCAACAGCCAGGCGAAGTTTCCATCGACAAATGAGGATAGGATCGGTTAGAGACCTATCTTTACGTAGATGGATTACCCAGATGGTATCGCAATGATACGATCGGCAGAATTAGTACTTTATTGCTTGCTTGTCTCGTAAGTATCAGGCCAAGAACACGAGAAGCAAGGTTTTTGTGCCGTCCTTGTAGTGGCACACAGAAACGCTGGTTGTTAGTGACTAAGCGGAGCCTATGGAAGTGCTGGTCAGCAGAGCAGCCAAGGAAGGTATTAAGCGACTTGCAGGCAAATGCGTAAGCACCAAATCCGATTAGTGCGCTTGCCTCAACGACGACATAACGCATCGTCTCGTCGACGAGGTGGGTGCCTGAGCCAGTGATGCTCATTGAACTCAGCGTCGAAGCAGTATGCTCATCTGGCAGGATCGGATACACCCGGGTAGCAGTTGGTCCTGCATCTCTCATCCCCGATACTGTAGTAATCAGAGAGGGTCGGATGTAAGTATCCTCGAATCAGACCTGCTCATGGCTGGTGCTCAGGAGCTTTGTGGTAGCCCTGCTATCCACTTAACCTCCAGGTTGCTCAATTCGCGTGATAATAACCGAGCATCACAGAAAGTAATTGCAGTGACCCAAACAGTGTCACAGATTTTATTTTTAAGTAATTGACATTAACTTGGTTAAGTTTTATACTAAGTGTTGTGGTGTCACGCCGTAAAGTGTTTTCGACTACGTTGTACGTTCTCACGAACAAGCAGGGTGGAAAAACAGCGATCCCACCCCAGGTGCAATCGCTTATGCTATAGGAGTGACAGGGTGGTTCAGTGCTGATCCCCATGGAAGCTAAGCTGGTATTAATGTGATGGCAGTTACAGAGGATGGATAAGATGTCTAAGATTGGCTTAAAGGCTATCCACAGAATTACAGCCAGGATGGTTGTCCTTCTCGCTGTAGCACTTGTTGCCATAAGTGCTTTTCTCCCGGAAATACAGCCAGATTCCCTTGCGACGTATTCATCTGGCCGCTTTGTTCCTATGAGATCATCTGTTGTATCTGAGTCACCTTCTTGGAAGATACTACCTACTCCCAACCCCGACAATACATATGAGGCGCTAAATGGCATATCGTGTGTTACAACGACATTTTGCATGGCGGTAGGTACACTGGGCCTGGATTCCGGTACTCTCACAGAACTCTGGAATGGCTCCACCTGGAAGCTGGTACCCAGACCAAACCCACCAGGGGGTGTACCAGGGGGTGGATCGCTTCTTGGAGTGTCATGTACGTCTACCACCTTCTGTATGGCAGTAGGTGGAATCTACAACGTTTCATCATCTTCAGTAAACTCGATAGGTGGCTTTGCCGAGATATGGAGTGGCTCTTCCTGGAGACTCATCAAGACTCCACAATCATCATACGCGATTACATCTGTTTCATGTGTAAGCCCGAATTTCTGTGCAGATGGCAATGGTGATATCTGGAATGGTACCTCCTGGAAGTCCTATGGGAACCAGTTCAGCGACGGGGAGCCTTCTGGGACTTCATGTGTAAGCCCGAGTTTCTGTATGGTGGTTGCCGGCAATATCGCCAACTACTGGAACGGTTCATCTTGGAAGACACTGACGATTCTTGGCGGCCAGTATTCTCAAATAGCGAACTTTACTGGCGTTTCATGTATAAACACGAGTTTCTGTATGGCAGTGGGCGATTTTGTCAATTTCTATGAACCTGGGTCGAGCAACAACTTTACTTTTGCTGCAACCTGGAATGGTTCGTCTTGGAATCCAACAGGTGTTACAGGTATCAACCAGGAAGTCGTACTTGAAGATACATCGTGTGTCACTACGAGTTTCTGTGTAGTGGGTGGTAGTGGCCAAATTGGAAATATCTTTTACCTTACCCGACAGGGTACTCAATGGTTGCCTAGTGATGCCGGGGGCTCGCTATTGGGATATATAAATAGTGTGTCCTGCTTGAGTATGAGTTTCTGTATGGCATCTGGAGGTAACACATACAGTTGGGGCGCACCGAGCACCACACTTGTATATATAAATACCTCACTGTTGACAAATAACTGGAATGTATCTCCGACACCGAATCCCACCTACGGAGGTTTCCTTACAGGGGTCTCCTGTACGGCTTCGAGTTTTTGTATGGTGGAAGGTTACGACGGTGCAATAGACAGCTTTATAGGGTCGTGGAATGGATCGTCGTGGAAGGTAAAGGTATATCCGTATAGCAGTGGTGAAGGGACCAACAGTATTTCATGTACAAGTCCTGATTTTTGTATGGATGGCTTCGCTACAATTTGGGACGGCTCTTCTTGGTCATGGGCAGGTAAACCGCCTCAACAGCTTCAACAACTTTCGCCGAAAACCACTTTTGTCTCGTGTGTAAGTCAAACCTTCTGTGCTGTGGTAGGTGTTATTTACAACACTGTCTCCACCATCCCCCCCATCCCCCTCGGAACCTTTGCCGCATCTTGGAACGGCTCTACCTTGACTCCCGTGTCGAGCCCCAGCCCTACAGGTCCAGACGATGCCCTGAACGGCGTATCGTGTGTAAAGACCAACTTCTGTATGGCAGTGGGATCAGAGCTCACCGGAACCGCCACACTCATAGAGGCCTT
>JAMCPL010000011.1 GCA_023379675.1 Actinomycetota bacterium | reverse complement strand
CGTTGTATTTCGACGGGCTTTCGCCAAGTGAGCTGGTATCAGCGGTAAAGCGCTGGCTTGGGCTTCACGAGGCAGGAGAGGCACCATCACCGAAGGAGATAAGCTACTCATCTTGGGCTGGTTTCACATCTACTATTGCAGAGATGTTCGCAGATGAGAGTCACGCCAACTGGCTATATGAGTGGGAAAGATGACCGTCGCCGGCCCACGCCGGAAAAGCGGCGTACGCGCTACGAAGGAACTAGCCTGGATGCGGGAGCGCTGGGCTCACATACCCGCACGTGATCCTGCTTACAACCCCAATCTCTCCCTCGAGACCGCCGATTTCGACCTGGCCTGGCCGCCCCGCATCGCTACGCCGTGGTAACGGTCCTTCGTGGATATGAATCAGTAATGGAAGGCCCGCTCATCTATGTAACTGGTATGCACCGCAGCAGTACATCCGCCATCACGGGTACGATGACCCTCTTCGGACTTACTCCTGTCGACAACGACGATCTCCTGCCTCCTGATGCGCACAATCAGAAAGGATATTTCGAGTCCAGTGCATTGATGCAAATCAATGACAGGATACTCACCATCATGCATGGCGCTTGGAGCAGGCCGCCGACCTTGACCCATAGATGGCAGCATACAAGCGGCCTCGAACAGCTGTACCCTTCGCTTAATCGCCTCTTCCATTCACTTACCGCCAATCAGGCCACAAGCATATGGAAGGATCCCCGCCTTTGCCTTACCCTTCCGGTGTAATCTCTCCATCTTGATGCGTTGTACTGTGAGAATGGGCATTTGGGGGTATATGCAGCGGCGATTTCAGACAGTACGACATGGCTGCGGCGGCTATATTATGAAAATGGGTATTTTGGATATTTGTACGGACACGTCGGGAGCTCCGCTTCCAGCCGTCACCGCATCTCGAACCGGCATATGCTGTGAACCTCCGAACCTCCCCGACTTCCTCTATGACTGACCGGCCAACCCCCTCCACGGCATGACTTAACCTTTGGTACGGTACAGAACTGGCGCCAAACTCGCCTAGAGAAGCCGGAAAATCAGGCCACCTGAGGTCTGTCCCACTCGGAGGGAAGCACAACAATCACATCAGCCTCTTCGGCCATTGCTCTTGCAATATCGTCAATAGATGCTCCCGCAACACATGCCATACTGCTGATACCTGTAGCAGCCTGCAAAGACGCTGCGCGCCGTATCGCCCTTTCCACGTCCTCAGCATGCACACGACCGGATACCTCGGTTGCAATGTACGTGGCCGCAGATGAGCTCTTGTCGACTGCGCTGTGTACTGCATCCACAAGTAGTATGTCGTTCTCGCTATCACTATCCAGAACGCCACTATCCACGGCATCGTCGAGAAGATTGGCGAGGGTGTGCTTGTCGATGAGACGCACCCTGCGAAACCCCTTGCTTCCCAGATAGGCCGTGCCGTTCTCTTTCCACTTGTTCTCGAAATGGCCGCCCTCCAGCCGTCCCACCCTACTTTCCAGACAGTCCAAGCGCTTCTCGGTAACATCCCTGAATTCGTTCATGGATTCGACGAACTGTTCCATGGAAGCCCTGAACTGTTCCATGGAAGCCCTGAACTGTTCCATGGAAGCCCTGAACTCGTTCATGGATTCGACGAACTTGGCAAACTTATCAGGTAGCTCCAGCAACTCGTCGGTCAAGATGGCGCGTCTCACCGCTTCACGGATCTCCGTGTTGGTTTCGATAAGCCTTATAATGCGGCGTACCTCTTCCTCGGTGGCTATATCCACTGCCATATCACTACTATACCAGCAGGTGCCTGCGCAGGACATACAACAAGCAACAGCATGCTAAAGCAGGGAACATAGACCAGTCTCCGGCCTAGGAGCGTGGGACAGAACCGTACTACGATATAAATTGAACACAAGATATTGTAGTTGTTTTACGGCGGAATCACAAGATATAGGGTTACCGGGTTAGCAGCCGGAGGTTCTGTCCCACGCTCCTAGACCCGGTCTTGATCCAGATATGCCCCTCGACCCATGACTTTCTCGAGGCGGCTCGATTAGCGCAGTTCGGTCATACCAAGGCCGTAGTGTATAGTGATCTCCTGTGCATGGAATGACCATATGGCTGACAGGCCTCCCGGCATCCGGAAAGTCCACCCTGGCGGGAAAGGTGAGAGACGAGGTGGCAAGCAAGAGCAAGATTGCATACGTGCTCGACGGAGACCAGCTGCGTAAAGGCCTCTGCAGCGATCTGGGCTTCTCCTCCAATGACAGGGCTGAGAACATCCGTAGGACGGCGGAGGTAGCATGCATAATAGCCGGTGGAGGCGCCGTCTGTACAGTATCGCTCATAAGCCCGCTGGCTGGCGCCCGAGTGCATGCAAGGAATCTGCATAGCAAAGCCGGCATACCATTCTACGAGGTATACCTATCGGCACCGCCGGAAATATGCGAGGAGCGCGATCCCAAGGGTCTGTACCGCCGCTACAGACAGGGCCTGCTGACGGATCTTACCGGCATGGACTCCCCTTACGAGCCGCCGGCACATGCCGACCTGGTGCTTCCCACCCATGAGCTCTCAATCGAGGAATCGGTACGCCAGATCATGGAACTGATGATGCGGGCCCGATAGCTCCCGGTAACCGCCTCGCGAACCGGTATCATACCTGGCGGATGGGCATCTATTGTTGCCGACAACTTTTCACGCAGATACCGCACTGCCCCATGCATTCCATGCCAGTATCACTATACTTGCAGGACTGGTCGCGAGATCGCGGCAATCTCTATCAGAAGGCATGCTCATTGGATGCCAGACCCTGAAGTACAATACGGCATGCAGCAATAGAGCATACGCCAATCCACCTCAAGTGGATTTGCTAAGGTGTTGAAGTGCTCGTGCTTTCCAGAAGGCCCCAAGAAGTAATAGTTATCGGGCAGGATATAAAGATTACCGTGCTCTCCGTCAATCGTGATCAGGTACGGATCGGCATAGAGGCTCCTCCTGAAGTGGCGGTGCATCGCTACGAAGTCTATCTTTCGATCAGCGAAGCCAACAGGGAAGCGGCTCGCCTCGGAGCAACTACACAGGAAGAAGCGGCGAAGATACTGGCTGGAGTCAAACGCCCTCCGGCTGCGCCACGCAAACATCCCCAACATGCAGATCCGCAACCACCTGTTACGGAAGCAAAAACGCCGCCACATGAAGGACCGGAGCCGGCAGGCACGTAACGGCTCAATCCGCATTGACCGTCCACCAAGTCGGCATTCATGTGATATCGAAACCGGGTCTCAGCCCTTCCAGTGAGCCGTGACAGCACTGATAGGGACTGCGACCCGGTAGTCCGACTTGTACTGCACCACTTGCGATGCTCGCATGTTCCTTCGATTGATTACGATGGGACCCAAGAGGTTCACCGTGCACTCAGCAGGCGGCTGGGCCAAGGTAACCATCACCATTACCACCACATCACCTGGGCCCTCCAGTTCCAAGGCCTCGACGTACTCATCGTATATCTCAATCGTATAGTCCTCGAAGAACACTCCCGGCGGAACCAGCACAAAGCTGGCCGTCTGATCATCCTCGCAAGCAAGCCGCATGAAAGGCTCGAGCCCATCCGCCAGTGGCGTAAGCAGGAACCTGTTCGCATTCTCGAACCCGGGCAGGCCCGACGGAATCTCCACCAAAAGTGGCCACTGCAGATCTTCACCACCTGCGTAGCCTGTATAGGTCATTGCCGCTTCCTCTGACAGGCCCTCCATCACTGCCCCATGTTGGAGAAGGGTACCGGAAAATTGACTCATTCAATCACTCTCCTTCATCACGTATCATCTCCTTCATCCCACATACTGGGCAAGCGACGGCAGGATCGACTGGGAAAGCGCCCACAGCGCCGACTGGTAGGTATTTTCCATCGATTTCAAGTTGGTAATGGCCTTTGGAAGATTCACGTCCTGCACCGAAGAGAGTTCCTGGTCGATGGCGGACTGCACATTCTGTGCCTGTGTCTGGAACTCCTGGGCACGCTGGTAATTGGCCCCAAGAATGGCGGCTTGGCTTTCCACCTGACTGATCGAAGTATTCAGATTGGAAAGATCTGTGGTTTCCACCGCGTTGACGTTGCCTGCCTGCAGGTCTGCAACCGTCTGGGCAAGCACTCCCAGCACGCCTCCATTGGTTGCCGCATTGTTTGACAGAAGGCTGGTCGCTCCTGTTCCGAAGAGCGCAGGTCCCGTTACGGATATGGACACCTGCACACCGGTGGCGACAGTGCGGGTCGGAGCATTGCCTCCTCCATAGTAGCTGCCGTTCGGACCGTATGCAGGCCCTGTGGTACCGGTACCAGCAAAGATGGCCTGCCCATTATACTGGGTATTTGCCAGGCTGACAAGAGCCTGGCGGTCATTGGATATCTCAGCGGCAATGCCATTGAGAGCACCTTGCTGGCCTGCCAGGTCGGCCGAGGAAACCGAGAGCATGAGCTGGTGGATCTGCTGGAGAATCTGGTTGATCTGGTTCATGGTGGAATTGCCGGTGGACAACCAGCCGAGAGCATCCGCTGCATTGGCCGAATACTGCTGTGTCCTTGCGTATACCGACTGCAATCTCAGTATGTTTGCAGCCTCGGCAGGGTTGTCTGACGGCTGATTGATCTTGTACCCGGTAGAGAGTTGCTCCTCCAGGGTGCCGATGGAACCCTGCTGGGCCGTGATGTCCTGGATCATCGTACTGGACAGGATCCTTGGCGTGTAGCCTATAGCGCTCATGCCGCTCCTAGGCCTCTCTCGAAAGCGCCACCCTGCCCCGGACCACTCTGCATGGAATCCGTAACGCTCATACTGCCGCCAATAGACTCTGCATGGCAGTTGCCGTAACCGCTATGACCTTCGCCGCCGCTTGGTACGCCTGCTGGTACTGCACCGATTTCACCATCTCTGCATCCGTAGAAACCCCGGTGGCGGACTGCAACGCCTGCGACGCCGCCGTCTGCACGGAAGTCTGAGTCTGGAGCTGCTGCGTAGTGCCCTGCACCTGCGAACCTATGTCCTCTATGAGCGATCGGTATGCTTTGTCCGGGCCGCTCGTGGCGTTGAACAGTTCGGCCATTGCCTGCGCATTTGCGCCATTGTTGGTGGCATCGGGCGTGACATTGGTGCTCGATGCGGCTATATCCTGCGGGTTGGCGACCATGGCCGGATTGACCTCTATGCCCGCAGCCGTCACGCCACTGGTGGTGCCCGTAGAGCTGTTCAGGAACATTGGCGCACCTGATCCAGAAACCCAGGCGGATGTAGCTGAATCGTAGTAGTAGCCACTGGCCAGCTGGGTATTCACCGTACTTGCCAGATCCGAGGCGACACCGTCAATCTTAGCCTGGTAAGTAGGTATATAGGTATTGAGCGAAGCCAGCAGTCCCGCTGCTGCACCATTGGTAACGTCCAGAGTGGCCCCTGTCATGGTGGAAGTAAGCGAGAATTGCCCCGATGTACTGACAGCGATCTGAACCGTATCCGCCACATTACCCTGAACCAGGGTCACGCCTCCCACGGACACCGTAGCGGAACCGTCCGGCTGGGTACGTACCGTCGCACCAATGTCCTGAGCAAGCTGGGACACCAGCTGGTTGCGCTGATCCACCAGGGAATTAGCCCGTGACCCTCCACCCACGGAAACTACCTGCTGATTGAGGTTTGCCACCTGGGTAAGCAACTGGTTTACCTGGCCTGTAGTGGCGGACAGCTGGGTGGTGGTCTGGCTGGAGAGGGTATCGAGCTGACTCGATGCCTGGTTGAGCGAGGTGGCTATATTCTGTGCGTCGCTGATCAATGCTGTTCTCGGAGCTTGCGAAGACGGATTCTGGGCAACAGCATCCCAGGCCGACCAGAAAGTGGAAAGCTGTTCGGAAATGCCATACTGGCTCGGCTCCGGAAATGCAGCCTGTATAGAACTGAGTACCTGCTGACCCGCGGTCAAATTGGAAACACTTGCATCGGCCTGTAGCGAAGCGGCTTGCAGGAAGGCGTTGGATGCCTGGACAATACTCGACACCTGAGACCCACCACCTATGCCCAGCACACCACCGTTGTCTACGGTGGATACCGCTGCTGTTTCCCTCTGGAATCCAGGAGTATTCACATTGGATATGTCCTGGGCCGTGGTGGCCAGCCCTGCGCGAGCCGTTTCCAACCCGGAAAGCGCAGTGTAGAGAGAGGCGTCACTCATATCGCAGCATCCAGCAGGCGAGTCAAGCCGGCGATTGTCCTGCTCTCTCCATCAGGGCCATAGGAAATACCGGCACTGGCCCCTATGGCCACCAGTGCCTCCGCCGTGGAGGCCAGACCCCTCATGATGAGGTCTCTATTGCTTGCAACCATCTCCGCAACTTGGCCAAGCAGCGCCCTCATGTTCTCGCAGCTTTCCAGCAACACCTCGCTCCAAGGCTCACCTACCGCACCGGCCACCTCCGCCAGTGTGGCCATCTCCCCCCGCACCACCCCGGTCTCCTTCGCCACGCTAACCATCACATCGTGGCGGGAATGTTCCATGGCATCAAGCGTACGCAGGGCATTTTCAACTTCGGCAGTCGCTCGCGGGAGCCACCGGTGGCGACCGGTGGCCAGCACAAGCTGCTCCTCCTCCAGTTTGAAGAGCAACTCCTCCAGCGCCTCCTTCTCCTCGTAAAGGCACGCGGACAGCCGTTGCATACTCATACCGTTCACTATCGGCACTTATCCCACCTGACTGTAGCTATTCCTGACATCGGCCATTCCAGCATCGCTCCACAGTATAGTCCAGGATAATATGCCGGTATGCATATATTGCGCTGGGGTCGTCCCACGAGCACGATACCGTTCACTCGGAACGGTTGGCCGCTCTTGCCAACGCCTCCTTGGCAGGCATGTAACCACTGGGCAGACACCTCCCACCTCCGCCGGAAAGCACTAAAGGTTAAATCCAACCTTACCGATAAAAAGACTGATAAAGTTGCGTCAGGATGACGTAATACATGGCCATGGAACGGCCGGAAAGAGAACCAGATAGACAGAGAAGTAAGTTGTATGCGGGTTCCGTGAATCGCTCGGCCTCGATTGCGGAGACAGAACCTACAGGACCGTTCCAGGGGTAAATGTGAAGAACAGCAAGTTAGGGGTACTGGGAGCGCCTGCCGCGGTGGTCACCATCGTGGTCATGCTTGTCATACCTATCCCTACATTTGTCTTGGATTTACTGATCAGCCTGAACATCACTGCAGCACTGGTCATCATGCTCATGACCATGAATGTGAAGAGGCCGCTCGACTTCTCGGTCTTTCCTTCCATCCTCCTCCTCGCCACGCTCTTCCGGCTGGCCATCAACGTGGCAGTCACCCGCCTGGTGCTGCTTCATGCCTATGCAGGCCAGGTGATCCAGGCATTCGGAACATTCGTAGTCGGAAGCAACCTCGTGATCGGGCTCGTCGTATTCCTCGTCCTCATCATCATCCAGTTTGTCGTGGTTACCAGTGGAGCAGGCAGGGTTGCCGAAGTAACAGCCAGGTTTACCCTAGATGCAATGCCCGGCAAGCAGATGGCCATCGATGCCGACCTGAACGCCGGACTCATCGATCAGGAGGAGGCGTTGCGAAGGCGGCGGGAGATCTCTGAGCAGGCGGACTTCTATGGGTCGATGGACGGCGCCAGCAAATTTGTAAGAGGAGACGCCACGGCAGCACTTGTCATCGTCGCCATCAATCTGATCGGTGGTCTCATAGTGGGGGTGGTCGAACGCCACATGCCCGTCTCCCAGGCTGTGCATACCTATAGCCTCCTGTCAGTCGGAGATGGGCTCGTTTCCCAGATACCTGCCCTGTTGCTTTCGGTGTCTACAGGACTGATCGTTACCAGAGCCAGTACGAAAGACGACGACTTCGGCTCCGACGTGCTTCTTCAGATACAGAAACAGCACAGGGCCATCCGTATCGCAGGCATTGTCCTTGCCGGTATCGGCCTGATTCCCGGACTCCCGCACGTTCCATTCGTGGCAGTAGGCTTAGTGGTGTGGTTCATGGGCAGAAGGGCTGGCCGTGCTTTCGAAGAGGTGCAGGCTTCCGAGGCGGAACCGGAGGAAGCAGGCACCGCCATTGACACCCCGCAATCAATTGCAGCTGAATTGCGGGTGGAGCCACTCGAACTGGAGCTCGCAGTCAATCTGATAGACCTGGTCGATTCTGCACACGGCGGCGATCTGCTCGAACGCGTACGCGCACTTAGAAAGAAACTGGCCATGGACACCGGTCTGATAATCCCACCGGTAAGGACGAGGGACAACCTGGAGCTGAGCCCCGACACTTATGTCGTCAAGGTACATGGGGTGGAAGTGGCACAGGGCCTGGCGCCGCCAGGCAAGGTCATGGCCATAGGAGATGGACTGCCTGCCCTGCCGGGGGACATTACCACAGAACCAGTGTTTGGTCTTCCGGCAAAATGGGTGCCAGCGGAACTACGGCAGCAGGCACTGGTCGGCGGTGCAACAGTAATCGATAGGTCGTCGGTCATCACCACTCATCTCGGCGAGCTGGCGGCCAGGTTCGCCAGCCGGCTGCTCTCCACCCAGCAGGTCAAGTTCCTCCTCGATCTGCTGCGGACAACCGATCCAGCGATTGTAGAGGAGATGTCCTCAGCCCAAGTGACACTAATAGATCTCCAGCGCACCCTGTCGGGACTTCTGGAGGAGTCCGTGCCGATCAGGAATCTCGCACGGATAGTGGAGGCAATTACCGAAAGGGCAAGAAGGGGCAAGGATTCCGAAGGTCTCATAGAGGCCGCCAGGGTTGCCCTAGGGCCCGCCATCACCGCTGGCCATGCCGTGGATGGAGTGCTTACAGTGATCACCCTGGATCCGTCGCTGGAACGAGCCCTGGTGGACTCCGTACGCACAAGCGACGAGGGAAGCGTGCTCGCGATAGACCCTGGAGTTGCAGAACAGCTCGTAGCAGAAGTCCGCTCCGTCAATGAAGCGGCCGAGCAGCAGGGAAAGGAGCCCGTCTTGATCTGCGCAACTCATCTCCGTCCTGCGCTGCGCAAGCTCCTCCAGGCTGCGGTTCCCCAGCTTGCGATATTATCTATTGCTGAAGTGGGACCGCAGGTCCGGCTAGAACGTATAGGAGTGGTGAACGTTGTCAACACAGCTTCAGCAGTATGAGGGATCGGCTCTGGAACCGTTGCTCGAACGGATACACCGGGAGCATGGACCGCTCGTCAAGATCGTAAAAGCTGAGCGAGCGAGAGAAGGGGGAGTGCTCGGCTTTTTCGCGAGGGAGATGTTCCGCCTCACTGTCGACGTGAAAGCCGCGTCCCGGCCCCAGGAACACCAGCGTTACGATGCCACCGGAAAGCCTGCGCGCTCCATGCAGGATGCCGGTCAGGCACAGCAATCAGGCACAGCACAGCACGGGAAGCCGGTACAGGGAAATGACTCCAGATCGGGTCAGCCCGCCAGGCGGATGCAAGTAGGCACGCAGGTACCATCTACCGTACAAGGCCCACCGGCTACCTCGGTTCTGGCCGATACCTTGGCGATGGACGACGTGCTGGATATATCAGCCTCTCCTACGGCCGTGGCTGGTACGCAGGCCGGTACATCCGCCGGAACATCGGCTACCGGCACAGCTGGAGCACCGTCTGGCCAGGCATCGAAGCTACTTCCCGGCCGGCTGGTGGATCATGATAGTGCAGCCATCCAGCCTGGTTTTGCAGAAGTGCTTGCGCGTGTAGCTTACGATATGGACATGGATACATCGCCAGTCATGGAGGAGGGCGTACCAGCAGGCATGGATACGACCACTTCAGGCATCACCTCAGACACTCCGTGCGAGAGCTATGGCAGCGACTTTGCCGAGGGCGCCGTCTTCGAAAGTGACAGCAGCGGACATACACTGGGGAATCCCGCCAGGCAGCCGGAGCTGGGGTCAGATCTGGTCTGGCCTGGATCGGTGCAGGAGCTGTCTCAGGACCCATCGGGGCCGCCACCAGCTCATCAGCCCGCCGGCAATATCGCTCCTCAAGCAATGGACGGCCCCTCGACCCAGAACCGCCAGCTCAGTGGGCCGCCTCCTACTCTCACTTCGATGTTGGCAAAGGCAGGCATACCAGAGCAGTTGCTTGAAAGCGGGGAAATTGCGAGTCTCAATGGTGACCGTGATCCTTCCAGGATCGCCAGAGCGCTGGTGGATACATTCAACAGGTTGCCCAGCGCACCTCCTCCTCCGTCCCTACCCGGGAGCCTGCTTGCCATCGTAGGTGACCTGCAAAGATCCAGGCGACTTGCTACAGAAATAGCTACAGATCTTGGCCTCGATCCGGCCACCATGCCAGTAGTGTCGGTAAGACCGGTTGGCAAGATTCCAGCATCGCTCACTGCGAGATCGGCTCTGGAGGTGGCCGAGCGGGCACCTGGATGGCGGCGCAACGGATCAGCCACTGTGGTAGTGGTCGTGTCGCCACTTGTCGGGGGGAACAGGAGCTGGGCACGGCTGGTACTGGCAGCGATGAAGCCCACGGCGGTATGGGGGATAGCCGAGGCGCTCTACAAGACGGAGGAGATCGCAGCATGGGCGGAGACGCTGGGCGGTATGGATGCCCTGGTGCTTAGCGAGGTGCGCCACAGCATCAGCCCTGCATCGGCTACTGCCACCGGTATCCCGATAGCCAGGCTGGATGAGGGTAGGGCAAGTCCTGAAAGATGGGCAACTGTAGTAGGAGACCTTTTAAACAGGACCTTTGTGGCAACGCAAGGGACTAAGCAGCCATGAAGCTATGCCATGCGGAATCGCTACAGGCGACAACAGCTGAAACAGGTAGGCCATGGATCGCCATGTTCACTGAGGACACCCACCATCCGGGACTGGCTGCTGGTAGGGGAGTCCCCGGCAGGGACATTCCCGGCACGAGAGCTGCCGGCATGGAGTTCCCAGGTTCCGAGGAGTTACGGCGATTGTGAGAGTGCGCCATCCGGAACTGGTGCTGGCGGCAGCGACACTGGTGAGCACTCCGATGCTGCCCGGACTCATAGACGGCGGGATCAGTCCTCTGTCTGCGCTGGTAAGGTTCCTGATTGCCTTGGTGGCCTGCTGGATGGCGGGTTCTATCTTATCGCGTCTCATTACCGCCTACACCAACCAGGTACGAAAAGCTGCCATAGCCAAGCAGATAGAGGAAGAAAACGCACGCCGCCAGATCATGGCGGAGGAAGCGTTGCATCAGCGCGCCGACCGTGCAGCCGGCGCGGCCGGTCAGAACGGCGTTCCGGGGTCGAACGGGATGAACGGTAATGGATCAAACGCGGACCGCTCAAATGTAAATGGATCGAACGGGATAAGCGGGAATGAGGCCAACCGTACCGCAAACCCCGGCGCGAATCCTGGTGGCGGCAGGCTCAAGATGCCTTGATCAGGCAACAATCATCTGGTAATTGGCCAGCCGCTCCTCAGGCGGCCTGAAGGGTAAAAGCCGTAAAATACACCGAGGTGACCTGCTCGCCACCATCCACTGGCTTCAGTATCGCCTGGAAACTATGCAAAAGCTGCGATGAGAGCATGGCCTTGCCTCCAGGAGCGAGTAACCGGCTATAGGTCCAAGTACCGCAATCCTGGATGAGGGCATTCTCCATCTGCGGGTTGAGCTTTGACACTGAGACGGCACTTGCAACAGTGGTAAGCTGCAGAACCACCGTCACCTGGAGCAGGCTGCCGTCTGACAGATTGACCGTCTCGCTCGGAAGGGAGTACGTCGCTGCGCTGGGTGGTGGATTGTTGGGTCCGTAATGAGGAGGCGGCTTCATCACTACCTTTGTCACTACAAAATATCCCCCTGCAAGCGCTACCAGGATGAGCACTACCAGGATGAGCAGCATCTTCTTGCTCTTGGGCCTCTCCTCACCACCTTCCGGCACCTTCGGTGTGCCAGCAGCACTCGTAGACTGCCGGGTGCCCGGTCCCGAAACGGATACTGCCATCTTACGACCTCCCCTGTCCGGAGTTCAGGATAACGATGTCGACGCGCCTGTTCAGCGCCATGTTCTGCGGGGTGGTGTTTGGAGCTGCGGGGTGGGTCGATCCGAATGCCTGCGCAGAGAGTCTTGCCTCCGGTATGGAATCATGATGCACCAGGCGCTCGAGCACATTGATGGCTCTCATTGCAGAGAGGGCATAGTTGGACGGGTAAGGACCTCCGGTGATCGGTTGGCTGTCAGCATACCCTTCCACCACCACATTGTTGTTGAATCCTTGCAACACAGAGCCAACTACGTCCACCATCCGCATCCCAACCGTATTGAGACTGGCATGATCAGTACCGTAAAACACCTGGTCATCCAGGACCTTTACCACCACCCCCCTCTTCTCGGTCGTGACCGTAATGCCCTGATTGGCAAGTCCTGCCTTGGCCAGCGCCTGCTGGAGCCGCTGAGCTATGGCGGAGAGTTGCAATGTCCCTGGTGTGGTGACCGTATTTGTAGCGCCTGCCTGGTTCTGCACATTGTGAGCGACGCTCTTTACGCGAGAAGACATGTTATTGGCATTAGCCTGGGTGAGCTGCGGCTCCTTTAGCAGCTTGGCCGCGCCGGTAAGAACGCCTGGATTCGGGTCGAAAGTCTGCTTCAAGCCCATCTCCAATGCCTCGAACTTCCGTACATTGATGGTGGACATTGCGAAAAGCACGACAAAAAGAGCGAGCAGGAGCGTGATCATGTCTGCATAGGTAAGCAGCCATCTCATCATTCCCGCACCTTCATGACCTCCTCCACTCTCGCCTCCTGATTTGCGTCTGGTACTTTTTGCCATATCAGGCCGCTTCCCTCCTGCCCGCCACTATCACGCAGCCACGCCATTTGCGCCGGGTACATTGCCAAGAACCCCTAATGCATCTGGAGGCCGTTCCGAGGTGACCAGCCATCCTCACACAAGCGCCTTTCCACTCCACTTGACGGTCCTACCTGCGCATGAGCTATGATACGCGGGCGATAGAATATCAGCGTGCATCAGGCGGCCTCTTCCTGCTTCGATGCCCCCCTGACATCTGCCCTGTCCTTAGGTGCTATATAGCACTGCAGCCTGGCCTGAACCATCCTGGGACTGCTTCCCGCCTGGATAGCCAGGATGCCATCGAGTATCAGTCTCTTGCTGGTAAGTTCCAAGCTGCTTGCTCTCTGCAGTTTGTTGGATATAGGCAACCATACCAGATTGGCCATCAGTATGCCCCACAATGTAGCGGTAAAGGCGCTGGCGATCTTCGGACCCAGTTGCCCCGGATTAGTGAGGCTACCCAGTACGGCAACCAGGCCGATCACCGTTCCAATGATGCCCAAGGTAGGGGAGAACCCACCCAGATCAGTGAAGAACTTTGTACCCAGCTTATGCCTGTCCTCCAGGCCGTCTATCTCACCTTCGAGGATCTCTCTTATCTCCTCTGGATCCACGCCATCCACGGTCATCTCGATACCCTTCTTGAAAAAAGGATCTTCTACTTCTGAGGCGGCTTTTTCCAGTGCCAGCAACCCTTCTCTCCTCGCCACCTCCGCGAGATGTACTATGGCATCCAGGTCCTTCTGGGGATCGATGTGATCCGCCTTCATGATTTTCTTGCCCGCAGCCTTGACTGCCTTCATATCAGAGCGCATGATGCCGGCGATCGAAGCCAGTATGGAACCACCGAATACTAGGAGCATGGGAGCCGGTTTGAACATCACTATTGGATTCGTCCCATCCATGATCGTGGCGGTAAATACGACGATGATCGCACCTACAATCATAATCGGCAATAATTTGTCGGGCTTATTCATCCTGCGTCTCCCTGGTCACATCCATGTCAGCTTCCTCACCCTTCTCCTGGTTGCCTTCCTCACCGTAGAGCAACCGCAAATGCACTTCCCTCATGCCGGGATCATCCATCATTCTCTGCGCCATCGCCATTATCGCCGCCTTATACATCTGGACCTTCTGCTCCACTTCTGCGATGGACTCGGAAACGACATACTTGGTACCATCGGTAAGGGTAACGACAGTATCAGGCCTTTCTTCGGCACGCTCTATCAGTTCAGCATTGATCAGCATCTTCTCGCCATTTATCCTTGTCAGTTGAATCATCGTCTACGCGACCTCATACCTGTCGAAACCACGTGCTGGACACCAGCCAACACGCCACTTGTTATGTATCGGCTGAAATGGACATTCCCTGAAGTAATATTATTGGATGCATACAGCCTCCACCGTTTCCACCAGTTTGAGCAAGCTTACCATCCGCTGGGTTGGCGATCTCTACGCTCGCCACAGCCTGGCCACCGTATCCAGGGAGCTTATCTGCGCCCTTGCTGCTGCGGGAGACCTGCGCTTCGCTCTCGCCCCAACCGATGGGCATCCCTATCCTTCCGACACAGTAGAGCAATTGGAAAGAGCCGGCTTCCACCTGGATTCAAGTGCGGAGGCAGGCGCCGGGGTAAAGGCAGGATACGATGTGGAAGTGCGTCACCACTGGCCCCCCGATTTCACGCCCACATATACTAGGTCGCCACTGGTGATGATCCAGCCCTGGGAACAAGGAGGCATACCGGCTGCATGGATAGAGCCAATCATGCGTCATGTGGATGAGGTATGGGTGCCGACCAACTGGGTACGGGAATGTTACATATCAAGCGGGATACCGGAGTACCGTGTGGCGGTGGTGCCCAACGGGGTAGATACTTCCACCTTCTCGGCGGCCGGAGCGCAATACCCGCTGTTGACTCGCCGGACATCGAAGCTGCTCTTTCTGGGCGGGACCATAGTGAGGAAGGGAGCCGACATACTACTTGACGCATATTGCAAAGCTTTCAGGCCGGCAGATGATGTATGTCTGGTGGTAAAACCATTTGGGTCCGATGCAGTGTACAGGGGCGGGACAATGGATGACCGTTTCCACCAAGCTGCCGCCGATCCAACGTTACCTGACATAGAGATCCTGGACGGAGATATGACCAGAGAAGAGGTGGCCTCTGTCTACAGGGCATGCAACGTTCTTGTCCACCCGTACCGGGGGGAAGGTTTCGGCCTGCCGGTAGCTGAGGCCATGGCCTGCGATCTGCCGGTAATCGTGACAGGCTACGGTGCCTGCCTGGACTTCTGTGACAGCTCCTCTGCCTATATGCTGCCCTATTCCATCCGACCGATATCTATAGAAGGAATGGCGCCGTCCAGCGCCGGATTCTGGTGGGCGGAACCAGATGGCGATGCGCTCGTGGAAACCATGAGGGAAGTGATCGCATTTCCAGATAGAGCAACCGAAAAGGGAAAGGCAGGCAGGGCAAGGATAGCCTCCGGCTTCACCTGGGAAATGGCCGCCCAGGCAGCTCGCTCGCGCCTGCAGTCGCTGGTCAGTAGACCAGTCAGTGGCAGGTCAAGCGAGGAAAATGCGGGCTACGCCGAGCGGGCATATCACGTGGATACATTGAAGCCACTGGCAAGCAGCAGGCCTGTTGGGAATGCTGCTCCCCCTGCCCAGTCGGACCCCACCACTCCTGCCTCCCCTCTGCCATCTCCCCCGTCATACAGCCCCACCGGTGTTTCCGCGGGAACGTTGACTGGAAGCAGCGATACAGGCGAGAATGTGTCGGCTGGTAGCAGGATAGCGTCGCTGGCGTCGGTCGCCTCAAAAGCGCTCAGCGCGCTGTCCGACCGGATCAGCCACCTGGGCGACCATGTGGACCACCTAGACAGCCGCATGGACGCCTTGAGCAGCATCGTAGGACAGGTGAACGATCTGGCGCATGCAGTATGGGACCAACAGGTCCTCCTGATGCTTGCAGAACAGGAAACTCACGAAGACCCCGGCGCTCATCAGGGCATGAGCATGGAGACAGATGGATGGCGTGCAGGCTATCTGGATGACTATCTGGATGGTTACCTGCAGGCAACGGGAAAGCCACACGAGGATTCAGGCGAGCAAAAAAGCACCAAGCAGATCATGCCGGTCCTGGCAGCCGGAGCAGGATCAAACCAGATCCTAGACCACCTGGCCAGAGTGGGCATCCCTGCCACAAATATCGCATCGACAGAGAGTGACTCGATAGCTGGTATAGACTTGGGGGAGCTACGGCAGGCATTCGCTTTGCTGGAACCCGCAAGCTGGCAAGTCATTGCCATACTGGAGGGAATCGAACGCTTCAGCGTGAAACAGATGAGCGAGCTGATCTCCGATTGCAGGAAGGCGCTGGTGCCGGCAGGCATCTTATTCGTGGAGGCTGCCGACCCATCTCACCTCATGATCCCCGGTTCCATCCCCGATCTGCCCATATCCTTTCCCCCGCCTCCCGATCTTCCGGCAAGGGATATTAGCGCAGGAGAGTCGGTCCTGCCCGGAACCGTGCAGGAAGCAGGACGCGGACAGCCACAGGCTACCCCGAACCTCCTGATCCCTCCTAGCGCTCTGAAACAGATTGCCAGGCAAGCTGGATTCGCTAGCATCGAGGTTGCCCACTCGCCCGATCGTTCCCGGTATGTCATGATGGCGCGCCCGCACCGTTAACCGGTCCATCATTGCCACGCATCGGTCGTCCGCTGGCGCTCGCAGCGCGTTGCACGCTAACCTTGTAATATGCCATCAGATAAACCACACTGGGTACACCTCCTTGGTGAAGTCGTAAGATCGGGTCTCTGCACTGGCTGTGCAGCATGCGTGATAGCCTGCCCGCATGATGTTCTACGATATGACGGCAGGGAAGGCCCATACAAACCCTGGAAGGTGGACGAGGATGGCGGTGCGGATGGCTGTACCCACGGTCAGCGCGGATGCACCTTGTGCACCAGGGCATGCCCACGCTTCCGCGGGTGGGAAGTAGAGGCGGACTCCTATATGTACGGGAGACCGCGCATGGCCGAAGAGGTCTATGGCATTAGCCAGGATGTGATCCTTGGGCGAGCCACTGATGACGACATCCGTGCAGCCGGTCAAGATGGTGGGGCCGTATCTGCCATGCTGGCCTGGGCGCTGGAGCACTCCATGATAGACGCAGCGCTCGTGTCCTCCACGGTTGGAAACGATGTAAGTGGCAAACCGGACACCGGCAGTACGGACACTGGCAGTACGGACACTAGCAGTACGGACACCGGCAGTACACTCGGCAGCAATACACCCAGTCCCGGCAGTCATGTACCCAAAGAAGGTGCAAGCACGCAAGGACAGGGAAAGGGTGCAGCCAAGCCACTACCCGCGTTCGTGACTGATCGCCAGGGCATACTGGACGCGTCGGGATCACGCTACACTTACTCCACCAATACTCTTGCTTACAACGATGCCGTAGCCGCAGGCTACGAACGACTGGCCATAGTGGGAACCGGCTGCCAGGCTTCGATGCCCGCCGTAATGAACGCTCGTAAGGCCGGCAAAGTGGGGCGAAGGCTGATGCTTTCGATTGGCTTGCTCTGTTCGAAGACTTTTGACGATTCCATCTACCCAGAACTTTTCGAGGCAGGCTATGGCATCATGCGTAACAAAATCAGCAAGATCAATATCAAGGGCCGCTTCCAGGTATGGATGGAGGATGGCTCGTACAGCGAAGTACCACTGAAGGAGGGTCAGAAGTGGACAAGGGACGGCTGCAAGCTCTGCCCTGATTTCTCGGCTGAGCATGCCGATGTATCGGCCGGAGGGATAGGGGGTCTGCCAGGATGGACTCTCCTGATAATCCGCACTGATACCGGTAAACAGCTTGTCGAGGGTGCGTTGTCCGACGGGGTGATCGAAACAAGGTCCATTATGGATGACCCAGCTGCTCTGAACTTGCTGGCAAAGCTGTCACGCGTTAGCCGGAAGAGGTGGCCGCAGGATAATCACAGTTACCGGGAACCCGGCCAGGTCGCTACCGGTTAGACTTTAAGGGGCGCCCCGTCTCGGTGCCGAAGAGCTAGCGTGCGCTCACTCCCTGGTCAGGGACCCTGGTCACTAATCTGTAATCAGATTTGTGTTATATGATTGCCTTGATGGCTGTCCTGGTATTGGGTAGCCAACCATATCTTGCGCAACTGATGCCTTTCCTCTTCTGAGGTTCCTCCCCATATGCCAGATTCCTGGTTGGTGGCAATAGCAAAATCAAGACACGGTTCAATTGCATCACAAGAGAAACAGACCTGCTTAGCTGCTTCGATCTGGTCAACAGCCAACCCAGTCGTCCCTACCGGAAAGAACAGGTCCGGCTCGGTATCCTTGCACGCAGCCAACTTGCGCCAGTCATCTGCATCCCATTCGATCGGTCGATTCCACATCAGGGCCAATTTAACCATCCTCCATGGACTTAAAACTATATACCAGACATAATGCAATTGCCATCAACGATCGCCGATGAAACGTCCATCTACAGCGTTTACACCTTTATTACTCGTGATCATCCACTTGGACAATCACTCTCAATCACTTCTCAACGGACCGTCTACCGACTCCACGCATCTCCGTTCAAATTACTGGAGTTTGGCGGCTATGGCCTATTGAATTCATATGTCCTGTCACCACATGCTCCGGTTTCACCGTAGCATGCCTAGTATCTCACTTTAGCATAGAGTGCTTGCCATTGCAAGCACTCGCAAGCAACTAGCCAGTAATATTGTTTTTAGGTAGTCTTTTATGTTCTACAAGATGGATGTTCAGAGGCTTCACCTCGCCGATCCAGAAAACATTGGAGAAACGGCAGCACCTAGGCAGCGGAGAGCGGCTGGCAGAGTTTGGCGATACCGATCGGGCTAAACCGCTGCAACTCACAGTGCCGCACAATACTGCGATTAAAAATACCTCGGGGTTCAGGGCTCTTAGGCTAAGGCTTTTATGGCTTCTATGAGCTTAGGCATCACCTGATGCACATCACCCACCACTCCGACATCAGCGACCGAGAATATAGGGGCCTCCTGGTCCTTATTGATCGCAATGATGTGTTTTGCGCCCTTCATGCCCACAAGGTGCTGGGTCGCCCCGGATATGCCACACGCTATGTAGACCGTCGGCTTCACCGTCTTCCCGGTCTGGCCAACCTGACGGGCATAGGGCACCCATCCTGCATCGACAATCGCCCTGCTGGCACCTGCAGCACCTTTCAGCAGTTCCGCCAACTCCTCCACCATGGCGTAAGCTTCCTTGGTACCCAACCCCCTACCTCCTGACACAACTACATCCGCCTCATCCAGCTTCGGGCCGGTCTGAGATTCGACGTGGTGAGAAGTGATTGTCGCAGCACCAGTAGCATCCAGGTCGCCTGGCTGCACGGGAATCACCTCTGCAGCAGGACCACCCGACTGCAAGGGCGCAAATGACTTAGCCCTTACAACGAATATCCACGGCTTGTCCCCGGTGAACCTGGCTGTGGCAATTTGGGTACCACCGAACAGGCTGTGCACAGACCGTATGCCATCGTCACCTGCTTCCAGGTCGATCACATTGGTAATAACCGGCCTATTGATTTTGACAGACAGCCGACCTGCGATATCCCTGCAGTCGTAGGTTGTCGGGATCAGTATCACCTCGGGCGCATCTCCACTGGCCACAATGCCTGATATTGCGCCCGCTACAACAGGGCCAGGCAGCGAATCCCCGACATCCCCCACGTCGAACAACCTCGCCGCCCCATACCCTCCAACCTCGCCAGCCAATGAAGCTGCTCCACCAGCGCCCCACGCAATAGCGTCCACATTCCCTGCTATGGACCGTGCCTCGGTCAACAACTCGAGTGAGGCCGGAAGCGCCTGCCCACCCACGCTCTCCACGACAACCAATACTCTGCCTACAGCCATCATGCTCTCCTAATGTCCAATATCCTGATTTGTATTCCTGTAATTCGTACTTCCGCCACTAACAGCTACTAAGGGCACTTCATTCAACGCCACACCAGAAACCGCGCCGGCTAGACCAGCTTGAGTTCCTGGAGAAACTGCACCACTCGCTGATGCGCTTCCCCATCATCTACGATGATCTCGCCAGATGCCCGCTGCGGCGCATCAACGACAGACAGTACTTCCTGCCCGGAACCGGTGGCGCCTACCTCAGAAGCATCCAAGCCGAGGTCAGAAAGGGTAAGCTGATCGACCGGCTTCGACTTCGCCGCCATGATGCCCTTGAATGAGGGATACCTCGGCTCCACGACTCCTGCAGTCACCGTGACAACGGCAGGAAGCTGGCACTCCACCTCGTCATAGCCCACCTCGGTCTGGCGCTGTACGGCCAGCTTGCCATCTGAAACAGATATCTGCTTGGCGAAGGTTATAGAGGGAAATCCCAGTAATTCCGCCAGCTGTACGGGAGTGGTTCCCGTGTAGCCGTCGGTCGACTCTGTCGCCGCCACAATCAGATCAGGCTTCACACGACCCACGGCCCGAGCAAGCACCTTGGCCGTAGCCAGCGCATCCGACCCAGCCAGAGCTTCATCGCTCACCAGTATGGCTTTAGCTGCACCCATTGCCAGCGCTGTACGCAGCCCGGAGGTCTCCCCATTGGGAGCCATCGATACCAGGGTAACCTCTCCACCGCCTGCCTGTTCCGCAAGCTGCAACGCCATCTCCACCCCGTAGGAGTCCGAGTCGTCCATCACCAGCTTGCCGCTCCTAGCAAGGGTGCCATTGGCCTCATCGATTGCAGGCGGTGCCGCTGGATCAGGTATCTGTTTAACGCAAACAACTATATTCATGCATTAAATCATTAGTCCATCTGCATTGCGCGCGCCAGTCTCCAGCTAGACGGCATATTTTATAGGGTTATCGCGCCGGTTGGCCTCCTCCCGGCCCTGAAAGACCAGGCTTGCGCTCGCCATCGGGTCATCCTGCCAGCTCACGACCTCACCATCTTGAGTATGGCGCCTGCCACGACAGCGGCAGTCTCGGAACGCATAATGGTTTCCCCCATGCTTATCCGTGGAAGACGGCCCCCGGGCAGGTTCTCGCCGTAGGCCAGCTCTCTCTGGGACCAGCCGCCCTCAGGACCGATTGCAACTACACTCGCGCTCGACAGCATGGAAAACAGGGTAGCAGGCGAGCTGTCCCCGCCCGGATGGGCCAGCGCCACAGCCCCATCTGGATATGACTCGATCAGCTCTGCCAGGGTTACAGGACCCACTATGGAAGCTACGTAGGCCCTGCGCGCCTGAGCGGCGGCTTCGCGCGCTATCCTCCCCAGCCTCTGTAATGCATGATCCTTCCGACCTGCATCCCACCGTACGATCCCCCTGTCAGTGACCAGCAAGGCGATGCTATCCACGTTCACCTCCACCAGCTTGGCAACGGCCCAGGCACTTCTCTCCCCCTTCACGGCGGCAAGAGCCACGCATACAGGGCTACTCGCGGCTGGGACGACATGTATCTCCCCGGCAGGCCTGAGTACGTCCCTTGCAGAATGATCGAAAGCACTGAGCCTCCATGACCCCTTCCCATCTGCCAGAATCACCTTTTCCCCGTCACCCAGCCTCAGCACATTCACAAGGTGATGCATATCGTCTGGAGAGACCTCCGGATCAGCAAGATCATTTACGAATACCTGTGCCCGCGCGCCACAGGCAATCAGCCCTGCATCTACGGCATCGTCGGCAACCGCATCACCCATGGATCCATCCTGCCACCACCATGGCCACCGGCATTGCTGATCTGCATAGGCTGATCTGCATGGCAGTCTTACCACAGAGGCTAGCTAGCTGGCAGGCTGACCTAAGACAGCAACGACCGCAGGCGGGACCGATGTGGCTGTGCCTCGACACCGGCTCCCTCTTCCTTCGCAAGCTGCCGGTAGAGTTCCTCCTGGGCAGGGCTCAATGAGTCTGGTATGTCCACTGCAACCTTTACATATAAATCTCCGCGCCCCCTGCCGTTGAGGTTGCGCACACCTTTCCCTCTGAACTTGATCACATAGCCACTCTGGGTGCCTCTGGGTATCTCTACGAGTTCCTCTCCGTCAAGCGTTTCAAAGGGAACCGTAGCGCCAAGTACAGCGTGTGGAACCGAGATATGCAACTCCGCGTACAGGTCAGCACCTTCGCGCTCGAACCGGGCGTCGGAACTTACGGCAAGATGCACGTAAAGATCTCCCCTAGGCCCCCCCCTCCTGCCTACCGGCCCCTTGCCTGTCAGCCTCAGCGTAGTACCATCACTTACCCCAGCCGGAACGCTCACGCTCATATCCACCTTCTTCACTACGCGCCCCTCGCCCCGGCATGTACTGCACTTACTGGCGATGACCTCACCAGTGCCACTGCAACGATTGCATGGTGCAGCCGTGACAATCTGGCCCAGAATGGACTGACGCACCCTCCTCAGCTCACCACTGCCTCCGCACTCAGGGCAGCGAGAAGCTGAGGTACCAAGCTGGGCGCCGGATGCCGAGCAGTCCTCGCACGCAACTAGAGTCTCAACGCTCAAACTTTTGTCCGTTCCGAAAGCCGCCTCCTCAAAGGTGATATTCAGGACGGTTTCGACATCTTGACCTCTTTCCGGCCCGCCGCGCCTCGAACGGGTACTCGATCCGGACATGCCGGATACACCGAAAAAAGAATCAAACAGATCTGAAAACGAGCCGGAAAAGAACTGATCGCCAAGTCCGCCCATGGAACCTCCCCCGTGCTGTCCACTCACTCCCTCCGGACCGAACATATCGTAACGTCTTCTACGCTCGGGATCTCTCAGCACCTCGTAGGCCATGGTGACCTCCTTGAACTTCTCCTCGGAATGCGGATCTCCACCCGTACTGTCAGGATGGAGTTCTCTTGCCCTCTTCCGGTAAGCCCGTTTGATCTGTTCCTCGCTGGCGTCACTACCGACCCCTAGGAGTGCATAGTAATCAGCCGGCATCGCCAGCCAGCCTTTCGGAGAGTCCGGTCCCTACCGCATTAACTGCAGCCAGAGCAAGCGGGTAATCCATCCGCAATGGACCCAGCACTCCAACCGATCCTGCATCTTGCCCTCCGATCTTGAAAGGCGCGATGACCAGCGCACACTCGGATAGGAGCGCGTTACCATGTTCGTTCGCTCCAATGGCTACCGACAGCCCCTTGTCGAGCACCTTCTCTATGAAGTCCACCAGCACCAGTTGCTGTTCGAGGATCGAGAGTATGGAACGTACCGTATCAATGGCGTCGAAACCAGCCGCCACATGAGATGACCCCCCGACAAAGACGTGTTCCGGCTTGACTGCGGTCGCCATGCGGCCCAATGCCGCAACAACCGTACTCACTATGTCATCCACTGGCCGACCATGCACATGCCTGCTGCCCCTCGTTCCATAGCTCCCCCCAAGCCGATCGGTAGCTGGCAATTCGCCATTGATCAGCTGGCCCACCAGATTGCGCTGCAGGATCGCGTTGACTTCTGATAGTACTGCATCGCTCACGACTTGACCAAAGTCAATCTCCTGGGTCTCCACCGTCCCATCACCAAGCACAATCACCAGTAATCCGCCATGCGATGCAAGTCCTACTACCTGTATCGACCTTATGGGGGCACTGTAATCGGGAGTGCAGTAGCTCACAGCCACCGAAGCATAGTCAGTCAAGCGAGCCAGCAGGGAGATGGACCTCTCGAGGAGGCTATCGACCTCACCATGCAAGTGGCTGAAAAAATTCTTCAGTATGATCCTGTGGCTCATGGAAAGCCTTCCAGGACGAGCTAGGTGGTCGACATAGAATCTATAACCCTTTCCGGTGGGCACCCTGCCTGCAGAGGTATGAGGTTGCATAAGATAGCCTTCTCTCTCGAGCACAGCCATATCGGTCCTGACAGTTGCCGAAGACACACTCAAGTTAGCCAAACGTGCAACATGGACAGAACCCACTGGCTGAGCCGTGGCTATGTATTCGGCAACTGTGGCATTCAGGACAGCCAGCCTGCGTTCTTCGACTTCTGTCACAACCGTGTGAACCTCCTTGAATGAGCATTGCTACAGCACCGTCTGGTGCTCCAAGCACCTACCTGCCATCTGTCCTAGTGGCGCTTCAATGACTATTATACAGGAGCTGACCCTTGCCTTGGTATCCACCTACCGATACGCTTGAATGGAATACCCAATATCTATGGGAATGGATACCACTGCTTGCCTTGGTATCCACCTACTGATACGCTTGAATGGTGCTACACTAGGATTATTGTTTGCAAGTTCTTCAACGATCAATACCGGGACACGATCCATGTTGGCAAGTATCGCCGGAGCGATGCGTGTTGCGCACACAATTCACGCGATGAGTCCGTGCAAGGGAAATGCCAAGGCAGATCATAGTATGGAGCCAAAAGGTAAAACGAGGTAATACATGGCAGACGACAGCAATGGAAGCACTCGCGTCAATGAGTCCATTAGCGACAACGATGGTGAAACGCTCAGGGAAAAATATGCAAAGACGGTAGGCGCAAAGCTACGCGCAGTCCGAAAGCAGATGAGGCTATCCCTGCAGCGAGTCGAAGCCATGTCTAGCAAGGAGTTCAAAGCTTCTGTGCTCGGTGCCTACGAGCGTGGCGAACGCTCCATATCGGTACCCAGACTCCAACGGCTTGCCCGGCTGTACGACGTTCCGGTGGACCATCTCCTGCCCGATCTGGATGCAGACAGCAGATGGCAGCCAATTATTAGAAGGCAAGCTATTCTTGTACCAGGCGCGAGGCAGTTGCCTGAAGCTCAGGAGAAGGTCGTCATAGACCTTGCCAAGCTGAATAGTTCAACGGGTCCGGAGCAGGATCTGCTGCGCAGGTTCCTATCAGTCGTGCAGATCCAACGTCAAGATTTCAACGGACAGATAATCACAATACGCGGCGAGGACCTGCGCATAGTATCGGCTATGTTCGGTGTCACTCCAGATGCCATGATACACAGGCTTGGGGAGCTGGACCTCATTTACCAATGATGGACAGCCTGCCTGCAATCGAATGGTTGAGCACGAAAGAGGCCGCCGATCGCTTGGGCGTAACGCTGCGAAGCCTTTACCGGTTTGTGGATGAAGGGTCACTGCCGGCATACAAGTTTGGCAGGGTTATAAGATTGAAGGCGCATGACGTGGAGAAGTTCATAGAAGCATGCCGTATAGAGCCCGGTACGCTGGAGCACCTCTACCCTGAGTCGCATCGACCGCGACACGTGAACGGTGAATAAATTGAGCGACGCAGCTCGGAAGTGTATATTCTGCCAGATCGTGGCAGGTACCGTCTCTGCGGACATCGTAATGCACAACGACACAGTCACAGCTTTCAGGGACATCAATCCCCAGGCGCCGGTGCATGTGCTTATTGTTCCACGTGACCACATAGAGAATGCGGCGACCGTGGAACCCGGTGACAGCCGTGTCGTTGCCAGTATGCTCGCCATGGCCAGACAAGTCGCCATTGCCGAAGGTATCCTGGATAGCGGATACCGCCTCGTATTCAATGTCGGATCAGATGCAGGCAATATAGTGCCTCATCTACATCTTCATGTAATCGGCGGTCGCCCCATGAGCTGGCCACCAGGTTGAGTGGAAAGGTGCCCTCCACGGCAGGTCGTGCTGCGATGCCGGGATCTGTAACGGTCGCCTCCAGCGCGGCTAACGGTACAATGCCGACCGATGCCGCAAACGAATCCATGCCACCTGACTGCGCAGCAGGCGGCAGTCACCGTAGCAGCCTGCTGCATTATCAGGTATCCGTACCTACGGGAACGTCGATGATAAGTCTGCTGGGTGCGCACGACCAGCTTCTCAAGGTCATAAAGCAAGCATTTCCCGAAACTAGAATCGTTGCACGAGGTAACGAGATAACAGCAGATGGCAAGAATGCCGGCAAGGTAGGCAAACTGTTCGAGGAACTGGTTACGATGCTGGAAGAAGGCATAGAACTGAACAACGATGAAATAATGCGTACCGTGGAAATGGTCAATGAGGACATACGCCCATCCATGGTCAGGCATACCGAGATATTCCGCTCTCCGAAAGGCCGATCCATCCGGCCTAAAACAACAGGACAGAGGAGATACACCGATGCCATTTCCCGCAATGTGATCACTTTCGGCATAGGACCTGCCGGCACTGGAAAATCCTACCTAGCGGTTGCCATGGCCGTCGCTGCACTCGAATCAGGAGAGGTGGAAAGAATCATCCTGACCCGCCCTGCAGTAGAGGCGGGAGAGAAACTAGGGTTCCTGCCCGGCGACATGATGGCCAAGGTGGACCCCTACCTACGACCGATATATGATGCATTGTACGATATGATTTCCCCTGAAGGGGCCCAGCGTCTTATCGACAGAGGCAGCATTGAGGTCGCCCCTCTGGCTTTCATGAGAGGCAGGACCCTCAACCACAGTTTCGTCATCCTTGATGAAGCCCAGAATACCACCCCCCAACAGATGAAAATGTTTCTCACTCGTATCGGCTTCGGCTCCAAGGTGGTGGTCACCGGTGATATCACGCAAGTAGATGTCGCACAGGGACGTTCGGGGCTGGCTGCCTTGGAAAAAATACTCGGTGGAATCGACGGGCTGCAGTTCGTCTATCTCACCAGTAAGGACGTAGTAAGACACTACATCGTTGCGCAGATCGTCGAAGCTTACGAGCGCAGCACGAGCGAGATTGCCAGTCTGCCCGATGGATGAATCTGAGATCGTCGTTCACGACATCAGGACATCTGACGGCGAGAAAGTCACTCCGGTGGTTCCAGGCTTCACGCAAGCCGTTACAGAATCGTCGCGACCTGGCAAGTCGCTGGGATGTGATGTAGAAATGCTGCATTCCCTCGCACATGGTGTACTCGAATTGGAAGGGGTGCTGAACGATGCTCCAGGACCACTCTACCTAGAAATATGGCTGGCGGACGAGGATGGCATGTCGGAGTTGAATGCCCTCCACATGGGCCGTAGCGGACCGACCGATGTACTGTCATTCCCCGTGGACGGCCATCCCCCTGCGCGCCGCCGGCAAGCCGTGGAGTCCATGGACATGAAATCTTCGGGCCTAAGAGGCTCAGCCGGCGCTCCACGGCCTCCCGGCATACCATGGCTGCTGGGAGATGTCGTCATCTGCCCGCTCCAAGCCGAGGCCAATGCCACCCGCAACGGGGTCGACCCGGAGTACGAGATTGCTCTGCTGGTAGTGCATGGCATACTCCACCTCTTGGGAATGGACCATGAGACGGAAGAAGAGGCCGAGGTGATGGAAGGCCGGGAACGCGACCTGCTGTCCAAGCTCTGGCGTCCGTCGCCATCGCCATCATCCGCCACAAGATAAAAATGCCGGTATCGATCTTGTTCGTCCGACCCATGCCCGCAGGCATCCTCAGGACAACGGCATTACAAACTGGAAATATAGTGGTACGATGATCCTTCTCATGACACCTATTCCGCCATTACTGGCAGCCGGAACCTTCGAGGTGGCCGGCCAGAGCAGGGTAATGCAATACACGGGCTACGGCATAGCGGCCGCAGCGGACGGCAGGTTGAGACTGACTGGTCAGGACTGGATTATGCTCGCTTCGGTGCTGGTACTTGTCCTGCTGGCGACCTTCCTCGCCCTGGCAGAGACAAGCCTGGTCAAATTAAGCAAACCGAAAGCCATGGCACTCCGTGATGAGGGGCGGCGGGGAGCGCACCATCTGGTAAAGGTAGTCGACGATATTGACACATATCTGAATGTAATACTGCTACTCGTGTTGATATGCCAGCTGGTTGCAGCCACCCTGGTCGGTATACTGTCATACAGGTGGTTCGGACCTATCGGAGTGGTCGTTGCCACCGCCTTCGAAGTGGCAGTGCTATTTGTGGTGGCGGAGGCCATGCCCAAGACATGGGCGGTAAACGATCCTGAGAAAGTAGCACTGCACACGGCGCCAATGGTATTAGCAATCGGCTCCTTCTGGCCCCTACAGGCATTATCACATGCCCTCGTAAAGCTCGCCGGTGTGGCGCTGGGACGGTCGAGAATGCAGGGCAGGGAAGTCAGTGAAGGAGAGATCCTCGCAATTGCCGACGTAGCGATGGAAGAAGACGTCATAGAGCGAGAAGAACGCGCCCTGATCCACTCCGTAATCGAGTTGGGAGACACCGTGGTAAGAGAGGTCATGGTGCCACGGCCCGACGTAGTGGCGCTGCAAGCTCAGCTTGACGTGTCTGGCGCACTGGGTATAGCGCTCGAGGCTGGATTCAGCCGGTTGCCGGTATATACCACCAATCTGGATGACATAGCCGGTTCGGTCAACCTGAAAGATCTTATCAAGGCGGAGAGAGCAGGCAGGGGTGACGATCTGGTGGCAGACCACCTACGTACCGCTCACTTTGTGCCGGAAACCAAAAAAGCTGCGATACTCATGCGTGAAATGCAGCGTGATAAGTTCCACCAAGCCATAGTGATCGACGAGTATGGCACCATGACAGGAGTGGTATCGCTCGAGGACCTCATCGAGGAACTTGTCGGGGAAATAGTAGATGAGTACGATGTGGATGAACCGCATGTGCTGCAAGTAGGCGGCAACAGTCTCTCGGTGCCAGCCAAGACCCCCGTGGATGAACTCAGCGAAATGTTGGGAATCGCCCTGCCGGCGGGCACCTGGGATACGGTTGGAGGTCTTGTGTTCGACCTTGCCGGCCATATTCCCAAAGCTGGCGAACATGTGCAGGTGGATGGTTGCGAGATGGTGGTGGAGAAGGTGAAGGGGAGGAGAATCGACCGGGTACTGGTTATCCGTAAAGCGGCTCATGGAACATCGACCACACGATGACTGAACGATCAGCATACAGCCAAGTTGGCTTAGGACGTCAATGAACAGCACCCCACCAGTTATGCTCCCACCCGTAGCACCAAGCGTGATACTCGCGGATGCCGGCAACTCCAGTTGCCCGAGAGACTCATGAAGATGCCCCCGGAACTAGGCAGGCACTCGAGCGGCTTCCTACTGGTCACGCTGATTGGCAGGCCCAACGCAGGCAAGTCCACGCTTGTAAATGTTATTGCCGGCTGGAAGGTGTCCATCACTTCATCCAGACCATCGACAACCAGACGTTCCCAGTATGCAAAGAAGGATCTCGGAGAGCTGGAGGTGGTATTCGTGGACACTCCTGGCATGCATCAGCCCAAGAGCGAATTGGGTAAGAAGATGGCCCAGCATACCGAAGACGCACTTGACGGCGCGGACGTCATCATGCTGGTATTCGACGCGTCCCGTCCCGCAACGCAAGGCGACCGCATCGTCATGGCAAGGGCGATGAAGGAACTGGCAGCAAGTAGGGGAAGATCCTGCGCTCTCCGTATCGTAGTCAACAAGATCGATAAAATATCCAAGGCCGCCACCGTGCAGGCTCTTGCCGCCTACTACAACCTGGCCAAGGATACGGCTAAAAGCGTTGCCAAGGGATTGGATGGGCGTGCGCCGCAGGGTACAACCAAGGGTGCCGCTGACGTAGTCCCCCCTGTCCCTCGTGCCCGCTCTGTTATATCGCAATACGATATTGAGATTTTTCCGGTATCTGCGCTGAAAGGCGCTGGCGTAACGGAGCTAATGGAGTCTCTTGCATACTCTGGCTCTTCGCCAACGTTGCAACCCGCCGTAGAACAGGCACCAGTATCTCGACCTGACGCGATATACTCCCTGCTGCCAATATCCCAGGGATGGGACACCCTGCAGAGCCCAGTGCCCGACATATCACAGGAATACTACGTGGCGGAACTCGTCAGGGAACAGGTGCTGCGGCGAGTTGCCGACGAACTCCCATACAGCGTGGCATGTAGAATAGCTGAATGGCATCCACCATATATAGCTTGCGACATCGTCGTGGAAAGGAAATCGCAAAAGGCAATCATTCTGGGCAAAGGGGGTACGCGGTTGCGTGATATCGGCATTGGAGCCAGAAACTCCCTACCGGCAGGTACATATCTCGACCTGGCAGTCAAAGTTGTACCGCACTGGCAAGACACTCCCGAAATGTTCGAACAGATGGGCTACTAACGGCTACTGATGTTCAATGTGTGGCGAACAGTAGTGAAAGCATGCATCAAGCGATGAACACACACCTGGACATGGGCAGGATACCTGCCCATGTGGCATGCGTGATGGATGGGAATGGCAGGTGGGCACAGAAAAGAGGGCTTCCGAGAACTGAAGGTCATGGAGCGGGAGAAAAAGCACTCGTGGATACCGTGGATGGAGCTCTGGACATAGGAATCGGATGGCTGACAATGTTCGCATTTTCCACGGAAAACTGGAAGCGCCCGGTCGACGAAGTAAGGTACCTCATGAGATTCAACTCCTCCCTCCTCGAACGCCGCCGGGACGAGCTGAATGAGAAGGGCGTGCAGATACGCTTCGCGGGCAGGCGCGACTGGAGAGTGCCGAGGCGAGTAATTCAAAAGATGGTCGAATCAGAGGAGCTGACCAGGCACAATAGGAATCTGGTACTCACTATGGCGTTCAACTACGGTGGCAGGGCGGAACTCGTCGATACCATGAGATCTATAGCAAGCGAAGGCATCCCTGCGGCCAAGATCAACGAGCACACCATCAAGTCCCATCTCTACCTGCCGGATCAACCCGACCCTGACCTGGTCATTAGAACATCAGGCGAGTACCGGATATCCAATTTCCTACTCTGGCAGGCAGCGTATTCAGAGCTAATATTCTCCCCCGTGCTCTGGCCCGACTTCCGCCGCCGGCATCTTTTCGAGGCTGTGGCGGAGTACCAGCGACGCGAGAGGCGTTTCGGAAAGGTAAAGAGATGAAGCGCAAACGGATCAGCTACTCGATAATCACTGCGTACCTGATAGGAGTCGGAGCCGTAATAGTGCTTGCCTTACTGGCGGCTGCCGGAACGCCTGGCTCCAAGGAAATGCTGATCACAGCAGGCGTGATCGCGGGATTGATCTTCCTCGGTACCAGACTGCACGGAATGGGCGATAAGCGCACGCGCCCTGACCATTGATCCAATATGCCAATGGATGGCGTAGGCTTATTTGACATTAGCTTGCCTGGTGCAAGCCCGAGCTGGTATAAGGTTGATTGGGTTGGCACAAGCCACCACGGAAACAAGAAGGAAACACATGGATATTCGCATCGGCATCATCCAAAGCAACAAGGAAATCGAGCTGGAACTGCCTGACGGCATAGACCGCGACAAGGTGCTGAAGGACATAGAAAAAGCGCTGTCCGGCGACGATGGAGTGCTGACACTGTCTGACAAGAAGAACAGGCAGGTGATAATTCCCGCCTCGAAGATCGCGTACATAGAGATGGAGTCCGCATCGCATGAGAGGCGCGTAGGTTTTGGCGCCTATTGAGAGAGACGGCGAGGTCGACAGACCTGCCTGTACAACTTCCCTGTTGAACAAACAGCTTGTCTTCGTAACCGGTAAGGGAGGAGTAGGCAAAACCACCATATCGGTGGCTCTCGCAATGTTGGCAGCTCGCAAAGGCATGAAAACTCTTCTCTGCGAAGCAGATGGCAGCGGCGATTTTCCCTCATACCTTGGGTCTGGCCCCATCAAGTACAAGGAACGAGAAGTTCTCGAAAGGCTTTACGCCATGTCCATGGACACCGAAGCAGCCCTCCGAGAATACCTTCACATCTTCATGCACATGCCTGTAGTGGGCCGCATCGGCCCACTGGCAAGTGCATTCGACTTCGTTGCAAGCGCAGCCCCGGGAGTAAAGGAGATCCTGATTACCGGCAAGCTCTGCTATGAAGTGAGAGAGCACAACTATGACCTCGTGATCGTCGACTCAGCGGCTACCGGACATGTCATCAGCCACCTAGCTGCGCCACAGGTCCTGAACAATCTCGTGCAGGTTGGCCTTATCAGATCCCAGACGGGCTGGATGCTCGATATCTTATCGAACCACGAAATTACCGGCCTTCTCGTGGTCGCTACGCCGGAAGAGATGCCAGTTTCCGAGAGCATAGAGCTAATAGGCAAAGCAGAAAAGGAAACAACTGTAGGACTAGTGGCCACTGTAATGAACAGGGTTTTCCCCGAGCTGTTTGTCCAATCTGAAGAAGATATTTTTAAGAAGCTCTGCACTGATCACGGAAGGGAAAAGCTGGCCCAAGTACTCAATGGAGGTCCCGACACCTTGCTCGAGGCAGCACGCATGGCAGTCGAAATAAGGCGGTCCAGCACATTACACATAGATCGAATGCGGCAAGCCCTAGGTCGTGATGTACCACTTCTCAACATCCCCTATTTCTTCGATCCAGGCACTCCTTACGAGCTGGCGTCAAAGGTTGCCGGAGCGCTGGGAGATGAGATAGGAGCATGAGCAGCAACGGCAACAGGAACTTGCTGGATATAACTTCCACCAGCAAGGTCGTTGTCGCCTGTGGAGGAGGCGGGGTGGGAAAGACCAGCGTAGCTGCCGCTGCCGCTGCCCTGGCGGCGGCAGAACAGGGGGGTAAGGTGCTGGTACTGACAGTCGATCCCGCCCGGCGCTTGGCTGGCGCTCTCGGCCTGGATGCTCTTAGCAACACAGTACGTGAAATCCCGGAAAGAGCTTTTATGGAAGCCGGCCTTCGCCAGCCTAAGGGAGAGCTATGGGCCGCGATGCTGGACATGAAGCAGTCTTGGGATGATCTTGTCAGGCGCCATTCTCCCGACAGCAACACCTGTGACAAAATATTGACCAACCCACTGTATGATAGTATCACGTCACGGTTTGTACAGAGTCACGATTATATTGCCGTTGAACGGCTCTATGAAGAGTATACGACTGGAAACTTCGACCTTATCGTCGTGGACACACCACCCAGCCGTAACGCCCTGGATTTTCTGGACGCTCCGAAGCATATGGCTGATTTCCTGTCTTCAAGATTGCTCAAATGGATCATCATCCCATACCGCTCCAACTTGATCAATATAGCATCGAAGCCTTTTTACCATATAGCCGACAGGATACTGGGAAGCCAGTTTCTCACTGATATATCGGAGTTCTTCGCCGCTTTCCAATCAATGTACGATGGGTTCAGGAAAAGGGCCGTAGAGGTCGAAACTCTTCTAAAGAGTAAAGAAACCTCGTTCATCGTGATCACCACTCTGGAAGAGGTCCCTCTTCGCGAAGCAGAAACGTTTGTCACTGAATTGCGTACGCGCCAGATGAATCTTCGAAGTATCGTGCTCAACAAAGTACTTCCTGAATACCTCTTGGATAGCGCCGCAATGAAGCTCGCTGGCAGGCTGGTCAAAGACCCTGACAGCATTGCAGGTAAGCTGGCACTGCACAATAGCGGCGGTACCGATGCCGATGCCGGTACGGGTGACGCCAACCCTCATGATCGCAACGCAACGGGCAAGGCCTGCGCCGAGGGTAAGAGCAATAAGTTGAAGGGCAATGCTGCTGGCGCCACTGAGGCAACGGACAGAACATCGTCGAGTACACTAGACGCGCAAGACCAACTGCAGGAGTCGGAAGGAGCAGTGCTCTCTACGGTGCTCTACGAAATCGGCAGGAGTTTCTTGGACTTCCATATGGCTGCCGAGAATGAGCAGAGGCAAAAGGCTAAGCTGCACACCACCGGTCACCCGACAATAGTCCTGCCCCGCCTAGACGGCGATATCGCAGACATTAAAGGACTGGCGACGCTGGCCGGCCTGGTCGGGTCGCCGGTTTGAGCCCGATGATCGACTATCACCTCCACCTCTGGCCGCACAACAAGATGGTGGATAGTCCCCTGCCCACCATCGATCACCTTGCCGCCTACTGCAGCAAGGCCCAGGAGCGTGGTGTTGCCGAGATCGCCATTACGGAACACTTTTTCCGCTTCAAGCAAGCCATGCAGTTGCTGCCTGGCCTAGTGGCCAGCGAGAAGGACGACGCATTGGCGAGTTCAATGGTGGCATATTTCGAGTTCCATGCCAGGAGCGATTTGGACGCATACGTAGAGTATGTGCTCGCGGCCAAGCATGCCGGACTACCTGTACGGCTGGGTCTGGAAGTAGACTACTATGCAGGGTCAATGGACAGGGTGAGTTACCTGCTTTCTGGGTACCCATTCGACGTACTCCTCGGATCTGTTCACTGGCTAGGAACATGGCGTTTTGACGATCTGGACGATCCACTCTCCATGCAACAATGGAATGCCGCGCCGGTAGAGACAATCTGGCGACAGTATGCAAATGCTCTGAGCGAATTGCTGGATACGGGTACATGCGATGTCGTTGCCCATCCCGATGTAATCAAGGTTACCGGGCAGAAGCCCCCTCAAAATTCAGGATTGTGGGACCAACTCGCCGAGATCATATCGAGATCAGGTATGGCGGCTGAGCTGTCGTCGGCTGGCTGGCGCAAGCCGGCTGCAGAACCCTACCCCTCCCCTGAGCTGTTTTCCAGACTTGTCAAGCTAGGGGTATCCTTTACCACTGCTTCCGATTCACATTCTCTGGGACTGGTTGCTGACCAGTCTGACCGGCTTCGATCCATCTTGACGGTGGCGGGTGTGAACACGATAAGGACCTTTTCCTCCAGATCCCCTCTCGACGTACCGCTATAGCCAGGTAAGACACTGATAGGATGTGGCTGTAATGCAGGATCCCGCAGACGAAGAACTGGCAACGGTTGAGCATCTTGAACACCTCGGTCTTGGCTTGGACGACTCCGCCATCACCCACATACGCAGGCTCCTAAGTGTATGGGGGATACTCGCCGACCTGTCCTTTTCGGACCTGGTGCTATGTATCCCAAAAGGAACCTACCTAGTGGTTGTAGGGCAAGTGAGGCCAGGTACGGCAGCAACCATGCTCGACCAGGATCTCGTAGGTACCAGCATCAGCGTAACCGCTTGGCCGCTGGCCGCCAGCGCCATAGTGTCGCGATCGATACTGTCCGAAGAATGCGATATTTCCTTCCTAGCCACTGCAGGCATGCAAGTACCTGAATCGCCAGAAAATCCAGCAACAAGGATCGAGTGCATCCCAGTGTGCCTTCCGGCCGGAGATCCTGTAGCTCTACTTGCTCGGATAAGCCCCATTGACGAACCTCGCAGAATGGGCAAGCTGGAACGTACGTACCGCGACTTGTATCAGAGACTGACTGCAATGGTGCTTACTGGAAAATTTCCATTCAACATAGACGTAGGCGTCGCCGAGGCGCCGAGAGTCGGTGATGGCTTGGTGGTCACCGATGGTATGGCAAGGGTGACCTTTGCCTCGCCCAATGCCATCAATGCGCTGCACCGTTTCGGGACAACCAAATCCGTGGAGGGCTCACTGATGGAAGACATGGGCATCAGCCAGGATGCCGTGGACCGCTCAATCACCGATGGAAGGCCATCAATTGAAGAAGTGGAATCGCCTCCCGATGTAGTAGTCCTGATCTACGCATTTCCCCTGATAGAGGCGGACTCCATCACTGGAGCCATGGTGCTCATACGCGATGTCACTGATCTACGGCGAAAAGACAGGCTGCTGCTCTCCAAGGACGCGGCCATCCGGGAGGTGCATCACCGGGTCAAGAACAACCTTCAAACGATATCATCTCTGTTGCGGCTTCAGGCTCGGCGCTTGGAGCGTGGCAAGGGAAGGGAGGAACTGCTCGAGGCAGAAAGAAGGGTGCGCTCGATAGCAGTCGTGCATGAGATACTTTCAAGAGAGCCCGGAGAGGATGTTCCATTCGATCATATCGTCTCCTCCATAGTCGACATGGCAAGAGACTTCGTGGCATCTCCCGACGGTTTCCACGGAGGCAACGGCAGTATAGGCATTGAAGTGGAAGGTAGGTTGGGGGAATTGCCTGCTGATCTTGCTACCCCCCTAGCGGTTGCCGTTGCCGAACTGCTGCAAAACGCCATTGAGCACGCCTTCCCTCATCTGCTTGATGGACGCATCACCGAAGATGGCTTGGATGCTTCCGAGGACGCGACCACCACTGATCAACCAGGAATCGTAAAGCTGTCCCTGACAAGAGCGCCCCACATGCTCTACGTGTCGGTACACGATAACGGTACCGGCCTACCTGCCGATTTCGATCTAGCATCCACCTCCAGCCTGGGGCTCTCTCTAGTAAAAGGGCTGGTCGAAAGTCAGCTACGCGGTACGATTACTATGCGCAATGCAACTATGGTGGATGCCACATCAGGTGATGACGCACTGCGTGCCGGTACCTCAGACACTGGCACAACCGGCACCGACGCAACAGACATCACAGGCACTGTTGCCGAAATACGCATCCCTTTCTCCGCTGGCTCGCCCCTGCAATAAGGCCGAAGAGCGTCCTCGTCCTCATTTACCACAGCAACGGCGCGCCTAACGAGTCTTTTCGTCTGCAATCTTTCCGTTGAACCGGTACCCGACCCCCCTAACGGTCTGTATATAGATAGGACGGCGGTCGTTGGGCTCTATCTTCGATCTCACTCTACGGATATGCTCAGTCACAGTGGCGGCATCCTGCCAGTCCATGCTGGATCCCCATACATGCTGCAATAGATCTTCCCTGCTGAATACTCTATCCGCGTGAGAAGCCATGAAATAGAGGAGATCAAACTCCTTCGGAGTCAGATCCAACATTTTGTCCTCTATCTCCACCCTGTGCGTCAACCTGTCTATTGCAACATTACCGATCTCTAGGCGTGCGGGTGGCACGGGATACTGGCCATTTCTGATGATTGCACGGACGTTGGCTTCGAGCTCAGCAATCGAACATGATCTATCCACATAGCTGTCTGCCCCTACATTCAACACCGCGATGCGAGCATCTTCGTCGAAACCTTCACCGTATACGACAACAGGAATAGGTATGGCCTTGTGCAACTTCATGATTATGCCACCTATATCCACGCCATCCTGGCTCGCACATATCAAAACTATATCGTAATCACCTATACTCGCTTCACGCACGACCGCTGGACCGTCATTGACCTCGCCGACACGGTACCCGCTCTGCTGAAAATATCGTTTCGTTGTAGTTCGTGCCTCATCATCGGCATCCATCAGCAACACTGCTGTCTTCCTCACCAGCTCTGTACCAAACGTTACTGCCATCTTGAATACCATACCCTTTTCATTACCTCCATCACTACCCTTCTTCGTCTTCTCATCAGCACGCATATGCCCTGTAAAATCTGTTGCTCTTCCCTCACCTCTTTCCCCTGCCTCTAATTTGCCAGCCACTATCCGAGACGCCTAATGCTCCCGAGCATTGACCTCGCTCAAACTTCGCCTATTTTCACGTTCACTCATCGGCTGGAATGCATCTCACCGGATACCATGTCTCTCATCGATACTAGCGCAGCTCACCCGCTGGAGTCCAGCCTAATTACAACAATGTAGTAAAAAGTATACGCAAATATCGTCTATCAGCCCCCCCCCCATAAACCTATACTTTATCATTTGAGTACCTCAATACACCCGTTATGGCTCCGCACCTTGTGAAAGCGTTCTCTTTACGATTTCTGCAAGGTCTATCATTTATTGTACCTGCGTATCTTTGCTATTTGTACGCGCTAGAGTATTTCCCGGCAATCATGCATCCAGACGCAACACGGAGACGAAAGCTTCCTGGGGTACGTCCACCGAACCTATAGACTTCATACGTTTCTTGCCCTCTTTCTGGCGCTCGAGCAGTTTGCGCTTCCTGGTAATGTCGCCGCCATAGCATTTCGCTATGACATCCTTGCGGTGAGCCTTGACGGTCTCCCTTGCTATCACCCTCGTGCCTACGGTTGCCTGGATGGGAACATCAAAGAGCTGCCTGGGAATGAGTTCGCGTAGCCTTGTAGCCATCTTGCGACCGTAGCTCTCCGCCTGCGAACGGTGCACGATGGTCGAAAACGCATCCACGGGCACATGATTGAGCAGTACATCGACTTTTACGAGATCCGCCGCCCGGTAGCCGGCTATCTCGTAATCAAGGCTGGCGTAACCCTTGGTGCGGCTCTTCAGCTGATCAAAAAAATTGACAACCACCTCTGCCAATGGAATCGTGTATTCAAGCTCTAGGCGCTCAGGAGATAGATATTCCATTCTTTCCAACTCGCCCCGTCTCGATTGACAAAGATCCATGACCGTTCCCGTATATTCGGCAGGAACTATCAGGGTCGCCATCACCACCGGCTCCTCTATGGTTTCCACCCTGACGCGCTCGGGCATATCGCTCGGGTTGTCGAACTCGACAAGCTTGTTCCCAGCCAGTTTGGCTATATATTTGACCGATGGCGCCGTAGCTACGAGGTTCAACGAGAACTCTCGCTCCAGCCGTTCCCTCGCAATATCCATGTGCAACAATCCCAGAAATCCACACCGAAATCCGAAACCCAGCGCTTTCGATGACTCGGGCTCGAAGACAAAGCTGGCGTCAGAAAGCTGCAGCTTCTCCAGAGATTCCCTCAGAAGAGGCAACTCATCGCCATCCATGGGGTACAGTCCACAGAACACCATCGGCTTTGGCTCGCGATAGCCCGCAAGCGGCTCCCCGGCCGGTCGCGTGGCATAGGTCAGAGTCTCCCCTGAACGGATGTCGCGTACATTTTTCACACCCGTGATCACGTAACCGACTTCGCCGGGCCCGAGTTCTTCCACGGGCACTGGATCAGGTGTCCTCACTCCGATCTCCTCGACATCGTACGACTTGCCCACCTGCATGGCCATAACGTGGGCAGTCGACTTCAGTACGCCATCCATAACCCTTATTGAGCTGACCACTCCTCTGTAGCGATCATAGGCTGAATCGAACACAAGGGCACGCAATGGTACATCCCTACTGCCCGATGGCGGTGGGATTTTATCCACGATCCTGTCGAGCAGTTCGGGCACCCCCAGCCCGTTCTTGGCTGACACCTTCAGGATGGACGACCGCTCTATGGCAAGAACCGTTTCTATCTCGTCAGCGCATCGCTGCGGATCGGCAGCCGCCAGATCGATCTTGTTGAGCACCGCCACAATTTCGAGGTCGTGCTCCATGGCTTGGTAGCAGGTGGCTAAAGTCTGCGCCTGTATGCCCTGAGAGGCGTCGACAAGCAATATTGCGCCTTCGCACGCAGCCAGCGATCGGGAAACCTCGTATGTAAAATCCACGTGACCAGGGGTATCTATTAAATTGAGTACATAGTCACCCCAATGCACCCTGACGTTCTGGGCCTTTATGGTAATTCCGCGCTCGCGCTCTATATCCATGGAGTCCAGGTACTGATCACGCATCAGCCTGGGATCGACAGCACCGGTCAATTCGAGAATCCGGTCAGACAAGGTCGACTTACCATGGTCGACATGGCTTATAATTGAGAAGTTCCTTATGAGTGCGGGTTCCGTCATGCTGTGCTCGGCCACCCAGTCTATCAACAACCAGCGTGTTGAGTGAACGAACCGCCACGGGTAAGGTCTTCACGTTTGGCATTTACCAGGGGTAATACTGGTGGAGGTGACCGGACTCGAACCGGCGGCCTCTACGTTGCGAACGTAGCGCTCTTCCAACTGAGCTACACCCCCAACATGATCGAGTTACGATGTACAGTCACACGGACATGTCACCGGGAGGAATGCAAACTTTACTAATAATATTATAGCGCAAGATGCTATAGGGGCCGAGCACAGGCTCTGCCTACCCAGTAGCCTATGAGCGGTCTGCGGAACGCGATTAGCCAGACTGCAGGGGCTCCTCCAGCCTGACTCGCGATTTTGCCTGCAGCACGGTCGCTGCCAGGTCCGCTCTGGTGCGTTCCATAACAGCATCGATGAGACTGCCCTCGAGAAGCACCGTGAGATAAGGGTTGGATCACGATCGGCCATAAAGCACGCGCTTTGAAGCGGTAGTGGCCAGCCTACATGTCCGTCACTACAACAGCCGCTGTTCGTACAGAGTGTTACAAGCTTCTCTATTACCTTGAGTTCAATGTGGACACGATTTCCTCGAAAGATTGAGTAGGTATTACTGCGACCACTTGCATTAGACAATCGGCGATGTTATACTCACGAAATATGCATCATATATGGAATGAGATTTTACACGAGGTTCACTCACCGAGATCCAAGAGGTGGGCGTGCCGATGGCACTTGACAGTCGCTCATGCGGCCGTAGAGTCATCAATTCATACAAGAACGCCACAGGTACGCTACCGGATAACGCCGGTAATGCAACACACTCGGGAATGGTGGAGTAACGACGGATGGAACGGGCAATGATCGAGCACGAAACGCGAGTCTACAAGAGTACGGAGAACCTCCCAGTTGAGGAGCAACTTGCGTGGAAGATCGCCGAGGTCGCAACCGACCCCGTGTCAGTTGACTCCGATGTCGCAGAGATGATCGTGAACCGCGTTATCGACAATGCGGGCGTCGCTGCTGCATCGCTCCGGCATAGGCCAGTGGTCAATGCTCGCACTCAGGCCCTTCGCCACCCGTATTCCCCCGGTTCGACCGTTTTCGGCTGCGAGCTGGCTACGCGCGTGTCTCCGGATTGGGCGACATGGGCGAACGGTGTCGCGGTCCGCGAGTTGGATTTTCATGACACGTTTCTGGGTGCAGAGTACTCGCACCCAGGTGACAATATCGCACCGCTATTGGCCGTCGCTCAGCACCGCGGATGCTCTGGTGAGGAACTTGTGCGAGCGATTGCCACCGCCTACGAGGTGCAGGTGGACCTCGCCCGGGCAATCTCGCTCCACACGCACAAGATTGACCATGTGGCGCACCTCGGGCCCTCTGTCGCGGCTGGGTTAGGGACGTTGTTGGGGCTTTCTACTGAGGTTGTCTATCAGGCGATTGGCCAAGTACTGCACCTCACCACTGCTACGCGGCAATCCCGGAAAGGTAACATCTCAAGCTGGAAGGCGTACGCGCCGGCTTTCGCCGCCAAGATCGCAATCGAAGCTGTGGACAGAGCTATGCGTGGCGAGACATCACCGTCACCAATCTACGAAGGCGAGGACGGCATCATCGCCTGGATGCTCGACGGGCCAAACGCCACTTACCGCGTGCAGTTGCCGGCGCTCGGCGAGACTAAGCGGGCGATCCTCGACACCTACACAAAGGAATATTCAGCGGAGTACCAGGCCCAGGCGCTGATCGACCTCGCGAAGCATCTTCGCTCGCGCCTTGCTGATCTCAGTCGTGTACGTTCGATCACGATCCACACGAGTCACCACACCCACTACGTGATTGGTACAGGTGCGAACGATCCGCAGAAGATGGACCCAAGAGCTTCTCGCGAGACCCTTGATCACTCGATCATGTACATCTTCGCGGTAGCGCTGGAGGACGGTACCTGGCATCACGAGACCTCATACGCGCCCGATCGGGCGGCAAGACCTGAAACTATCGCTCTTTGGCACAAGATCTCTACTGTCGAAGAGCCGTACTGGACGAGCCGCTACCTCTCCGATGACCCGAAGGAGAAAGCTTTCGGCGGTCGTGTCGTCGTCGAACTTGATGACTGCACCGTGATCGAGGACGAACTCGCGCTGGCCAATGCCCATCCGCTTGGCGCACGTCCCTTTACCAGAGTCGATTACGTCCGCAAGTTCCGCACGCTGGCAGATAACATAGTCCATGAGACCGAACAGGATCGGTTCTTATCTGTCGCCGAGAGCCTACCTGTTTGCAGTCCGAGATTGCTACTTGAGTGTACCTTCCACGTGCCTGAGCTTGAAGTAGCGACGGCGTTAGGCGGCATCTTCTGATGTTTCACGCCAATGCTCCGGGACCCCTCAAGTGTCGCAGGTTGCGAGAGGCTCTCGCTTCAGGGAAGCTTCTGCGCTTTCCCGGTGCCTTTAACTCACTTACGGCACTCTTAATACAGGATCTCGGTTTCGAGGGGGTCTACGTCTCCGGCGGCGTGCTATCGGCAGCGCTCGGCCTGCCTGACATCGGTCTTACCTCGCTCTCCGAGGTGGCTGGGCGTAGCCATGAGATTGCGCGGGTAACGGATCTGCCCACGATAGTTGACGCAGATACCGGTTTCGGGGAACCGCTCAACGTTGCCAGAACAATCCAGGTGCTCGAGGAGTCGGGGCTCGCCGGTTGCCACCTGGAAGACCAGGTGAATCCCAAGCGATGCGGGCACTTGGACGGTAAGACCGTAGTTGGATCAGCGGAGATGGCACGCAAGATCACCGCAGCGGTCTCGGCACGGCGTGACGATGACTTCGTCGTGTGCGCCAGGACCGATGCGCGGGCGATCGAGGGTCTGGACATGGCAATCGAGCGCGCGAAGGCCTATGTCGACGCTGGCGCGGACATGATCTTTCCAGAAGCACTCGCGGACGCCGCCGAGATTGAGGCTTTTCGTAAGGCTATCCAGGTCCCAATCCTGGTAAACTTGACCGAGTTCGGTAAGACCGAGTTGCTGAGCACGTCGACGCTCGAGTCACTAGGCGTGAACGTTGCCATCTATCCAGTGACACTGTTTCGCATGGCAATGGGCGCTGCGGAACGGGCGCTGCGAACGATGGCATCGACGGGTACCCAGGCGAGCCTCATTCCTGAGATGCAGAGCCGAACGCGCCTTTACGAACTTTTGCAATACGACACCTACACCACCTTCGACGCTACGGTGTTCCAAGCGTCAAACAAGGAACGGACTTGAATGGGGAACGAACAGTTGGATGTGAAGCGTGGACTCGCGGGCGTAGTAGCCGATACCACAGCGATCTCGATGGTGAACGAGCAGACGAACTCGCTTCTGTACCGGGGGTACCCGGCACAAGATCTCGCCGTGAATTGCAGCTTCGAAGAGGTCGCCTTCCTGATCTGGCACGGCGAGCTACCGGATACCGCGGAACTCTCCGCCTTCGTCGCGACGGAACGCTCACGGCGTAGCGCGCCAGCAGGACTACTCGAGACTTTGGCGTCCCTGCCACTCACGTGCCATCCGATGGACATGCTTCGCACAGCGATCAGCTTTCTCGGCGCGGCGGACCCCAGCGAGGAAGACGCGTCGATTGAAGCCAACTTGGCAAGATCACTGGACATGATGGCGAAGATTCCGACTGTCGTCGCCGCCGATCAGCGACGCCGGCGTGGCCAGCCGCCGATCGCTCCGGATCCGTCACTGGGTTTCGCAGAAAACTTCTTCCACATGTGCTTCGGGAGCGTTCCGGATGCTAGGGTCGTTCGCTGTTTCGAGATCTCTCTCATACTCTACGCTGAGCACGGCTTCAACGCCTCGACCTTCACCGCCCGAGTCATTGCCTCTACCCTCTCCGATATTTATTCTGCCACAGTCGGCGCTATCGGTGCCCTTAAGGGTCCACTCCACGGCGGTGCCAATGAAGCTGTGATGCGTATGTTCGAGGAGATTGAGGATCCTGACCGGGCTGGTGCCTGGCTCGCCGAGGCACTCGCGTCGAAACGCAAGATCATGGGCTTCGGCCATCGCGTCTATAAGAACGGCGACTCTCGCGTCCCGACGATGAAAGCCGCGTTCGAGGAAATGGCGGCGATACGCGGCGACAATCGCCTCCTTGCACTCTACGACAACCTCAGCCTGGCAATGCTCAAGGAAAAGGGTATCCACCCCAACTTGGACTACCCTACAGGTCCTGCATACCATCTGATGTGCTTCGACATTTCCACCTTCACGCCGATCTTCGTAATAAGTAGGATCACCGGCTGGACAGCCCATGTTATGGAGCAGCTATCGGCCAACTCGCTTATTCGCCCACTAAGTAGGTATATCGGGTTCGAGCAGCGATCCGTCCTGGCAAAGAGGAGTAATGGAGGAGGAGTGACGGAGTTGTCGTCATAAACTTCCTGTAAGGTGAACCTCCCAGCCCTTGACGACGAGGGTAGCGGCCGCGTTCCGCTCAAAGAGCTATTTAGCCATTCGCGAGGTGTCATCGCTTACCATTGGCCATCACGACAGACGCAGCGTGTGCTCGCAGGCGTAGCATCGCATATACTCCTAGGAACGGCCCCACACTCAAAAGGGTAAAGGCCCACTGCCAACCGACGGTATTCTTTGCCACTGCTATCAGGTTGATCGAGATGATGGTTATGAGGAAACCGACTGCGGTCTGAAGTGTAAGTGCCGTGCCGACATACTGAGGGATGGCCAGTTCAGTGACGGCGGCGGAGAACTGAGCAGAATCGGCTACGACCGTAATCCCCCATACGATTCCGATGGCAATCACGACCCATGGCGGTCCTCCATAGGCAATACCAATTGTGAGTGCACAGAGTCCGCTAATTGCCATAGCTACGCTTGTTACCGCAGTTCGCCCGATTTTATCAGCGAATAGACCTCCAGCCAACGAACCAATGGCTCCGGCGACGCCGATTACAAGAAAGCCGATCATGGTTGAGCTTGCGACCACTCCCTGGCGCTCACCATGCATGATAAAGCTGGCATAGACGAACGCAGGGAACCATGTCCACATAGCGTACAGTTCCCACATGTGTCCGAAGTACCCATAGTTGGCCAGCATTGCCGCTCTGTTTGCGAACACAGATCGCAAGGAGACAAGAGACACTTTAGGGGGATTGCTCTGTGCCTCGCCTGGGTGGTCGGGGAGCAGGAAGGCGACGATCCCTGCCCCAAGGAGTGCGAGGCCCGAACTAACGAGCAGCACGACCTGCCATGGCGCATTGACTCCGATAAAGAAGATGAGATGCGGAAGCGCAGAGCCCAGGGTCAGTGCACCCACCAAGATGCCCACAGCGGTACCCCTGCGTGAAGGTGACCACTCCGTCACAAGCTTCACCGCCACCGGATAGACACCAACCATTGCGACGCCCGTCAGCATACGCAAGAGCACTCCCACTTCCCAGGAGCTACTAAATATAAACAGGGCATTTACGCCTGCACCACCAACCGCTGCTAATGAGAATATCCACCGCGCATTGAACCTGTCTGCTGTGCCGGTAATGGAGCTGATAACCGCGCCTACGACGAACCCTAATTGCACAGATGCAGTCAACAGCCCTACTTCTACAGAGTTCAAATGCCACAAATGCTGCAGAGGCACGGACACAACGGATGCGCTGAACCATACGCTTAATGTCAGTATCTCCGCCACCGCGATGACAAAGAGCGCCATCCAGGGCGAGAACCGGCGCTCTGAGATTACAGTCATTTCCTAATTAAACGTTACGATAGCACTAAATATTCCACCGGACTGTCTGCTGACCCAAATGTTCTACAGTCCCACGTCACGGTTTGATGCAGGCCGCCAACCAGCCTGCGGAACGCGATTAGCCAGATTGGAGGGACTCTTCCAACCTGACTCGCAATTTTGCCTGTAACACGGTCACCGTCAGATCCGCTCTGGTACGCTCCATGACAGCTCGCAGCGCGTCGACATGCCTTCGGAGTCCCCCCGTCAAGGCATCGGGGTAGTCGATCGTTACAAGCACCCCATAGATATCCTCCATCATCTCGAACAGTTCCTGAGCTCTTTCTAGATCACCTTCCCGCATCCTGTCCAACAGGTAACGGCGCAGTTCAGAAGCGGCCTCTGTCAGGCCGCAGAGCCAGGCGGCCACCTCCACCCCGAGATCAGTAAACCCTCCCAGCGCTTCCCCGTGGATCATGGACCATACCGACCTTGCTTCGACATATTCCTTCTCCGCATCGTGGAGAAACCCCGTTGCCGCCAATACCGGATGGTCGCTCAGCACGCTCTGAGCACTCCTGAGATGGACCTCAGCTGCCGCCATGTTCTGCAACGCCACTTCATGCTGCGACCTATGTACAGACCTTATTGCAACGCTGCAGGATCTTATAACATGACGACACTCACCCAGCGCCATCTCCCTAGCCTGATGCGCCTTTTCGAGTACCGCCAAGGCGCTATCGCCAAGATCATCCAACCGTTCGGACAGGTGCCGGTTCACGGTCATAGCTATGGTCCCGGTAGCCGCCAGCAGCCTCACTCCCGGCTCCACCGCCCGATCCGGCAGCCGTATTGCCGTAAGTGCAGCTCGCCGCCGCGGGCAATGCCCTCCACGTGGATGAACGTTCGCCGGAAGGACTGGCTTGCGCCTGTCCAGGCCAGTTTCCAGCCTGCCCCAGACTGCTGTAGACTCCAGCCAGTGCTTGGCGGCCGGTAGCAACCCCGGTAGAGACTCGCCGGCCAGCAGCTTCTCTCGAACCATCGGCCGATGCGCGTCCGTTAGCTAGATGGTGAGCATGGGAAGGCCGTGAGGCGGCTTGGCTCACGATCCTGCCTGAGTAAATCCCCCTTGCATGCGTCCTGCCCGCCTGTGCAAGCAGCGCAAGCAGCACGATATACGCACCAGTGACCGCCATCCCCGAAACACTGAGGATCATGAAGAATCCGGCAGCTGGAATCAAACCAAACAAGAAACAGAGTAACGTGGTAGCCACCAGGCCGGCCAGTATGCGGCGCCTGCGTACAGCCAGCGAAACTCGGTGCCGATACTCAACTCTGTGGCCGGCCGACCTACTACCGGCCAGTCCATTGCCAGGTGATCTACTCCCGGCAGGTCCACTGATGGCAGGTCTGCTTGCGGCAAATCCAATGGAACCAGGCCCGGCGGCAGCGTACCTACTACCAGCCGATTCGTTCCGGGCTAATCCATCAGCAGCAGGCCAGCCATCTGTAGATGGCATCAGTACAGGTCGATCGTAATACATATCGTGTCTCGATGTCGTGTCATATGCAGGAACATGCGTAGTAGCCGAAAATCCCGGCACATCATATGTCGACGCCTGAAGGTCAGCCACGTACGGCCGGCTGTATGCTCGCCCGCTCTCTGGCGCTGGCATGTCCTGACGGTCGGCGGCAGCCTCCGGGCCTATCACCCTTACCATGGAGAGTCTCTCATGGCTGGACCATCCCGACCCGCTAGTCATCACTTTTGCAGCTTCATATGCTGAAAAGGTAGAGTACTCCCGCTCGGCTGACCGGTCATAGCCATGATCGTAATCACTGGCATAGCTGTGACGAGTGTGACGAAAGTCGTCGATAGGTGTCAACTCAGTATATCGCTTCCTCAAGGTAACCAGTTGCCTCCTGAATGCCCACACTGATTGCGTCGATCGTCTTTCACTGCGCCTTTTCCAGAGTTGTGATCCCAGCACCACTATCCATATAATCGCGAGTAAAATAAGTACTGTCACATTCAAAATCTCCCTGCCCTACCTACCTTCGCGGTTAGGCTACCATTAATGGTAATCCGGGTGGTGGATAGTGAAAAAAACCTTCATATGCTCGGATCATGGATCATGTATGCAGGCCGCATTCGGTCTTTCCGGTGCCCGCCCATCTTCCTGCACGCGGATGTTCACCCGGCTCGATAGGCCGGGTGGTGGGAGCACAACCGATGGACAGGTATCCCTTCTCCATAAGAGGATGGACCGGCAACTCATGAGAGGATATGTAGTCATTTATATCCTTATCCGTCCAGGTCGCGAGTGGATTTATCTTGGCCATGCTGCGTGCGTCATCCCATGCCACAATAGGAATACTGGATCTGGTAGGGGAATCACATCGCTTCAAGGCAGTCATCCAGGCAGCCTTTCCCTGCAGGGCTCGCTGAAGCGGGCCCACCTTACGGAACTCGCAGCAGCGGCCGCTACCGCATGGCCAATCGGCGGCATCGTCTCCTGGTACAGTCACGGTCAAGTTCAGTCCGTATCGTGCTTTCACCGCTTCCACGTAATCCAGCGTCTCGGGAAAGTGATAGCCGGTATCGAGAAAGATCACCTCCATGCCGGGATCCACCTGGTTGGCAAGGTCAATGATGACGCAATCCTGGAACGAACACGCCAGCGCCAATGAGCACCCGTAACGTTCTACCGCCCACTCTACAATCTCCTGCGCTGGAACGCTCTCAAACTCATTCGACATGGACGTGAGATACTGCTCCTGCTCGACCCCGATCTCCTGACCATCATGCATTATGCCTCCATCCTCATGCTCCATTTCCTTGCCTGCCACTATGCTCTGCCCGTTTAACCTGGGTACTTGCGCTATGCTACATGTTAGTATAATATGACTAAGTAGATCAACTTTTAAGGATTATGGCAGGCAGCAAGCGGGAAGAAGGGCAAGTCGAGTGATTGATACAAGCACTACCGGCAGTGCAGGCGCAAATACGGTAAATACAGATACCTCACGAGCAACGCGCAGGACAGCGGGTACAACGCGCCAGGAAACTCCGAAAATCACCAACTGCCTGGATCTGCTAGAATCTCACGCGATATATGTCATCAGGGAAGTTGCCGCAGAGTGCAAGCGCCCTACTATACTCTTCAGTGGAGGCAAGGACTCAGCCGTAATCCTCCACCTGGCGGTCAAGGCATTCCAGCCCGCCAAACCACCTTTTTCACTCCTTCATGTCGATACTGGCCACAACTTCGACGAGGCGCTCTCTTTCCGGGACGAGCGCGCCGAAGAGGTTGGCGCGCCTCTGATCATTGCCTCGGTGCAGGATTCCATCGACACCGGAAGAGTAGCCGATCCCGGTCCCGGTGCGTCGCGCAACAGGCTTCAAAGCACTACGCTGCTGGATGCCATCTCGCAGTACAGGATCGATGCGTGCCTCGGCGGAGCAAGGCGGGACGAGGACAAGGCTCGAGCCAAAGAACGGGTACTGTCCTTCAGGGATCGCTTCGGCCAGTGGGACCCGCACAACCAGAGACCCGAACTCTGGAGTATCTACAATCTGGCGATAAAAGAGGGGGAACACTTGCGGGCATTCCCACTTTCTGACTGGACTGAGCTGGATATCTGGCACTATATAGAGCAGGAGAATATCCGCCTGCCTTCTCTTTACTATGCCAAAGACAGGGTGGTGATCGAACGTGACGGCATGCTGCTTGCTGTCAACAAATGGGTGCAGCCCAGTGATGGTGAGGCTCCCCGGCCGGAAATGGTGAGATTCCGTACAGTCGGGGATGCAACCTGCACCGGTGCAGTCCGCTCCACTGCCACTTCTCCAAGTGAAGTGATAGCAGAGCTGGAGGGTGCCCGCCTTAGCGAGCGGGGGGCAACCAGGGCAGATGACCGCTTCTCGGAAACGGCCATGGAGGACAGGAAAAAGGAAGGATACTTTTGATGCCTGGCATCGACTCTCACATAGCGACGGATCCCCACCCCGTTGTCAAGGACGGGGCAAGCCACAGCAGTAGCGCCACTGCGATTTCTCAGATACACGCAGATCTCCCTTCTGCCGCTAGAGCCGCCACGCCTGCCGCCCGCACTCGTAGCTTCCATGATGAATTACATGACTGCGGCGAACTACTGCGAGTGGCAGCGGTGGGGGCTGTGGATGATGGCAAATCGACGTTGATAGGGCGCCTGCTCCACGATACCGGCCAGATCCCTGATGATCATCTCCAGGCAGCGTTGGTGGCAAGCAGGAGAAGGGGCATGGACACACTGGACCTTTCTCTTATCACCGATGGGCTGCAGGCTGAACGGGATCAGGGCATCACCATTGATGTTGCGCACCGCTATTTCACAATCCCTGGCCGTAAGCTCATAGTCGCTGACTGCCCAGGACATCTCCAGTACACCCGCAACATGGCCACAGGTTCGTCCAATGCAGATCTGGCCCTCGTAGTAGTAGACATCACGAGAGGGATAAGGCAGCAGACTACAAGACACATGGTCATAGCGTCACTCTTCGGCATCCGCCAATACATCATCGCCGTCAACAAGATGGACTCCGTATCCTTCGACCAGACCTGCTTTACAGATATCCTGTCTGCACTCGCAGATTTGGGATCGCGCCTCGACCTCAACGGGATGGATCTCGGAGAGTTGACAGTCGTACCGGTTTCCGCCCTCTCTGGCGACAATGTCGTCCACCGTTCCGAGCACACATCATGGTATGGAGGGCCGACCCTGCTGGCGGCGCTGCAACACGCACGCACGCACGCCACGGCTGTATCTCCATCCAACGGCGCCACCAGTCACACGAATGACTCCACCAAAGCTGCAATGCGCCTGCCGGTACAGTCGGTCATACGAGTAAACGGCATATCGAGACGATACGCAGGCATGGTGGCAGCCGGTGAACTGGAGGAGGGCCAGGAAGTCATCGTACTCCCTTCCCGGGTACACACACGCATAGAAGGTATCTGGAGTGCAGCAGGGCAAGTGGCAAGTGCTGTCTCATCCACCTCAGTCTCGGTCGCACTGACCGATGAGGTAGGAATATCACGCGGAGATGTAATCGCTGCTGCTAACGGGTTACCGCAGGTAACCACGCATCTTGAAGCGGTGCTCTGCTGGTGGGGGATGGAGCCGGGTTCCACCGGGCAGCACTACCTACTGAAAGCCGGAACCAAAACCACTCGGGCAAGGCTATCCAGCATAAGGACCGTACTCGACGTGGACAACATACGGGACGTTCCTGCCAGTAAGCTGCCTCACAACGGTATAGGCAAGGTGGAGATAGAGACCGCGTCCGCTCTCACAGTCGACAGCTATGCAGCCAGTAGGGCAACCGGTAGCTTCATCATCGTAGATGAATCAAGCAATGCAACACTCGGTGCGGGGATGATCATTTGACAGAGGGACAGCATCCCTGGCTGCCGGTGTCGCTTTTCCTCGATGGAGTCTCATGCCTAGTGGTAGGCGGGGGAAAGGTTGCAGCACGTAAGGTCGGATCCCTCTATAGATGCGGTGCAGCGCTTACCGTCGTAGCTCCAGCCACGGTGGAACAGCTGGACAGCCTAGTGCAGCACAGCATAAAGCTAGGAGTTGCCGGTGAAGACAACGCCGCCAGGGGCAATGCCATGCAAGACGGTAGCGGTAAGGACAGCATCGCAAGGGACAGCCCAGACTCAAGCCCGGGGTCTGCTGCAGCCACTATGCCGCAGCCCGTACAGTATAATGCCGCCCGGAACGGCCCGGCGGCAGACCAAGGCGTAACCCAGGCCTCGGTGTTGGCGACTTGGGTTCACGGTGCTGACAGGCAAACCGGCGAACCGGTGTTCCACCAAGCCATAAGGTTGGAACGAAGAGAGTATCAGGCCGGCGAAGCAGCCGGGTACAAGCTGGTCATAGCTGCAACCGGCAACAGCGATGTCGACAGGCTGGTCGCCCAGGATGCGGCACAAGCTGGCGCTCTGATCAACGTGGCGGACGATGCAAGGCCATCCAATATGCTATTTCCAGCCGTGTACAGCGATGTTCCGGTGTCCGTATCGGTTTCTACTGAAGGTGCCAGTCCCGCGCTTGCAAGCTGGCTGCGCAACGAGCTGCAGCGTGTCCTCCCGGATGGACTGGGTATGCTTGCCAGGCTTCTGGAAGAGGCACGCTGCGCCCTCCATGCGGCTAATCTGAGCACTGAGGGAATCGACTGGCACGATCTCATAGACGGAAGGAAGTCGGGGTCCCCCGGGCTACTGACACTGCTGAACGCTCCCTCGTCTGGAGCAGCCACACCTGATGCCTGCGCCGATTCACTGAAACGGTCCCGTGCAGAGGAAGCCAGATCATACATATCGAACTACATAGCCGGTCACGGTACCCGGCTGGCGTTCAAACACAATCAAGAATAAGATACTCTCCGGTATCCCTGGGATGATCAACTGGTTACCAGATGGCAACAGACCTGGGATCTGCAACGTATCTCCAGTGCCGAGTTGGCAAAGCCGACGGATGTCGCAGCCGGTGAATCTGGTACTGGCGCAAATGAACGCAGGAAATGGAGGATGGCACATGCCATACAGTAAAAGTGGAATCTGGACAGGCGACGCATGTTCTTTGGTAGATACCTTCCGGCGCAAGGAGCTGTCACCTACTGAGGCGCTGCAAGCATGCCTGGAGTCGATCGAACAATCAGAGATCAATGCCTTCTCATACCTGGATGCCGAAAGAGCCCTCGAACAGGCTACCAACGCCAATATATCCCTCCCCTTCGGTGGAGTGCCCTTCGGCGTGAAGGAACTTGACCATGTTGCAGGATGGCCTTACACTGAAGCATCGCTGGTCTTCAAAGACCGCGTTTCCACCTGGTCCGCCACAATGGTCGAACGCATAGTTGTAGCAGGCGGAGTGCTCACCGGACAGACTACGTCCAGTGAATTCGGAGCGGTCAACTACACGAGCACGCGCCTGCATGGAACCACTCGCAACCCGTGGAACCATGCACGCACACCAGGAGGATCATCAGGCGGGGCTGCTGCTGCAGTGGCAGGGGGACTACTGCCAATATCCACAGGAAGCGACGGCGGCGGTTCCATCCGTATACCCGCAGGTTTCACCGGGCTGGTAGGTTTGAAAACCACCTACGGTCGGATACCCCGAGGGCCGCACTGCGGCCAGTACCCCATGACGGTAACCCTAGGGTGTCTCTCCCGATCGGTAAGAGACACTGCCAGGTTCCTGGATGTCTGCAATGGCTACGACGCTCACGACTCCCTCAGTCTCCCTAAAGTCGGTAGCTACGAAGAGGGGCTCGGAACCCACGATCTCGCCGGGCTGCGAGCCGCCATATCCGTAGACCTCGGCTGTGCCGTAGTAGCTCCCTCGACTGCCGCCATGGTGGGGAAGGCAGCGCAAGTACTGATCAAGGAGGCAGGGCTTCGCCAGGTGGATATAGCGATCAAGTTGCCGCCCCTCGGCATGGACTGGGCCATGTCCAACCTGGTAAGCCTGATGGAAGACTTGGGCGAAGCCTACCCGGAGTGTGAGCAAGACCTCATACCCGAGTTGCAGTTTGGCATGAATATCGCATACCACCACTACGATCTCAAGGCGGCGGCAACCGCTGAACTGAACAGGATGGAGCTTTCCGAGAGCATGGCGACGATATTCGAGGAAGCTGATCTCGTATTTTCCGCGACCAATCCTGATGTCGCATTCGCAGCCGATGGGCCGGTATCGACTTTTGTGGATGGCAGAGACCTTGTACCCGAGATAGGCTTGGAGGCCGCACTTGCCAACAACGGAGCGCTTACAATACCGGCCAACATGGAGGGCAACCCGGCCATCTCCCTGCCTGTAGGCACCCACGAAGGGCTACCAGTGGGAATGCAAGTGATGGCACGGCACCACAGGGAAGACATCCTGCTGGATCTGGCCCTGCTGGCGGAAAGGATAATGCCCTGGCCGCTTACGGCGCCTGCATGAGCATGAGCAACGCTCAGATCCACCGAGAACCTTGTCGGCACGGAAGCCCCGTCCATTAGGGAGGGAGTGAATCGCCGTTCCGACCCAGGATGTCCATGCCAGTAGTTGGCTGCCCTACAGCTACTTACAAAGTACCCAAGGGATTCCGGGTAGGTCGAGAGCAGTATCGGGTTTACGAAATAGGTCTCTGCGTTAGTGATACACCACTGTTCTATAATCGTACATATGTTTGCTACAGTGCAGAAGATCGAGATGTCCTTGGCGGAAGTGCTCTCTGGCTACAGCCCTTCAGCTATTGACAGAGCTGAACTCAAAGACCTGCTGGAAGCCTTCAGCCACTTGGAGCGGCTGGCTTCAGCCGCTGTGGCCGCCACCTCCTTTGAGCTTACCTGCAACCACGGTCTTTTGGAGCCTGGGGATCGCTCAGATGCCCATTCGCTTGCCCGGATGGAGAAAATCTCTCTGAGCAGGGCAAAAGAGATCATCGACACCGGAAAGAGCCTTGCCAAGCACCCTTTGCTTACACGACACGCCCTATCAGGTGAGTTCTCCGCGTCGCAGCTTAATTTGGTATCAGATGCGATAGGTGTAAACCCATTGATGGAGCGCAATCTCATCGAGAAAGCAGCCGGCGGTTCGCTTGACGAGCTCAAGGAGCACTGCACCAAGGCAAAAGCTCTAGCCACAGATCCAGATGAGCGTCGCAGGGCAATCCATCGGCGCCGTTATCTTAAGACATACACAGACACTGACGGCATGAGGCATCTCCGTGCAGGTGCGAATCCGGAGGAGCTTGCCTTCCTGGAAACTGCAATCGAAGACAAGCGCAGGCATATCTTTGAAGACGCAAGAAGGAAAGGTACCCGCGAGCCCTATGAGGCCTACGGTTTCGACGCAATGATACAGATGTTTGCAGATGTTTGTGGCGGCGGTGGCCATACTAGTGCTGGTGCTGGTGGTTCTGCTACAACTTCAGCCAGCGGCATCTCATCTGGCGGCGGTGGCCATACTAGTGCTGGTGCTAATGATGGCCCCACTGGGGGCGGGGGCGTTGGCGATGCTGGGGGCGGTGCTCTCGCTGCCGTGGATATTGCATTCGGCGAACGTCAGGCTCCCGCTTCCGTTCCTGCTGGTGCTGGTGGTTCTGCTACAACTTCAGCCAGCGGCATCTCATCTGGCGGCGGTGGCCATACTAGTGCTGGTGCTAATGATGGCCCCACTGGGGGCGGGGGCGTTGGCGATGCTGGGGGCGGTGCTCTCGCTGCCGTGGATATTGCATTCGGCGAACGTCAGGCTCCCGCTTCCGTTCCTGCTGGTGCTGGTGGTTCTGCTGGCCTCGCTGCCCTAGCTGTCGGCGACCCTACTCCCACCACCAACACCACTTCCACCCCCCGTACAAAGATAATTGTGCGCGTAGACCACGCAGCGCTCATCCGTGGACACGCAATTACAGGGGAGGTATCTGAAATTGCCGGCATTGGACCGATAGCACCTTCTGCAGTTATAGACATGATTGAATCTGGAGATCCGTTCTTGGCTGCAGTAGTTGCCAAAGGAGAGAAGGTGACATCGGTTGTACATTTAGGTAGAAGACCAAACGCAAAGCAGCAGACCGCTCTTCAGTGGCTCTATCCGGCTTGCGCGGTAAAGGGCTGCTCATCTACCACTTATTTAGAGATGGACCATCGAAAACCATGGGCGAATACGCGCATAACGGTCCTATCGTTGCTTGATCGGCTCTGCTCATACCATCACGCACTGAAGACCCGTGAGAACTGGTCGCTCGTAGCTGGACACGGAAAGCGCGCCTTTGTACCCCCAGAGGATCCTCGCCATCCATCCAGGCAGAAAGAGAAGAAAACACGCACTGGGGAACTCTCGAAGGTATTGGTGAGGGAGGCAAGCACTTCACGCAAGTGCTAGGTGTCTGGTGTTTTCGCTGGATCACACACATAATCGATAATGCGCGAACCTCTGACCTGCACCATCACGGCAGATGCAACAGCTTTTCCTGAGCTGTGGGCAGTTTGACACCAGACACCTAGGAACGTGAGTCAGAACCCCCGGCTGTTAACCCTATGCTGTTAACTCTATCAAGAGGTGCTCTTCGTCCTTCGTCCTGGGTACTAGGAACGTGAGTCAGAACCCCCGGCTGTTAACCCAGTAAACTTATATTTTGTGACCGTTGTAAACCAACCACAACTCTTGTGTTCTTTTTATATCGTAGTATGTTAGACTTCACACTCCTAGCGAGCAGCTACACTCAGCTGGGATGGCGAGCCGCAACCACCTCCTGCCCGTGGAGGCATGAGGAGCTGCCCGCGCGTGACCGGAGTTTCAGGGCAATCGGATGGAGGTTGCCGTACATGAGCACAGCGCAGCCGGGCGGCATCCGGCGCAACGCGTCTGCAGGAAGTAGTGCCCGGTACACGCTGGAATGGGTGGTGCCAGTATAGCCCGACCTGTCATATGTACTGCTCGTAGAACTGATACCTGCCTCGCCTGCAAGCCGGCTTGCTTGTTCCAGTGTCGCAAGGTCGGATATTCCGGAACAGAACATCTTTGCACGATGATTATTGATTACGCTGGCTGCTCGCATACCATAGCGCGCATTGAGTTGAGCAAGGTCCTGCCACACCGTCACCAGCTGCACCCCGTGGCCGGCGGCGGTGGATGCGAGCGAGTCTAGATCGGCCAGAGGAGCCACGTTGGCCGCTTCATCCACCACCACCAGCAGGGGTGGGTCCAGCGGGGCGCCTCTTTCCAGCGACAGTTCGTAGGCCACCTGCAGGATATGACTCACAACAGTGGATAGCAAGGAGCGGCAACGTCTCTGATCGTGAGCCGGTGCACAGAGGTACACAGTATCGTGGCTCGCTACAAACTCTCGTGGATCGGGCATCCCCTTTGTGTGGCCCATCTTCTCTGATGCGGCTATATCAGGCTCTGAGAACGGCTCCAAGATGGCCTCGGCAGTCGTGTACACTGAACTGCGCTGCCTCTCCTCCCTCCTCCAAGAAGCCTCGGCGGCCGTAGATGCCTCGCTGATCCCGAGCATGTCCAGGATGTCGGCAACCTCGCCAATCTCCTGGCAATCGAGCCACCTGACGACATCGGCCATGGTGCGACCGGAATTGGCGGCGGCAAGAAGGTGAGGCGCAAGGAGCTTCATCGCGGTCGCATACCAGAAATCAGCGTCAGCCATGCCGGAAGTGGTGCTTTTTGCAGACTCGGTGAGCGCCCGAGCCATCTTCCTCGCCCCCTGCCAATCACGAGCATATGTAAGAGGCGTCCATCCACATATCAGATCAGGCCACCCTTGGCACGGTTCACCACCGGCAGTGTCTACTGAGCCATTCCCAGCACTGCCTCCGGTGTCACCCAGAACATCACTTGCGAAATCATTTCCAGCACCACCCATGAAGTCTTTCCCGCCAACGTCAGGGACTGCGCCGAGGAATGCACCAGTATCGCTGTAGAGTCCACCACCAGCGAGCCCACCCGAACGCGTTGGGTCATAAATATACACCTGCCCCCGGAGTAGACGCTGGCTAATTGTGTTAAGGGCAATATCCGACTTTACAGACGCAGCAAGTACCGGACCCTTCCATTCAAGTATGGCCGGAATGGCCAGCCCGGTGGTCTTGCCGCTCTGGGTAGGGCCGGCAACAAGTAGGGAATGACCGCGCTCTGCCGCTATTAACCTGCCTCCTGCCATGCTATTCATCGTACCAAGTGTTATCCTGCCGGGAGCAGGTGCCTTCACCACTAGGTGCTGCACATCCCTGGGCCGCGCCCACCTGGCCGGCTCGTATGCACCCTGCATGCTAGGCATCGCTCTAGAGTGGAAGATGCCTAACCCTCCGCGAATAGCCATGCGAGGATTCGCTCTCCACCCTCCTCGCAAGCCGCCGGCCCATCCGCTCGCCATGTATGATCCAGCAGGCACTCCTCTCTCGCCCCTTCTGGACAACAGGCCTCCGTGCACACCTCCGTGCACACCTCCGTGCACACCTCCGTGCACACCTCCGTGCGACCCCCTGGATCGCGAAACAGCAAGCCCCGCAGCCAGTACGCCGAGCGCCAGCAACATATAGACGCTAATATGCACCGAGCCCACCCATTCGCTCATCAAGCACATCCTCCACCGGTCGCCAATTTGCCTTCATGCCGCCGATGTACACCGAGCCCACCCATTCGCTCCTCAGGTGGCGTGAAGGAAGCCATTGGTAGCATCGGGCATGGCTAATATGCACCGAGCCCACCCATTCGCTCATCTGTCTGTACAAACCGGTATTCGCCAGCCGACAAGTCGTGGCGCACAAGAAATGATCGCTGACCGACCTTCCATAGAGCCGTACCTTTGCCCAAAGAACTGACTATACCGGTCTCCACGGATGAAAGTCCGAGCAGCTCACTGGCCAGAGAAACCTCACCAGGTGGTTGCGAATAGACAACCCGCGTCTCGGAATCAGCAAGGAGCCCCTTGGCAAGTTCTATCTGTTCAGCACCAGCAGCGCCGACCGCAAGCAAGTCAGATGCCCGATGTACCACAGCAATGTTGGATACACCCTTTGCCCTGGCCAGTTTCCACGACGACTGCAACCATCTGGCCACCACCGGGTTCTTCAGCACTGCCCATGCCTCGTCCACCACCAGGATGACCTGTGAATCGTCCGGCACTCCGCCGGTCACAGGCCCGCCGGCCAACTTTTCCACGATACCCTGGAGCCACGCCATCGCACAGGACATAAGAGTTCCCAGTGCCGCCGAGCCGTATATTGCAGACAGATCCAGCACCACCAGCGAAGCATCGAGGGAGATCCCATCGCTGGTAGGACCGTCGAACATCCCGCGCATATCGCCGGAGACAAGACGGCGCAGTTCAAGTGCAACTTGGCGCCCATCGGAGCCGAGATCGTTCACAGTGGTACGCAATGCCGTAGCACTTGCAAAACTTGGCGAGAGAAGCGCTTCCACCACATGAGGGATTACGGGCTGCCGGTTGCGTCCTTCCGCATCACACACTGCCATTTCGATGGCGGACACTTCGGCAGGTAGTAAAATGCGCTGGAGAGACGACGATACTATCGCAGTAAGTAACTCCACTCTCCGGACAGTCACCGATCCACCCGCGTAGTCTCGCCCGCCTCTCGGATCATCGAGAGGATTGAGCTTGATAGCGCCGTTGGGCCGCAAAAAGATGGGTTTTACACCCCAATGGGCGGCAAGCGCTCCGTACTCGCCCTTGGGGTCTATGACCCAACATTTCCTTCCAAACACCCCTTGGCGCCACAAGTAGGTCTTTACGAGAGAACTTTTCCCCTTGCCCAGTTGCCCCAGCACCACCATGTTCGGATTGCTGAGTATGCCTCGCCTGTAAAGGTCAAAAGGATCGTAGCAGAACGGACCTCCGAGGAGATCCTGGCCGATCAGCGCTCCTTGCCCACCAAGCCCTGATTCACATAAAAACGGGTATGCGCCTGATAGTTGCTTGGTGGTTGCCCTGTGGGATGGCACGGTCCGCATGTCAGGCATATCTCCGGTGAGCCTGCGTCATCGGCCCAGCCGTCATGCGTCTGAAAACCTGCTCATCCGGTAACCGATCGTGGCCGTTGACACCGTTGACACCGTTGACACTGCAAGAAGCCCAAAAAAGGAGTATCATGATTTGAACGGAAAACCGGTTGACACCGTTGACACCCCAGGAAGCTGACATCATCGGCTCAGCCCCCGTACCAGTGGCAGCTGAAAGAGGAATGATGATCATAGTTAGCGATGTAGCTGACATCATCGGCTCAGCCCCCGTACCAGTGGCAGGGTAAAGCCGAGCCCATCCAGCTGGCGACCGTAAAGCGGTCTCGTATCGACATGTGCCTGTCCTGCGGCCTGCTCAAAACGGTGCCGCGCATCACAGAGAGCCTCGAAAGTGCCCGCACTCACTGATGCATAGCCGCTAAAACGAAATTGGCCATGCCCTTCGGCAAGTTCCTGTTCCCGCTGGATCAATGCATCATGCCCCCTTGCCTGCCTTTCCGTTCGCAAGAATCCGCCCCTCTGGCGAAGCTCCTGATCAGCCAGGTAGCCAGTCCTAGCTTGCTCGACTTGACGTACCGCCTTCAGGGGAGCAACGGGTTCCATCACCATCGAAAAGCTGAACCGCATGTCAGGAAGGAGCAGCAAGGGAGAGAGAAAATCGGACGGAACCGGCATTCTCGGCCACTGTGATACCCAGTAGGTAGACTGCCAGGATGACTCCACTCGTAAACAGTCCCAATGCTCCTCAGTTGCAAGTGGCCATGGGAAACTCGCTCTATGCAGCTCACCGTTTTCACCGCCCGCCAAGACCGCTCTCTCACCCTTCCTTGCGGGCCATCCCTCCCTGCCTACATCACCAGCCCTGCCGATCCCGCCAATCCTGCCACCACCACTGGCTCCACTAGCCCCACTATCCCTGGCGGTGATGTTCTCGCTGGCCCATCCGTCCATGATGCACCGGCGATACTCACTCGCACCCATGATCGGGCCAACTCCGCCGCCTATGCCTTGCAACTTGCGCTTGAATGCAGCCATCTCCCGTAATAGCCGGGTACATGCGGCCTCTTCCAAAGACGCGCTGCTCCCTGGGCGCTTCCACGATGAACCAGCCCGTACGGCAAACACGATGAACAGCTCATGGCGACGAGCGCCCACCGTAGTCCGGTTCAGGAGTTCTTCGTAGGAACGGCGCTGGACAGGGGATGCAGCAGGATCCTGATGCGCTGCGTAATAAGACCCCATCTCCTGGCTGCTACCGGGAGTGGCTCGTGCAAGCCACTGAACACGGTGAACCGGAGAACCCTCTCTGGCCAGGAATGCAAGCGCAAAAGCCCATGCGCGCACCTTCTGGCGCTGCTCGTCTGGAGCATCGAGTAGAAAGCCGTACGGCTGCACCGGAAAGGCTGCGGCATAGGTGGAGTGCCGCGGATCATGGATGATCCCCACCCGTTGACCGTCAACGTCATGCCTGCCGCCTGCAGCGTGAAGATCGAGATCACCAGCCATGCCACTACCGCCGTCCAGGTATCCCTCTATGATGGTGAAGCGATCAAAGGGATAGCGGGAACGGGACAGGAGGGGGAACGCTCTGGAAAATTGCATCAGGGCATGCCGATGCCGCTTAAATGTATCGCGTTCAGTACTACCCCGGTATGGGCGCGAACTGGGACCGGGACCGGGAACTGGACCGGGAACTGGACCGGGAACTGGACCGGGAACTGGACCGGGAACTGGACCGTGATCCGGGCCTGTGCATCGGCCGCCAGCACCGCCCGGCTGCATATTCGCAAACCCCGCCAACTGATCATCCCCCAACCCCACCAACTGATCATCCTGGACGGATGCATCCCACGCGGCGTACAGCAAGTTGCATGGGATACCCCTGTCGGGGATAAGAGACGCCTTGCGTCCGTGCCCTGCAGACAACGCACGGACAAAGCTCACCACGTCAGGAATCCACTCCTCGATGCTCTGACCATAGACAGGAACTGTCGCCATCCCTACCACCACGCAGGCAATCGCAACCGCTATGACAAGCCCGCCAACGGAAGGAGCCACGCGCAAGATGACCACGTCTACCAGCAAACCTGATGCAACGACCACCAGCTGGCCCACTCGCCATCCCGCCATCACCCCCCTGCACTCGAGCGGACCGAAAATATGGGTATCCTGCCTATCCTGTTCCTGGGTCCGAGTCCGGTCTTTCACGTGCTCACCTTTTGCAGATTGACCGCATCACTATCCCGGGCCGTTCCCGCCATGCCACCACCCTGCCCAACCGGACTGGTACCGGCATGCTCGTCAATCATGACTGCAACGGCCCTTATGGCCTCGGTGTCTGAAGCGCCCTCCCTTCTTTGCTCTGCGATCTTCTCGTCTATCATCTTTGCAGGCATCCCCAGTATCTCCGCTCTCTCGTGCTGCAACGCCAAAGCCTTTACACTGGAATCGGGAGTCACTCCATTCGAAGAATACCCAAGCCCGGCCAGAGCCGAAGAGCCCGGCCCACTCACCCCACCCTGTTCCAAGCCGGACACTGCACCTGCGCCCACTCCCACTCCCACTCCCACTCCGGCACCTGCTCCTGAGGCGGTGCCACCTGCTGCAAGGGAAGCGACCATCCTGCCTGCCCTGACAGGGGTACCTGCAACATGGCTGATCCGGCTCCTGGCGCCCTCCAGATGATTTGCGGCACTGCCCTCTATGGCAGGTACCAGTTTGAACAGCGTGAATGGCGCAAACACTGACAGGATAAGCAATGCAATACCCGTAATAGCCGCCGAGAAAGCTCCATGCCCGTTCACGGAACCGCCAACGGCGGAGGCGCCCAGCACCAGTATGGCCACCACCACCAGCTTGGAAAGGATCAACGCTGCGATGGTCTCCGCAAGGCGCCTGCACCAGCGCGACAGCGCTGGCCAAGCAAACGTAGCCAATCCCAGTGGCAGGAAAAGAGTGGCAGCGGTGATCGCGGCCGTCCTGACGACAAGCTCCAGCCAGAGGATAAGCCCGCATACAGTCACGACGACGCCGAATACGAAAAGAACAAAGGCCGGCGCCTGGCTTGGCGCATCCTTCCCAAATAAATCTGATATCGACACGAGCAAGTTCCGGGTAGTCGACGCAGTGCCACCGGCAAGAGCATTCGATAAGGCATCGGTAAGAGACAAGCCGAGATGCACAAGCTGCACGGCAACAAACATCATCAGCATGGCGAGTGGCAAATGCACGAGAAAACTCCGCAGCAACAGCGCCGGGCTCTGGCGGACAACTGACTGGATGGCCCCTATACAGGCCATTGGAAGGATCACCGCTGTGGCAAGGTACAACATCGTCTTGTAATCAGAACCGAACCAGTGCGATGTGAGCTCAGGCTCAGTAGTATACGACATAAACTTGCCAAGCTCGTGCAGCACCCATACGGCCCCTGCACCTGCCCAGGACGCCAAAGCTCCGAGCCCGGCATTGATGCCTATGCCAAGCAGCCCCTTGAGCGGGTTGAGCATTTCTACAAGCCCATCCCGCACCAGGTCGCACTCGACGCGCTTCCCTTGCCGCTCTTTGCTGTTCCGTGGCCAGTCCTACCGCCTTTTGCCTCCGTTCCGACGTTGCTCACGGCATGTTGCATCACACTCAATGCACCTTGCTCCCCGCTTGAAAAAAGAAATTGATTATGCCAGGAGCAGCTCCGATAAGCAGAGCCGCCAGCCCCGACACGAGTACCGTCCGCTTTCCGACATATGACTGCTGGTAATTCTGAGAATGAGAGCCCAACGCCCATGCCGCAGCGCCGACGATAAGCCCAACAAGTGCTGCAACCAGCGCCCATGCCCCAATCCCGTTGGTAATGCTTTGCAGTACTGAACCTCCAGGCAGGCCAGACACCTGCGGCTGCATGCTAACCGTGCCAGCTGCGGTAACCCAGGCGACTTGTCCCGTGTAATGAGGAAACCACCGTAAGGCCGCTCCAAGCACTCCGGGCATGGTCATTGCCACTGCAGGCAGGGATGACGAAAGGGCAGGGATTACGGCAACCAATAATATCAAATGCATTTCGACCTCTTTAATATTTTATCATGTCTTTCCAGTATGTATCATTATACACCGTGCTAAATCAAATGCAAGTCCGCATGCGGAAAATCCGCAACAAGCAAAGCTGCGCGCCGTAAACACCGTCGAAGTGCAGGCCAGGCCATATGCAACACTTGGATGGAAAAGCCTGCCATGCTGGATAATATGAATGATATTGTGCTTGCGGCGCCCTACAATGAATCGTGCGCGCCACAGGGTGGATGCGCTGGGCCCAAGAAACCCAAGTGACGTACTGGCCGTGGACCTCGCTGGGCGCGATCAGCACGTCCCATGTGGATTTTATCGTGGGTACTGTCGCGGTGGTTGCCGTAATTGCAATAGTCCTGTCCGTCATCCTGGGTCGCAGGTCAGGACGGCGCTCCCTGGAAGAACGCCTGGCGGCTCTCGCCGCAAGATTGGGCGTGGACATGCCTGAGGACAGTGGCGAAGAGGGAGTGGAAGCGGTATTGCACCATCTCGAGCAAGTGACCGGGCAAGCCGCCGAAGTGGTCTCCGAGTCCTCTGAAGAATCTATCAGATACCGCAAGGTGCTGGACTCGTTGCGCCAAGGTGTACTCATCTGCGATGTCAGCGGCAAGGTGGTATTTCGCAACAGCCTGGCGCTCTCGCTCATGGGAGGACGCCATGGAGATGCCATAGTGGCCCAAGGGGTTGTCGACCTACTCCAGTCTGCATGGGAAAAAGGCATGGAGGAGCGTACCGTGGATCTGTACGGCCCACCAAAGCGATCGCTTGTCATACATGCACAGGTCATAGACGACGGACGCAAGAGCCTGGGAGTCATCGCAATCATAGAGGACGTGACGGAGCGGCGCAGGATAGACGAAATACGGAGGGATTTCGTCACCAATGTATCTCACGAGCTGAAGACGCCGATCAGTGCCCTGGGGCTGCTTGCCGAGACGCTGGTGGATGAAGAGGATACAACAGTCGCCAAGCGGCTCGGCTCGCGTATACAGAAAGAGGCTTTCAGGGTAAGCAGGGTCATAGACGATCTCCTCGACCTGTCTCGCATTGAAGCCGAGGAATCCCCACAACGCGATCCAGTAGAGATAGGTCTTATCGTGGCAGACGCCATCGAGAGGGTACGGGGAGCAGCTGACCAAAGGAGCATCGAGATCGATGCAACCGAACCCGACCATCCGGCGGCCGTTCTGGGAGACAGGCGCCAGCTTACGTCGGCTGTCTACAACCTAGTGGAGAACGCGGTCAAGTTCTCCGATGCCGGCAACAGTATAGAGGTTGTCACTTCGTACTCCGATGCCAATGCCACAGGCGATGCACCAGAAGTAGCGGTATCCGTTACCGATCATGGCATAGGGATACCCGCAAAGGACCTTGAACGTATCTTCGAGCGATTCTATCGTGTAGATATATCACGAAGTCATCAGGCCGGCGGTACCGGTCTAGGGTTATCCATAGTACGCCACGTCGCATCCAACCACGGCGGCAGGGTAGAGGTCGACTCCAGAGAAGGGCAGGGGTCCACCTTCAAGTTGGTACTGCCCAGTCTCTATGCTGTCTCCGGGTATCTCGAACACGCTGCGCCTCCTGGTTCGGCCGAACCTTCCGACACCACCACCGGCACCACTCCCGAACCTTCCGACACCACCACCGGCACCACTCCCGAACCTTCCGACACCACCACCGGCACCATCAAGCCCCCCGAGTCCAGAGAGTACTCCACGCATGCCGGACTTCTCACCGCTACCGGCACCACTCCCGAACCTTCCGACACCACCACCGGCACCATTCCCGAACCTTCCGACACCACCACCGGCACCATCAAGCCCCCCGAGTCCAGAGAGTACTCCACGCATGCCGGACTTCTCACCGCCGCTGGCACCATTCCCGAACCTTCCGACACCACCACCGGCACCACTCCCGAACCTTCTGGCGAACAGCCTCTCTCGCCGCCCGACCGGCCTGGACTTCATGGACAAATCGAGCAGCCGGAACCTCCGGAGCGGCTCAACCAGCCATGGAATTACCAGCACCAAAGTGGATAGGTCGACCGGAAATATAGGTTACACTGGTGAACATCTATGACCGCACGCGCACGCAGAGACATGGTGGCCGATAGGGGCATTGATACGGGCGCATCGCCGGCTACGAAGGAGCCGCTGGTCCTGCTCGTAGAAGATGAGGAATCCTTCGTGGACGCTCTGCTTTCGGGACTGCCCAGAGAGGGATTCGGCGTGGTTGCAGCAAGGGATGGAACCGAGGCCATAAGACTGTTCGATGAAGTTCAGCCTGACCTGGTACTGCTCGACCTAATGCTGCCAAAGATGTCGGGGATCGACATCTGCAAGGCACTCAGAGAGCGTTCATCCACTCCTATCATCATGGTCACAGCAAAGACCACCGAACTCGACCTGGTGCTCGGACTGGAAATCGGAGCGGACGACTACGTCACCAAGCCGTATCGCCTACGCGAGCTGGTGGCACGCATGCGGGCAGTCCTCCGCCGCTCCGCTTCAGATGCTGGACCGGGAAAGGATCAGCCTGCCGGCTCACCGCAAGAGAGCAAGGGCATTACCGGCCATCATGGCGCCCATGATGAGGTCGCGGGCCATGCCGGCATTTCAAGCCGTGCCGATACCACAACGCCTGCAACCACGGAAGGCAACCCATACCAGCCATACCAGGGATCGTATTCGACTTCACCTACACGTGGAACTACCCAGCTCAGGGGAGGATCGGTGCTGGTGGATACCGAAAGCCATCGCGTATACCTGGATGGCAACGAAATAGCGCTGCCACGAAAGGAATTCGAGTTACTGGAAATTTTCCTTCGCAACGCCGGAAAAGTGCTAACCAGGGATGTCCTGATCGACAGAATCTGGGGCACTGACTATGTAGGGGATACCAAGACGCTCGATGTGCATATAAAGCGCCTCCGCTCACGCCTGCAGCGAGATCCTGCCTCACCTGCACCAATAAAGACCATCAGAGGAATCGGCTACAGGTTCGAGATCCAGTAGGCACGGCCAAAATCTCTGGTTGACCTCCTACCGGCCCTGAAAGACCGGCCTACGCTCGCCATCGGGTCATTTGCCCAAGCTGCGCCACGCCTAATGACATTCACTGCCCACGAGCCTCTCGTCCACGCTTCCAGCGGACGTCCCGCAAGCCTACAGACACCACAAACTGGACGGCGAACCAACCGTTGCAGATGTTACAAACTTCCAGCGGACGTCCCGCAAGCCTACAGACACCATAGGCAGACATCGGAACGGACCAGCTGGAACAGAGAACCAGCGAGCAAGCAATCTCAGTCCTTTCGTGGAATGAGCAACTCTCCCCCCAGATAAGGAGAGAGCACATCGGGCAGCTGGACCGATCCGTCTTCATGACGCCCCGTTTCCACCAAAGCCGCCCAGATGCGAGCCCAGGCCAGAGCGGAACCGTTCAAAGTATGCACCAGCCTTGCGGGGCCACCATCGTCCGGCTTGTAGCGTATGCCCGCCCTACGGGCCTGGTAATCGCTGCACCAGGATATCGACGATACTTCCAGCCACTGATCGCATCCGGGAGCATACACCTCGAGATCGAAGGTACGAGCCGCAGATATACCCATATCCCCCGCACAAAGGGCTACCACCCTGTGTTCGAGGCCAAGGGCAACGAGTAATTCCCGCGCCCTCGTGACCATGGTGGTGAACAGCTCTTCAGACTGACCTGGAGCGGTATAGGCGAACAGCTCCACCTTGTCGAACTCATGCACCCTGAGCAAACCCCTGGTATCCCTCCCCGCTGATCCCGCCTCTCGTCGGAAACATGGCGTATACGCTGTCAGGCACACAGGCAGATCATTTTCCAATAATATTTCGCCACGAAACATGGAGGTAAGCGGCACCTCTGCTGTCGGTATCGCCCAGAGATCATCCCTCTCCAAATGGTAGGCATCGTCGGCAAACTTCGGGAGGTGCCCGGTAGACATCATGGTCTCGGTCTTTACCAATGTAGGCGGGCGTACTTCTTCAAACATATCCCTGTGGTGATCGAGAGCAAAGGAAGTCAGCGCCCTAAGAAGCCTTGCTCCCATGCCTCTGTATAATGGGAACATGGATCCAGACAGTTTGGCCCCACGTTCCAGGTCGAGAATGCCCAGTTCCTTCCCTATATCCCAATGCGGGATACGCTGGTGCTGCTCGTATACAAGCCCCTTTTCGGGCCATCTCTCCCGTATCACATTGCCATCGGGACCCGTACCGTCAGGTACATCATCTGCTGGCAAGTTGGGCAGGGTAAGAAGCAACGACCGCACCTCGTCCGCAGCGTCGTCCGCTGCGGCTTCCTCCGCCTTGAGAGTTTCGCCCTCCAGCCTACTCTCACGGGCCAACTGTTCGGCCCTCTCCGTGTCGCCTGCTCTTTTTGCACCCACCACCAGCCGGGAAAGCTCTTTCACCCTGGCGCGGGTATCGTCCCGCTTGCCAGCAGCAACCCTTGCAGCCGCATCGGCTTCCACAAGGCGGTCCACCTCGCTCGCAGGTACGCCACGGCGGGCAAGCGCTGCTCTGAGCCCATCAGGATTATCTCGTGCTTGACGTATATCAATCATACCTGAACCAGGCTATCTCGTTTTCTGGACGGATGGGAACACGGCCTAGCTCCACCAGTTCTCGGAGAACGGCACTCTTTGCCATACCAGAGTGGAGCGATATAGATGGATAAGCCGACCGGATCGAACGGTGGATCGCCCGCGGTCTCCTGTGTGGACGTGACCGTGGCCTACGGCCACACGATAGCTGTTGACAACCTCTCTTTCGAAGCCTCCAGGGGTAAGATTCTGGCCATACTTGGTCCTAATGGCGCCGGCAAAACCTCTACCGTGGAATCGCTGGAAGGATATCGCGTGCCTCAGCGAGGACAGGTAAGGGTCCTGGGGCATGATCCTGCCAAAGGCATCAAGCAGCTTTCTCCGAGCATAGGGGTAATGCTCCAAGAAGGAGGGGTACATCCTATGATGTCACCCAGAGATGCTGCAGAGCTATTTGCAGGCTACTACCGCGCCGCCATGGATCCAGGTGAAATCATCGGATTGGTTGGCTTGGAGGATGTGGCACGCACCCCATACAAAAGACTCTCCGGCGGGGAGAAACAACGGCTCTCCCTCGGGCTGGCTCTCATGGGAAGACCTATCGTGGTATTCCTCGATGAACCTACGGCAGGGGTGGATCCACAAGGAAGGCTGGGCATAAGGCAGGTAATCCTCCAACTAAGGAGTCAGGGAACCTGCATCATCCTGACCACCCACGAGTTGCCTGAAGCAGAGCGCCTTGCCGATGAGGTCCTGATTCTCGACAGGGGCAAGAAGGTGATGCAGGGAACCATCCATGAACTGCTGGCCACCTCGCAAGGAAACACCTCCGTGAGATTCCATACATCAGCTGCTGTAGACATTCATGCTCTGGCAAGAGCGATAGGCACAAGCCCTGGGGAAATCATCGAGGAGGCGCAGGCAAGCTATAGGGTTGACGGAGATGCCACACCGGGGAGGATCGCCGCCATCACCTCCTACCTGGCCGAACACGACATCTTCATGGACAGGCTCACAACGGGTACAGTAAGCTTGGAGGAAGCATACCTGAGTCTGATAGGTAGCCCTGTCCAGTGAACCAGCATGCATCTGAGCCATCTCGTACCGCCGCCCCATTCTTGCGACGTCTTGTAGTGCAGTCCAGAGCTGAAACATCCATGACCTTGAAAAGGGGTGAATCCCTGCTACTGACACTGGGCATACCGGTGGTATTGCTGGTGTTCTTCGCAGAAGTGCACGTACTCCCTGCATCCACGAGAAAGCCGGTCAATTTCCTTGCACCTGGCATCCTGGCGCTGGCGGTGATGTCCACATCCATGGTCAGCCTGGGTATAGCAACTGGATTCGAACGCAGTTACAAGGTACTCAAGCGCTTGGGTACCACGCCACTTGGCCGGCCGGCCTTGCTGGCCGGAAAGATGGCGGCAGTAGTACTGATTGAAATAATCCAAGCCATCGTACTTGTAGCCGTTGCGCTCGCAATTGGCTGGAGGCCGGGCGGTAATGGCCTGGAGGCCATTGGTGTCATCGCTCTGGGAACCGTGGCATTCAGCGGACTAGGGTTGCTACTGGCAGGAACGTTGAAAGCGGAAGTGAACCTTGCACTTGTGAACGGACTTTACCTCGTACTGCTTCTAGCCGGCAATATGATAATCCCGCTGTCCAGGTTTCCAGCCTGGATGGCCACCCTGGCCAAAGCACTGCCCGCAGCGGCCCTGTCGGAAGGTCTCTTCCACTCCCTGAACGGCGGTACCGCGATTCCCGCATGGGCATGGCTGGTACTGGTTGCATGGGCAATAGCAGCGCCGGTAGCTGCCGGGATCGCATGGAAATGGGAGTGACCGCCGCCGAACGCAGCTCCGTGCCCGTTGCCCTCGTCCTAGCCGACTGGGCACGATCCATCGATGGCAAGAGCATCCCTGAAAGAGTGATCAAGTTTGCCAGCAGCCAAATTGCGTCCCAGATTGCAGCAGCCAGGGCCACGATGACACTACCCGTAGGAAGGAAAATTGTACGCGCATTTGGACTTCCTGTCCAGGAAGATCCCAAATCTGCGGCCTACGTACTGGCAGCGCTCACCATGGCCGCTGACTTCGATGACACCATGTACGCTGGTCATGTATCGCACTCTACTATTTCAGTCCCCCTGGCGTATGCTGCGACCTTCCAGGCTGATGGTAGGACGCTCCTGCCCGCCGTCGTTGCCGCCAACGAATGTGCGGCAAGGATTACCGCTGCTGCAACACTCGGTCCTTTCAGGGGCCAGACTGCCGCGCATACCCATCTGGCCGGTTCCGTGGCAGCTCGGATGTTCCTGGAACAGGCGGATGCCTACCTGTGGGCTTCGGCATGGGGCATTGCATTTGCCGCCCCTCCCTGGACACTGGACCATCCGTTCTTCAGCGGTGAGTCAAAAGCGCTGCTCGCCTCCACTCAGGTAAGGGCCGGCCTCGATGCCTGCGATGCCGCTCTCGGTGGGTTGGATGGCATCATAGACATCTTCGAACATCCTGGAGGCTTTCTGGCCAGGTATGCTTCCGTGCCGTTGCCCGAAGTGATTTCTTACGGGCTCGGCAGCTTGTGGCACACCGAAACTCTCTCCATCAAGATATATCCTGGATGCGCCTACATCGACTCCGCAGTCGACTGCGCCGTCGCAATCCACCACAGGCTCACGCTGCTCGACCATACGATCGAACCTGCCGCGATAGACAAGATCGTCGTGGAATCCTCAGCATTTACCGCCGGTATGGATGCCAAGAGCGCTCCATACATCGACGGACCACGCACCCCCTTGAGTGCACTCGGGTTCTCGGTAGGATACAACGTCGCGGTCGCGTTGACGAGAGGAACGTTGGAAACCGCAGACCTTGCCCCAGAAAGCACCAGCGACCCTTCGGTGTGGGAACTGGCCAGAAAGGTACACGTCAAGCATGACGCCTCCCTCACTTGGTCAGCGTTGCAAGCCACTGCGCCATTGGGAGAAGCATTGAAACAGGCAGGCTCAGCTGCCATCCCGTGGCTGATGGAGATGGCCGGTAAAATGGGAGATGGCGCTAACCGCGAAATGGGAGATAGCACGAAGAAGGATGTGGCCGGCAAGATGCCAAGCGGCGGCGGCACAACAGAGAACGCATCAGGAAAACCACCAGGAAAAATGGAGCTTGCAGGTATCCCTGCATCATCATCGTTCGGCCCCCCGGCGACAAGCTTCCAGGATGCCACCAAGCGTATCGGCGCACGCGTCACGGTACGCTTCACCGACGGTCATGTGGAACAGGAATACCGAGAATCCGCCATAGGCGCCATCGGTCCCGAGACAAGACAATCGCATGAAGAACTCGCCAGAGACAAACTCCTCAACACAGGCGTATCGTCAGACGATGTATCTGCTCTGTTGCAGATGGAGTCGCTGGGTGCCAAGGATATCCAGCGACTGCTCAGGCGGCTGCTGCAACCGGCTTAAGTTACCGGAACCGCAGCCAAACCGTTATCGCAAGGATGCACAACCAATCGTCTTGCCGATGAAGTCACTGTCCGGCATATAAGGCGACTTGTCTCATCTTCATGAATGTATGTTCACGTGTATTTCACGATGAATTCAGTGACTGTACCGTTGTCGTTCGGCCAAACTTCATCGTCCGTTTACCTGGCTCCGATACCATACCAACATGCACCTTGACAAGATACGGTCACAGCCCATCCCTTCTCAGAGGCACGGTGATTCACAATCTTACGAGACATGCGGCCGCGGCACCGGCATAGACGGCTGCGGTTACTACGAGGACACCGATCAACATGACAATACAGACGGTGGATACCACAATGAAAGCGGAAGAGAATACTAACCATCAAACGCGCCTATAGCAAACACTCCACGCTCGGCCCTGGTGCAGCAGGTGATCATCGCAGCGATATACGCCTGATCCTGATGGCCAAGTCCATCCGAGCTTTTGCTTACGGTTATAGCGCGATATTACTTGGTATATATCTGCATCGACGTGGTCTATCCGGCATACAGACAGGCCTCGTGTTGAGTGCGATCCTTGCTGGTTCTGCCCTGGGGTTGCTGGCGGTGGGCCGAATGGCAGACCGGATCGGGCGACGACGAGTATATTTCACTGGTTACATACTGCTGGCCCTTGCAGGCATGACCGTTGCGCTGTCGCCTTGGTGGTGGCTTATGGTATTGGCTGCATTCAGCGGGACACTCTCGGCAGAAGTCATGGACTCCGGCCCATTCAGCGTCATCGAACATGTGATGCTGTCCAGCGCCGCTTCCGGCCAGAACCGTATACGAGACTTCGGCACCTACAATGCAGTGGCCGCCGCCTCGGGCTCGTTCGGGGCATTGCTGGCAGGAGTAGCCTATGCCATCCCGTCCGGGATCAGGGGTCAATCCGGTTCACACCTGTTCATCCTCCTAGTCCCTCTTGCCCTCGCAGGTGCGATATGCGCCGTAAACCTTTCTCCTGCCATGGAACTGCAGCCATCGACGGCAACCGGTAAGGCAGCTGCAGGCAATGCCGGTGAACGTACCAGATTCCTTCCACCGCCACCGATGCGGAGCGTACTATTGCGGCTATCCGCTCTTTTCGGTATGGATGCTTTCGGAGCGGGGTTTGCTGTCCAGGCATTCATCTCTTACTGGCTGAGTACACGGTTCGGAGCTGATACGGTTGCCATAGGGGCGCTTTTCTTGCTGATAGGCGCCTCCCAAGCACTATCGATGTTCGCTGCCGCTTGGCTGGGCAGGCGGTTTGGGTTGCTGCCCACCATGGTCTTCACCCATCTTCCCTCGAACTTCCTGATGGTTGCTGTGGCTTTCGCTCCCAACTTTCCTGTTGCGGCAGGACTGCTGGTTGCTCGAGCTGCCCTGTCCGAAATGGATATGCCGGCCCGCCAAGCTTACGTGATGGCACTTGTCGTCCCCGAAGAACGCACAAGAGCTGCAAGTACGACGAGCCTGGCACGCTACATTGCCCGGCCTGCTGGCCCGATTCTTGCGGGGCTGGCTCAGAACATATCTCTCGGTTTCCCATTCCTGATATCGGGGATCATCAAAGGCAGTTACGACCTGATTCTTTGGATCTGGTTCAAACACGTTCCGCTCTCCAGCGAGCAGCAGCCAAACCAGCCTCAATCTCCTGCCCAGTACGACCCTAATGCCCGCTGAGCAGGCCATCACCGCAGGCTATACACATCACTGCAGGCTATACACATCACCGCAGGCTATACACATCACTGCAGGCTATACAGCACACCACGACGATCTGCCACGCTCACTACAAGGACGGTTGTAGGCCAGCTACACCATTGGCATAGTTGGCGTTCCTGCCCTCGATCGTTATCCAAGCAGTGGCGCGAGTGGACTCACCACAGGCACGGCGCCAGGAACGGCTGCTATGTGACATGCGTATAGTTCCTGGGTGTCGATCTCGCCGTCATGTTCCAAAGGAAGAGGGTGCGGCGAAACGATCTCTACAGCACTGCCCTTGGCGTAGCGCACGCCGGGCTCGCTAAGATGCTCCCCGCTGGCGATCTTCAATAAGACACCCATCACATCGTCCCTGCCGGCAGCCGGCACAGCACACACATCCAGCAGGCCGTCAGCCAGATCCGACAGCGGCAGGACTGGTAGCATACCTCCCCTATGACGAGCCCCTCCTACCGCCACAAGAACGAAACGGCCTGCCGCCAACCGCAAACCATCCACCCGTATCTCTGCTTCAAATGGCTCAAAGACGCCCATCACCTTCATTGCGGCCTGTTCGTATCTGGCTCTGCCGGATATGCCAGCCATAGATATGGACCTTTCCAGGATAGCGCTGAAGATGCCGGCACTTGCACCGAGAATAAAGGGAGTCTGCAACTCCTCGATCCAGCCTAAGTCTATGTAACGAATCGCCATCGCATTGCCACCCACTTTCGCCATACGCCATATTGTATCCTCCCACGATGTGTCATTCCAGATTGACTTGTAAACCGAGTTGCCGGTACCCCCGGGAATTATCAGCAGGGGCGGGGGCAGGGCGACGGGAACCGAGGCAGTGAGGCTGGCGGATGCTGTAGCGCTGGCGGGAACCGAGGCAGTGAGGGCGACGGGAACCGAGGCAGTGAGGCTGGCGGATGCTGTAGCGCTGGCGGGAACCGAGGCAGTGAGGGCGGCGGGATCGGCAGCGGTGGCAGATGCTGTAGCGCTGGCGGGTGTGGCGCGTGCTGGTAGGACGGCGGGAACCGAGGGGCTGGTGATATCAATGGGGGAGGGGCTGGAAACCGAGGGAGCAGTATCCATGAGAGCGGCCGGAAGGGAGGCACGTGCAAGGGAACGCCCCGGCGCCGGCTGGGACGACACTGGCAGCTTTCCGGCGAAATAAGCCAGCATGGCTGCAATCATGCTTACGGTGCCGTCACCACCTACCACCGCAATCGCGGCATACCGTGCCAGTGATCCATCGTTGCTCGACAACTCGTTCGCAAGGTGCGAAACCATGCCATCCGCCGTCGGTTCGTCGATCACGGTCACTGCGTAGCCCGCTCTTTCGAGCATGTCGCATACCCTTCCAGCCATCGGATGACGGCGGTCCTGGTTGCCTGTATCCGGCGAGTTCAGCGCCGCTTGTGGATTGACAACCACTATCACCTTGCGGTTACCGCCAGCAAGTTCTTCCATCTCCACTGATACAGCCTATAGTGCCGAAGAGGTACACCATGCATCATGCGCCTAGCATCGCGTACTTCAACTGATTCCTGATAAGATGGCATCGCATGAATACGAAAGGCTGGATCCACTGCTCCACGCGTTGAACTCTCTATATGACAATAGACATAACGGTGACGCGGGCAGTTCGAAGCGCAAAGCCAATATGCCACTTGGCACGATAGAACGAATGACGCTCTCGGCACTGGCTGGCACGTACCCGGTACCGCCGGCAAACATTCCTGATATTCCTGCAAGCAATGTTTCTGGCAGGCATGCTGAGTACAACGCACCAAACGCGTTCAAAACCGCTGGCCGATCCGCTGTGCCCACCGCCTCCAGCACGCCCGATGGCTCTCACTTGCCTGCCGGTTTTGCCGAGAGGGTGGAAAAATGGATAGAAAGTTTCGACCCGCAAGCCAGAAAACTGGTAAGGATGATGCTGATCGGATACGATCTCACTCCCGTGCTCTCACGGCATCTGAAACCATTCCATCTCCTCACTCTCGCTGAGCGAGAGCAATGGAATACCTCCAGTGTAACCAGTCGCTTCCTGGCCAGGAAAGAATCCTTCAAGGGCTTGGAGACGTTGATCGGCTTGGTGCATGCGTCAATGCCCGAAGTCAAGGACTTGATAGGATACGACGCCGCTCCCGCGGTTGGCGTCGACTGGAACAAGGTTGCGCCAGCCGTCGAGTTCCCCCTGTATAAGTATCCCGATCTTCAACCTGGAAACCTGGATACAGATGTAGTCGTGGTGGGCAGCGGCGCAGGCGGTGCAGTGGCTGCCTACACCCTCGCGCGAGCAGGACTGAAGGTGGTGGTCGTGGAAGAGGGCGGGTTTTTCAACCGCGAGTGGTTCAACGGTCACGAGCCGCTGGAAAGGCTGTCAACACTGTATCGTGACAACGGCTTGACCAGCACCATAGGCAAACCAGTCATCTCGCTTCCTATGGGCCGGGCAGTTGGCGGCACTACGGTGATCAATTCGGGAACTTGTTTCGACACTCCTGCAGAGGTGCTACACAGCTGGACCAACCAGGGTATCCCAAGCATATCGGCTGACGACATGCAACAATACTTTGACCAGGTCTCCGCCATGCTGGGTATCGGGCCATCTACGCCTGAGATTCTGGGCAAGAATGCCGAGGTATTCAGGAATGGTGCCGAGTTGCTCGGATACCACGGCGGGGTGATCCGGCGCAACGCCAAAGGCTGCCATGGCCACGGCACCTGCTGCTTCGGCTGCCCTGTCGATGCCAAGCAGGGCATGCATGTGAGCTACCTGCCACAAGCTGTCGCAGCAGGGGCTACCGTTCTCTCGAATGTAAAGGTGGGTCGGATCTGGCTTGAAAATGACCGTGCAGTTGGAGTAATTGGCCGTATCATCGATCCTGACACGGGAGAAGCAAAAGGCCGGTTGACAGTGAGAGCACGTGCCACCATCCTGGCCGCTGGTGCAATATTTACGCCCGCATTGCTCGCAAGTCAAGGTCTGGCCAGCACGAGCAGGCAACTCGGTCAGAATCTGGTGATCCACCCCGGATCAGGTACCACCGCCCTGTTCGACGACAAGCTCGACGCATGGAAGGGGGTAATGCAGAGCTACTATGTGGATGAGCGCCTAGCTCAAGGCGTCTTGTTAGAGGCCACATTCCCTCCCCCAGGAATAAGCTACTCGGCCGGAACACTTCCTGCGTACGGCAAGGACAAGATAGGCCTGCTCTCTCTATATCCGTATATGGCTGCCTGCGGCTCCATCATAAGCGACGGCGGCTATGGAAGGATTACGCTTCCAGGTCGCATCGCGCGACCGATTGTCAGATACTCACTATCGCAAGCCGATGCACGAAAGGTAATATCAGGGATAGCAATGGCATCAGAGATCTATCTCGCCGCTGGGGCGAAGGAGGTATACCCCATGCTGCATGGTTTGAACTCCATCAGTTCCATGAAGGAAGTGCGGTCGATCAGGGAAGGAAGATGGCGACCTGGAGATCTCAAGCTTTCGGCCTATCACCCGATGTCATCTGCCCGTATGGGCACTGATCCGGCAAATTCGGTGGTGGACCCATGGGGGCAAGTATGGGATCTGCCAGGAGCATGGATAATGGACGCGTCTATCATCCCTTCCTCGACAAGGGTGAATCCCCAGGTCACTATAATGGCCCTAGCAGCACGATGTGCATCGGCTCTCGCCAGTCAGCTCCTCTGAACAAAATCAACCTCGCAAACCGCCTCAAGGAAGCCATGGGAAGGATGCCAGCGACCACAGCCATGTGTCTTGAAGAAGCTTGGAACCATCGCATCACGTGTCAGCAACGTCAATAGATTCTATGCTCCAGGCATCAGACCAATACCTTATGCTGGAACATCGACTGTCACGTCGACATCTATACCTTTCCTGACACTTTGGGTGACAACGCAAAAGTCCTCGAACAGGTCCATACAACGTGCCATGCGTGCCGATGGGCCAGAATCAATCTCCGGAGAGAGGTTCACCTTGATGCCTCCGATACGCAACTTCCCTTTTTCATCTCGCTTGAATGACACCGTCACCGATGTATTGATATCGGACACTTCTATATGAGCCTTTCGCAGGCAAAAGAGCAGGCTAGCGCTTAGGCAACTCGCAACGGCAGCACCAAGCACGCCCGAAGCACTCGGCCCCTGCCCCTTCCCGAGCGGCTCTGGCTCATCCACCAGCAGGGTCTCCACGTCATTGGGAAAATGTACCCGCAGACCGTAAAGTCCATCCTCGAGCTCTAGCTTGATTTCGATGTCGTTCCTGCCGGAATCTTTCGAAAATCCCTCGCTCCCGGTCACAACCGGCTCCGGATTTGCACCGATAGGAGTGATTAGGAGATTTAACGCCGCATTCTCGCTGCTCTCGTCACTGCTACTACCAGGATTGCCACCCTTGCCGTCAGACGCCACAGATACCTCCTCCATTTTGATCCGCCTCAGCAATCCACTTCATGATAGCTTACTACACAAACCGCCAATTTTCCTGCCCGCAAATATGCAATACGGAGAACAGATACACTTGAGCCTCTTATCGAACAGCTCCCCTGGGCAAGCCTCCCGCCATCGAGCAAAGACGACGACCGCCAGCTGTTCAAGGCTCAGAGAGTCCCAGGTCCCGGCGAATTGCATGGCGGGGCTTGGCGCCGATAGAAGTTGCGGTCAATTCGCCCTCCTTGAACAGGGCAATGGTAGGTATGCTCATGACCCCATAACGGCTCGCCACCGCTGGGTTGCGGTCCACATCTACTTTGACGACCTTGACTGAATCACCGTGCTCGTCTGCCAATGCCTCGACCTCCGGTGCAACCATCAGGCAGGGTCCACACCATCCAGCCCAAAAGTCCACTACAACCGGAACATCCGATTGCAGCACGGCTTCATCAAAGGTACCGGGGTCATCAGCATGAAGGACATTGGCCATCTCTTATATCTTCTCCTTTTGTATTGAACTCATCCACACTTACTTTCTTATGTACACCGGCACAGTTTTTCACAAAAAATACCTATTCTCACTGCCCGACCATACACATGAAAGCACTTACGCCATTACTGCCCTTAACTATCCACCGGACGGTCAGACAGATATCACGACAGGTCATTGCGTTCACTCCTGTATAACGCCCTGAAGATCAGATCTATTCCCGTTCACCTACTTATCCTGCATGTCCACCATAATAGCCATTGGCATAGACGAGCACGCTGATGCTGTCACCTGCATCTACCGCTCATGCATAGTCACCTACCAGCCCACGTGAACAGCCTCACAAGCTGCTCTATTCTTGCCTGTACGCTTCGCCGGAAACACGCTCTAAGGGTGCTCAGGGTGAATGCTACCCAGCAACGGGATCTCGCGGCAACCCAAGTGCATTCTCGGCCATTATGTTGCGCTGTACTTCGCGGTACCGCCACCCATCGTAAGGGCCAGCAAGAAGAGCAGCCCGGAAGGCCAGTCGCGAGCACCCAGGGTGCGCTTCGTTGCCCAGTGCACCTTGCTAACTGCTGATAAGTTCTACCCTGCAGACATCTCGGCGGTGAGTGCCCTGCACAGCGCGGGTACAAGCTCTAGCCAGTCCCCGACCATGCCTATATCCGATTGAGCGAAGATAGCGGCATCGCAATCGATGTTCATGGAAACGATCATACCGGCGCCTCGCACGCCAACCATGTGATTGGCCTTCCCCTGTACCCCGATCGTCAGGTACAACTCCGGCGAGACGCTGATACCAGTCACCCCAACCTGGAGTGCCCTGGGTAGGTGTCCCTTATCAGCAACCTTGCGAGTAGCCACCCTCTCGGCGCCCAGCAATTCGCCCAGCGGATCAAGCAACGGGTAGAGTGACGGATCGACTCCGGCTCCCACGCATATGAGTGCACTCGAAGAGAGAACCGCCCGTATGTCGGCCTCACGTTCCTGGCGATGAACGGTGACCCGCCTGAGCGGCACGGCAGCGATATGCTCGATGTGCTTAATATGATCGGCATATGTGGTTGCAGCCATATGGGAGTCGCTTCGCCCTGGCAGCCTGCCAAGCCCACCAGGACGGACAGTGACCACCTGCATCGGAGAATCGATCCCGATCTCAGCAAGCAAGCTCCCCCCAAAGACAGGCTTCATAGCCACCACCCCTCCATCACGGACTTCCAGACCCACGGCATCGCCTGCAATTCCCGAAGAAGTCGAAGCACCGATACGAGAAGCCACTTCACGACCATAAGTGGTACTGGGCGCCATCAGCACCCTGATAGGATTAGTCGCCAACCATCCGACTACCGCTGCAGCCATGTCTTCAGGTGTCCCAGCACCATCTACGATAACAAGCCGATCTGCAACAGCCAGACCGCCAATACCGCTACGATCAGGCTGCGAGCCGGACAGGACAATCACCCCGGCATCCCCCAGATCCCCCGCAATTTCCTGCGCAGCTCCCAGCAATTCCGTATTCACGTAATCGCGACCGGGCTCGAACAGCACTCCTACGCCCGCCATGCCTGCATTGTACGCGATGCCACCTGCATTTGCCGTATCCGCCACGCCCGCCGGGACTCCCACGCCCGCCGGGACTCCCACGCATCCCCTGCCAGCGCCATCTCGCTGCTCCTTACCGCGACGTGAAGCCATACTGGCATCGAGCACGCCTTCCGCCTTCAGTATGCTCGTCGCCACAGAGGCCTGCTCCCCAGGAGTTCCATTTAGCACGATACATTTCCGGTGGAACTCGATACGTCTCACCTTACCGACCGCCGTCGGACTGCCTTCCTGTCCCCAAGTCCCGGGACCGAGCTGGCCTGTATCCATTACATGTATGAGACTGGCGTCTACTGCATCAAGCCGCTCCGTTTCGAACACCTTAGCCGGTGCAGATAGCCGTTCGGCGCATGCAACTACTGTCGGCAGCTTGGAGGTGGCTTCTAGCCATCCGTCATCGGTCTCGCACTTTGCCCAGATCTCGCCATCTCCCAGTACGATCTCCCGGACAGCCGGCAGGAAAGGGAGATCGAGCAATTGTGCCAGTTCCGGCGCAACCTGACCAGTATCGGAGTCTGTGGACGCTTTACCGGTAAGGATCAGATCGAATGGTGCGTACGCGTCCAGAGCACGAGCCAAAGCCCTGGCTGTCACCAAGGTGTCGCTGCCAGCGAGCCTTGGATCTGACACCAGTACCGCCTCATCAGCTCCGTAAGCGATGGCTTCACGTGTCACAGCCTCCGCCGCAGGTGGCCCCATAGTGAATACCATGCAATACCCATCGCTATCTCCATTGCCGTTGACACCAGCCGCATATTCACTACCTCCGATGCTGTTGCTCCCTCTTGCAAGCCGCACACCTGTTGACAAGGCGCGCCGACACCAGGGATTCATCTCGGATGGAACTCTATCTCTCTGCAACCTGCCATCGTTGCCAAGCCCCATGAGTTCCGTCCTCGGAACCTGCTTCACAAGTACGGCAATACGCATCATGGACATTCTAATGGCCCCGTTCGGTCCGTCAGCTCCCGGATATACCTGCAACGCTTCCCCGGCAGCGGCGCCAACCAGGTCGCATCTGGTTGACTAGTCTTGCTTTCCAGCAGGAATCTGGTGATCACGCCACCTACCGTATCCGTGAACTGCCAATGGCACTCCCAATGCCAAAAGCAATTCCTGTGGCAGCTACGGATAGAACCAGTTGACGAGCGGCGGAACGTACCGGCGAACGCCCGGTAAATCTTGATAGAGCCGTACCTACCGCAACAGCCATTAACGCCGCCAGGACTACGGTAGCCACAGCCGCCGGCGTACCCTGAGCGACAAACCATGGCAGGAGCGGTACTGCCGCACCCAGAGCGAAGGAGCCGAATGAGGCAGACGCAGCAAGTAGGGGACTGCCAAGGTCGCCGGTACTGATACCGAGTTCTTCACGCACATGAGTTTCAAGAGCCGCGCCCTCTCCACTCATCATCGCTGTGGCAACTTCATAGGCGAGATCGGGCGCAAGCCCGCGGCTACGGTAGATGTCCACCAGTTCCTGATGCTCTTCTTCAGGAAAACGTTCGATCTCAAGGCGCTCCTTCTCAATCTCTTTCTGAAGCAACTCTCTCTGCGCCTGCATCGAAATATACTCTCCTATGGCCATCGAGCAGGCGCCGGCTACAAGACCGGCAAGACCGGCAAGACGTATAATGCTCGCGACGGGATGAGCTCCGACCATTCCCACGATCAGGGAAACATTGGTCACCAAGCCATCACTGATACCGAACACAGCTGCTCTGGCGCCTCCGTCTTTTACCGTTCTATGCCATTCCTTCAGATGGCCATCTTCTACGCGGCTGCGTTCAAAAATTGATGTCATTAGATCCTCTCTAGGTATTCGTCGCAAATTGCCGGCTGCCATCCTGCCGATCCACTGGACCTACTCCCTGCCTGCTTCCTCGCCGGATACCGGGTGAGGTTGCCGCATCACCGGCATCACCGGCATCACCGGCATCACCGGCATCACCGGCATCACCGGCATCACCGGCATCACCAAGCTCAGATCCTGATGACCTGCCTGCCGGGTCAACCACCTCTCCGTCACCCACCAAAGGAATCTGTACAGTTACACGTGTACCGCCCGCTGGCAAGTTGGTAATGGCTACAGTCCCTCCAGATTGCTCCACGAGCATACGGACTATCGCTAGACCAAGGCCGCTGCCTCCATTACCACCGCTGCCTCCCGGGGTGCTTTCTCCCACCTCGACCTCATCTTGCCCAGCACCATCCAGCCCAGCACCATCCAGCCCAGCACCATCCAGCCCAGCACCATCCAGCCCAGCACCATCCAGCCCAGCACCATCCAGCCCAGCACCATCCAGCCCAGCACCATCCAGCCCAGCACCGTTCTGATAGATAGACCCGCCAAGAGCCCTAGAAGGATCCGCACGCGAGAAACGCTCGAACGCCCTGGGCAAGAAGTCCTCCGGGATACCAGAGCCATGATCGACCACTTCAAGCGCTGCCGTTGACCCGGCATATCGCAAACTGACTTCGACAAACGACTTTGCAGGTGCATAGCGGATGGCATTGTCAAGCAAGTTCTCCACCACCTGACAGAAGCGCATCCCATCCACCACGCATTCGACATCCCCATCGGCATCCAGCAGCAAGTTCACGCCTTTCCTCTCAGCACACGGCTGGTACGCGGCCAGGGACCGGGCTACGAGCGGCTCCAGCGGCTGCCATACGGGCTGCATCAGCAGTTCTCCCTCATCTCCCTGAGCCAGAATGAGCAGGCTTTCGGCAAGACGGATCAGATGGCCGATACGGCGGTCCACCTCATCAAGAGTGTCCTGCAGATCGGCCGGATTCCTGCCCGGACGGCCCGCCATCTCGATCTCGGCTTTGAGCGCCGCCAGCGGTGTACGCAATTCGTGGCTGGCGGCTGCAACGAAATCGCGCTGCCGGGACTGGGAAGCATGGAGCCGTGCCAGCAGGGCATTGAGCGTTACCGCAAGTGCTGCAAGTTCGTCACGCGTCCCGGGTACCGCCAGTTTCGCATCCAGTCCAACACTGGAAATCACTGCCGCCTGTGCCCTGAGCCTCTCTACTGGTCGCAGCGCATCCCTGGCAAGCAGCCACGTGCCGGCGGTTGCCAGTAACACCAGTAGCGGACCGCCAATGAACAGAGCATCGTGAAGCCGCCTAAGTGAATCGTTGATCTGGTCCATCGACGCCCCTACCACAATGACCTCGCCCGGATGCGCCGGGTCAGGCTCCGCGAGCAATAGATGCACATTCTTCCACGCAGTGTTGCGCCGCTCCAGCCAGACAGCATGCTTCCTCGCCTGTCCCAACTCGTAACCAGCCACCAAGGGAACCGTCCCAGCCACCTGGGTGGCATATGCCAGATCGCCGGCCGACCCTATCACCTGCACTAGACTCTGATCCGGCTGGAGCCTGAGCATCGTCTTGCTCGCAGTACCGCCTGCACTTGCACCAATCAGGGAAAGCATGTGTGCCGAAATATCGGCCTCGATCCGTCCCGCCCGGCGCGTCAAGGATCGTTCTATCGCGGCCCTGATGCCACCTCCCAGAGCAGCATCGAAAGCAATCCCGCCGGCCACAACTATTAGAATCGTAATGAGCGCCACTATAGAGGCTAGCCGGAGCCGGATAGGCACCCTGCCACCTCCAAAGGCTGGAGCCTCCACCCGACACCGTGGATGGTCTCCAGGCTGGAGCAGTCAAACGGCTGATCTATCTTCTTGCGCAAATGGGCCACATACTGATTCACAATATTCACCGAAACACTCGCACCTGCTCCCCACACGGCAGCCAGGATGGTCTGGCGCGTGAGTACGATACCCGGATGCTTGACAAACAGCACCAGCACATCAAATTCACGTGGCGACAGTTCCAGGATCGCCTGGCCCCTCCACGCCCTCCGTGCCATCAGATCTATATGAAGGCCGCCGGCGCTCAAGAAAGTCGAGGCAGGTCCGCGAGCACGGTGCAGGATGGCGTGGATCCGGGCCACCAGTTCCCTTAGAGAGAATGGTTTCACAATATAGTCGTCGGCACCCAGCGAAAGGCCCTGTACCCGATCGTCGACGCTGCCGAGGGCTGTCATCATCACTACCGGCACCTGTTGCTCTTCCTTGCGAAGGTGCCGGCATACTTCGAACCCATCCACTCCTGGCAGCAGCACATCAAGGACTATGACATCGAAATACCTCTCCCTCACCGCCTGCAGCGCAGCCTCGCCGTCATATGCAACATGGACCATGAAGTGCTCTTCCTCCATGCGTCGTCGCAGCACTGCGGCAAAGCGCCGATCATCCTCCACGACTAGGACATTGGCTACTGAGTTGGCTATTGGGGTATCGGAGCCCACGGGTACTACGCCCCTGACTCGCCTACCTGATGGTGCATACCTTCCATCGCAGTACTACAGCTCGCTGGCCCCGCTCATGTAAGAATTGCCGGTCTTGTCCAAGCTGGCAAGACCCGCGGAAACTGACTCCTTACCCGTTATTATATCGTAGAACGTAGAGTCAAGGGCCGCCTGCACTTCCTTGTAGCTGTCGCTGACCGGGCGAGGGAATGTGAAGGGAGATTCCACCGCCTGGATCGATGCAGCCTCACCTGGATGGCTTGTAAGGAAAGAACTCGGCATGGCAGCTATACCGGCACGGGTTTCCGGCGGATATCCAGTGGCCTCCGCCCATGCAACCTGCTGGGCAGGCTCGAACCACCACTGCACGAAAGTCCACGCCGCTTCATCCTGGGCGTGGCTGTGACCCTTTGGGAGTACGAAACCAAGACCCTGGGCCATGTTGTAGGCATGGCCGGTGGAACCGGCAGGCTCCACAAAGGCTCCCACCGGGAACTTGCCACCGACAGCAGTAAGCGTCTTCTGATAGCCCGCGGAGGTGCCGTCGATCATGGCCAATTTGCCCGCTGCAAGATCCTCGCGCAAAGTCGTGCCGTGATCGATTATGAGTTCACCATTGGCATAGAGGCTGCGGAAGTAAGAGAACGTCTTCACTCCGGCGGGATTGTTGAAGTCGACCGAATGTCCAACGCTCATGCCGCCTTTCAGCCACGTACCGCCATTGCTCGCAAAAGCCGGGAGTATGTGCGATGAGGAATCCTTCCAGCCGATCGGGATCACTCCGGAGGTCTTCAACTTGGCTGCATCTGCAGCAAGCTGAGACCAGGTGGCCGGTGGGGAAGTGATGCCTGCGTTGGCAAACATCGTCTTGTTGTAGTCGACGATGGAAAGCTTGACATCGGTCTGGAAGCGGTAGTGCTGCCCGCTTACCTCGCCGTTGGCCCATACGGCTGGTACGAAGTTGCTCTTCGAAACAACGGAGCTGCCCTTCATGAAGCTGTTCCACGAGACAAGGGCATGAGCCTTCACATACGTGCCGTCATAGTGGCTGATCTCGGCGAGTATAGGGGGATCACCTGCAGCAAGCGCATCCTGCAGTTTCGAGGAAGCCTTGGTAACGTCGATGGATACATGTACATTCTTGTGGGTAGCGTCGAACTTGGCGACCATGGCACTCATCTCCGTACCGACGGGCGGGCCGTTATGGGACTCCCACAGCACTATATCTTGCACACCTCCTTTAGGGCTGGACACCGCCGATCCGGATGATGACGCGCAAGCCGCCAGCAGGATGGCGGATGCAGAAAGCAGGGCCAAGACTATGGGCGTGCGATGTACCCTGCGGCGATGGCTGGAGTGGCCTCCTACCGGCTCTGGGAAACCCAAGGCCCGCATCACTTCTGCAGAACCGGCATTCCCGACGTTCTCATGTTCGTTCGAATAGATCATTGCAATTAATTCTCCTTCTGTGTCGTCATTTTGTCTTATCATTGTGATGTGTACTTACCTCCATCATCTGTATTTCTGTGTTGACAGGAGGCTGGCCTCCAAGAGGCCGGACCCCCAATTTTCTTTGCAAAGAAGCTCATCTCGGCGCACCTGTCCGTAGCCGTCACTGTCCATAGCCGTCACCTACCTGCAGTAATCCGTCCTCCGGCATGCAGGAACAATCGTTCATCCGGTGCACACCCAGGAAAGCACCGGACAGTATCTCCTTCACTGGTTCACCCCGCTGTCACGGCCTGCCACACCTGCCACGATATGACGCTGCAGTATGAGGAAGAGCACGACGATCGGAGCCAGGGCCAGTACTACGGCAGAGGTCAGTTTGCGCCAATTTGCCTCGAACGTCTGCATATAGTGGCTGAGCGCGATCTCGATCGGCTGGATAGCATGGGACTGCGTCATGATGAGTGGCCACTGGAACTGATTCCAGGAGATGATGAACGTCAATAGCACCGTAGTCACCACAGCCGGTTTTGCAAGAGGCACCGCCACGCGCCGGATATAGGTAAGGTGTCCCACGCCATCAAGGCGAGCAGCCTCCCAGTACTCGCGCGGCAGCCCCTTGAAGAACTGCCGGAACATAAAGATACCGAAGGTACTGGCTGCAAAGGGAAGTATCTGGATGGCGTAGCTGTTGAGCAGGTGCAGGTGCAATGCCACCGCATACTGAGGCACGAGCAGCGCCTGCGTCGGCAGCATCATGACCCCAATGGTCACGAGGAACAGGAAGCTGGACCCTTTAAACTTCAGCTCAGCCAACGCGTAACCTGCCATGGCTGAGGTGACGACGACCAGTAGGACAGTACTGCCCGCAATGAACACCGTGTTCGCCATATATCGCAGCCAGTGTGTATGGGTCAATACGTAGCTGAAGGCTCCCGTATGCATTGCAGGCACGAAACGGGGAGGAATCGAATAGACCCCACCATGGCTGTTGAAAGCAGTGACCACCACCCAGTAGAGAGGGAACGCGAACGCAATGGCCACAACGGCCATTGCGATCTGATGTACGACTTTTCCTGCGTGCCTACCGGCCCTGACCGGAACCGTACGCCTAGCCTTACGCGAAGCTGCCTGTATCGTGACTTCCCTGGTTTTGTTCCCGTCCCGCGTTGTAGTTTTCATACGCTGCATTTCCCTGCCATAGCTGGCACCTCCCTGTCACAGTTGGTGGTATATCCGTTTGCATCTCCCACTGTTTGCGTCTCTGTATCTCTTGCGTCCGGCGGGCCCCACGGCATTGCCGGCACGTATCCTGGCCCTGCTGGGTGGATCTCAGCGGTAAAATACGACACGATCAGAAATCCACTTCTGTATAAGGGTCAGAGTCATGATGATCCCGAAAAGGATCACGCTCATCGCAGCCGCCAACGAAAAGTGCTCGTAAATAAATGCAGTCTGGTACACAAGGAGCGCATCAGTGGTAGTTGCAAACGCCGGTCCTCCTGCACCACCGTGCGGCCCACCAGTCATGGCAAAAATCTGGGAGAACGCCTGCCAGCTATTGATGGTTGCCAGCAGTACAACGAAGAACGTCGTCGGGGATATGAGCGGCCAGATTATACGCCGGAATGTATAGTACCTCTTTGCACCGTCGAGACGGGCCACTTCAAGAAGCTCGCGTGGAACAGTGGATAGGCCAGCCAGAAAAATTATGACGTAAAGACCGAGGGAGTGCCAGAGGCTGTCGATTATCACAGCCGGCAGCGCCCAGTGCACACTCTCCAACCATCCAAGCGCAGGAAGCCCGAGATGAGTAAGCACGAAGTTGGCCAAGCCGAAGTGCGGGTTGAAAATCCACACCCATATGATGGAGGTGGCAACAACCGGTGTGACATGCGGAAGGAACACAGCGCTACGCCATATTCCCGCTCCACGGCTGCGCCTGGAAACGGCCTCCTTCAATAGCAGGGCTATGCCCAGGGAGAGCAGTACAGTCGCTGGGATCATCACCAGGGTGTAATAAGCGGAAGTAAACAGTGAGTGGAAAAAGAGTGGCTGGTGGAACAGTATACGAAAATTGGCAAGCCCCACAAACTTCGTGGCGGAGGAGAGTACCCCCCAATGAAAGAAGGAGATATAGATAAGGTAGGCTGCGGGAATGTAGAAGAACATGACAAACACCGCCATGGATGGCAACATGAGCCCGTAGGCAACCAGCCGGTCCTGAAGACGGCGGAGCCGGAGAGGGAGCAGTCTCCGCCGTCTCTTGACCGGTGTGTAACGAGGCGCTTCATCCAGCGACACCCTTTCGGGTGCAACACTCCTTGCGGTAATCGTCATGCCGGCAGGTACCTCTGGGAAGCATTGATGTACTCTCTGCTTTGCTCCCCCATCCGGATACCTGTAACCGGATCGAACAGGTTGACCGCACCTGCAGGAGCGGTCAGTACCATCTCCTCGCCCGGATCGGCAGAAGCGGCAGCGTCGAGGCGCGCCACCAAGCGCCGGGAATCCCGTGACTGTGAGCTGGGATATGGCAGCTGGGACTGCTCCGAGTCCGGCTGCAGCAACTCGTGGACGCTGGAATCGGTTCCCGAAGCAACCAGGTGAGCATGCAGTTGGGTATGGCTGCCCAGGTTCTCGAAGAACTCCGCCCGGCAGATAACCTTCACGTCCGCCTTGACTAGTGACATCCCCAGATGCTCCGGACGGATACCTACGGTTACGGTGGCACCGACCTCTTCCAATGCAGGCCGGAATGAACGGGGCAGGCGTAATGCGCCATCCAGGGATATGCCCTCTCCGTCGTCCTCCCACCTCAGAGTCCATAGGTTCATGCCGGGCGATCCGACAAATCCCGCCACAAACGTGTCCGCCGGACTTTCATAGATCTCGCTGGGCGTGCCAACCTGCCTGATACGCCCACCTTCCATCACCACCACACGATCGGCCAGTGTCAGTGCTTCATTCTGGTCATGAGTGACATATACGGTCGTGACCCGGACATGGCTGTGAATACGAGCAAGTTCCAGTCTCATCTGCTCCCGCAGGTTGGCATCGAGATTGGAAAGCGGCTCGTCCATCAGGAACACCACAGGATCGCGTACGAGCGCCCTGCCAAGAGCAACCCTCTGACGCTGGCCGCCCGACAGTTCTTTCGGCTTATGGTCCACTGCGGCTTGGATGCCAAGCAGTGCAACCATGTCATGCACCCGCTGCTTTACTTCCGCCTTAGGAACCCCTCGTGCCTTCAAGCCGAACGCAAGGTTCTCGTAGACAGTCATATGAGGATAAAGGGCGTAGTTCTGGAAGACCATCCCGACACTACGTGCATCGGGAGGCTCGTGATTCATGAGTCGGTCGTCAAACCAGAGTTCCCCGTCAGTAATGTCCTCCAAGCCGGCCAGCATCCTCAGTATCGTGGTCTTGCCACATCCCGACGGACCCAGTAACACTACAAACTCCCCTTCGTCTATTGCAAGCGACACATCCTTCACGGCCGCCTCCTCCTTTGCCTTGCCGTAACACTTCACGACATTCTTCATTGCGATCGCTGCCATTTATCTTCTCTTTATCCTTTCTCCACGCGTCTCTCCACGAAGGGCATAGTAAAGAGCGAAAGTAACCGGCAGCCGACACAGCGCTGAAGGAAAGGTGAAATGTCGGTGAACTACCGGTTACGTGATCGTGTACGGGCGTTCATCCATCCATCCATGGACAGGCGTCCCCAGGCACACATCCATCGGTTATACACTGGCTGCACGCGTTGTGCCTGCATAACCTGGATTACATGGTCTCCCTGATGTAATATCTATCCATGCACAAAGATAGGAGCAGCAATCCAGATGCAGGTGTAGGTCATGACACAGTCGCAGATACAGGCGCCGGTACAGGTACAGGTACAGGCGCCGGTGCTCCCGGCAGTCATGACATAGCTGGTACGACTGGCAGCAACTCGACCGAAGCACGGTTCTCCCGCCGCAGGATACTCAAGATAGGTGCTTATGGCGCGATGGCGGCAACTGGTGGGGGCATCCTTGCTGGCTGCGGCCACGCGGCCAGGAAACCGATCCCGTCCTCGTCCAAGTCGTTGCATCTCCCGCGTCAAAGTCAGCACATCTTCGAATCAGGACATCTTCCTTACCCGCATCTGGAACCCGGCACCGACACCATACCGGAAATAGAACACATAGTGGTACTGATGGAAGAGAATCGTTCCTTCGACCACTTACTTGGCATGCTCGGTAGGGGCAACGGCTTCAAGCTGGACTCCAAAGGCTTACCCACCGCCACCAATCCCTACCACAACGGCAAACTTATCCGGGCATTCCCCGACCCCAACCCCTGCCGCACCGAGGCGCAGCCTGTGCAGTCCTGGTACGACAGCCATTTCCAGTACGATCATGGCACCAACCAGGGATTTGCGAGAAGCGCAAGCGGCCCGGCTGCTATGGGGTATTACACTGGCGCAACCGTACCGTTCACATACGGGCTGGCAAGCACCTTCCCAATAGGCGACAGCTACTTCTGCTCTGTGATGGGACCGACCTTCCCCAATCGCAGCTACCTGATTGCCGGCACTTCGTCGGGCCTGGTCAAAGATGCATTGCCACCGCAGCCGGCTCATGGAACGATCGTGGATACGCTCGATACCCATGGGATATCATGGCGCGATTACTACTCGGATCTACCTACGTTGGATCTGTTCTACCTGTCGGGTCCACAATCCATCAGAAAGAATATCGTCCCGATCGCGCAATTCTACGCTGATGCGCAAGCCGGTACCCTGCCGTCATTCTCCCTGGTCGACCCGCAGTTTACAAAAAGCGGCACCACTGAAGGAAACTCCGAAGGGGAGGGGGAGGACATCCAGTATGGTGATGCCTTCATAGCTCGAGTAGTGAATGCAGTGATGACCGGACCCGGCTGGTCGAAGACCATGCTGGTAATCACCTACGACGAGCACGGTGGCTACTTCGACCACGTGCCTCCACCCGGCGCAGTGCCGCCCGATAATATACCTCCGGATGTGACAGCGGACGAGCAGTATGATGGTTTTGCGAGGTACGGGTTCCGCGTGCCTGCAATAGTGGTGAGCCCCTACGCAAAGCCAAACTATGTATCGCACATGGTATACGATCACACGTCAATACTCAAGCTGGTGGAGACCAAATGGAACCTCCCCGCACTTACCGCCCGCGATGCCAATGCCGCTAACATGCTCGACTTCCTCGACCTGCATCATGCGGCATTTGCCACGCCACCAAGGCTGCCGGCCCCACCTGATCCTGCACTGCTCAATAGCTGCCTGACTTCAGGTCCGGGCGGTAGTCCGTCACCAGGTAAGATACCGCCGCCATCCGCAATTATCAAGAGCTGATGACTCTCGTGCCAGCAGTAACATCTACATCTACATCTACATCTACATCTACATCTACATCTACAGCACCTCAGGTGCTTACAACATGACCCAGACCATCGTATCCGCGATTGTATCTGGAACCTGCGTGATCGCGGCGGTGCCGGCATGGATGCGATGGCTGCGTGTAGCCCAGAGAGAGCATTACTTGCCAGACGCAACTTCACGTTTCGCACTGCGGTGGTGGCTTTCGTCCCCCGTCAACATCATGCTCATCCTTGTAGGTTGTGCAGGTGTGGCCTTCTCGTCGCACTTCCCCCTCGCCGCGCTGGCCAGTGCCGCAGTAGCCGTTGCTGGGCCGGCCGGGCTGTCGATAAGGGGACGCACCTCGCCGCTTGCCTGGACCCGCAGGCTGAAGACGCTCGCAACAGTATCGGTAGTAGCAGGCATGGCCATTGTCTATCTTGGAATAGCCGTCGGACATGCCCCCCTGGCCAGCGCGGCCATCGACATAGGTGCATGCGTAATGGTGGACCTCGCCTGCTATCTCACTTACCCGTTGGAAAGGAAGCTGGCTGAACACTATGTCAAGGCTGCACGCGAGCGCTTGGAAAAGGTAAAACCAAGGGTGGTCGCCATCACCGGATCCTACGGTAAGACCTCCACCAAATTGTACACGACCCATCTCTCTGCAGGGTGCTATATGACCATACCGAGTCCAGCCAGCTTCAACAACCGCGCTGGCCTTGCCAGAGCCATCAACGAGCATCTCCTCGACTCCACAGAGGTATTTGTGGCAGAAATGGGTACCTACGGTCCAGGAGAGATACGAGAACTGTGCAGCTGGCTGACGCCCGATATATCGGTCATCACCGCGATAGGGCCAGTCCACCTCGAACGCTTCAAGAGCGAGGATCGCATCCTGCAGGCCAAATCGGAAATCACCGAATCGGCATCCACTGTAGTGCTGCAGGTCGACGACCCCCGCCTGGCAGCCCTCGCACGCCAACTCGAAATCAAGGGGAAAAGGGTCATCCGCTGCTCCTCGCACGCAGAGACGGACGGCGCCATCCATGTGGAAGCGCTCAAGAATGAAGTAACTGGGATAATCCAGGTAAACGTCGATGGTGGAGAAGTGGCCGCTGGAGTCGTCACGGACGCACAACCATCCAACATCGGACTCGCGGTAGGGGTCGCCCTGGCACTTGGATGCCCCAAGGATATAATCGCGGAACGGCTGCATACCCTTACGAGCCCGTCCCACCGCCTAAGCAGGATAGTATCCGAAGGCCATCCCACCGTGCTGGACGATACTTACAACTCCAACCCTGCTGGATGCATGGCCGCCCTTGCACGGCTCCGATACGACCACGCCACTGGCCGGAAGGTACTGGTCACTCCGGGAATGGTGGAATTAGGACCCATCCAGCGCAAGGAGAATATAGCGTTCGCACGCGCAGCTGCAGACTTGGCCGATTTAATCATCGTGGTCGGCAGGACCAATCGCAAGGCACTCCTCCAGGGGATAGCGCTCCACCGTGCCACATCACCAGACCGTGTGGCGCTCCCCGATGCCGCAGAGCAACAGGATGTCGCCCGGTCTGGCAGGCAGGATGGCACGCCTGAGTCTGGCAGGCAGGACAGCAGGAACCCAACGGTCATCACAGCTGGCAATCGCGACAAGGCTGTCGACTGGATACGAAACAACCTGAACGAGCAGGATATTGTCCTCTACGAGAACGACTTGCCTGACCACTACCCGTAAAACGGGTCACGAGAGAAAAAGGGAAGGCTATGAAGCGCCGCTTGTCTCCCACTTAGAGCGGGAGCATCCGTGGCGTAGCAAGCCGTAATCACCCAGCGGCGAACGGCCATTAGCGAGCCAAACCGCTAAACTAGGTCAGATGAAAGCACTTACAGTTGTACCGGGCAAAGCCAGCTCGGGTAAAATCGAAGAAATACCGGAGCCGCCTGAGAGTGACGGAACGGTGCTGGTGGAAACAGTGGCCGTGGGAGTCTGTGGAACGGACATGGAGATCATGTCTGGAGCATATGGTTGGGCACCAAAGGGCAAGGAGAAGCTGGTTCTAGGTCATGAATCTCTCGGAAAGGTGCTTGATACGCCGAAGGATTCCGGCTTTTCTGAAGGGGACTTGGTGGTGGGAATAGTTCGCAGACCGGATCCGGTGCCGTGTGACAACTGCGCTGCCGGTGAATGGGATTTTTGCCGTAACGGTAGGTACACCGAGCGTGGGATCAAGGAACACGATGGTTACTGCTCCGAGCGGTACCGCATAGAACCGGAGTACCTTGTAAAAGTGGACCCGAAGTTAGGAACCCATGGAGTGCTCCTCGAACCTGCAAGCGTGGTCGCCAAGGCATGGGAACAGGTCACGAGTACGGGAAGGAGGGCGGTTTTCGAGCCGAAGCGGGCACTTGTCACGGGTGCGGGACCAATCGGGCTATTGGCCGCGCTCCTTGGCGTGCAGATGGGACTGGAGGTCTACGTAATCGACCAGGTCAAAGAGGGTCTGAAACCTGATCTTGTGAATTCACTGGGCGCTTTCTACCATAACGGCCCTGTGACGAGTCTACCACAGCAGCCTGACGTGGTTGTGGAATGTACCGGCGTAGGGTCACTCGTGTTCGACGCCATGGAACATATAGCTCCTGGTGGTGTGCTCTGCCTGACAGGGGTATCTTCGGGAGGCAGGGAACTGACTGTCGATGCAGGCCTCGTAAATCGCACAATGGTGCTCGAGAATGAAGTGGTGGTAGGGTCTGTAAATGCCAATCGCAGGCACTACGAAGCCGGTGCGGAGGCACTAGCAAAGGCCGATCCACAGTGGCTGGGCAAGTTGCTTACACGGCATGTTCCGCTGGAGTCGTTTGGCGAGGCTTTCAAAAGGCGAGAGGATGATGTGAAGGTTATCATAGAGGTGGGAGATGCATGACGAGGACATGAGCGAAAACGAGCATGTCAACCCAACCACACATATGAACGATGGCAGCTACACTGGCACCAGGCATGTAGCGGACGGAGTGATCGAGATAGATACGATGCTCGGAGGATGGGAGAGGGTTACGGCCGGCTACCTTATGGAAGGCGAAGCACCGGTGCTCGTGGAAACCGGTTCCCAGACATCTGTCCCTGTACTGCTTGCGGCTTTGGATTCACTCGGTATCGGTCCGCACGATCTGGCCGGTGTGGCTGTGACGCATATACATCTCGACCATGCAGGCGGGGTAGGCGATGTCGCTAGGGCTTTCCCGGATGCAACCGTATATGTGCATGAAAAGGGCGCCCGCCACCTGGCCGATCCCGAAAGACTGATCTCGTCTGCTGCGCAGGTTTACGGGCCACTTCTGGATTCCCTCTACGGACGCCTCACCGCTACAGAGCAGGAAAGGATACGGGCACTTCCTGATGGAGCAGAGATAAGAGTTAGCCCCAACAGGGTGTTGGTGGCAATCGATTCGCCTGGTCATGCAAAGCACCATCTGGCTGTGCATGATTCCTTGAGCGGTATCTTATTTGCAGGAGATGCTGTCGGAGTTCGCTTGCCGGATGCAGGCGTTCTAAGGCCTGCCACCCCGCCGCCGGATTTCGACCTGGATCAGGCCGTTCACTCACTCCATCGTTTTGCACGGCGCAAGCCATCACGGGTTGCACTGGCCCATTACGGGATTGTCCCGGGAGATCCAAGCGATATTCTCGAAGAAGCCATACAGGTACTCCAACACTGGGTTGGCGTGGCCGAAAGGGCATTCAGGTCCGGTGCTGATGTTGCCCTTGCGCTGGAAGAAGCATTCAGTGAGGAACTGTCCAGCACCAGCGAGGTAGAACGGCAAAAGCTTGAGACGCTCAACGGTGTGCACTCGAATGCCGCGGGAATAAGCAGATGGCTTGCAAAAAGTGAGGAAGCCCAGATATAATATATTTCTGCCTCCGGCGCTCAAAGGCATAATGCGGCTGCTCAAAGATATAAGTCGGCACCATGTCGGTATACCGGTGTATGTCGACAAGGATGAGTGCATGGCAACTGTTGCCAATGACGAGAAACCATGTAGGATCATGAGCGGGCAGGCGAACTTCTGGAACAGGGAAGCCGACGGAACGGAAACGGGACAATGGACATGACAGGTACATCAAATATGCCAAGCATACGTATGCGGTGCCGGAAATGCGGGCGGATTGCAGCCGGAGCGGCAGTGCTGTCTTTGGCAACATCGCTTGCAGCCTGTGGCGGGCTGCCCGCTTCTCCTGCAGTGCAAAAAGGCATAACGCCGGGCAAGCTCCCACAGGGTCCAGTGGCTGCAGTTGTGCAAACGAGATACGTTGCTTTCGAACCGTCCACTGTTACGATACACACGGGCCAGGCTGTGGAGTGGATCATGGATGACGGTCCTATACCTGGGAATATCCATTTCCCGCGCCTCCATGTTACCAGCCCGACGGAATCAAGCGGAAAGTGGTACCACACCTTCTTCAAGGCTGGTGTCTTTTCCTATGTATCCACCATCCACTCAACCATGTTTGGAAAGGTAATCGTCAGACCCTGAAGGCCGGTACATCCTCTTCAACAATAGAAGCCGACGGACGTATACACGGAAAACCGCCCCGTTCGCCTGCTTTTGCATGCCTCAAGGTTTGGGGATCGCGGAAGGCGGCGGTACCCAAGGTGCCGACGATCCACCACTTCCGAAACATTCAAGTTGCTTACCCACTGGCAAGCTGGGCCCCTCGTTATATCCAGCATAGGTATAAAACACACCATGGTTACAGGCAACGAAAGCGCCGACTCCGTGAGTCACGGCTCCCCGTGCACTGTTGTTCCAGTAGGTTATCTGGAAATTCGACGGGGTCGTATAATGGCCAGGCAGGAACGCCCACCCCCCCATAGATGCGTCCTGCACGGACGGGGGAAGCGACCACATCCCTCTCTGAAAACTTTGCGGGGTAAGATCAGGTCCTGCCTGCTGGAGGGCGCTGAACAGCAGGAGTACACTCCCATACGCCGCTCCAGCGGTCACCACATTGACAAGGCCATGCAACTGGTGACCAGTTGCCAGCTTGTAGGCAAGTGCGTACTCCTGATCCTGTGGCGGAGTCGTCTGGACAAACGCCGTAATTGCGTGTGCCCACTCCGCCTTATCGGCAGGGGAGCCCATTATGCCTCTAGTTATCCCGTCGCCAAGCGTCATGGGTACCCACTCAGGATAGTAGTTCTGCTGTGCAGCGGCAGTTGCCATGAACGCGGGTGTAACCGGGTCACATCCGCATATCACCGTAGTCACTCCCTTGTTGCGAAAATCGGCCATAACCGCAGTAGACTCGCTCTCCACGCTGCTAAAGTTGGTGATCGAGTAGACAAACTGAGCCGCCACGGGAATATGCGCAGCCTTGAGGGCGCCCGTAACCTCCTGAGCGCATGGCCTTAAAAAGGCAGCATTGGGATATATTAGGCCTATTTTGGCAGGTGAACCATGCAAGTGCTTTCCAGCAGCGTATATGGCTGGTAGTCCGTAGATGGAGTTCTTCACTATCTCGACGACACTCTGCATGAATTTGGAGCAACTGGCAATGGTGGAGTATTCGTAAGGTGCGTTCTGGGCAAACCAGGAGTGCGGCATGAACTCTCCGCCTATGGCGATTATGTGGTACTGCGCCAGAGCTGTGTCGTAAGGTGGAGCGGAGTATAGCTCTGACATATCGGCAAAAGCATGGAGAGACGCCGCTGTCTGGGCATCCGCCTCGGCCTCTGTCTGGTCCTGCCCCAGCAATTCATTTGCATAACAACCCTGCCCGTTGAAGTACTTGATAACAACTTTCCTACCCCAGAGCTCGAAATCCTTGTTGAAAAGGGATACATAGATATTTGTCATCCTCTTGAAGAGTGCCTCTGAGGCAATCGAACCGCTCTCCATGCTGGCGAGAATTGAGCAAAGTCCTTGATTGCTGGCGTAATTGACCGATACGTTGATGGTCTTTGCAGTCACAGCCAGCGGATCAGCCTTATCGGTCGCTCCACCGTTGTTACCGTGCCACTGCGGCACGCAGTACGGAGCGTACAACGACCAGGGAACCTGCCTCCGACCGTGCGTACACACATATCCACCCACCGTCGTACCCGCCAGCCCCTCACCGGGAGGCTTGTAAGGAATGAACCCTACTCCATTCGGGCTCGATGGTGTCGCAACCCCGGTGCTGTGAAGCGAGGGAACAAAGACCATCACAAGGGCAAACGCAACTACGCCTATCAGAAGCCCCTTGTAACGGAGCACAACGGCGAATAATTTCTTCTGCATTGTCAATCTCCCATCTGGTTCGATATCAGGTGACTTACCTTTGGCATTTCCACGACACCGCAATCCGGCAGCCTCAGCTCCTTCATGATCAGTTCCCTACTCCGGAAAGTACTCCCCCGTCCTTACCATGCGTGCCACCTCCGGACAGCGGTGAGTCCTCCTCCGTTCCAAGATATGACGCCATCACTTCAGAGTTCTCTAGGACATCGGCAGTGTCGCCTTCAGCTATCACCTCGCCTATGTGCATACAGACAAGGCGATCAGAGATGGAAGCAACCAGCGGAACGTCGTGTTCTATGACCAGAAATGCTGCCCCCGTCTCTTCCCTCAATCCGAGTATCAGCTCACCCAAAGCCTCTGACTCACGCTGCGCTATGCCCGAGGTCGGCTCGTCCAGCAACAGCACCTTCGGCTCATGTGCGAGGAGACAGGTGAACTCGAGAATACGGCGGGTACCAGTTGAAAGCTCGCTTACGAAGCTGCCGCGAAAACGTTCCAATCCCATATCCCTGAGCAGTCCCAGGGCCTTGACATGTATTTCCGCCTCCGACTCCTTGGCGGCAGCAAGGCCTAGAGTACATGCAATCGGGTCCTTCACCGCCACGTGCTGCTCGCAGGCTGTCGCTATGGCATCAAGCACCGTCATGGCTGGGAAAAGCCTTGCGTCCTGGAATACCCTGCCAAGCCCTCTCGAAGCCCTCTGCGAGGGAGCTAGCGCGGTGATGTCCTCACCCGACAGGAATACCCTCCCCTGATCAGGCTTGAGAAATCCCGAACAAACATCGAAAAGCGTCGTCTTGCCCGCACCGTTGGTACCGATAATACCAACTATCTCGCCAGGACCCACCTGCACGCTCACATCATGCAACGCAGCAACCCCTCCATACTGCTTCGACACGCCTACAACTTCAAATGCCGGCACAGTGCTACAGCCATTGCCGGCTTTCCTCTCACTGGCTGCAATGCCACCCAAACCAACGGCGCTCGTAATCATGCCGCTCGAAGCCATACCATCCATCGCAATACCGGGCTGCGCGGGTGCTGCGCTGGATGTTACAGGCTGTACGCGACTCTGTGTGGGTTCCGGCTCGCGCGATTCCGTTGGATGCTCGCTGCTCATTGAAGCCGAGGCGAAACCTTGCGTGGCGGTCCTGCCTACCCTGGCTTTCATGGCCGCAGAAGTGAAAACCGAGCGCAACAGCTTTGGCTGTTGGGAAAGATCCGGCGTCGGGCCGCTGAAACGTATCCTCCCTCTTTCCATGAAAACGGCCCGATTGGATATCGCCGTGGCGACATTGATCGACTGCTCCACGACCACGATGGTCACACCACTCTTGGCGAGATTGGTGACAACTTTGAGCAGGTCATTGACAACCGTGGGAGCAAGTCCCAAAGACAACTCATCAATCATCAGCAACTTCGGCCTGCAGAGCAGAGCCTGGCTGAGCGCAAGCATCTGCTGCTCTCCTCCGGAAAGCAATTCCGCCTTGCTGCGCAATCTGTTATGCAACTGGGGAAAGAGCTGGAATACCCGGTCAGTGGCAGCTTCGACAAACGCCAACGCGTCATCACTTTTGGAATGCTTCACCATCCATGCACCCATAGTTAGGTTCTCCTCTACAGTAAGAGATGGAAATATGCCTCTTCCTCCCAGCACGGCCACAAGTCCTGACCTCACGCGATCAGTAGCACTCTCACGTGTGATATCTCGGCCTACAAAGGAAATCCTGCCTTCTCCAGGCTGCATCAGTCCTGCCAGAGTCCGCAAGGTGGTCGTCTTGCCGGCTCCGTTGGTACCCAGAAGGGCAAGTACTTCTCCCTGGGCAATACTGAAATTGACGTTGTAGAGTACCTGCGAACTGCCTATTGAAAGATCGACATCACTGACGCCCATTATCGGTACCCGGCCCGTTGGAGGTCCTGCATAGGGTGCGACCAGATGTGACTTGCCGGCATCCTGCTGGGCATCCATGGCAACCTCCAGATCTTCCAGGGCGCCAAGGCGCAGGGCGGCAGAGCGCGCCAAGCTCCTGCGGGCTCCCCCATCCCATCCCTGGTTGCCATCATAGTCACCCAAAGTATCCGCAAGGATCGCCTCCCCATCTGCGTCAACCTTAGAAGCAACAGTTACAGATGGGGCAGGCGCGCCGTGCAGATCTCCGGTAATGCCCCGGCGTTTCACAAACGTACCAAGTAAGCGGTCCCTAGCCGCAAAATAGAGCCACCCGAGCCCTTCAGGAGCTATCATCAGGATGACAAGCAACCCAGCTCCCTGAGCCAGATACTGCCATGCACCAGGCAAATGCCCCATTAGCTCGAAGAACACTGCCCCAAGCAGCCCCCCTGAAAGAGATCCAAGACCGCCAACCACGACCACGGCAAAAATCATGACTGACTCGTTGGGATCGAAACCTGCATACCCTATGCCCTGGTTCTGAAGGACCAGCAAGGAACCAGCCAACCCAGCTATGGCCCCTGAGATGGCAAATACCGTCAACTTGGCCCGGAAGGAGCTGATACCGTAAGCCGACGCCGCTCTGGCATTGTCCCTCATGGCCACTATGGCCCTACCGGCTCTGGAATTACGAAAATTGGCAGCTAGGTATATCCCCACAATCAATACAAGAGCCGACAGCACGTACATCCAACGTTGCGAGTTCAGATCGAAACGACCAAAAAGCACTGGCCTGGGCACGTTGGCAGGATTGAATAGCGGGAAGAAATTGGAGGACAGCAGCCAGGTGGATGTCATCACTGCGAATGCCAGTGTAATGACTGCAAGGTACAACCCCGGAATGCGCAATGCCGGTATACCCATCACGACTGCCGCCACTGCGCCCACCAACGCTGATGCCAGCATGGCAAGCAGGAGTTCGACATGTAAATGGACGAGAAGTGCTCCCGTGGTAGCTGCGCCCACTCCCGCAATCGCGTACTGCCCAAGGCTGATCTGACCGCCCCATCCTGACAACATCACCACCGATACGGCCAGCAGGCCATATATCGCAACAAAGGTAAACGTAGTCAACCATGTGGCGTTGAATGCCAGGGGGAGTACCACTAGCACTACCGCACCCAGAGTGAAATATCCAATCTGGCGAGCAGCCCTGATCTCTTTCATCCTTGCCAGTGCCACCGGTATGGGGCGTATCTCGCGAAAAGCCACATATCCCCCAAGTCCTGCGTCACTCGTTCGCTTCTGTTCGCGACGCCTGAAAAGCAACGCTACGAGTATGAAGAAGAACGCAGCCACTCTTACGTACGTGCTCTGGTGATAGGACCAGTAGACACCCTGATCGAGAACCCTTAACGCGATTGACCAAACCACTGCCATCGGCAATGAATCCATACCGGCCAGCACGGCGGCCGCCAGCGGGATAAGCAATGATTCGGGGCCAGTGGCAACCCCCAGGCTTATGCCCTTTATCGGCGCAGTCAGTATGGCGGCTACCCCCGACAGTACTGTCGCCACCACCCAAACGATCATGGACAGCCGCTTCACGGGTATACCGAGTAGGGTTGCACGCTCTTCGGAATCCGCGGAAGCTCGTATGGCTATGCCCGTATCGGTAGTTTGGAAGAACCAGTAAAGCCCCAGCAGTGCAAGAGGGACAACGGCCAGAGCAATGACATAATTACCGTTGAAAGTAATGGGGTTGATAGTGAAAGACGCCGAAAACGGAGTGGTAAAAGTGGTCGTAGGAGAGATATTGTGAAACATATCTGGGAGCGCCACCTCGCCGGCCCCGAGTATCTGTGCTATGCCAATGGTGGCAACCGTGAATATCAGTCTTGGAGTCTTGGAAAACCATTTGACCACGACCAAATCTATGAGCACACCTACGACCACAGCCACCAAGAGACCTACAATAATCGCCACCCAGTAACTCCAGCGCTCACCGGTAACCGCAATAACCGCAACAGCTGCTGCTATGCCACCCATGGCGCTCTGGGCAAAATTGAATATCCTGGTTGCCCGGTATATCAGTACCAGCCCCATCGCCGTCAGCGATGTGAGGCCACCCAGTACCACCCCCTGGAAAATCACTCCGGGAGGCAGTCCTGAAGGAAGCACCTGGCGCAAGATAAGGTAGGCTACTGCGATCCCGAGCACCCAAACCCCAGCAAATACTGCTTTTCGCTGTGGCTGTTTCATCTGCGGAAAGATCAGGGAGGAAAGCTCCATCACATACTCCTTATCACAATTAGGTCGTTCCCGCCAGCCAGCACATTCTCGCAACTCCGATCCCTACAACCCGCCTCACTTGGCTTGTTCCGCATATACGTGGAGTGCGGCATGCATAGCATGCCGCCCGCCAACGGCAAGCCTCGTGACCTTACTTTCTTGATAGTATCAGGTGCCTTAGAGATAAACATTGAATAATACACAAAAACAGCTATCTCGTGAAAGACATTTTCCAATTGTCGATCCAGTGCCTGAACCATGGTATATGCTGCGCACTATACTCCACCGGAACGCTCCACTAGTATTATTGATATGAAGTTCAAAACCTCTTCTCGAATGACCACCGGCACAACGCAACCCATGGCAAGGCCTACGCTGGCTGGCAGGCTAGCTGATCGTTCCCTGGAAGGGCTCTGCAGGGCAATCCTCCCTGTGCACGTTAACGAAGGTGACATTGCAGCCAACACGGCAACCCTGAAGCGATTCCTCGCCCACCAGCCGGCTTATGTGAACGTTGCAACTCGCATGGGCGCCGGTGCGGTAGATCTCTTGACAAGAGCCGTATCCGGCAGATCCCTGCAGAACGCCACTACGGAGGACCAGGAACGGGTGATGTCATTGCTGACCCGCACCACGCTTGGTAGCAACGCCATGGAAGGCCTAAAGGCCCTTGTGCTGCTGGCTGCCGGGTCGGAAATGGCAGCGGCCGAGATACTCGAAACCGCGCGCAATACCGATATTGCTAGACCAGATGCTGTCCTGAACGTAACTCCCTCGATATCCTGGCCTCAGGTCAGTCAGTTCGACGCTGTCGTGATAGGGTCCGGCGCAGGTGGAGCCATGGCTGCAATGGAGTTGGCAGGCGCAGGCATGAGCGTCGCCATTCTCGAAGAAGGACGGCGCTGGACCGTTGAAGAGTTCCGTACCATCCATCCCTTGGACCGTTTCGCAGGGTTGTACAGAGACGGGGGATCCACTGTGGCGCTGGGGCAGCCTCCGGTCGTACTCCCTATAGGACGGGCGGTAGGTGGAACGACGGTGGTCAACTCGGGAACATGCTACAAGACCCCAAAGGAAGTATTGCTCGACTGGCGCGATGAAGCAGGCTTCAGCCTTGCGGATCCGGACTCCCTCATGCCGGAGTTGGACAGGGTGTGGGAGCTGATCCAGGTAGGTCCCGTTCCGCTTGATGTAATGGGCATAAATGGCAGGACCATAATGTCCGGCGCCGAAAAGTTGGGATGGTCCACCGGTCCGCTGGACAGGAACGCCCCCGGATGCGGCGGCACCTGCCAGTGCGCCATAGGATGCCCCAAGAACGCCAAGTTCGGAGTACATATGAATGCCCTTCCCAGAGCGTGTGAATCAGGAGCTCGGATCATCTCGGAAGCAAGAGTCTCCCGAATCATGGTGGAGAACGGGCGGGCTGCAGGTGTACTGGCGTACCGATCAGACGGATCCGCCTTCAAGGTGCTCGCTCCTCGCGTGATCGTTGCTGCGGGCACAACGGAAAGTCCGCTACTCCTCAGGAGAAGTGGACTCGGGAAACACCACATGATTGGAATGAACATGGCCATTCATCCTGCCATAGGGGTGGCGGGTCGCTTCGAGGAGCCAGTGGTGGCATGGCATGGCGTTCTACAGAGCGCATATGTCGATCAGCTCCATGCCGAACACGGAGTGCTGCTGGAAGCCACCTCCACTCCACCAGGTATGGGATCCATGATCCTGCCGGGCTTCGGAAGCAAGCTGGTGACCGAGTTGGAACAAGCGGATCATCTCGGCACCCTCGGTGGGATGGTGGCCGATTTGTCGGTTGGCAGAGTCATCGGAAGGAACCGGGGGACCATGATCTATAATCTCTCGAAGCGAGATGGCAGGAGGCTCCTGGAGGCCATAAGGGGAGCCGGCAAGGTCCTGCTGGCCGCAGGCGCCATGGAAATCCTCACAGGTATTCCCGGACAACCACCGGTACGATCCGAGCAGGAATTGGACGATACCATCTCTCGCTCTGATCCAAAGTCACTGCACCCGGCAGCTTTTCATCCCGTCGGGACAGTTGCAGCAGGATCGGATCCCGGCAGGTTCCCCGTTGAACCAACTGGATCACTGCGTGGCACGAGTGGAGTGTGGGTAGCTGATGGATCCCTGATGCCAACCTGCCCCGGAGTGAACCCGCAAGTTACCATAATGGCGCTCTCGCTGGCGGTCGCAAAAAGCATTATCAATCAGCAGTAGGTTGCTTACCGGTGGTGCAGTACGCTCCGATCACCCTGACGTAACCCGGTAATTACGTTTCTGTACATACTGGCTGAATCCAATCCCATTGCATCGTTTGGCAATATCTTCGCGCCCCTTTCCCTGTCGACACCATGTATGCCAAACCTAGGCTGGTAACTGCCCCATTCGTAATTATCCGCAAGAGTCCAGTGAAAGTAGGACCCTACGGGGATTCCCGCGTCGATTGCACTCACCATGGCAGCAAGGTTGTCCCGTATGTAATCCGGCCGTTGGAGCAAATCCAGGCGCGGGTAGGACCTGCCATTGTGCACCCTGTTACACATGCCATTTTCCACAATCCACAATGGCTTACCGGGTAACACGTTCGCACGACAGTACGTGATCAATCCTTCGGGATTCTCGGGATCCTCCCATAGAGGCTTAGCAGGGAACCATACTCTCCCACCAGAAGTCCGGTGCCCAGGCAGGACTACATGATGAGTGGATACCGGATCGTAGTAATCTATCCCCACGAAGTCCAACGCCATCTCGTAGTCGCTTGCATACACTGCATCCACGGCCATCTGACTGGCCGGCAACCTGGCCGGCAAGGTCTCTGCCCGAGGGTATCGAGCAGCGCCACCGCCCGTTTCGCGTTTCAATACTTTGGAAGCGCCTACGGGAGAGTATCTTGCCGCAAGATGCCTGACTACCTGTTCAGCCCTGCCTGCAGGAGGCAGTTCTGCATACCATGCACGGCGGCGCTCACCTATCCAGGCATCCAAGTCATCACGGGACACCCCGTAGATCCGGGCTGCCATGACATCTATGAGCATCTTGTCGAACTCGTAAATACTGACACAAGTATTGTTGGTGGTGACGTCAGCATCGGGCTGCAGCCGGTGAATGACCTCGTAAGCAGCTATATGAGCAGCCATCAGATGATCCGCACAGGTTGCCGCCTCCGCAATAGACCACTTACGGCCTGGAGGAAATATGCCGAAGAGATAAGACCCCATCGTTATCACGTTCATCTCGTTGATGGTGACCCAGTTGGAAACGTGCTCTTTCAGACGGTTCACCGCCAGGTCGACCCATTCGGAAAATATGCCAGGAGCATCGGGCATCAGCCAAAAATCCTCTCCGAGCCAAGCTGGATGCGTAAAGTGATGAAGCGTGACCAGAGGCTCCAATCCTCTCTCCCTGCACGCCTTCGCGATCGCCACGTAACGATCAAGCGCCAGCGTATCAACTTCACCTTCAGCTGGCTGCACCCTAGCCCATTCGATACCAAACCGGAATGCGTCACATCCCATGGCCTGAACCAGGTCGAGCATCTCTTCATAGCGGTTCCAGAAGTCGAGAGCAATACCGGATGGCTCCACCCGTCCGGCCATCTCCCACCACAACCAGTTGTTCGCAGGCTCACCTGGCCCGTTAAAACCACCCTCCACCTGAAAACCTGCCGTGGCAACCCCGAAGTGAAATCCAGCAGGCAGTATTTGCTGTGACCCTGCCTGCTGGGGTGACGAAGGAGCCTGCTGGTCGGCGCGGTGTGACCCTCCCTGCCTTCCAGCCTGTCGACCAGATCTGGCCTGTCCTCGTGAGCCGGCCTGCCTACGGCTACCAGCCCCCGAAGTGACTGAACCAGCCCCTTGCTTGGATGCATTTTCCCTGGTTTTGTCAGTCTCGCCTACCATCCCCAACAGCATTGCACATTATCCACCCTGCGCGCATATCCAGAGTGATCCTGACAGCCATCCAGCTTACCCGCTATGCCTGGCTTTCCCACATGCCTTACCTTGCTTCCGTGCTTCGCTCTGTACTCCATGGTAGGAGTAGACTTTAACAATAATGGGAAACAGTACCGGCATGGGATACAGCGCGAGTGGCCGCGATACGCTCTCCATGAAGTGGCGTCGCCAGCGCGGGCGTTTGGAGGTCTGGTACGCCACAATATCAGACCCCAGCAGCCGTTCCGGTTTCTGGATGCATAATGAGCTGATCTCCCCCATCGGGGAAACCGGAAAGCCGTTCATGCATGGATGGGCTGCCTTGTTCCACAAGGGAGAATGCCCAGTCATGGAACGCTACGGTCCTGTGGAAGTAGATGATGAAGGGTCTGGCTGGAATAGGGAGGATAGTTCCACCCCATTCATACCGACAGTAAACGGTGTTACTTTGACGCCATCGCGATTGTCGGGCAAGCTGCATCAGCTGCAATGGGACCTGACGCTGGACGGCGAGGGTGCCACGAGACCTCTCTTCACCTTTCCTGCCTGGGCATGGTCGAAAGAGATACTCCCGGGAGCACAGGTGGTTCCCATTCCGAGTGTCTCGGTATCCGGGAAGATCCATCTCGAAGGTACCACCAGTGCTCCCTTCGAACTGTCCGGCCAGACCAGAGGCAACCTTGCCCACATATATTCCCACAGCAACTCGAAGAAATGGGGATGGCTCCATGCAGACCTAGGGGACGGCAATGTCCTGGAAATCGTGTCCGCAGTGCCTACTCGACCTGGGCTGTCCGCCCTACCACCATTCACGCTTCTCCAGCTCAGACTTGGCGATACCGACTGGCCCCGCGACCCGATGTTGGTCGCACCATTGTTCAGAACCTCGCTCGGCCTTCCCCGCTGGTCAGTATATGGAACCCTCGGACGCTGGCGGGTGAGGGTGAATGTCACCATACCGGAAACCGAAGCGATCGCCGTCGCTTACAAGGATCCAGACGGCTCACCTGTCACATGCACCAATTGTGAGGTGGCAGATGCCGAGATAATCCTTGAGCACAAGTCCGCATCCGGATGGAAGGTCGAAAACGAGTGGATGCTGGATGGGTGTGCCCACGCAGAAATAGGAGATAGGCCATAGACAACGGAGGTAAACCATGAATAAGCTGGTAAACGATACTGTGTTGGACAGGCTGGTAAAAGAGGATGCCGACGAAGCAGTAGTCGCATCCGCTCTCGAGCTGGCACGATCTGCATTCACTGCATGGAAAACGGTCCCTATCTCCGAAAGGTCTCAGCTTCTGAGAGCTGTCCGCTCCCAGTTGCTAAACCATATGGACGAGATGGTCGAAACCATAGCTGAGGAAACCGGTAAGGTAATCACCGAAGCAATTGTAAGCGAGGTGGTTGTGGCCTGCGAAGTACTCAGTTACTACGCGTCCCATGCCCAGGACATCCTGCATACTCGGTCGGTATTCCCGGGGTTGTTGATCCATAAGCGTGCCTGCATACGCTACGAGCCACTTGGGGTAATAGGCGTGATCAGCCCCTGGAACTACCCGCTGGTGCTTGCAATAGGTCCTGTGGCGACTGCTCTGGCGGCAGGCAATTCGGTCATACTCAAACCGTCCGAATACACGCCAAAGACCGGCGTGCTTATCGCCAAGCTGATAGCTCGAGCAGGAGGTCCGGAAGGTTTGGTGCAGGTACTCACAGGGCACGGGCCCACCGGTGAGGCCCTGGTACGATCGGGCGTGGACAAGATAGCATTTACCGGGTCGGTAAGGAGCGGGAAGGCCGTAATGCGTGCAGCCGCAGATCATTTGACTCCGGTGCTTCTGGAGTTGGGAGGAAAAGATCCATTCATCGTGTGCAAAGACGCAGATCTCGACAGAGCAGCACGGGCATGCGTATGGGGCTCCTTCACTAATTGCGGGCAAACGTGCATGGCTACCGAACGCGTGTATGCGGTAAAAGAAGTCTACGACATATTCCTGGACAAGGTGTTGGCACTGACCGCCCGACTCCGTCAAGGCAACGAACCAGGTGACGACGTAGGAGCTGTTATTCATGAAGGTCAGCTCGGAATCATCGACAGTCATCTGGCCGACGCTCTGGACAAAGGAGCGAGAGTGGCCTACGGAGGCAAACATGTAGATGTAGCCGGCAGGCCTTCAATACAGCCTACCGTTCTTCTGGATGTAGACCACTCGATGGCGGTAATGACAGAGGAGACCTTCGGGCCATTGCTCCCGATCATGAAGGTTGAGGACGAGGACGAGGCGTTGAGGCTGGCCAATGACAGCCGGTACGGGCTCAATGCCTCCATCTTTGCCAAAGACCCCCGGACAATCGAGAAACTGGTGGCTGGTATCCGATCAGGCAATGTATGCGTAAACGATGTAATGATATCTTATGGAATACCTGCACTGCCCTTTGGTGGTATAGGTGATTCGGGATTTGGCAGGTCTCACGGACCTGAAGGGTTGAAAGAGATGTCCCACCTAAAGTCGGTCGCCGAAGATCGCTTCGGACTGGGAAGGGAACCCTCCTGGATGCCCGTGCCTTCCTGGTTGAGCAGAGCGGTGAAGACAGGCCTAAGGCTACTATACCGGCCCGGGCGTGCAGGTTTATACAACAGTACCGGACAACCACTGTACGTGAATGGCAGCCGAGTGGAGTCTTGATCGGGAGGCACCGGCAATCTTGTAAATGTGCCGAGTACGCATTAGTGTGTTGATTGAATAGATTCAAGTTCAGGACGTCCCGGCAAGTAAGGAGGTCGTAATTACATGAGTTTTCTGGCTGACCCGCCATTGCTGGTGGCATCGGGTATCGCTATTGATTCGATGGTATCGGATGAAGATACAGCAAAGAAGCTGGAGATGGGTACATTGTTGGTTTTCCTGCTGGTGTCGATATCCCTCTATCTCAACCTGGGATGGGTAAGGCATTTCTGGCAGTTCTTCGGAGCGAAATCCGGGCGAGATTTCATGTTCAACTCGGGAGTGCTCCCGCTAAGCGACGTAGATACCACCGCCAAGAAGCACCTGCTATCGGTAGCCCTCTTTGCCACCTATCCTCTATGGCTCCGAATGGGACGTAAGCTCGGAGCGAGGATGCGGGCAAACCGTTCAGCGCTCTCTGCACGCTGAAATCGCTTATCCACGACAATACGCCCATATCTTCCTCTCTTCTTCGAGCACGTTGGGTACTAGGGCATATTGACCGATTAGCCAGCCATACATTGTAACCATTCAGGTACCCTGATGCTGTGCTGGTTGTCATTGATCACGGCATACGTGTAAGGATGCATTTTGTTGCTCTGACCTGGACGTCGCGCGGATCGCGCGAATATCCACCACTGTCCGCGCGATATGTGATAGACAGTAGGACATGGCAAATGACGAGCCGCAGAGCAATGCGGAGGAGCACGTGAGAACGCAATGTTGTGAGCGGGTAACGCTGCGCTGCGCCAGCAGGTCTTGGTGCTGCTCCAGCAGGTCTTGGTGCTCAAAGACGCAAACGATGTGATGGTCCGAAGGATCGTGGAGTTGGAAAAGAAATCCGGCCGGAACTCGCAGAACTCGTCCATGCCACCGTCCTCGGACACCTTCGGTAGCCCTGCAAAAGAGGAGAGTCCGAACAGGAAGGCCCGTCGTGCAATGGGGAGGAAGCCCGGCAAATTACGCAGGAATAGTCAGAATAGTGGAGGAGGGACAAGACGCCAATCCCGAGCCGACCTGGCGCAAGCGGGACTACGTGGAGAAGGAGTCCTACAACCTCGCCTTGGCGCTACGCGACCTGTTGCCGGAGGTCACGCTGTTTGCGAAGGACCTCCGTGTCCCGTTCTCCAACAACCAAGCCGAGTCTGATCTGCGGATGGCCAACTCGGCAGAAGATCTCTGGATCGTTCCGGGCTGCCGTTGGTGCGAAACGCCTAGCCAGGGAACGCTTCTACATCTCGAGGCTGCCAAGCACGGCATCGACGCGATGGATGTCTTGACTGCATCTGTTCGCCTGGGTACCCTGGAAGACGCCGACACCGATGCGCATCTGATCGCACCATCGCTACCGAGATCCCCGCTTCACTATCATCCGCTCTGACCCGCTGGCGGGAACCGTCGCAGCATCAGGGTACCTGAATGGTTACGTTCAACCGGTGCATTTCCAAGTGAACTGGTCTGTGGTCCATAGATGTATGCATTGGATCCATCCATCAGAAGCTGTGGAACAGAAGAGAGGGTGTTCCAGGTGAACTGCTGTGTCGTACCACCAGGTGAGGTCTCTGACATCCTCAGTCCTCCTGCGTTGTAGGTATATCCATAGGAGGTGGCTGTAGTTGGATCCCCACAGGTGACCCCTGATGTATTGGCTGGAGTCACACAGGTCATCTCCATGTATGGATTATACCCGTAGGTGGATCCATATGCTGGATCAGGTGATGCACAACTGGCCCCGATGGAGTTGGCTGGGGTTGCACAGGTTCTCTCCCCATCTTGGTTGTACCCATATGTGGAGGTTGCACCTGATTCGTATACAGGGGTACTTGAGAGTCCACAGGCAGCTGCGGTGGATGCGGTGGGTGTAAGTGTGGAGGAGGAACAGAGTTCCCCTGCGGCATCGTAGGAGAGATACGAAGATACATCCGTGGAGGTGGGATGGCTCACAGTTCCGGTGGTGTCGGTGATACCGGAACGGTGGAGTTCTCAGATGCAGGAAGCCCCGAGGGATCGTATGTGTAGGTGGCGATGTGCAACTTGTCTGGCCTGTCCCGCTCGTAGCTGGCGGTGTGAAGATGGGAGCAGCCGAGATCCCGGGTATATGTGTTCCGGCAATGAAGAGTGGCGATCCTCCCATGGGACCATGACAGCTCGTCATCTCCTGCTCGATTCAGTGTTGACAGCCCCAGACCTCATCATTGTTTGCCATACCGACACAATTGCCGACCTTTTATTATAGGCGTGACCAATGCTTTGCATGAGCCTCATCATTGTTTGCCATACCGACACAATTGCCGTGGAGCTCTCCGATCATCGTCCAAACAGATGGTATCTGTGATTGCTCGAAGTACCGAGCTGACTCCTCTGCTATCAGCTCCTGCAGGCGGGCACGGAATCTCGCAAGGTCACCTGGGTGCTCAAGAGCCATCTCCTCTATCGCTGCCTTGTGCCAGGTGCTGGCTTCATCGATGCGCGGTCCCGCGCCTAAACGACCGTCATCGGGATCAAACCAGGAATACCCAGCTCCAATGGGCAGTACTGCATCATGGAACGCCCTGAGATCTTCCCAGGAAATGGGCAACCCGTCTAGAAGTTTCTCCGCAAATCCATGAAGCAACAGAACCAGCACCTGGAGCTCGACATATTTCTCCTTGACCTGATCACGCTGCACTCCTTCATCGTCACCTGACTCGAGAGCCTTGATTGTAGATAGCACTTTACGGAGAAACTGCTCTCCTTGCTGGTAATCTGAAAGAGCATTCGACACACCGAGAACCACATCCGCCCATTTGTTCCATTGCCAGGCATATGGCCCCATCCCCCATTCGGCATCGAATACACCGTCACGCATCCAGTTACGATCTTCCACCAGCCGTAACTTGTGCTCGTCAAGTGCATGCGCAACCTCATCCACGTAGGACACAACAAACATTTTTCGATCTTCTGTCCATCCTTCTTGGCGTCTCTGTTCAGTAAGTGGTTCAGCCAGAGAGCGTTGAGCCTGCTCCAACGCATGAGTCAGCTGGTCAAGACGCGGTCCGCTACGGATGAGATCTTCAGCACTTGAGCTGGACGGCAGCGAAGTCATCGTTAGTCGGCACCTATCGGTGAATAGGGAAACGTCTTCCACCAGGGAAGAGCGGGCGGCGGATTCCAGAGAGTACTCCATCCCGTGGGCACCCCTTGGCCGAAGGCCCATTCATTGGGACTGTAAACAAGGTACTGCGAGGAACCATTTGAACTTCCTACAATCTTACCCTTGAAGACAAGCGGTACTCTGCCGAAGCTGTTGTCGGCAACTACCCGAGTCACCCAGTTGTGTCCGGTCAACGGGGGGATACCCCTACTGCGTTGCCGGATGAGCTGGTAAGAGCAACGATGGAACCCTGACGGTTCTCGATCAGCGGCGAGCGAGCGCCCATGTGCTTCCTCTGTAAGTGTAAGAAAACCCACTCCCTCCAGCTAGGACAAGCTGCCCCGTAGCGTTGTCGAACACCATTAATGGTTTCATCCTAGTCCGCGGGTACGCGCTGTTCACCGTTCTTAGCCTTTCCCAGTTCGTACCCGTCCAGAGCCAGATTGCATGAGACTGTGTGTCGTAGAGCACCACCCCTTTAAGCAAGGGGTCGTACGCCATGGCTACAAACCCCGTATCCACATGGGGCACAGTGTATGGCCTGGCCATTTTCCAGCTACCGTTCCATAACCATGTCTGGTAGCTCACCTTCCCTCTGTGGCTTATGCGGTATCCCCGGGGATGATATGTCGCTCCAAACACCACTACGCTACGAGTGGAAGGATCGTACGTCACCGATGGCCACGACGCTAACTTCGGCGTACCGTTGCCGGTATGCCCTTCTGCCCAGCTATGTCCGTTGAATGTCCATGTGCTAGCAGTTGCGTCAATCGTTGGACGCGGGAAGCCGTCATGGGCTAATGATGACTCAATTCGAGCGAGCTGTGATATCACTTGATCGCTATTGCCCTTGGGCACGGGCCACTCTCCTACCTCCCTGGGAGGATGAAGAATATACCCATATAGTAAGGTCGTTCGTGTAGCTGGATCGTATACCATCGGGATGTCGCCGAGCATATCAGGACTTGTCACACTGACAATGCTCCAGCTCTTGCCGTTCCATGACCACGTGGGCATAAACGTCTGTCCAGGACGCGATCTAACGGGAACGCCGCCGTGAGACTGGGCATCCAGGTCCACATACAGTGCAGTACAGCCGACGCTGTTCCATGCGAACTGTCCGTCGGCCGGTGGGTTCAATTCTATAGACAACCTAACAGCTTTCCACCGTGATCCATTCCATGACCACATAGTCTGGTTTTCAAAATTTGGAGGATAATGGAGCGAACTTGGCACCGTATTAAGTTCATACAGTTCTACCTTGCGTGTACAACCGTTATACCAGATCACGTCAGGCTCGCCACCCTGAAAAAGCGCGTGAGAGTTTACAGATACTCTCTTCCAGAACCACCCGTGACGAGCGGCAGGTTGCCCACAGCTTGCCGCCAGCGCAACACAGCCGATAATGCCCACCAGACTCAGTGTCTTCGCCACATGGCATCGCATCATGACAGAGAGCATCCAGAAGAGATGACATATGCTGCATCGGCATAGTCGCTCATGTCGTTCATGATGTTCTGATACAGCTTCAACGCCGTATTAGCTAGGTTGATGTATTGAGCACTGTAGTGATATACGAGGTATTCAAGACTTTGATCACCATGGCCATACATGTTCTGAAATATCTTGATGGCCTGCATCGTTGCCTGACCTCCGGCACCTTTGTAAAAGGATAGTACCTCTGCCACACCGCACGCAAACTCCATGAAGTAATGCCCCGGGAAGCTACAGGCATGCTGGTTTGTAGTCATCCACTGCGCGTCGTACACAAGGCCATTCTGCAGCCAATTGACCGTAGCGCCACTGGGCTGGCCTACATGTGGGTTACTCGGGCTATATTGCGTCTGGTATACGTTGAACCAGAGCACATACAGCTCATCTTCGAGGCTTGACTTCCCGCCGTTTACGAGCTCGTAGAATTCGGTATTGACGTACAAGGTTGTCGCGAATAATCCAAAGAATCCTCCCTCTTCTACCTGCGTGAAGTGCGGGGCGCTACACTTAGTAAACTGGCCTATACCACTGGCACACATACCATTCGGGTCGCTCCCGTTCACCGGGTCCCCTCCCACATACTGATAGGGCTGGTCTGTGACACCTACGAGGGGATCTACACTGAGGAACTGGCCCGTAGAGGGATCGTAGTAGCGGTTCACCAGGTAGATGAGACCTGTTGGGTCTGTGTATCCACCTGCGTATCCAAATGGGGTGACAGAGGAGAGTCCTCCTCCGATCACATTGCCATAGGCGTCATAGGATGCATCTGCTGTGATGGTGCCTGATGAGTTGAAGGTGAGCCTTACCCCTTCTGGATCTGAAAGCAGGTAACTGGCAGATGATTGGGAGTTCGGAGCTGAAAGGGATATCTGTTCAACCGGTGCATTTCCAAGTGAACTGGTCTGTGGTCCATAGATGTATGCATTGGATCCATCCATCAGAAGCTGTGGAACAGAAGAGAGGGTGTTCCAGGTGAACTGCTGTGTCGTACCACCAGGTGAGGTCTCTGACATCCTCAGTCCTCCTGCGTTGTAGGTATATCCATAGGAGGTGGCTGTAGTTGGATCCCCACAGGTGACCCCTGATGT
>JAMCPL010000010.1 GCA_023379675.1 Actinomycetota bacterium | reverse complement strand
TGCAACAAGCCTCTTTGCGCTATAGAGCCGATGGTTGCCACGGAGTATCTTCCTGCCCGGTACATCCATGCACAACAGCGCCCTCGATGACATGGCCAGGTAAGACCATAAAGAGATGAGGATCTCCGAGAGCGCCTTTCCGTGAGAGAATCTCTCTCTCTCGTTATCTGCTAGAGCCATCGTATGCCTCCCTCACCCACTGGCCAAGAGGCGCACCCCGAGACCATGCATTTATAACATAAATGATTGTAACCAGATAGCATCGTTTTGCCAAGCGATACCGGTTATATGCCTGCCATGCTGGTATAAGGCGGGCTTGGCGTTCCTGTATGTCATTTCCTTGGCTGGTCCGGCAGATCCCTTGGAGTGATCCTTGGAGTGATCCGTGGAGTGATCCGTGGAGTGATCAGAGACCGGGATCCGGCTTATGAAGAAGTGGCAGCAGAGAATGGAGCGTTGCGAGCAGAGAACGCTGTGGTTGGCCGGCAGGTCTTGGCGCTCAAAGATGCAAACGACGTGATGACCCGAAAGATCGCGGAGTTGGAAGAGAAATCCGGCCGGAACTCGCAGAATTCGTCCATGGCTCCGTCGTCGGACACCGGCGGAGAGTACTACAAAGGCGGAGAGCCCGAACAGGAGAGCCCGTCGTGCAATGGGGAGGAAGCCCGGCAAGCCAGCCCGGTACCCCCGGGGGTCCACTTCAGGGGCACCCACAAGGCAAGACTGGGCTCCGCGACGTGTTTAGCAACAGTCCACTTCGCTCGCTCTCAGCATCGAGACCGAGCGTCGGAAAGCTCCTCGGGAGTCATCAGCACTGCTCGTGCCTTGGAACCCTCCGACGGACCAACCACCCCCTTGCGTTCGAGAAGGTCCATCAGCCTGCCTGCCCGTGCAAAACCGACCTTCAGCTTGCGCTGCAACATCGAAGTTGAACCGATCTGTGAATTGACCACCAGTTCCAGGGCGGCATCCAGCAATTCATCATCGTCCGGCGACGTTGTACCTCGCGATGACTGCGTTTGCGTACCTTCGACACCATCCACGTATTGAGCCTGCCTCTGGCGTTTCCAGTAGCCGACGATCACCTGCACTTCGCGTGAATCCGCCCATGCACCTTGAATACGTCTTGGCACGGATGATGATGCAGTAAGCATGAGCATATCCCCCTTGCTCACCAGACGCTCCGCCCCAGGCTGATCAAGAATGACCCTGCTGTCAGCCAGAGACGACACCGCGAAAGCAAGGCGGGATGGCACATTGGCCTTGATAACACCGGTGATGACATCCACTGAAGGTCTCTGGGTGGCGAGCACGAGGTGTACGCCTACCGCTCTGGCCATTTGCGCTATACGGCATACCGAGTCCTCCACGTCACGGGCCGCCACCATCATCAGGTCATTCAACTCGTCGACCACCACCACTATGTATGGCAACGGGGAGTGCTCAACGACTGCGACTCGGTCACCATTCTTCTCGACATCCACATGAGCGCCGCTGGTGGCATCCTCCACACCCACCCCATCGTGCATCGCCGGTTCCAACTGCAACGATGGACTTGACTGTTGAGCGTCACCGTCCGCGCGATCCGCCATCTCATCGGTCGATGGCCTGTCCACGCCTGCTGCATCCTCGCCACCCACCACATCTTCGGCCCGACCGTTCGAAATGATGATGTCATTGTACCCAGCCATATCACGTGCACCCACCTCGGCAAGAAGGCGGTACCGCCTGTCCATCTCATCCACCGCCCAGCTGAGAGCGTTTGCAGCCTTACGGGGATCCACGACCACTTCGGTCAGGAGGTGTGGAAGTCCGCTGTAAGGTCCGAGCTCCACCCGTTTTGGATCTATCAGGATGAGTCGCACCTGATCAGGCGTGGCTCTCATCAGCAGGGACGTGATCAGAGCATTGATGCATGATGACTTACCGGAACCGGTCGCACCCGATATCAGGAGATGCGGCATATCCGACAAGTTCACCATTACAGCCTTGCCCGATATGTCACGACCGAGGGCGACGTTCAGCGGATGCGTGTCTGCCCTGGCCTCCTTGCTCGACAGGATGTCGCCGAGCGTGACCAACTCCCTGTCTTGGTTGGGTACCTCGATACCGATGGCGGACTTACCGGGTATAGGTGCGATGATACGTACATCAGGGGAAGCCATCGCGTATGCTATGTCCTTCGACAGGCTGGTCACCCTGGCAACCTTGACGCCGGAACCCAGTTCCAACTCGTATCTGGTAACGGTTGGCCCTACGGTGAATCCTGCCAACCTCGTATCCACTCCATGGGAGGCCAGCGCACCTACCAGTGCGCGCCCTACGTTCTCGACATCCTGGCGATCGACTGACATCGGCCTGGATCTCGCCAGCAGCTGAAGCGGGGGCAACCTCCACCCGCCGCGACCGGACCCCGGGAAAAGCCGCTGCTGGATATATTCGCCTTCCAGTCCACCATCCTTGAGCATATCCTCTGCATGCCCTTCCACTCCTGCCTTTTCACCACGGGAATGGAGTGCAGCCATATCCTCCACTCCATGCTCCTGCTCACGAGAGTGACCTGGGTGAGTGGAGCCACCTGGTACGTCGAGCGGGCCCGGTATATCGGTACCACCAGGACCTCCAAGCCGGCCAGATCCGGTATCACTTGCTGCCATACCGGCGATACCGGCGGTGCCGGCCAGATTCCCGGTGGCCGCCAATCCAGATCCATCGTATGTCGCGGCATCTCCTGCCGTAAGATCATCATCAGATCCCCAGAGATCATGTACGAACTCGCCAGTTGACGTCCCCGACGCCTCGCGCGTTCCCCCCTGTCCTGCCGATCCACCCCCTGTCCTGCCTCGCTTCGATCCCGCCGGAAACGTGCCACTTTCCACAGCTTGCGTTCCTTCGCCCTGAAAATTCGTACCGGTTGCATCGCGAGTGGCATGAAGGTAAGTCCAGGCACGCCGGATACCGTTCGATACAAAGCGCACGACCTGGCGCAGTGTCATGCCCGTAATCACAAGTGTGGCAAACATGCCAAGGGCGGAAAGCAGGATCACCGTACCGGCTGCGCCCAGTCCCGCCGCAGGCAGGCCGCCGGCACCTACGCCCAGCCATCCACCCGCCCCTGCGAGCGTGGATGATGGATGAGCACCAATTCCAGGAAAGCCACCTGCCACATCAGCCAGACCGGATACGCATGCCATGACTATGGCCGTTGCACTTGCCTGCCATGGAAGGTCACGAACAATGCGCCCGGTAAACGCGTACCCCGCCGCTATGGCAAGCAGCACCGGCAGCGCGAAACGCGTTACACCAATAGACAGTCCCAGGTACCTTCTCGATACCAGCCCGACCGGACCAAGCGAATCACCATATAGCGCAAGAGCAAGCAGCACGGCACCAAGAAGCAACAAGATGCCCACCAGATCCATTTTGTGGCGTTCGGCCGCAGTCGATCGAAGGTGAGGTCCTTGCGCTTTCGTGGTCTCGACCGCCTGCCGGCTTCGCTCTCCCCTGGAGGGCGCGACGGCCCGCCGAGTCGTACTTGTGCTGCTGGCCCGTCCCACCTTCGCTCCAATTCCCTTTTTGACCTTAGGTCGCGCCACGCTCACTCTGGATCCCGTAACAGACAGTGCAATACATTCAACTCACAGTTTACGCCGGAAGGCTGCAAATGTGTTGGATGCTGAGCCGCCCATAACCACTCACATGATCACGACAACGGGCACGATCAGCGGGCGCCTCCTGGTCCGCTCGCCCACCAGCCTGCCAAGCGCCTGGCGTGCATGGCGATGGAGCGTCTCGTCGTCAGACGCCCCATCCGCTATGGCCTTTTCGAGGCTCGTACGCACCGTCGCGGCGGCTTCTTCGAGCAGATCTTCGGCTTCTTTCGCATGCACCCAGCCCCTGGTGACTATCTCCGGAGTGCCCACCACCTCTCCTGCGTGCAAATCCACTACCGCCATCACCACGATCATCCCCTCCTCAGCAAGCGCTCTCCGATCTCTCAGGACACCATGACTGACATCGCCCACCGTCCCGTCGACATACAGGAAGCCGGCGGGAACATTGCCGTCGCGGACGAGACCGCTGCCGTCCAGCCTTACGCGGTTACCATCCTCGCAGGTCAGAACGTGTCCTGCATCCACCCCGCTCTGCGAGGCAAGCTGGGCGTGCTGCACCAGATGACGCAATTCACCATGCACCGGAATGAAATACTCCGGCCTGGTCAGGGAGAGAAGTGTACGTAGCTCACCCCTGCGTGCGTGACCACTCACATGTACCTGCTCTATGCCTGTATGTATGACTCCAGCCCCACGGCGGGTAAGCCCATTGATCACCTTGCCAACGGCCCACTCGTTGCCAGGAATAGGGTGAGCGCTGATTATCACCAGATCATCCTTGCCCAGTTTCATCACCCTGCTCTCGCCGGCCGCAAGAAGCGCCAGTGCGGAGAGGGGCTCACCCTGAGACCCGGTGCATATCACGCATATCTTGCCAGGATCAAGACTGCTGACCGATTCGACCGGTACCTGGTCTTTCTCAGGAAGGTCCAGCAAACCGAGCCCCCTGGCAAGCTCGATGTTCTTCTCCATGGACCTTCCAAGAGCCGCAATCCTCCTGCCCGATTCCCTGGCGGCGGTGGCCACCTGCTGGATCCTGTGTATATGACTGGCAAAACATGCAGCCACGATACGTTTGCCGGGATTGGCGACCATCACCCGGCTGATGGCCTCGCCCACCACCGACTCAGACAGAGTAAAGCCTGGTTCGTCCGCATTGGTGGAGTCCGACATCAGCAACCGTATCCCCTCGTTGTGAGCCAGAGATCCTATCCGCGAGAGATCCGTAAATCTTCCATCTATGGGCGCCAGATCGAGCTTGAAGTCCCCCGAATGGAGGATGATGCCCTGGCTGGTATGGAATGCAGTGGCAAAACCGTGAGGGACCGAGTGTGTCACCGGTATGAACTCGACCCCGAAAGGACCTATCTGGACCAGATCGCCGTCCCTCACCTCCCGGAACTGCGCCCTCCCTGCAAGTCCTGCCTCTTCCACCCGGTGTCTCGCCAAGGCAAGGGTGAGCGCCGACCCGTACACTGGCATCTTGAGTTCCCGAAGCAGGTAAGGAAGCCCGCCTGTATGGTCCTCGTGCCCATGGGTCAATACGAGTCCGTCGACCGATCCGGCCCTTTCATGGATGTAATCGAAATTGGGCAGTACGAGATCCACCCCCGGCATGTCAGGCTCCGGGAACATGACACCGCAATCGAGTATGACCATGCGGCCATCTGACTCTATGCAGGCGCAGTTGCGCCCGATCTCTCCAAGGCCACCAAGGAAGGTGATACTTACTGCGCTCTTGCGTGTCATGGATTATCTTCCCTCATATACCTGCTTCCCTTGCTCGCTCGACTTCCATGGCCATCTCCCTGTGTATCTCGAATATCTCATCGCGTAACGCCGCCGCCTCCTCGTAGCGCAATTCGCTCGCGGCACGCCTCATCTCGCTCTCGAGCAGGTCCAAACGGGACTCCAGATCCAGCGAAAACCCTTCGCCTGCACCACTCCCAGCTGTGCTTGCGCCTGTGTCCGCGGAAGCACGACCGGCACTACCTCCACTGGGCAACTCCGATCCTGTTACCACATGCATCCGGTCATCACCCGGAATATCACTCCCGGTCGCAATGGCATCCTCCCTGTGAGCACCATTTCCTCGAAGCCGTAGACCACCAGCTCGCCGGACCACCCCAGCGTGAACCTTACCGGTTCGATCTTCCCGGGGCCGTATCCGGTCGAGAATATCCGCCACAGACTTCTGCACGCTGACCGGATCTATGCCATGTGCAATGTTGTAAGCCCGCTGTACCTCCCTCCTGCGCTCCGTCTCGTGTATAGCATAACGCATGGCATCCGTAATGGTGTCCGCATACAACACGACCCTGCCATGGACATTCCGCGCGGCACGCCCCATTGTCTGTATAAGCGAGGGTCCTGATCTCAAGAACCCTTGCTTGTCGGCATCGAGAATAGCCACAAGGGCAACCTCAGGGAGGTCCAGCCCTTCTCTGAGGAGGTTGATACCTACCAACACATCGAAGGCACCGAGCCTCAAATCTCGTACTAGCTCGATACGTTCGATGGTGTTCACGTCAGAATGCATGTAGCGCACCCGAAGTCCTGACTCAGCCAGGTAGTCCGTAAGATCCTCCGCCATCTTCTTGGTAAGGGTGGTCACAAGCGCACGCTGCCCGTTGCTCGCAGCCGCTTTGAGGCGATCCAGCAAATCATCTATCTGTCCCCTGGTCGGGCGCAGGATGACTTCTGGGTCCACCAGCCCGGTAGGCCTGATGACCTGTTCGGCAACCTGCTCCGATACCTCCAGCTCATACGGACCCGGAGTTGCGGACAGGAAGACGGCCTGCGGTACCTTCGATACGAACTCATCGAATGTAAGCGGCCGGTTGTCCAGCGCTGACGGCAGCCTGAAGCCGTGTTCGACGAGGGTTGCCTTTCGCGACCGGTCTCCCTCGTACTGCCCATGCAGCTGGGGAATGGTCACATGGCTCTCATCCACGACCACAAGCATGTCCTCGGGAAAATAATCCAGCAACGTGTAAGGCATCTCGCCTGGACGGCGACCATCGAGGTGGCGGCTGTAATTCTCCACCCCATTGCAGCTCCCCACTTGCACCAACATTTCGAGATCGTGCTCCGTACGAAGCTTCAAGCGCTGGGCCTCCAGAAGCTTCCCGGCTTCATTCAACTCAGCCAGCCTGCGCCCGAGTTCCTTCTCTATGGATGCTACGGCATTCCTGAGCCGCATCTCCCCTGCCACATAGTGCGTAGCCGGGAGCAGCACCAGGTCATTGAGGACTTCCAGCACACTGCCTGTGACCGTATCAAATCGCCTTATTGACGTCACCTCATCCCCAAAAAGCTCGATCCGGATGGCATCCTCCTCGTAGGCCGGATGGATCTCGACCGTGTCGCCCCTCACTCGGAAGTGTCCTCGTCCAATATCCATGTCATTGCGCTTGTAGTGAATCCTTACGAAATCGCGTAGCAACTCGCGCTGGTCCACGCTCTGGCCGACAGCCAAGACCACCATATTATTCCTGTACTCCGATGGCGAGCCCAGGCCGTATATGCAGGAAACCGACGCCACAACCACTACGTCGCGCCGCAACAGAAGCGCCGAGGTCGCAGAATGGCGCAACCTGTCAATTTCTTCGTTGATGGAGGAATCCTTTTCTATATAGGTGTCGCTGGTGGGTAGGTATGCTTCGGGCTGATAGTAGTCATAATACGATACGAAGTACTCGACTCTGTTCTGTGGCATCAGCTCCTTGAGTTCGGAAGAGAGCTGTGCGGCGAGTGACTTGTTGGGCTCTATGACAAGAGTGGGACGCTGGACCGCCTCTATCACCCATGCGATGGTTGCAGTCTTGCCGCTGCCCGTGACACCCAGAAGAGTCTGGAAACGCATACCGCTGTCGATCCCCCTGGAAAGCGCCGCTATGGCCTGCGGCTGATCCCCAGCAGGTCTGAATGGGGAAATTACCTCTATATCCATGTCATCGCGACCACTGCAACAGCCAATGCCACAGGCGTTCCACCTCCCTCGACAGCCTGTCCACGGTACCGGAATTGTCCAGCACGTAATCCGCCAATGACAGCCTCTCGGTTCGACTGATCTGAGCGGCAAGCCTTGCCTCAGCCTCTTCGCGAGTCATGCTCCTCGCGGACATAATGCGAGATACGGCCACTTCGCCCGGACAATCCACCACCACCACCACGTCCAAGCGAAGGATCTTCTTATGATCGGCCGAAAGAAGTGGGATGTCAAACACACCTACGCCACCCGTATGATCGAGCGCTTCCCTGCGTCCGATCAGCACGGCCCCGATCTCTGGATGGGTAATCGCATTGAGCGCATCAAGCATCTCCCGATTCCCAAACACAAGCGATGCCAACTTCTTCCTATCCACCTCTCCGTCGCCAGAGAGGATACCGGTACCGAACTCGGCAACAAGCGCATCAAATGCAGGCATACCCGGACGGCATACCTCCCTCGCAATCAGGTCGGCATCGACTATCGTAGCGCCCCTGGAAGCCAATGCGCGTGCCACCGTAGATTTGCCGCTGCCTATGCCACCACTGAGGCCAACGGCGAGAACCGGGATCATCTATTGCTACAGCCGCCTTCGTTCCATCGGCAGGAGAAGCCAGAACGACCTCCGCAGGCTGCGCGGCTTGTGCAGGCTGGATAACCCGTGCAGTCGTGGAACCGGGCAGGCCGACCTCATTATCACGGCAACCACTCTGTATGCAGGCAGACCTTGCAGTAATGCGCTGCACGCACTCGAAACCTGACGAAGCGGCTCATGATACCGTATTCGGCTTGCCTGCCACTGCAAAAAGCGCCAGTGTCGTGCTGTCCACCTCATTGGTCACAAAGAAATCGTCAGCCGATATCCCCGTAGTGCCACCTACGTCACCCCTGGCCACCAACCGGTATGCGAATGGCAGCAACTTCTCATAAGCAGCCACATACCACGCTTCGGGTATCTTGTGGCGGATGCCAAGAAAATCCAGGGCCAGCAGCCTCCTGCCCCGCACTCTCCTCGAATGAAAATCCGCCTTCACCTCCTCGTCACCATCCAAGCCGCCAACCCACACGCTGGAAAAGTAACGGCCGAGCAATTCTTGAAGGCTCTCCTTGGTGAACGGATGGACGTGAAACGGATTCTCGAAATCAGCCGGCTGGTTTGGGGTGATGAAGAATGCGGTTCCACCAGGCTTGAGTACCCTGGCCACCTCGGCCACATGCAAGTCCGGCTCCTTGAAGTGCTCGATCAGGTGAGATGAGCAAGTCCAGTCAAAGCCACCTCCATGAAGCGCAAGGCACGTAGCGTCCATCCTGGCCACATGCAACCCTGATTCGTGGTAGTGCTCCAGCGCAGCAAGGACGGCACCCTCGTCGTAGTCTACACCCAGCACCTCACGGCCGGGAGTGATGAAACCTGCAGACTCGAAACCCTCGCCACAACCCAGATCCAGCAGGCGACCCGTACCGAGCCGAGAGCGTATCTCCCTGTAGCCGGCGGCGTGGAACGCCAGCAGCGAATCGGGCGTACGTCCCGGAAGTGGGCGCTCCCCGGTTAGTCCTGCCACGCCAGCTCCCGCATGACGTTATAGACATGAAGCCAGGATAACGCCGCTCCCGATACACATAGAAACACCATATGATTCGAACACGCACGCGCCCGCAGACCTACTCGCATCCGGGAAGGGCACGCACCTGGCCCCGTCCGGTGGGTTCCTGATAGTGAGCTGGCACTCTTGTGATTGGACATATAGCATAATCTAGTCCATGGAATACAGTGTTGTGTATACGTCCGCTGGTTCTGGGCACGCTACAGGGCTCTGTAGCGAGGATACCGTGAACTCCGGAGAGGCTGGATGAGCCACACATGAACAATTGCGAGAGAGATAGACCGATCCGTTGAAACAGTTGAGAACAGGTTTTGGTACCGTCAAGAACGCCAGGCATGCAAAAGTACGCACGAGGTCGCCATGGTACAGATCGGTGGAGTATGTGGTTGTCGCTCTGGTGGCATATATCCCCCAGTTGCTGGCACAGCCCGGAGTGGTCGTGTCTGACACCAAGAGCTATCTTTACCTTGACCCGGGCCGCTTTCTCGCCCAGTCTATGTATATGTGGTACCCCGGCATGGCGGCGGGAACGGTGACCCATGAGCGCATCGGCTACCTTTTCCCGATGGGCCCGTTCTTCCTTGCCACCCGCCTCATGGGCATCCCGTTATGGGTAGCCGAACGCCTGTGGATGGGTAGTATCTTGTTGGCAGCCGGTGCAGGCGTACTCTACATGGCGCACGTGATCGGAATCAATGGACCCGGACGGATTGTGGCGGCACTGGCCTATATGATTTCACCGTACTTCCTTCAGTACGTGGGAAGGGAATCAGTTATCACGCTGGCCTGGGCAGGACTCCCTTTCATGATAGCCTATGCCGAAAAATCCTTGAGGAACGTAGAAGCCAGGCGTGCAGGCAAATCGAACACCGGCAATGCTGAAGATGACCCAGCTGTCACCGGAAGTGCTCTGGCAAGTACCAGCCCCCCGGCAATTACCTATTCGGACGCCACGACGAGCGTAAGTACTCATTCAGGCACTGCCCTTCCCGCATATGCCGGCAACTCCGAGAAAATGCAGCAGGGGCACCCCTGGCGATATCCAGCCCTTTTCGCCATTGTCGTTGCCACTGTGAGCGGGATAAACGCGACGGCCATACTATACCTGGGTCTGGCCCCCGTACTGTGGATAATATTTCAGGCAAGGGTCACCAGGGAACATGATTGGAAAACCGCATGGGGCGCTGTATGGAGAATCGGGCTCCTGACCACGTGGCTGTCACTATGGTGGGCCGCCGGATTGCAAGTGGAAGCAGGCTACGGAATCAACGTCCTGAAATACACCGAAACAGTACCAGCCGTGGCGTCGTCATCGCTGGCTTCAGAAGTACTTAGAGGGCTTGGATACTGGTACTTCTACGGGGGCGGTAGGCTCGGGCCATGGGTGGTCACCTCGGTGGAGATGACCCAGCACCTTTCCACCCTGGCATTCAGCTTTGCCGTTCCCGCACTGGCCTTCCTCTCTGCGATCTGGGTGTCATTCAGGTACCGCTCGTACTTTGCCTTCCTGGTGGCATTTGGCATGGTATTCGCAGTTGGAACATACCCGTACCTGCATCCCTCCCTGATTGGCGAATTACTCAAACTTTTCATGACCAGAACGACTGCCGGATTTGCAATACGCTCCACGGACAGGGCGACACCCATGGTGATATTGGGAACTTCAATCCTACTGGGTCTTGGAGTGACCGCCCTGTGGAAGCACAGGCGAGCCGTCGGACTGGCGGCAGCGGCACTCTGCGCTGCTGGAATAGCACTTGCCAACCCCGCAGTATGGAACGGTACGACAGTACCCGACCACTTTACACAGCCTCATCCACTGCCGTCCTACGAGTACAAGGCCGCATCCTGGCTCGACACCCATGGAAAGGGAACACGGGTACTGGTCGAACCAGGAGAGGACTTTGCCGCATACCGGTGGGGAGATACCATAGACACCATCTACCCTGGCATATCTACGCGTCAGTTCATAGTGCGTGAACAGCTCATCATGGGTTCGCTGCCTACGGCCGACATGATGTATGCCATCGACAGCCCTATCCAGGAAGGAGCCTACAACTGGAAAGCGCTGGCTCCAATGGCCAGGCTGTTTTCCGCCGGCGATCTTCTGGTTCAGAACAACCTACAGTACGAACGCTACGGTATGCCGCATCCACGCATACTGTGGCAGCATTTTCTCAAACCTATACCTGGCTTAGGAGCTCCTATCGGTTTCGGGAAGCCCGTTCCGAACAGATCAGCCATACCATGGGTGGATGAGCAGGTATTGAAGTCACCGGCTAACCTTCCCTGGCCCTCACCGGTAGAGGTGCTGCCGGTCAAGAATCCGCGGCCTATCGTCAGGGCAGAATCCACTTCCAATGCCCTGGTAGTGGATGGTGACGCAAGCGGCATAGCAGATGCCGCAAGTGTGGGGCTTCTGAATGGCAATCCTGCCGTGTTATACGCAGGTACCCTGGACAGCCAACCAGGCCAGCTGGCATCCGCCATGAAACAAGGCGCCGTGCTGGTGGTCACTGATTCGAACAAAAAGCGTGCCTTCAAGTGGGACCTGCTACACGGAAATGTGGGATACACCGAAACGGCATCCGAGCATTATGCAAGCAAGCACCCAAGCGACGCGCCTCTACGTATCTTCGGCCAGCAGCCGGCATCAGCAATGACCACGGCCAAGTTCACGGGAGATGTCTCATCAGTAACTGCATCGTCATACGGGAACGCGGTGGCCTACAGCCCAGAATACCAGCCCGCAATGGCCATTGATGGCAACCTGAATACCAGCTGGCAGGTTGCAGCATTCGGGATTGCTTCGGGGCAGTGGTGGCAGCTCCATCTGCGACACCCCGTCACTGCAGGCCAGGTCAATCTGGTACAGCCGTTTGGCAGCCTCACCCGCTACATCACCAAAGTCACCCTCTTCTTCAGCTCATCCAAGCACCCCAACTTCCCTAATGGCTCCAGCGCACCGGACAAGGGACTGACCGTCGATCTCAACGCAGCTTCCCTCACCCCGCAAGGCCAGACGATCACCTTTCACAAGAGATCATTTACTACGGTGCGAATCCGCATCGACCGGACCAATAGGAGTCAGCTGAAGTCGAAGACGGCCGTGCCACCGGTAGGCTTCTCCGAAATACGGATACCCGGCATATCGACACAGCGTTACCTGGCCATGCCAAAGGATCTGCTCACTCTGGCCGGTCCTGCGTCAATTCACAACCGGCTTGTAGTCATCATGGATCGCCACCGCCTCTCTCCGTACCCGCCGCACAGTGATCCAGAGCACCAGCTCCAGCGCATACTATGGTTGCCTGGACCCCGTAGGTTCGCCATCACCGGAACGGCACGAATCAGCACCCTCATACCGGACAATATGATCAACCAACTTGTGGGAGTACCAGGATCGAATGGATCAGGGATCGTGGCGTATTCCAACGGCCGGCTCCCTGGCGACCTCCGCGATACCGCATCCGCAGCGCTGTCCGGACAGCCCTCAGGAAAGTCTTCCGTCATGTGGTCGCCGGGATTCGGTCAGACGCATCAGATCGGGGACTGGATAGAGGTGAACACGCCAGCGCCGGTGACGCTAGACCATCTGAACATGAGTATAGTTGCAGATGGCTACCACTCAGTACCGACCTCCATGCGCATTACCAATGGCCGCGGCCAGCAGGTAAATGTAAACCTACCGCCAATTGCCAATCGAAAGGGAAGGGACTCCACTGCGCTCGTACCGCTCAGCTTTCCCCCTATCAGCGGTATGCACCTGCGGTTCACCTTCACCGGCGTGCGCTTTGTATATACCAAGGATTACTATTCATCAGCGCCCATAGCGATGCCCCTTGGCATTGCATCCCTTGGGATCCCTGGTGTAACCATGCCTCCCCCACCCAAAGACATACCGGCCGTTTGCAGGAAAGGTCTCGTGTCGATAGACGGCAATCCTGTTTGGCTGGAAATTACCGGCTCGAGTTCGACGGCGCTGTCCGGCGGAGGGCTCCAGTTCAAGGGATGTGGGCCGGATGCCGGCGGCGTAAAGCTTGGCGCTGGAAACAACACCATAACTTCAGCGAATGGACATGCCTCCGGCTTCAATATAGACAGGCTGGTACTGGATTCCGCACCTGGCGGCGGGCCGGAGCTTCCCGCATCACCCACAACGGCACTGAACGCTTCCGGCCCGTCCGGTGCCGGCCCGGCCACAGGCAACTCACCTGGATCTGCCGCCGCTCCGGTGGTAAAGGTACTGTCAAAGACTCCAGTCTCCATGCGCCTGGAGGTCAGGAACGCCACAAAGCCATTCTGGCTCGTTCTCGGTGAGAGTCACAGCTTGGGTTGGCAGGCAAGCGTGCAGGGCTCAGGCAACCTACCGCCACCTGAGCTAATGGACGGGTTTGCCAATGGATGGCTGGTCAATCCGGCCAAGCTCACCAGTGCCCGCAACGGTGCCTTCTATGTAACCCTGAACTGGCAGCCTCAGAACAACGTCTGGATAGCCCTGTGGCTCTCTGCACTCGGGTTTGTACTTTGCTTGATCATCGTAGCTTTCTCCTATGCCGGCCGGAAGAGGCGCAGAGCTTACCTGCCGCGCTCCCTGCGCAGGCACTTTAGTGCGGGCAATTTCGGACGAGAAACATCCCGGAACAGCGTCCCAGTCCCAGGAACCACCATGTCTGGGGAAGCATCCACCATCGACAGACCTGCAGGTATTGAAGCCGTATTGCCCGTCCAGCCGGAGAACGACTCTATGGCGGCCCGTACCGCCGGCATGCCTACCCAGACAGTGGTTGGAAGCGCTAGCAATCCAAGAGACGGCATGCCGACCTTGACGTCACCGCTCTCCTGGCAACGCAAGCCAGTAAGATGGTGGAGCATACCACTGGTGGCGGCGATTACGGGACTCCTGGGAGGAGCAGCCAGTACTCCTGAGGTGGGAGCCGGTCTCTTCCTGGCCGTATTAGCCTGCATGATCTTCTCCTGGGGACGCACATTCCTTACTCTTACCGCCCTCACGACCGTAGTGGCAACCGGGACATACATGGTCTATCGCCAGGCCGTGGAACGTTTCCTGCCTGGCGCAGGCTGGGCACCCCAGTTTGCCACTGCAAGCACCCTTACCTGGATAGCTGTGATCTTCCTGGCTGCCGATGCCATGATCATCGCTCTCCTGGGAAAGTCTGACGATTCCGGCCAAGTGGGAGATGAGACGGTGGGAGATGAGACGGTGGGAGATGAGACGGTAAGATAGGTAAATGAGCATACTGGTCATTGATGTTGGTACCACTTCTATACGGGCCGGGCTCGTAACGCCTGAAGGTGAAGTCGGGCACCTCCAGCAAAAAAGGCTTGCTTCCGCCATACCTGCACCAGGTATGCTCGAACTGGATGCGGAAGCTCTTGCGCGTGACGCCGTGGAACTGGCAATCTCAGTGCTGCAGCAGGCCGGATCGGTGGCAGCCGTTGGCATCACCAACCAGCGCTCCACGACTGTGGTATGGGACCGGAAAACCAGCAAGCCGGTTGCACCCGCCATCGGATGGCAGGACCTGCGCACGGTATTCAGGTGTGTGGAACTGGCAGGCATGGGCTACCATGTCCCGCCAAACGCCTCGGCCACAAAGGTAGAGGCGATTATGGACTCGGTCGATCCGGAGAGAACCAGGGACCTCTGTTTCGGTACGGTGGATTCCTGGATTGCCCTGAAACTTTCCGCTGGAGCCATCCATGTGACCGACGCGAGCAATGCAGCCATGACCGCTCTTTTGCGCGATGACGGCACGGGCTGGAACGCAGATCTCCTGTCAGTGCTGCGGATACCTGAGAGCTGCCTGCCGCAGGTGGTGGACACCTCCGGCGTGGCGGGTATCGCCTCGATCCTACCAGGTCGCCCTCCGGTAACGGCAATGGTCGGCGATCAGCAGGCATCCATGGCCGGTCAGGGCTGCACGCATGCCGGATCAGCGAAGATCACATTTGGAACCGGAGCAATGCTCGACTGCTGCACGGGTGATATGCGCCCCCAGTTCTCTTACACAGGGCCTGCGGGCGCTACCATACCAATAATTGCCTGGCAGCGCAATGCCGCACTTACCTGGGGAGTGGAAGCTCTCATGCTTGCGGCGGGAGCGGCAGTGACCTGGCTCGTCGACGATCTCGGTCTAATCGACTCTCCGGAGGAATCCGCCACCGCTGCTGCATCGTGCAATGATACGAGGGACGTATACTTCGTGCCGGCGCTCATGGGTTTGGGTACGCCCGTATGGGATTTCGGCGCCAGGGGAGCGTTCTTCGGCGTCACGGGCGGAACCACCAAGGCTCAGATGGTCCGGGCCGTCCTGGAAGGTATCGCTCATCGCGGCGTGGACCTGATCGATGCAGCCGAGCAGGACACAGGTCTCAGGATACCTACCGTGAGGATGGATGGAGGCATGTCCACCAACGAGATATTTGCCCAGATGCTGGCCGATCTGTCTGGACGTCCTGTGGAAGTATCCCGGGTTACGGAGGCCACCACGCTCGGCGCTGGCTTGCTGGCAGGGATGGCTGTAGGTATATGGCGTGACACGGACGACCTTGCGAAATTGTACCGCCCGGCAAAAGTGATGGAACCCAGATACAGCGATGATGAGCGCACCCTGCGGCGTGGTCGCTTCCTGGCTGCACGTGACAGGGCATGCCGTACAGTGCCCGAACTCTCCGATCTGCATTTCTGACCCCAGCCTCGCCCCGCAAGCCCATGGTTTGTATCCATGGGTGAGGATGCCCGCCCAGCGCTTCTGGTACTTACAGCTTTGCCTGGATGCGTTCGATACGACGGGCAATCTCGTCGTCGAATACTTTGAGCCGGCCTGCCTGCACGGCTATCCTCTCCCGTACCCGCTCCAGTATGCGTATGGCCTCCAAGCGTATCTCACGGCGCCTCTGTACCTCGACACTGCCTGAATTCACTTCTTCCTTGAGTACGGCCAACTCATCCTCGGCAGCCAGAATGCTTTTTATCTCATCCAGATTGAATCCCATGAGAGACTTCAATTCCCTGATGCGCAGCACTCTCTCTATATCAGTGTAGCTGTACCGCCGCTCCCCTCCGGCAGAGCGCGAAGAAGGTTCGAGCAGGCCCACCTCCTCGTAATATCTCAGCGTCCTTACTGAGGCATCTGCTCTTGCGGCAGCTTCTCCTATTCTTATGCCTGGCTGAACCACCTAATAGATCATAGCTTGTCAGGGAAGAGCATGGCATAGAAGAGGAACACGAGCAACGCCACGCTAACCACCAGCCCTATCCATTCAAATGCACTCACAGTCCACCACTCCTCACGATCTCAGAAACCCTGGACATGTCGATCACGCGCCCGACCTGGCTCATAGCCTGTCAATGCCCTTGGCATAAGCGACAAACAGCCAAAAGATCATACCGATGGCCGCTATCGCAAGTATGTAATAGACAACGTACATTTCCTCAACCCTTCATCTCTTTCGCGCTCCTGGGTCGGCACCAGGGTCAACGTGACCAGGTGCGGTTGCAGGTGCAGAGATACCGTGCGTTCTCGTACCTGCGCTCACGCCCGTAGCGGATTGCGCCCTCAGCAGGGCCAGATTCATCTCGAGCACATTCACATAGGAGTGGCCAAATATTCCGAGGAACCTGCCATGTATATTTTCAGAGATCACCTTGCGAACGGTGGCCTGTGGCAGATGGTCAGCCCTTGCCACTCTTGGAACCTGCACGTAGGCGTCTGCCGGCGTAATGTCAGGATCGAGACCACTGTCGGAACTCTCTACGAGGCTGGGCGGTATCTGGTTGACTTTGATCCCTGGATTTTCCTTCAGAAATGCCTGGATACGAGCCTTTACATGCCCTATGAGAAGCTTGTTGGTGGGACCAAGATTCGATGCCGAGGAATCCGCTGCGTTGTAGGCAGGCGAGGTGGCGCTTGGCCTCCCCTGAAAAAAGCCCGCCGAGGTAAACTGCTCTCCAATCAGCTTGGAACCGACCACGTGTCCATGATAGTGCACCAGGCTCCCGTTGGCCTGGCTGGGAAATACAACCTCGGCAAACCCGGTCATCGCCAGCATGTACACTATCCCAAGGAATACACACGACAGCAGTACGAGTTTTGTACTGGTCCACAACATTCTCGATGTCATCGTACTCTCCTTTCTACGCTGCCAATCGCGCTGCCGACCATCAATGCACCGTTGTAGACACCAGGTGAAGTGCCGTAACCACCATATCTATAAGCTTTATCCCCACGAAAGGCACGATCAGACCGCCTAGGCCATAGACAAACAAGTTCCGGCGCAACAGTACCGCCGCCGACGACGGACGGTATTTCACCCCCTTGAGGGCCAGTGGTATGAGCACGGGAATGATAAGCGCATTGAAGATGATCGCCGAAAGGATGGCGGTCTGGGGTGAGGTGAGGCGCATAATGTTGAGCGCTCCCAGGCTGACGGCCTTGTGCCCGGCAATATAGAGTGATACGAACATTGCAGGTATGATGGCAAAATACTTCGCAATATCGTTGGTGACGGAAAACGTGGTCAACGCACCTCTGGTTATGAGGATCTGCTTGCCGACTTCTACGATCTCTATCAGCTTGGTTGGATTGGAATCCAGATCGATCATGTTGCCTGCCTCACGGGCAGCCATGGTGCCAGTATTCATGGCAACCGCAACATCGGCATTGGCCAGCGCGGGAGCATCATTGGTGCCATCGCCCACCATGGCCACCATGTACCCCTCAGCCTTCATCTGCCTCACGTAGTCCATCTTCTTCTCGGGAGTGGCCTCGGAGAGGAAGTCGTCCACTCCGACCTCTTTTGCTATCGCTTCGGCGGTAACCGGGTTGTCTCCTGTGATCATCACCGTCTTGATACCGGCTTCACGCAGAGCATTGAGCTTTTCGTGGATCCCCTCCTTCACCACGTCCTTCAGGTGTATAGCGCCAAGTATCCTCTTGCCCTCCGAAACCAGTAACGGCGTACCGCCCGATCTGGCTATACGATCTATGCCAAGCCCCAGGGCCGTATCAGTCTGGCATCCCGTCCAGCTGCACACCGAATCGACAGCGCCCTTTCTTATCTCCCTGCCCTTGTAATTGACACCACTCATGCGCGTCTCGGCGCTGAACGGGACAAACTCCACCTCATTCTCCGGAAGATCCACTTCCCTGAGCCCGTAGCGCTCTTTCGCAAGCACTACAATGGAGCGTCCTTCCGGGGTCTCATCTGCCAGTGAAGACAGTTGCGCGGCCTCAGCCAGCTCGCGCTCCGATATGCCCGATGTAGGTATGAACTCTGTTGCCTGGCGATTGCCTATGGTCAGCGTTCCGGTCTTGTCGAGCATGATCACATTAGCATCGCCTGCCGCCTCCACGGCCCTACCGGACAGCGCAAGGACGTTTCGTTCGAACAGCCTGTTCATGCCAGAGATACCGATAGCCGAGAGAAGGCCGCCTATTGTGGTCGGAGCGAGCGCCACTAGGAGAGCTATGAGCACAGTAATTCCAACCGGGGACTTTGCATATACTGACATGGGCTCCAGCGTGACAGTCACAACCAGGAATATCAGAGTCAAGCCAGCAAGCAGCAACGCCAGCGCTATCTCGTTGGGCGTCTTATAGCGCTTGGCCGACTCGATCAGCTCTATCATCTTGTCCAGGAATGACTCACCCCTACCTGCGGTGATTTCTATCCGCAGCTCGTCGGATATGACTTTGGTGCCACCGGTGACAGCGCTACGATCACCGCCGGACTCTCGGATTACCGGAGCGGACTCACCGGTGATGGCCGACTCGTCGACCGCTGCAATTCCCTCCTTCACCTCACCATCGCCGGGAATCACCTCCCCTGCCGAGACGACCACGACATCACCCTTCTGGAGATCAGTCGCTGGAATATCCTGGATTGACCCGTCGGACATGACCTTACGTGCCACCGTCTCTGTCCTGGACTGGCGCAGGAACTCGGCGTGAGCCGCTCCCCTCCCCTCCGCCATTGCCTCTGCAAACGTTGCGAACAGCACGGTGAGCCATAGCCAGATGGTGATCTGCCCGACAAAAGCGAGGGATGTGGCGTTCCCGTCAACCAGGTAACGCAACGTGTCGATAGTAGTAAGAGCTGCCCCCACCTCCACTGCAAACATGACCGGATTGTGCATTAGGTCCAACGGGTTGAGCTTGACGACAGCCTGCTTGAACCCATGCACCACAGATTCCCTTGTCCAGAAGGATTCCTGCTTGGGCCTCCGGTCTCCGGCTCCGGTCTCAACCACTGTAAGCGTGTCGCCACCCATCAGAACAGCCTCCCTGCATGCATGGCCACCTGTTCGGCTATGGGTCCGAGCGCAAGGGCCGGAAAGAACACGAGAGCTCCTACAATGACCACCGTCCCGATGAGCAACCCCACAAAGAGTGGAGTATGGGTAGGAAAGGTGCCGGCACCGGCAGGAATTCTCTGCTTGGCCGCCAGAGAGCCGCCGAGAGCAACCAGCGGTATATACATGGCATAGCGCCCCAGCAACATGGCTATACCCACCGTTGCCGCATACCAGGGGGATGCCGCGTTGAGGCCACCAAAAGCCGAACCGTTGTTGCCCACGCCCGAGCTGAAGGCGTATAGCACCTCCGAGAGGCCGTGCGGACCCGGATTATAGATGCCGGCCAACCCAGGACCTATCACCACCGATGTAGCAGCCAGAATGAGTATGACGAAGCTGGGTACCACCATTGCAAGCACGGACATTTTCACCTCGAACGACTCGATCTTCTTGCCAAGGTACTCCGGCGTACGTCCCACCATGAGGCCTGCAAGAAAGACGGCAAGCACCGCATAGGCAAGCATCCCGATCATCCCTGCCCCCCAGGATCCGAAGATGACCTCGCCCGTTTTCATATTGAAAAGCAACACCAAGCCCGCCAAGGGCGTGAGTGAGTCATTTGCCGCGGCTGTAGATCCCCACGATATGGTTGTGGTGGAGTTCTCGAACAGTGAACTAGATCCTATGCCAAACCTGCTCTCCTTCCCCACCCAGTTTCCATGGCCTGCAAGATGCAGCGCATTGATTATCGGATTTCCCGCCGCTTCGAATGCATATACCACCAACGCGCCTGCAACAAAAAGTATCGCCATCGCCGCAAAGATTGCCCATGCCTGGCGAACGTCGGCCACCATCCTGCCAAACAGATATATGCATCCAGATGGAACTGCAAAACCAAGTATCAGCTGGAAAAGCAACGATGCCACATTGGGACCGGCGAAGGGTTGGCCGGCATTCATATTGAAAAATCCGCCGCCATTGTTGCCGAGTTGCATGATTGATGTCATTGAGGCGACCGGGCCCTGTGCAATAGTCTGATGCACTCCCTGGATGGTGGTGACATGAGTGTAAGCGTGCAGGTTCTGCGGGGAACCAAGGGCTATGAGCACGATGGTGCCGATAATCGCACCCGGAACAGCGATCCATAGCAGGGTCCTTACAAAATCGCGCCAGAAGTTGCCGAGCGTCTTGGTGCTGTGCCTGGAGAATCCCCTTGCAACAGCCAGGAAGAGGCATATGCCGGTCACTGGGGAAAGGAACTGCTGGACCACGAGCCACGCCTGGCTCAGGTAGCTGAGTGTCGCCTCCCCTGCGTAAGCCTGCCAGTTGGTATTGGTCGTGAAACTGATTGCCGTATTCAGGCTTACCCAGAATGGGATCTTCGGCATATGGGCAGGATTGAGCGGCAGCCACTGCTGAAGGCCTAGGAGAACGAAAAGCACTGCAAACCCGACAAGGTTCACGGCAAGCAATGCAAATGCGTACGTGGTCCAGCGCATCTCCTGATCTGGATTGATCCCGCATATCCGGTATATCCCCTGCTCAACAGGTTCGATGACTCGATCCAGTACAGACTTTATCGTCCCGATCCATGTATCGAGCAGAGGGGTATGAGCTACAGGCCCGGCAGCACCCGTAGATCTCGCCGACCTGACATCACCTTCCCTGGCAAGCACCAGGAACATGTAGCCACCGACCACTCGTGCGAGGATGGCCGCTATCCCCATAAGAACAAATATCTGGAGTACTCCCTGCCAGGTCATGACTCTCCAGATCCGCTGCGGCCGCCATGCCGCAGCTCATGAACTATCCGTAATATCTCGGGCCAGGTCATAGCCTGCATCCGTCAATCAGTACCATATGCACCGTTATACACGTGTAGCTACCGGAATGGAAGCCTTTTAACGCGTTGTTAGCGCGAATAGCTGGTTTCTTAACGCTTTCTACGCGCTACACTATGGTGATCCGATAGCTGGTAAAGACACCGGGCTGCGGCATAATGGCCGCCTAATTACATCGCATTGTAGCGCTCACGACCGGCGTGCCCGCGTGCTGGTAAAGACACCGGGCTGCGGCATAATGGCCGCAGCAGACCGAAGTACGTCAGGCTATGGTGATCCGGGAGTCAGCAAAGACACCCTGGATGGCGTGGAGCAGCTTCACTCCTTCATCCATGGGACGCTGGAAGGATTTCCGCCCTACAATGAGCCCGGTCCCACCGGCTCGCTTGTTAATGACAGCTGTTCGCACGGCCTGTGCCAGATCAGTGTCCCCCTTTGACTCACCACCGGAATTGATCAGCCCGATACGACCTGAATAGCAGTTGACCACCTGCCAACGGGTAAGATCCACGGGATGATCCGTGGCAAGGGTATCGTATACAAGAGGATCGGTCTTGCCGAAGTGCAACGCCGTATAGCCACCGTTCAGCTCAGGCTGTTTCTGTTTTATCAGATCTGCCTCCAAGGTCACACCAATGTGATTGGCCTGCCCGGTGAGATCGGCTGCGACATGGTAATCCGCGTCCGGCGTCTTGAACGCGTTGTTACGTAGGTAGCACCACAGCACGGTAAACATTCCCATCCTATGAGCCTCGGCAAACGCACTTGACACCTCCTGTAGCTGCCGCGAGGACTCCTCCGACCCAAAGTATATCGTAGCACCGACACCCACCGCACCCAGATCCGCGGCCTGACGAACCGACGCGAACATGATCTGATCGTACCGGTTGGGGTAGACGAGCAGATCATTGTGGTTGAGCTTGACTATAAATGGTATCTTGTGGACATACTTCCTCGCAGTCATGCCAAGCACTCCTAGGGTGGTTGCGATACCGGAGCAACCCCCTTCCACGGCCAGCTCGCAGAGTTTGAACGGATCGAAATACGCGGGATTCTTTGAAAAGCTCGCTGCAGCTGAGTGCTCGATGCCCTGATCCACCGGGAGAATGGACAAGTATCCCGTCCCTCCAAGGTTGCCATGCGAATAGAGCGTGCCCAGATTGCGTAGGACGGTTGCGTTACGGTCACTGACCGACATCACTCTGTCCAGGTAATCCGGCCCTGGCAACTCCAGCATCTCTTTAGGAATACCCTTGCAGGTATGGCTCAGCAGGTCCTCGGCATCCGCACCAAGTAGCGCCTCCAAATCCACCATACTTGTGACATTTCCCGTACTGGGTACTCCGAACATCTGCACTTTCCTCCTTCTCCAGTCTTTTCCCGTCTATACGACCACACCGGCCGCAAGGCCATTCAACAGCCCGCACCCACAGCCCTGTCGCATAGCGTCACTTAAAAGGCTCAACTCCTTCCATGACCACGACCAAGCTCGCACTGTCCTGTCCGGTCGCTACAATCACGGACGCCACTCATCACTATAGTGCCGTCACTCTGGCATTGTCACTCTGGCGCTTGAACTACGGTGACGCTGTCGCCTGGGAACCTCATTCCCCCCTATGAAGTCGAGCCTCTCCTTTGCATCCGTTGCACCGCCATCGCACTCGCTCACCCGCTTGAACATGAGCCTTGCCGTGGCGATATGCTCAGCCTTCTCGTAGAGATCACCAAGGACGTACCACTGCCTGTAATGCCTCTCCTTGGGGTTGCGGATCAGCTTACGTACACCGGCCCGTTCGAGTAACTCTATCCCCTCTATGATCCTGCCCTCATCTGCGAGCGCCTCCGCGGCAACTATACGTCCCTCTGCGAGCACCTCGGGCAGAGGTGATGACCGGCGAAGTAAATCGTACAGATCAGCAACCTTACTGTAGTTGCCCATTGCCCTGTGGCAATCCATCAGAGCCGGAACCTGGCTCATATCCCCAGTCGAATCGACCACCCACTGCAACCGTGTCGATGCCTCGTGCCATTTGCCAAGACCGTAATAGGAGAGACCGGCGAGTTCGCGTGCAGACGCAGAAGCGGGCAACTGCCTCAGCACCTTGCCGGCATACTGCAACGATTCCTTAAAATATCCCCTGTCATATGCCCGCGCCGCCCTTGCCAGCATATCGAGTATCCTCTCCCTGGTAGTGGATTCCTTACTGGCGGTAAGCCCAGCAATCTCCTCCTCGACTTCCGCTGGAAGTTTGAAATCAATCCTGTAAGATTGCGCAGGCCGGCTTCGCCTCTCTGCGGTATCGCGTAAACCTGCAGCCGGTCTGGCTGGGTCCGTGGAAGGTATGCGTTTCACGGTACCCATAGTAGCCGCTCCGTTACAGCACTCCCGCAGCGGCTGGCCAGCCATCCTCCATTCCCATGCACCACGCACAACGATGTACCCTCCACTTGTGAGGTAGATTCACCCTACGGTCCACATGCAGCCGCAGTCACTGCCTCGACCAACTTCCGCAATGCAGATTCGAGCACGCCGCGGTCCTGTGCACTGATGGAAGCGAGCACCTGCTCTATAGGTTCCAGGAGCCCCTTGAACATGCCAGATGTGATGTCATCGAATCGCTCGGGAATCCGTATCAATGTACGCCGATGATCCTCAGGATCCTCTTTTCGCTCCACCAATCCCTGCGAAGCCAGCTGAGAAGCAAGTAGGCTGGCAGTGGTCAGGGCGACCCCCAGCCTATCCGCCAGTAGACTCACGCTCATCTCCCCTGCCGCTGCTATCTGCACAAGGGCAGTGATGTGCCTTGGAGCCAATCCTGCATTTCTCACCATCGTGCGGAGATCCTCAGGCATCTGCGAACCGTGCCATCGTAGCCCTCTGGCCAGATGCACTATCAGAAGAAATATATCGACTGCCTCAGTAGACACGTCGCCATTACCGTCATGCACGATGCCGGCTGGGTACTCACCGGCATGCCGTCGTGGCATATCCGTGTCCATGCCACTGCCTCCACTTTCATCACTGATGGGTTGGCCGCCACCCTTGACGCCAATGCTGCCGCCACCCTCGGCCATGCAGCCGTGTTCGGTGCCGTCTTCACCTCCGTACATGCCGTTGCCGCCACTCACAGCGCCGCCGCCAGTAGCTCTGGAGTTCCTCACCATGGACATATTATAGCTAAACTATTTTATCCTACAAATAATGACACACCCGACGACCGGCATGTGCGGCATACGCGGTGAAACCGCTAGCGCTGTACAGTATGGAAAGTAGATCTCCGCCAAAATAGCGATGGAGAAGCCAAGGGGGGGCGCTCGACTTCTCCATCTGTATAGCCAGGAAACGGAGAGGGGGTATCCAGCTCCTGCTATCTATGTAAATATTATGTACCTTATGCCTCAATCTGTCAAGCAGCTACTATAGATACTTGATATCATAATAAGTGATGGATATAAAACAGCTACGAGCCCTACTGGCGGTACATGAAAAAGGTTCCTTTTCCAGCGCAGCGGACTTGCTTGGAACAGTCCAATCAAATATCTCAGCACACGTGACAAAGCTGGAGAACGAGCTTGGGACGGTACTCATCGATAGATCGACGTCGGATCTCACCCCAGAAGGTGAAGCGGTTGCCGCCCGCGCGTACAGGATGCTCGGAGAGATGGAAGCCATATGGGACGACATAGGCGCGCTGAAGGCAGAACTGTCCGGTACCGTACGGATCGGCATGATAGGTACCACGGCACGATGGATCACGCCAAGGCTGCATGCCACCCTGAAACGGGCTCACCCTGCCATTCGTTTGGTGATACATGACGGAACCAGTAACACCCTCAGCCAGCTCCTGATTACAGGTAGGCTGGACTTTGCTGTCATGACGCTCCCGGTAACCAGCAAGGAGTTGACCGCCACCCCCCTCTTCACAGAAGAAATCAACCTCGTGGTACCGCGTGACGCGGATCCAGTTCCGGGCATGGACTCAATCCAGATGGCCGATCTGGCCCACCTCGAACTGCTGCTGCCAGCGCCTGGAACCACATTCCGTAACGAACTGGACCAGGCGGCAATGTCTCACGGTGTCAGTCTAAAGGCTGCCGCCGAGTTGGACGGGATACGCCTGATAGCATCGCTCGCCTTCGACGGTAACGGATTTGCCCTGTTGCCCACCAGTGCGGTCCCATTCCATCTAAAAGATCGCGTCAGGCTGGTAAAGGTAGACGGCATAGCCACTCGTGAAGTCGGGATAGCCCGCCGATCGCGGAGCATACCGTCGGCATCGGCCAAGGCGGCAATCGCCTCACTGCAAGAAGTGACGAGAACAGCCAAACATGGGCAACCTATGCCTGAAGGTGTCGAACCCGTGTAGACCGCCACTTCATGAGTCGATTGGTCCAAGATTCCCGTTAGACCCTTTGGGGCCTGAAGGTGTCGAACCCGTGTAGACCGCCACTTCGGCATTACGGCACAAATTGTGATCAGCTATTCACATTGCAAGCAAACCTGTGCCACCAGGGCTATACTGAGAATACTGGATATGGCTTCCTGGATGGTTTCGAGGGTTGATCATTGGGCTGTCCCGGAGCGCCTATGGAACGGATTGGGGCAATATGGTAATACGAGTGGTCTGTTGTAAGAAAACGGCACGATGACCAGTTCGTCAGGCCGCAAGTTCCCTTTCGCTCCTTCCCGGCTGACACGGGATCTCAAGATAAAGTACAAGGCCAGCGTGGTGGTTGGAGTGCCATTGCTCATACTCGTCGGCTATCTGGCATTGGCTGGCTTCGCAGTCAATCCGTCCATCGCAAGTGCACAATCGGCTTACGACAACACGATCAGGGCCGAGAATGAGGCTCATGACGCCGAATCGGATCTGGGACAGATACTGGTAAAGCTGGCCCAGCCTCTTGGGAGTACGCCTCACGCCACCACTGGTCGCCAGACCGTCATGGCGGCCCTCGCGGACATCCGCGCTGAACGCATCGACATCACAGCCAACGTAAGAAATCTCCAATCCTTGTCTGATCACCACCCCAGAGCAATTGCCATGGCAGGCGCCCTCTCTGGGCAATTGTCATCCGTACTGTCCAAGCTGGCCGCGCTTACCTCCGATGTAGCCTCGCTGAGCGGCTCCACAGGACCCTCCACAGGATCCAGCCATTCATCGGTATCCCTACCTGGCCCGGTACGACACCTACTTGCAGGAGTGTTTGGAGGGATAACGTCGGCAGAATCCACGGTCAGGCGCTTCATCAGTAATGAGAACGGCATAATGTCAAATGCAAAGGCAACGCTGGCGGCGCGGCACGATGCCGGTGGATCTGTGTCCCTTGCCGCTGTGCTGATAGCCATCATAGGCGGCGTAGTGGTAATGCTGATAATATCATCGGGAGTGTCCAAGAGATTGACAGCAATTGAGATGGCGTCTCTCCGCCTGCACAAGGGAGAGGAGCTGACGGACCTACCCGTTGGCAAGGACGAGATCGGGCAAATCGCCGCTGGGTTGAAGGAAGCCTCGCAGGAGCTTCGCCACCGGGAAAAGAGCTTGCGCGACCAGAGGGACGAAATCCTTGACCGTGAGCGCCTCATAAGTTCCATATTCGAGGCCGTCCCCGACATCATCACCCTGAGGGATACGGCCGGCAAGGTGATCAGGGTAAGCCCGGAGGTGGAACGCTCACTTGGTATCACTATGGATAGGGCAAGAGAGCTGATGTGCAACTTCCAACATGTCCTGCCGGAGGACCGCCGGCCCTCACTCGAACTGCAAGCGACCACCATTGCCTCGCCGCGCACCGCGTCCTTACCTATGAGGGTTCGGGCACGTGGGAAAACTGGGGAAGTCAAAACCTACGAGATACGGTGCAGGCCGCTGACCAGCAAGGACGGCAGGGTCGTCGGCACGGTCACCGCCGCGCGGGACATATCAGATCAGGTGACGAAAGAAGATGAGCTCAAATCGGCAAAGCAGGAAGCGGACAAAGCAAACCAGGCAAAGTCGGAGTTCCTGTCCAGGATGAGTCATGAACTCCGCACCCCGCTGAACTCCATCCTCGGCTTCAGCCAACTTATCAAGATGGACGAGATTCCCGATCAGATCCGCGAATATGTCGTCCAGATCGAAAAAGGCGGTAAGCACCTGCTATCGCTGATCAACGAAGTGCTTGATCTCGCACGCGTCGAAGCCGGACGCCTCAGCCTTTCCATCGAACCGGTCATGGTAGTGCCAAGTATTCGTGAAGCAATGGACATCATCTCCCCGCTGGCATTCACCAGTAATGTTTCACTGGCGTTCAATCGTAACGATGTGGGAAATTACCTGGCCGTAAAGGCAGACAGCCAGCGGCTGATGCAGGTGCTGCTGAACCTTCTGGACAACGCCATCAAATACAACATAAAAGGAGGAAGCGTCATGGTCAATCTGGAGCAACAGCAATGCGATAGGGGACGTACCGTCAGGATATCCGTAGTCGATACCGGAAGGGGCATCCCGGCCAATGCGCTGGAAGCCATATTCACGCCATTTACCAGGCTGAGCGCGGACAGCACATCGATACCTGGTACGGGGATTGGCCTTGCCCTCACCAGAAGGCTCGTGGAGGCGATGGGAGGTACCATCACGGTCACCAGCGAGCCCGCCAAGGGAAGTACATTTTGCGTGGAGGTGTCCGTGAACGAGAGTACCGCCTCTGCAGGTTCGAACGAAAATCCTGCCGGCGACCCCATGGAAGCAGGAATTACCAGCGGTTCGCAGGCAGCGGATGCCGTCCTCGACTCCGGAAACGCGGGCACCGAAATGCAACCTGCAGGTAGCCCGGAATCCGCAGCAACGGGTAGCGAGGCCGAGCGGCTCTTCACTGTGTTGTACATAGAGGATAACGTTGCAAGCGCAAGGCTCATGGAAGAGATACTCTCCAAGCGACCTTCGATCAGGCTCATCCCTGCGGCGCTCGGGAGGCTGGGAATCGATATCGCTCGCCAGTACCATCCTGATCTGATCCTTCTCGATTTGCATCTCGAAGATATGTCCGGCGAGGACGTGCTACGTGAGATCACTGCTGGAGGCGACCTCTCAGGCACACCGGTGGTCATTGTGTCTGCCGACGCGACGCCAGGCAGCCTGGAACGCCTGATCAGCCAGGGTGCTTGCAGGTACATGACCAAGCCTGTGGATGTGCATGCCATGCTCAAGATGGTCGATACATTCCGCAGCCAAGCATCCGACCGGGCATCGCACGGGCAGGCAACCTACAGCCCGGAGCCACAAGCGGATGATCTGCCCTCACGCTCATCCACATGGAGGCATTACGGGATTGCCCCAGCCCAGGAAAACGATGGTGGGCAGCCATCTGCGTAAACATCCGGCGGGGATACCTATGCGTGGCGTGAACGTCGGGTGTACGGATACGAGAAGGAACATGCTCAGCCACTAACATGCTCAGCCATTCAGGTAAGCCACAAAAGGCACCATGATCTCTTCACGAGTAAGAGAGCCGTGCCTGGCTTTCAACCTACTCTCACCGACATCCGCAGGATCCATGAACGCAACCGGTTCCCTGGCAACCAGCGCAATGTCGCCCAATCGTTCCGCCACCGCTGCCGCCATGCCTTGCCCCATCCATGCCTCATCCATGATCTGGGTACGGCTGCAAACCCATGCCAGATCGCCGTAAATGTACTCTGCGGCTTCCAGTAGATCCGGCAGCACCTCGCCCTTGCAATGCAACCAGCGAAACCTGCCTTCACCTGATATCAGGTTAACCATCTCCAAGATGGACGGATCCATCTCGATGGCAGGTCCATCCATATGTACCTGCCCGTGGTCGGCGGTAACCACTAGGGCGGCACCATCAGGCAGCACTTCAAGTATACCCGCAATAAGGTCGTCCACATACCCCAGTTCCGCCTCATAATGATCTCCGAGCCCGTAAGCATGCGCAACCCTGTCCACACCATCGTAATATATATATGTAAGAGGTTCGCCTGACTTCAGCAGCCTCTCCACTTCCACCGGGATCGAGGACGGCGCTTTCCAGGATATATGACGGGATCCGTAGAGATGAGCTGCCGTGAAACCAGTGCCACACAGGTCCGCTCTTGCCACCACCGGCACGCTCTTGCCACCGAATGGCGCAGCTGGCTGGAACTCTCTCGGCCTTACTTCGGTTCTCGCATCACCTCCAGACTCCGTCCTCCATCGTAGTGCGTTGAGCACATCGTCGGTGTCATGTCGCCGCACCTTCATCCGGTAGCCGACCATTCCATGTACGCTCGGGGGCAGCCCGGTAGTAAGTGATGTCAGTGCCGCTGCAGTAGTGGTGGGCGCCACCGATGTGATCCACCCACCTTCCATCTCTATTAACGTCTCCGGCGATTCGTACCGTTGCATTTGAAGCCATCCAAGACCATCGACCACGAGTACGGCAATCTGCCTAGCCTCGGAGAGGCATGACGGTACCCAGTCGGGCGTATCGCCATCATCCAACGACGGGTCACTACTATTACCGTCACGATATAGTGGCGAGCTCGTGGCAAGCACTCTCTGCTGCCCACCACCGGCACCGTCAATCCCTCCTGCGCCGTTTCCGGCAGCCAGTATGCCCGTAATGACCGGCATGACATTGCATATGCATGCCCCACTATAAATAGGCAGCACGGGATCTTTGTCGATAGTGTTCATGAGCACCACGCCAGGGAAGTAACATTTGAGTGTGAGAGTTTCGACACGAGGCGACTATGCAAGCAGGGCCCTTCTCTCCCTGGCGCTGCACTCAGACGAGACCGGGCCGACATCGGTAAAGGACATCGCCGAGCGTACCGGCTTACCACAACCATATCTGGAGCAGATACTACTGTCATTGAAGGGAGCCGGCCTGGTCCGATCCAAGCGAGGGATAGGCGGTGGATATGTCCTTGGACATCCACCGGAAGACATCACTCTTGCACAGGTGGTAAGTGCTGTCGACGGGCCGATCACTGCTGGTGATTTCGGACAACCTCACGAGGACGGAGCCTGCGAACACGAGGGACAATGTGTCTTGCTGGCGGTATGGCAGGATGTAGGAAGGCACATGCATGACCACCTCGCCTCCTTCACGCTGGCTGATATGGTGAAAAAAGCCCGTGGCCAGTAGCGCCCTGCCACGGCTCCATGCCGACTTCTTGGCTCGCTTGGCATCCCTCTTTCCAGCGTAGCCGCTACACTGGAACCGCCATCTGCGAGCAAGCAGCATCATCGGCTGATGCCCCCGCCAGGCATTACCATTGCCCCCCCGTCGATGACAAAGACATTGCCGGTAATCCACGAAGCGGCATCCGACACGACAAACAGAGCCAGCCTAGCGATGTCGTCAGGTTCGCCAAGTCGTTGCAATGGCAAGTTTCCTGCAATGGCATCCCCGTGCGAACCATCCCAAAGCATCCTGGCGAAGTCGGTCTTCACCAATCCGGGCGCCAATGCATTGACCCTGACGCCTGGCGACATCTCATATGCCATCTGGCGCGTGAGGTGGACGACGGCCGCCTTGGTGACGTTGTACCAGCCTATGGCAGGCTCCACCTCTAGGCCACCCACGGATGCCATATTCAAAATACAGCCACCGTTCTCCTCCATCCATTCATGCCAGGCAAACTTTGACCACATGAGAAGCCCCTGCTGATTGACTTCGACGGTCTTCGAGGCCATCCTCTCGTCAATGTCCATGATATGCCCGAAGTACGGATTGGTGGCAGCGTTGTTCACGAGGATGTCGACGCTTCCAAGCCTGCAAATAGTTTCCTTGACACACCCTGCTGCCTGGCGAGGGTCTCCTGCATGAGCCGTCATCCACTCCACCCTCCGGTTTGATGCAGCCAACCTGCCGGCTGCGGCAGCCAACGCATCAGCCTTGCGCGAGGTGATCATCACATCTGCTCCTGCTTCCACAAGCCTGGATGCTATGGCAAACCCGATACCCCTGGAACCGCCGGTAACCAGGGCAACCTTCCCATCAAGTCTGATCTCCATCCCTACAATCATAGCAATATTGAGGTTCATTGCGCTAAACAAGCAGCTGGCATGAGCATAATGGCGCTCCCTCGACATCGCCTGCGTCGGCACCGGGTAGCAAGCGCACGCCGGGCATGAGTATAATGGCGCACATGCATACATGGGAATTGCACATGTCCAGCCAACCGCCACTTGAAAGGCATCACGCTTGAAGAGATCCAGGCCACTCACGGGTAGGCGCCTGCGTTCTCTCCGCTCAAAACTCTCTGGTCAGCAAGTTGTCGTGTTCCTTGCCGACGTTGGCAATGATGTCATAGGAATCGACCCCTACAGGCATAGCATGATACGACTACGAGATGATCGTTATATGAATGATAACATTGCTCATATAGGCGGTAACACCAGCCAGCAAGCCGGTATGTCGCCAGATGTCGAAACAGCTCCCACCCAGGAAGAGAAGTCGTTTGACGTCCTGTCGGCGGAGTGCTCCACAGAAACAAGTGCCGAGGATCCAGCATTTCCAGACGCCATCACCGTTACCGGTACTCCCCAGCTGCATGGCTTCCTGGCGGCCCGATTCGCCCGGATGCTGCTGAAGGAGATTGCGACCCCCCTCCCGAAGAACTTGCTCGGATTCCCAGGCTGGTCCGCACCGTATTGGGATTTCAACGGGCAACACCCATCGGTCGCCCTGATCAAGAAGGTGGACCATATATTATTGTTCCTACGGGACGACGGCTCATCATGGGCAAGGCTGACCTCCGGTACGGTGGACACAATAATGCCGGTCTCCAGCAGAAATCTGCAACGCATCCTCAGCATGACCAAGAGCGGAACGCTCCAAGCCAAGGAACTCGAGGAAGCAATAGGATTTCGCCCCTATTGCCTGCTGGTGGCCTTGGACGCACCACATGACGGCCATTGTTACAAGACTCTGGCAATGTTGATCCCCCGTCCTTGAACAGGATACTGTGACGCGCCTGATGCCTCGCTGTACAATCCAACCCACCGGTACACCACTCCTGCAACAGCTTGCCTGCACATTCCTGGGGCTTCTGGCACCCGTGGAAACACACACTGGCACGACACCGATTCGGTGAACAGAGCAACCTCAGGAACGCAGGCTTCTGGCACCCGTGGAAACACACACTGGCACGACGGCTTAGAGCGTGACTACCCGCTTGGCCTCTTGAGCAACGCCCCCGATGCGAGATCTTCCGCCATGGCCCACCCGCACACCACAATCCTATCGCCAGAAGCATGATCTATCCCTCCAAAAAGCGACATGATGTCATGGTCCGGTTCCTCGCCTGTACGGCTCTTCCCCAGATTGAGCACACCCGTAGTGGGCCGACCACCGCAGTTCAACACGAAGTTCCTGTCATCTATCTGGCCATCGGCGCTGAACCGTCTTGCAATACGCCTAGCCCACGCTCTTTCCTCGCCAGTCGGCTTGTATCCAGGTCTTGGAACGACATCGTTCAGACCGCCGAACACCGAGTATACGGCAGGAAAGATCGCCATCCCGCACACCAGCACGTCTTCGTCGGGAAAGGCCAGTACCGCCTTTCTGAAGTGCTCCGCCAGCAGCAGATCCACCGCCTTTGCAGACTTCCCGGTTCCGTCGCTATCGGCCACACCGATCAGCACTGCTGGTGTACCACCAATCCTTTCGAGGGTGAAAAAGGAATAAGCCCTCAACTTCGAGCCTTCCTTCACCGTACAGACCAGCACCCACTCGTCCCTCTGCTTAGAAAGAAACCCTATATCGAACAATCCAGCTCTTCCACCTGCCAGCTCAGCCATGGCCTCGAACTCGGAATCACTCAGGATGGAACAATCTCTTGTGTCAACTTCAAATCCCATAACCACTCTCCACTAACAGCTTATCACGCCTCTGGTACCCAGAACCAAGTCACCCGTCCAGCTTGCGTACTCCATCGGTCCTGACCTGCGCCGGACGGCAGAACCCGGCGCACGGGTCCACGCCCCCAGCCGCACCGGATGCCCATGGACGGCATCCGGCTGGCACATTCGACCTGAACCGGCACACGGTTAGGCCACCTTTATCGAATCGCCGAACAGTTCTCTGAGCTCAGCCAGCAGACCTCTCCTGGAATCGACCTTGACCGATGGCGGCAATCTGAACGTCCTCTCGCCAGCGGTAACCACCACCCTCTCTTCTCCAGGATAACCAGCCAACAGCTTCTGCAGTTGTTCAACCCTGGAACGATCCAAAAGTTCACCTGGAATGCTTATGTGCAGATCACGATCGGCGGGACGCAACTGTGGATCCGACAACGAGATCGCAATCACTTTCGGCTCATCATCACGAGTATCCAGCCGACCCTTGACCAGCAGTATCCTGTCATCCACCACATCAATCTGTGATGTCTCCAGCGCCTTGGAGAAAGCCGTCACCTCTATGGAGGCGGTGGTGTCATCAAGGATAAAGGTCATCATCGGATCGCCTTTCTTGGTACGTCTGGGTTTCGTGGAGGTAACAACACCACACAATGTGACCGTTATGCCTTCGCGTGCCTGCGCGAGGTCCTCATCACCGGTCAGGATGGGAAGGATCAGATCGGCTATACTCATGCCGGCCGCCGCCCTTACCGCTCTCTCGAAACCATCCAGCGGATGCCCGCTCACGTAAAGTCCAAGCATCTCCTTCTCGCGAGCCAGCTTTTCACTGATCCCCATCTCGACATCCGGTATCTCCATCGACTTAGGTTCATGCGCGCCACCTCCCCCCGCCCCGTTCTCCTCCAACATCGTAAAGAGGGTCATCACTCCCGCTTCCTCTTCCTTCCGCCTTAACTGTACCTGCCTGGAGATGGCCTCTGCACTGTCGAGCAAGCCCTTTCTCTTATGCCCAAGTGAATCGAAAGCACCCGCGAGGATCAACGACTGCAGCGGCTTCTGTCCCAACACAGCCTGCGGCACCCTCGTGCAGAAGTCATGGAAATCCTGGAATGCACCGCCTTGATCACGCGTCTCGATGATCTTCTCTACAATAGAGGTACCTACGTTGCGTACGGCCGCCAATCCAAAGAGTATGCAGTCCTCCCCTCCCTGATGCAGCGGGGTGAAGTCCACCTGAGACCGATTGACATCGGGCACCAGTACCTCGATATTCATGGACTTGCACTCCGACAGGTAAACGGCGGTCTTATCCTTATCGTCTCTCACCGATGACAGCAGGGCACACATGTACTCCACCGGGTAATGCACCTTCAACCAGGCATTCTGATACGCTATAAGCCCGTAGCCATACGAGTGGGACTTGTTGAATGCATAATCGGCAAATGGCTCTATGATGTCGAACAACTGGGTGCCAAGCTTTTCCCCGTACCCGCTCTCCACACATCCCGAGACAAACTTATCTCGTTCCTTGGCAATCAGGTCACGATCTTTCTTGCCACATGCCTTGCGCAGATTGTCCGCCTCCTCGAGGCTGTAGCCGGCAAAACGCTGTGCCACCCTCATCACCGACTCCTGATAGATCATCAAGCCGTAAGTATCTTTCAATATTGGTTCGAGGTCATCATGTAGGTACGTGATCGGAGCACGACCATTTTTCCTGTCTGCATAGTCACGATGCATATTGGCTGCCATCGGGCCAGGCCTGTAAAGAGCCACCAGGGCCGCGATGTCGTCGAAACAGGTAGGCTGCAGCGACCTCATCAAGCTACGCATCTGGCTGCCTTCCAGCTGGAATATACCTATAGAGTTTCCCTTGCATAGCATGGAATAGACCTCGGTGTCATCCAATGGCACCTTGTCGATGTCGACTTCTTCTCCTGTGGACTGTTCAATGATTTCAATGGCACGCGTTATCACGGAAAGATTGCGCAGACCCAGAAAGTCCATCTTCAAGAGCCCTAATTTCTCCACCCCGTGCATCTCGTACTGCGTAACCAAAGGAGCTTCAGACAAGTCCCTTCCCTGCTCAGGCTTGCGCTGTACGGGAAGATATTCCATAAGCGACTCACGGGTGATCACCACCGCCGCTGCATGTATGCTGTCCTGGCGACGCAATCCCTCCAGCCCGCGTGCGACATCCACCACCTGCTTTACATCCTCGTCCGTCTCGTACATCTCTCGTAGATCGCCCGCAACCCTGTACCCGTCCTCATGACCCGGCACATTTTCGAAACAGGCCTTCAGTGGCGTATCGCGGCCCATGACCAGAGGAGGCATCGCCTTTGCGATCTTGTCGCCCACCACATATGGATAGCCAAGCACCCTTGCAGCGTCCCTCACCGCAGCCCTGGCCTTTATGGTGGAAAACGTAATGATCTGGGCAACATGGTCCTCTCCGTAACGCCTGGCGGCATAATTGATCATCTCGCCACGGTAGCGCTCGTCAAAATCCATATCGATATCGGGCATCTGCTTGCGCCCAGGGTTGAGAAACCGCTCGAACAGAAGATCGTAGCGAATGGGATCCAGTTCCACTATCCCAAGGCAATATGCCACGCAGCACCCCGCCGCCGACCCACGGCCCGGACCTACCCTGATGCCGGACTTCTTGGCATGATCCACCAGGTCCGCCACAATCAAGAAATACGAGGAAAACCCCATCTGCGAGATCACTGACAATTCATAAGAAATCCGCTGATTCACATGTTCCTCCAGCGGTGAGCCGTACCGTTTCTCCGCGCCCTCGTAAGCGACCTGTTTCAAATATGCATCGCCACGCTCCTTGTACGAGGCACCCGGCATGGAGACGGTAATATGCGAGGGGAGAGGATACTCCGGCAGCGCGTCATAACCGAAGTCGATCTCCACATGAGTGCGTTCGGCGATCTCGATGGTATTGTCGCATGCATCAGGAAATTCCCGGAAAACGTCACGCATCTCTTGGTTCGTTTTCAGGTAATGCTCGGTGCCTTCGAACTTGAGCCGGCTTGGATCGTCCTTGGGTTTGCGCGTCTGTATGCAGAGCAGGGCATCATGAGCCAACGCGTCTTCCCTATGTATGTAGTGGCTATCATTGGTAGCGACAAGCGGAGCATCCAGTTTGCGGGCAAGCTTGACCAGGGCAGGCAAGATACGGCGCTGATCGGCAATCCCATGGTCCTGTATCTCGACAAAAAAGTGATCTTTCCCGAAGATGTCCTGTAAACGGCCTGCCAGCTTCTCGGCCCTCTGGGTATCTTCCGCAATCAGCGCCTGTGGCACGAGCCCTCCCAGGCACGCCGTAGTGACGTTCAGGCCTTCGTGGAATGTCTCCAGTATTTCCCAATCGATCCGGGGCTTATAGTAGTAACCACCGTCCACGGAACCATAGGAGGCTATCTTCATGAGATTTTTGTAGCCGGCGGATGTCTCCGCCAATACTATGAGGTGGTAGTAGACCTTGGAACCCTTCTCCGATTCCCCACCCATGTCATCGTCCAGCCTACCTCTGGCAACAGGCCGCTCGAAGCGGGATTCAGCGGCCATGTATGCCTCCAGGCCGATGATCGGCTTTATGCCTTTATTCCTGCATGCTTCATAAAAGTCGAGAACCCCGTACAGGTTCCCATGATCAGTGATGGCGATTGCCGGCTGGCGGTCCGCCAAGCATGCATCAATGAGATCATCGATCCTGGACGCGCCGTCCAGCATGGAAAATTCAGTATGAGTATGCAAGTGCACAAATGACTTCGTACCGCTCAATATGGACCTCCTCTATCACTAGTAGTGGTGCGCCATGCAGACCACGGAGCCGGTTCGCCGGTGGTCGCGGCCTATGGTTACAATCATTAGCACAACCCACGTCCCGACGCATCCTCGGTCGTCAAGCGACACGATGCACCTGGCGCAATGGCTCTTGAAGCTACAAAACGGATCGTGTAGTATATGCGACCCACCTCATCAAACAATTTCACCGGCGCAATGGCTCTTGAAGCTACAAAACAGATCGTGTGGCCTCGCGTACGGGTTCAAGTCCGCAGACGATGAATTACGACTCGAGATAGGGAAAGGTCAGAGATAGCGAAAGATCAGAGATAGCGAAAGATCAGAGATAGGTGCCCGGTCTATGCGCAACGGTGTCCTGCATGCCAGAGGGCAGCTCCCGGCTCCGCATCTCCTCCAGCTGAGCCCTGGCGGCCATCTGCTGGGCTACCAGCGTGGCCTGGATGCCATGAAAGAGCCCTTCCAGCCACCCCACAAGCTGAGCCTGAGCCACCCGAAGCTCAGCCTCCGAGGGTGCGGTCCCCTCGAAAGGTATGGACAGGCGATCAAGTTCCTCGGAGAGCTCGGGACTCAGAGCTCCAGCCAGCTCAGCGACAGAGGTCTCATATATCTCCTTCATCCGCACCCTGCTGGCTTCGTCGAGCGGTGCCTGGCGTACCTCTTCCAGCAACTGCCTGACCATCATCCCGATCCTCATGACCTTGGCAGGCTGGCCTACCGTCTCTGTGGCAGGTGGCTGATCATCACCGCCGCCGCCTGTGTCGCTACTCGCAGCGCTACCGCTAGCGCCGCCTAGGACCGAACCGGTCTCGAGCATGCCTGGGCCGCGATCCGGCCTCCCTCCTGACTCCATGCTCTCCTTACCAGAAAGATTATCGATTGTCACGTGTTTCCGCATCATGACTCCACTATAGCAATGCAACACGCCTCCAGCGGGAATTACTGCAGGCATTCCGGCGTTGTATAGATATAGGAACGGCACAAGGGCCCTGGATAGGAGTACGTCCAGTGAGCCGCAATAGCGAGGAGACAGTTACATAAAAGATGAATACACAGCATACGGGAACAGTAGATACCCTGCACACTTTCCTGGAAACTCTTGACCGCCACCCAATGCCAAGTGCTGCAGAGCAAACCGAGTTAGCTCGTAGGGTGACACTTGGTGATGAAGATGCACGTACCAAAATGGTCGAGGCAAATATCAGGCTGGTGATCCACTGGGCACGAAGGTATCAGAACCGGGGCGTGGAGCTGGCAGATCTTATTCAAGAAGGCACTTTTGGCCTGATGAGAGCCGTAGAAAAATTCGACTTCATGCGAGGATTCAAATTTTCCACTTATGCCAGCTGGTGGATCCGCCAGTCCTTGCAACGGGCGATACAAAGCCAGGCAAACGCCATCCGCCTTCCTATGGAGGTGGCAGAGCAGGCGCACAGGATCGAGAGGGCATCTTGGGATCTTACTGCAGGTGGCCAGGAAAAGCCCTCCGTGGACTACCTGGCCCTGGAAACCGGCCAGAGCGTCGAGCAAGTCAGCCGCTTCACCAGCTTGGCCAAAGTGGTTGCAAGCCTCGATCAGCCTACCGGCGAGGACACCGGCACCACTATAGGCGATCTCTTGAAAGATAAGGAGTCGAGCGATTTCGAAGAAAGTGTAGAGATGCAAATCTTGTGCGATGAGATAAAGAAAGCAGTCAAGAATCTCCCTGATCTTGAACAGCGCGTGATCACCCTGCGATTTGCACTTGATGGAGGAAAGCCTGCATCACTACAAAAGTGCGCACGTGAACTGGGCATGGGAGTCCGCCGCGTGAGGGCGCTCGAAGCCAGAGCTCTGCAGTCTTTAGCTACCTTGCCTGCCCTGGCCGAGGCATACCGGGCCGCCTGATTCCGTTACCAGCACTTTGCCAAGGAGCTAACTTTGCTCGGTCATGGACCACATGGTCCAGAGGGTCGTGCGCAGGCACCTGGGCTGTTCCAGCACCGTTACGATCGCGTGAGCAACGTCTTCCGGTCGCAGTAATTCGTCCAGGGACGGATCTCCAGCAGTTCGACCAAGGCCGAGTGCAAACTCAGTAGTTACACCTGCCGGGCAGATCGCGCTTACTCGTATTCCATTTTCGCGTAACTCCCTGTCAAGCGAACCGGCCAAGCCGACCTGAGCGAATTTCGTGGAGGCATACACAGCCTCATTGCCGCCGCCACGCAGGCCTGCCACTGACGCAACGATGACTATGTCACCCCCGCCATGCCCGGTAAAATGCCGCACCGCGGCCCGCACCGGCCAGAGCGTTCCGGCTATATTGGTGACGATCATATCCTCCAAGACATCGTCGGAATGATCCAAACAGTAGAGCACGTGCAATGGCCACTACCTGCTGCTCACCGCCGGAAAGGGCGCCCACAAGATCGTCCGGCCTTATCTTGGATGCCAACTCTTCAAGCACCTGAGCCGCACGATGTCTCATGGACCGCTTGTCCAGCAGTACCTTGAATCTCCTCTTCTCCTCAGCGAGGAAGAGGTTCTGCCAGACAGTAAGGTCCGGGGCCAGGTCCAAATGCTGGTAGATCATTTCAATCTTCAGGGATTTGCGGGACGTCGAAGGCGAGGTGTGGGTAACCAGCTTCCCGCGGTACCGGAAAACACCGCTGTCCGCATGGTTATATCCCGTCAGGAGTGACAACAGCGTGGATTTACCGGCTCCATTATCCCCCACCAGACCGAGTACCTCGCCCTCGTAGAAATCCAGGCTTACGCCATCCACCGCACGAACTGGACCGAAATTTTTTACGAGATGTTCCACCGACAGCAGCGGTGCAGTTCCCTGATGGCCTGGAGCTTTCCTGCCTGCGACTTCCGCCGGTGTCTGGGATAGTTGCACCGCAATATCTCGGTCAGTCGCCATTTCCACCCACTTCCTCTCCTGATAGCCTGATGGAGCTTGAATGCCTGGATATCACCGGCAACTCTGCCTCTACATCCATGATATCGTGAATCGATGGCAGTGCGTCCTGCGTGCCTGGCCGCGTAGTGGCTATGGCGCTCGCACGGACGGCAAAATCGAACGACCTCTCCATGGTCCACCCGCTCGACACACCAACGGAAAGCGCCCCCATGAAAGCGTCACCCGCCCCCGTGGTATCCACAGCTTCCACTGGTGGCGGCTCGACCGCAATGGTGTCTCCATCGTCGTACATCACCGCACCCAGCCGACCAAGCGTAACGATGACTGTCCTGATGCCATAGGATGCGACAACTGCTGCGGCATCGAGTGCCTGTGAATATGACTCGACCATCCTCGCACTCCGGGCAAGCTGTCCTGCTTCCACTTCATTCACCACGATAATATCCACGCCATTCAATGCCTCCGGCGACACGCCAGAGACAGGGGATGGATTGAGCATGGTTACAACGCCATCCATCTCACGAAACTCGTGCACTGCAGCTGTTACGGTCTTTTCGGGCACTTCCATTTGCGCAACCGCCACACCCCCTTCCAGTGCCAGTATGTCGGCAGCCAGCTTGATATGGCCGGTACCGACCTCACTGTTCGCGCCAGGGGCGACCGCTATCATATTCTCACCATGATCATCGACAAGTATTGTTGCAATCCCCGTAAGCCTGCCGGAAGCCACAGTAACCATGGATATATCTACACCCCTACTCGCTATCTGGGTGATCATCTGATTGCCCGCACCATCATCGCCGACCATGCCGGTAAGGAACACCCGGCCACCGAGCAGGGATGCCGCCACCGCCTGGTTGGCTCCTTTGCCGCCTGGCCGGATCTCCAGCGATCTGCCCAGAACAGTTTCACCAGGCATAGGTAAGTCAGGTACCCGTATTATCATGTCCTGGTTGATGCTGCCAAGCACTACAATTGGCTTCAATCTACGGCTCCTGCAACAGGACGTCTCTCGCCCCGATACTGGCGGTGGAGACCCTGAACACTGCTCGCTATTCCAGGAGCGACCCCGGCAGTTCTAGGCAACGCTCTCCTGGTATTGGCAGCCGAGGTGGAACCACGTACGACAAGCGATCCGTTGAACGTGATAACCCTACGTCCATCAAGCCAGGATTCATATGCCAGACCCCTGGACAGTATAGATTGCAGCTGATTACTGGAAAGATCACCGCCAGGCTCCACTGACGATAGCCTGCTCGGCCTACGATCTCGATACATGGCATCAGATCGACCGGCACCCTTAGGTGCCTTACCGGCCACCGAAACCGGCGCTCGCATACTCTGCTCGCGCGTTGCGCTCTCCTCTCCGCTGGCAACCGACCGCCTACGCGAACCGGCAGAGCTACGCCGGTACCTGCCTTCCAGCTCGGCTATAGCGACTTCAGCTGCAACAGCCCCCATGAGATCCACTGGCTGGTGAATCGTAGTTAGGCCTGGAGACACGTAGGCTGCAATAGTGATATCGTCGAATCCGGCGACAGACACGTCCTCGGGCACGACCGAACCTGCATTCCTCAGTGCCGACATGGCTCCTATGGCCATTAAGTCGTTGGCGGCAAACACGGCAGTAAAAGATAGACCTCGCGCCAAGGATTCGCTGATCACCCTGTACCCGCTGGCCTCACTCAGGTCGCCGCGCAATAAAAGTCGGCCCGATGTCAAGCACCTCGAGAAATATCCCACACGTCAGAGGATGCAACTCGCCTGAACCCCTCCCTTACCTCCTGCGCAGTCACCCCCCGCACGGAATCACTCCGGCCTGATGTCCCGCCTCCAGGTGGCACGAGTGAGCCTTTCCTCAGCCCCCATCCCTCGATCACCTGGCTCATGTGGCACGCTGCAACCACCGAGGCAGCCTGCACGCAAGCGCCGGCAGCAACCGTTTCCGGCTCACTGCTGACAGTCACCGCCATCTCCGCCAGATCAGCAACCACCTGCTGGTAGGCCCGCGAGCGGGATCCACCACCTACAAGGAACAGCGATCCACTTATATCCGGCAAATGATCCATTGCGTCGAGTATGCTGCATACGACACCTTCAAATGCCGCCCTAGCGAGCCTGGAGGCGCTCACCCCGCTGGATAGTCCCACTACTGCACCGTGGGCACGAGGTCTGTTCGGAGTACGCTCTCCATCGAAGTATGGGACCACCACCAGCCCGCCGGATCCAAGCGATTCACCCAACGCTGCATTAGACATCGCATCACGATTCATCGACAGTAGCGCCCCAAACGTGTCAGTCACCTTGGTTGCATTCAGCGTGCAGGCAAGTGGCAAGTACCTACCCGTTGCATCAGCAAAGCCGGAGACGTATCCTGACGGATCACATACAGGTACCTCCGACACGGTAAAAGCGGTGCCTGAGGTACCGAGTGAAATTGCCATGTCACCGGGTGCCAGCCCTATGCCTAGCGCTGATGCCATGTTGTCGCCAGTGCCCGGTCCTACGGTAATGCCATTCCAATCGCCTGCAGCTTCCAGCGGTCCAAGCACCTCCGGAACCAGTGCGGGCCAATCCATGTCCGGATCCACGAGGGACAGCAGATCGAAACGCCACCTTCCCTCGCTCGGAGACCAGTAGCCCGTACCGGAAGCATCACCCCTGTCAGTACAGAATCTGCCCGTCAACTTGTACGTCAACCAGTCATGCGGCAGCAATATCTTTGCCACGCGGGAAAACGAATCGGGTTCATTTCGCTCGAGCCAGGCCAGTTTTGATATAGTCAATGCTGCAACCGGAACGCTACCGCAAGCCCTGGCCCACTCGTAGTCCCCCTCCCTCAGCTTGCCACGTAGATCGTCGGCATCCTTTGCTGATTCCGTATCGTTCCACAGCTTGGCCGGGCGAATCGTATTTCCCGAAGAGTCGAGAATGACCAACCCGTGCTGCTGTCCACCAATGGATATCGCATCAATATCCCTGGCCATCACCGCCCTATTTCCTCTCGAAGCACTGTCCGACAGAGCACCAGCAAACGCTTTATTGAATGCAACCCACCACTCCTGTGGATCCTGCTCCGATACCGGCGGCGAGACAGGCGAATGCCCTGCCCTGCCCTGCCCAACCACCTCTCCTGTATCCAGGTCTCTCAGCTCGACCTTGGTCGACTGAGTGGAAGAATCGACCCCTGCGATCACTCCCATATGCTCGTCCCTCTGATCAGCAAGTTCCGCCAACAGTGAGCTGTTCTCATCTATGATTCCTGTTCATCCGCAATCCGCCGGACATCCGGAGTGGCTATCGCCGGATACGCCCCTGCGATGTGCCTGGCCGCGTTCGCGAATACATCATGGAAATAATTTGTAAAGCAACTGACCGCTGTTCTGCGACCGCAAAGCACCTCTATAGCGATGGAACGACCATTGGCTTTATGCACGCTGGATCTTCTCTCGATGCTCTGAGCGCAGCAGCCACATCATCAAGACCATACTTCGCCCCGACCAATGGATCAATTTGGATCATGCCACGCTCGAATAGTTCGATTGCGACGGGATAGGTGTTGGCATACCGGAATACCCCGGTGAGCACGATTTCCCTTACTTGTATAGTCGCCACCGGAAGCGCCTGATCCTTCTCAGGCGACATTCCCACCAGCACAGCTCGGCCGGCAGGAGCCAGTACTGAGATGGAACGAAAAGCTACGTCCGCTACGCCGGTGCATTCCATTAGAACGTCGGCCGTAATCCCGGATTCTTCTATCGGTGCGGATGCAGCATCATGCAGTTCATCAAAGCCGAGAGTTCTGGCAGCGTTCAGCCTCGACGGTATTATATCGCTAAGGATGACGCGGGCACCTCGCGCTCGTGACACCTGCGCCACCATCAAGCCAATCGGACCGCAACCTGTCACAAGTATGCGATCCCCCGGAGAAACGTCAGCACGTCGGTTGGCCCATATCCCAACCGAAAGCGGCTCGCATAAGGCCGCCTGATCATCGCTCATGCCATCAGGGATATCATGGAGGAAATCACCATTATGGACGATATAGTCTGAAAACGCACCGTCGATAGGAGGCGTAGCCAGAAAACGGACAGACGGGCAAAGATTGTACCTACCCGTCCTACACTGCTTGCAACGACCGCATGGTACCCCCGGCTCGATGGCCACCCTATGGCCGACCCTGTCCTGGTCGGTACCCGGCCCTGCTCCTACAATCACGCCCGAAGCTTCGTGACCAAGTACAAGCGGAGACTCCACCACAAAATTGCCTATCCTGCCGTGCTCGAAGTAGTGGACATCAGAACCACACACCCCTACAGAACTGATCTTGACAAGATACTCGTTTACGCCAGGTACAGGCATGTCTTCGGATTCGACAATCAATTTACCTATGTTCACCAGCTTGACTCTACGATTAGATGCCATATTACCGTCCTGTATTGCCGTCCTGTACCCCCATGTCTGCGTCTACTTGGGTTACGTCTACTTAGGCAGCTTCTACGCAATCTTACATGTGCGCACGCTGCGTGTTACCTGTATGAAGGCTGCTCACACCGTCCAGACCTCGATCATCGCTATTCCGAGCTGGCAGGCCTAATGCACTTGTACCGAGATACGTCCGCCACCCGCCACCCGCCACCTGCGACCCGGCAATCATATTTTCAAAACCGCCCTTGCCCGTATCTCTCCATGCTTCAATCTCAAAAGCACGTCAGGAGCATCCTCCAACGCAAATGTATCGCACACAGGCTTCACCTTTCCAGCAGCCGCAAGCGCCAGGACTTCCATCATTCCCTGCCTAGGCCCGATCACGGACCCAACAATCCTCTTCTCGTCGGCGAACGCAAAATGGCTGATATCGGCGGACACTCCCACTACAATTGTACCCCCAGGCTTTGTGGCTTCTACGGCCTGCTGCACCACGTCACTCGCGGGAGCGAACACTATACTAGAGTCGACCCCGCCAACCTCCTTCAAGGCACGGACTGGATCCACGCTCGCGGCATCGACCACCCGGTCTGCTCCCAGGTCGCCTGCAATGCCACCATGCACCGCGCTACGAGTCACCGCAATCACCTCAGCTCCCGTAAGTCGAGCAAATTGCAATACCATATGGCCAACTCCACCAATGCCGAATACCCCTACGGTACGTCCTGGAGCCAAGCGCGCTCTCGAAACGGCGCTGTATGCCGTGATGCCTGGACAAAAGAGAGGAGCCGCCTCCACGTCATCTATCTCGTCAGGTACAGGATAGCAGTGCAGTGCCTTTGCAAGCATATAGTCTGCATAACCTCCATTCACGGTCTCGCCCGTAATATCCTTGCTCTGGCAGAGTTCCTCGCGCCCGGTCAGGCAGTACTCGCACCTGCCGCAAGTAGTCCACAGCGGCTGGACGCCTACACGCTGGCCGGTATGCAGCCAGTCAACGCCTGTTCCCAAGGTGTCTACGGTACCCATGACCTCATGTCCCGGAATAATGGGCATGAACGCCGGCACCCCATTCCCCACCCAGTCACCCTCTATCATATGGAGGTTCGAATGGCAGACTCCGCAGGTGGATACCTTGATCACGACTTCCCCTGGACCAGGATCCGGCTTTTCCACTTCCGCCAGTCTTAGTACCGGCGAGTCGACAGGCCCTGTAGACTCCAATAATACAGCACGCATAACAAGTCCTTTCAGCCAGACCGTTCATCAGGCTGGCTTTCACTTACAGCTAATACTAGCCCAACTCATGGAGACAGCAACCGGCCATGAAAGGTAAGCGCACTCATGCCTGCAAGAAGGACCACTTCCACGGTGGTAAACACCTTCAACGACTTCCCTTCGAGATGATCCGCCCACACCACTATGGCAGGAAAAGCAACTATCAGCATGCGAGCATTCGGCGGCGTACGTATCGACCACAGCGTAAGTAACCCTATTCCGGCAACCCAGGCAAACACTTCAATGGGTAATGCCGGTAGGCGGTGCCACAGCAGGACCAGCGCCATTACCAAGAAAACAGCTCCAACCAGCCCATTGACGAAGTCAAGGTTGATGGCATGGTGCGATAGGAACCTGGCAGGGTTGGACGCGACCCCCGAAAGAATCTGGGCAATCAGAGCGATAGGGTTCCCTGACTGGTGCCACCCAGATGCCTGCGCGTCAAGCGTGGCAAACGGAGTTCCCGTCCATATCCAGAGAAAAAGCGCAAATCCGCCGATGCCCAATGGGGCGATACCGGGCGCCAGCATACTTCGCTTTGCCTCTTTGCGATTGACGGCGTCGCCAAAATATATCATGCAGGCTACGAGGATGCACACAGGTATGGCCACCAGTCCGACGGGTTCGACAACTCCCGCCAGTGCGGCGCTGATTCCGGCCACCACCCAGCGACGTTTCGCAAGAGCCAAGAGGCAGCCTGCGCCGAGAGCTGCAGTAAGGCCCTCAGGGTAGACCATGGAGAATACGATGGAACCCGGGAACAGGCACAGAATGATGACGGCCCACTTGCTGGCATCCTTCCCCCACCATCTATTCACCAGGCTCTCCACCAGCACAACTGTCACAAATCCGGCCACCCCAGATACAACAAGCCCCGCGATCAGAGGCGACGTGAAGGTCAGGCGTGACACGATCAGGATCAGTAACGGGTATACAGGCAGGAATCCGAGAGTTGACTGGCCCGCAGGCACGTGAGCAGGATAGCCGTGATGTACAATGGCCAGGTACCACACTCCGTCCCAGTTCGAAAGTTCAGAGCCGAGAGACGTATGCATCACTATGGCCTCAGCCAGGGCAACCCATAGAATCAGCAAGCGAGAGCCGGCATACACAGCCACTTCCCACCGCCTTGCCCGGAGCTTGGCATATGCCGCGCCAGCAACAGTCCGCGGTGACGAAACATGATGCCTCCAAGACCATTCCTGTCGCCGCGTATTGCGCTCGGCTGATCCTGGTGATACGCCGGCAACGGGGCTATCGTGGGGGCTATCGTGCCCGCCCTGGCTCAATGCTCGTATGCCGGACCCTCGTGGACCGATCTTGCTAGCAGGTACGTCCTTGCCATTCATGTCCATGCGATATCCGGTCCGGCTCGTTGTGCCACATATAGACAGTACAGCAGGAGTCGAGTCGATGTATAGGCACTTCCACAACGATCTGTAGGGAACTTACGAAAAGGAGACGATGGTGAGCGACCGGGCAAGCGCACCGGCAGGTTATGAAGCCGAACTTGAACGTCTCAATCGCGAGACCGTAACCTTGACCAAGGGCATGCAAGCCGCAATAGCGGTCGCCAGAAAGGCGCAAGGAGCAAGCGCGAAAGGGAACCAGTCTGAATTGACTGCTTCCATCGCGGCCGTCAGAGACCAGCTCGCAGATCTGTACCAGAGGGCAAGTGAACTCGTTGCGCGAGCGGATTTCGATATCAGGTCCTGGATGGAATCGGGTGAATACGCCAGAGAGCTGATCGAACTCGCGGAGGCATCGAACCTCCGTGTTATCGAATCTGACGGCAAACTTCTCTGCTACCCGTCAGTGCTGCAACTCATGCCTGCTGAGCAGGCTATTATGATAGATCGCAAGAGAGTCCGAACACTGAGACCCAGCGAAGTGGTGAGGGCCCTCCAGTCGAACAGCCAAGCGCGCCTTGCTTCCGGCCGGAGGCGTTTCTCGAGATTCTGGCATCCGCCTACGATATTCGTGAGAGTCAACACCTCTTCTCAAAGTGTGATGTTCTCGGCAACCGTTCATACATACAGCATGAGTCAGCCACCACTCAATGGTCATCTCGACCTGCAAGCTGGCGGACAGGTTAACTGCACGAGGACGGACACCAAAATTGCACGAGCAAGAGCGCAAGTGTCAAAACGGTGGAATATCACTTGAACAACGTCTATGCCAAGCTCGGTATCTCTTCACGCGTGGCACTTGCCGGCAGGATTGCAGGCTGATTCCAGCCGCTGCAGGACGTTCGCCAACTCGGAGGGAAGGGACGACTGCCACTCCATGTGCCTACCGGTAACAGGATGCTCCAGCGACAGCCTGCATGCATGAAGGAAAATGCGCCACTCGCCAAGAGGCACAGGTGAGTCGCCATCCACGGCCCCAGTCCCCGGATCAGCCTCATCCACACCTTCCCCAGCCTGGACCTCAGCGATAAGACCACCGCCCAATCCAAGCGACTTCCATGAAGGTCCTTTGTAACGGGTATCGCCTATAACAGGATGTCCGATCGAGGACATATGCACACGTATCTGATGGGTCCTGCCGGTTTCCAGGCGTACATTGAGCAGGCTGGTCTCTACCGGCCTGGCAAAGCGAGCTTGCACGGTGTAATGCGTAACGGCATGCCTGCCAGTGGCAGTTACCCCCATGCTGGTGGGGTTACCCGGCATCCTTCCTACCGGAGCATCTACACTTCCCCGAGCTTCAGGCACGGTGCCAGACACCAGGGTCGTATAGCGCCGTTCAACCTGCCTCGCAGTCATCGCTGCGCTCAAAACACTGAATGCCTGGGGGGTCAGCCCTACCACCATCAGACCGGATGTCTCCCTATCCAACCGGTGAACTATGCCTGGTCGTGCAGCATCCATCGCACCCGTGGCTGCCAATTGCCCGAGTCCCGGGAACTTCGAAAGGAGGCCATCCACCAGCGTACCGCCCGAGTGAGCAGCACCGTGATGTACCACAAGTCCTGCTGGCTTGTCAATGACTGCGATCCACTCGTCGGCATACACTACCTTGAAAACTACCGTGCTATCCGCTATGGCAACATCCGGCGCGTACTCCCCTACCATCACTTCTACAACCTGTCCCTCGACCAGCGGCTTGCTGCGCTGTACAGGAGGCGCGCCATCCACCATGACTTTCCCCGAAGCTACAAGCGAACTGACTCTGGCCCGCGGCATGTCCAGTACAAGCGATATAGCCCTGTCCACCCGCTCGCCGGCCAGAGCGGCCGGAACACAGAATGACCTGGTAAGAGATGACACAGGTCGTTGCTCGATCAATCCGGCCAATTGCCGCCATCCCTATCCTCGTCCCTGTCCTGATCGGCGGTTGCATCCCCAACAGTTACATGGGAGGACTCCATCAGCGATCGCCTCGTCCAGATGATCACCGCCAGTAATCCACCAATGTCAATACAGGCATCGGCAATGTTGAATGTAGGTCCGTGCTTCAAGCTGATGAAGTCTGCTACGGCGCCATGATTTCCCCGGAACAGGCGATCGGCCAGATTGCCCACCGCCCCGCCTATGATCATCCCGTATGCTAAAGCAAGCGGAACTGTACGCGCCCTGGTCACCGCCCATATCAAGATGACGACCAGTATGCCTGCCACCACGGCTATCACGGGGGAGTTCCCTCTTGCAATGCCGAATGAAAAGCCCGTATTCATCACAAGTTGTAGATTTAACGGCCCCACGATGTGAATTGGCCCTTTCGCCAACCGCGCGAGCGCCCACGATGTGGCCACCTGATCTACCACAATCACTATTGACGCCGTCAGCACCGCAACCGCAAGACACCTGGCTCTTGCAGAGACGCACAGGCGCCCCCCGTGACGCACTTGACCAGCGTGCGCCCGTTCGGATGCCGAAGATGCATGCCTATTACTCAATGCCTGTGTAGGCCACCACTCTTGCATTCTATACACAGCCGCGCATACGGAAGTGCCCTGAGCCTAGCCTTGGATATGGGCTTGTGGCATGAGTCACACAGACCGTAAGTACCTTTATCAATGCCATCCAGTGCATCATCTATCAAGTGTATGGCTTCAAGCGCCTGGGCGGACAGCGACAGATCGAGTTCTCGCTCCAGCGACGCCGTACCACCCTCACCCGACTCCTCGTCAAATTGCACATCTCCAGGTTCGCGCTCCAAGGCAAGCGACTCGGCCTCGTCTTTCAGTGCCTCGACCTGTTCCTCGTAAATCGTACGCTCTTTGAGCAACGCCTCACGCATTTCCTCTAAGAATTTCACATCCGATACATAGGACGCCGTTTCCGAAGAGCGCCGCGCCGGCAGTGCTCTGCTCTCCCCGGGCAGGCGAGCCCGCGAGGCGGCCTTGGTAGTGGACGTGGTGGCCCTGCGGCTAGATCTTGTGGAAGATTTTGCGGCCGGTATCGCGGCGGCAGCTATCAGGGCCTTGCCAGAGCCAGAGCCAGAGCCAGAGCCAGTGCCAGAGCCACGTTTGCCAGGAGCGGTGGACCTGGATTTACCCGTCTCCTTCGATACAGCACTGGCGGAGGTCTTTCCAGAAGGAAGTTTACCTATCACCCTGGACCCCACCTTCGCCGGCGCCTTGGATACATCTCTAGCTGGCATGGCGGTCAACTTGTTGGCTGCGGGCTTTCTTGCAGCCGAGATTGCCACCGCACCCTTCGCCACTGGTCCAACAGGTACTCTGGCGGCAGGCTTAGCTGCGGGCTTGGACACCGGCTTCGCCATACTTTTCGCCAGCGTCTTGGGGGCGCCTTTGGTGCCATCCCCTGGCCCTTGCCGAGAGTGCGTGCCCAGCGCCTCTTTTGTACCTGTTTTCGGCTTTAGGTTACCGGGTGGCGCCTTCGGCTTCACGCTCTTCCCTGCACTCTTCGTCATATTTCCTCCTTTTCATGCTGCCGCAGTGCCAAAGTGTATACCAATACGTTCAGTCACGTTCAGTCACGATACCATGTGGCACGAAGGCTGCAAAACAGCATACAATACCCGTAGTGGAAGGACGCCTTACTTAATAATCATTATGTCAGAAAATACACAATATAATCCCTATCCCCAGGTTAGCCAGCAGCCGAGTTATCCCCTTATAGAGGAGGAAGTGCTCTCGTACTGGGATGCCAACCAAACATTTGAGAAAACGTTGAATGCACATCCTCCCGAAGATGGAGAGTTCATCTTCTACGACGGACCCCCATTTGCCAACGGTCTCCCCCATTACGGGCATCTGCTCACCGGGTTTGTAAAAGACGCCATACCACGCTTCTGGACCATGCGAGGCAAGAGGGTCGATCGCCGTTTCGGATGGGACTGCCATGGTCTTCCCGCTGAAATGGCTACAGAAAAAGACCTCGGCGTATCGGGCAAGGTTGCGATACACGACTTCGGAGTGGATCGCTTCAACGCTCACTGCCGCTCCCTGGTCCAGGACACTACCGATGCCTGGGAACGTTACGTACACAGGCAGGCCAGATGGGTCGATTTCGAGAATGCCTATAGAACCATGGACGTCACATACATGGAAAGCGTAATGTGGGCATTCAAGCGACTGCATGACATGGGGTTGCTGTACGAAAGCGAAAGGGTATTGCCTTACTGCTGGGAATGCGAGACTCCTCTCTCGAATTTCGAAACACGCCAGGACGACTCTTACCGTCCGAGGATTGATCCCGCTGTCACGGTGGCCTTCACGGTCCATCCTGCGCCGGATCATCCGAGCAAGGAAGTGGCACAAGCCAGGGGTACGCATCACCACAACCTGAGCAATCACCTTGCAGAAATCCCTGGCATCGAAGATAGAAGTCGCCAAGCCGGCGGAGAGACCACCACCAATACCACCACCAATACCACCACCAATGAAGCCGACCTCCTGGCAGGCGAACTAAAGCTGCTGGTATGGACGACCACTCCATGGACCCTGCCATCCAACCTGGCTCTTGCAGTAGGTTCCAGCACTGTCTACGGGGCATACATGCTGGATGGATCCGCCGGCACACCTACCCTAATCGCAGTTGCCAGGGCTGATGCTTACAGCGATATAATAGGTGAGCAGGCGCCGGTAGCTTACATGACCGGTGAGCAGCTTGCCGGGCGCAGCTACCGCCCGCTGTTCGACTTCTTCTCTGAAACCCCCAATGCCTTCCGGATAATAACGGCAGATTTCGTAACAACCGATGACGGTACCGGCATTGTCCATCTGGCCCCCGGCTTCGGAGAGGACGATTACGAAGCCTGCTCCAGAGAAGGTATTGCAACCGTCTGTCCCATGGACGAAAGAGGCAGGTTCACTTCAGAAGTACCTCCCTATGAGGGACTGCAGGTATTCGAAGCAAATGAGAAAATTGTTCACGACCTTGCCGCCAAAGGTGTCCTGGCTCGGAGTGAACGCTACGAGCATAGCTACCCCCACTGCTGGAGGACAGACACTCCACTCGTGTACAAAGCTGTGAGCTCATGGTTTGTCAATGTAACAGCCATCAAGGATAGGCTGCTGGCGAGAAATGAGGAAATCCACTGGGTTCCATCACATATACAGCATGGAGCATTCGGCAAGTGGTTGGAGGGAGCCAGGGACTGGTCCATCAGTCGCAACCGTTTCTGGGGATCGCCTATACCTGTCTGGAAAAGCGACGACCCGCACTATCCCAGGGTGGACGTATATGGCAGCCTGGACGAGCTGGAGGCTGACTTTGGACGCCGTCCAGACGACTTGCATCTCCCAGAGATAGATAGCCTGACGCGTCCCAACCCGGATGACCCTTCAGGAAAGTCCACCATGCGCAGGGTACCGGATGTGCTCGACTGCTGGTTCGAGTCCGGTTCCATGCCATTTGCACAGGTCCACTATCCCTTCGAGAGAGCGTCATGGTTTGAGAATCATTTCCCATCTGACTTCGTCGTCGAATATGTCGCCCAGACAAGGGGATGGTTCTATACCTTGCATGTGCTCGCTGTCGCTCTATTCGACAAGCCGGCTTTCAAGACATGCATAGCCCACGGGGTAATCCTGGGAAATGACGGGCGAAAGATGTCCAAGCGGCTGTCCAACTATCCCGAACCTGAGGAAATCTTCAGCAGATTCGGTGCGGATGCAATGCGATGGTTCCTGCTGTCTTCACCCGTACTCAGAGGGCAGGACCTCGTCGTCCAGGAAATGGCAATCGCCGACACGGTCAGGCTTGCCATCAATCCAATATGGAATGCCTGGTACTTCCTGTCGCTGTATGCCAACGCGGATAAGATGCGTGGTGAATTCTCCGTAAACTCGACAAAAGTACTCGATCGTTATATCTTGTCCAAAACGGCCAACTTGACCATGCAACTCACTGCGTACATGGAGCAATACGATCTTGCAGCCGCATGCCACGCTATAACATCATTCGTCGAGATACTGGACAACTGGTACATCCGTAGAAGCCGTGATCGCTTCTGGATGGCCCGTGACGGATCCGAGGTGGTAGAGCAGGACAAAGCGGATGCTTACAACACCCTGCACACCGTCCTCACGGTACTGGTGAGATTATCTGCACCACTGCTGCCCCTGGTTTCGGAACACATCTATATGGGTCTTACTGGCGAGCAAAGCGTGCATCTTGCAACCTGGCCACACCCAGGCGATCTGCCATTCGACCCGGTACTCAATTCCGCCATGGACAGGGTCCGTGATATCTGCTCAGCAGCCCATGGCATCCGCAAGGCAAATGGAATCAGAGCAAGGCTGCCGCTATCGACGCTGACGGTAGCAACTGCCGACACCTCGGCGCTCGAAGAGTACAAGGACGTCATCGCAGAAGAACTGAACGTCAAGAAAGTGGTATTTAGCAATGATTACACACCCTGGGCACGGTTGAAGCTGACCACCATCCCAGCCTCCCTGGGTCCTCGGCTCGGCCCGAAAACCCAGCATGTCATCCGCGCGGCCAAAGAGGGTAAATGGCATCTCGGGGACGGCAATTCTGTAGAAGTGGACGGTACCGCACTGGAGCAAGGAGAGTACTCGCTCGATCTTGTGCCGCTCAATGAGCAGAACGGACGCGCTCTGCCGGGAAATGCCGGTGTGGTTGTCCTTGATCTCGCGATCAATGACAACCTAGCTCGCGAAGGAACTGCCCGAGATGTCGTACGCCTGGTACAGCAAGCCAGAAGAAACGCCGGTCTGGACATATCCGACAGGATCATACTCGGCCTGACCCTGCCCGGAACCATTATTCAAGCGGTCAACGATAATAGCAGCTACGTAAGAGAACAGACACAATCGCTCGAAATGCACCTCCGGGACTCTGCTGGCAACGAAATCAGCAACCAGACTGCGCTAAGTCCAGATACGTATGTCGAAACCGTTACACTTCCCGATGGCAACACTATAACCATTGCGATACGACGCCATTCACTCTGATATTCCTGTACCTTCCGCTCGCCAGGCAGTTATTTACAGGTCATTACTTCCATCAAGAAAATAGATTCAACGGGTCATCAAAGTCCGACACAGCCTCAAACCGTAGACCGGCCTGCCGGGTCAGTGACACCTGTCCCGATACTGCCTACATCCTCACCATCGCCGTGTGTCCCACTGCTCCCGGCTCCATTGCTCCCGGCTCCGGTCATCCGGGTGCCATCGTTTCTGGTGCCACCCCGTAACCCATCCTCCCTTCCCGGACTTACGGATTCGCTGGCAGGCCGGCTCAAGGAGCCGGCGCCAGGCATCGCACGCTGGTCAGCGGGCTGGCTCAGCACCGCAGCAGCAGGATTGAACTGCTCGTCCACCCATGCCACCATTTCAGTCAACGCCCCGCGCAACCTGGTTCGCTCGCCATCAAGATACCGTGCAACCGCCTCGACCTCTCCTACCAGCTTCGAGCGTACCTGCTCCAAGCGAGCAACTTCCTGCTTCACGCGCCCCTCGGTCTCTGCCACCATCCTCTTCGCCTCGGCATCAGCTTTTTCAAGCACTTCTTGGGCTCGGCTCTCAGCAGCAGCAATTACGCTGCGTGCTTGTTCCTGGGCTTCAGCATGAGTCTGATCCACAAATTTCTGAGCCAGGATAAGCGTATTTTGGAGCGACTCGACCGTACTGTCATTGAGCGCGCCGGCGGCAGCCTCAACCTGGTTCGATGCTTCCTGCATCTGGACAACGGCACCACTCTCCAGCTGGCTCGCCCTGACATTAGCATGACCAAGCTGCTCGGTAAGCTGCCTGATCCGCTCGAAAACAGCATCTGCCTCCACTGCCAGCTGTTCGAGGTATTCATCCACATCGTCGATGTTGTAGCCGCGCAAAGCCTGGCGAAATTCCACAGTACGTATGCTCGTGATCTTACCGGCCTGCTCGGGCACTGGCTCGTTTGATACGTCTTCCATAGTCATGTAAATAGACTATCCACTCCAAGGGTACAAGTGGTGGATACTTGTACTTTTCCACCACCCAACTGCCCTAAAGTACTCTAATGGGATAGCTTGACCTGGACGCCAGTCCGACTTGTGCCTATCCGTCACCCAGCCATCTCTACAGCGCCCGTATAATCGGAATGGCAACCACCTGCAAGAGCAACAGGACAATAATAAAGGACAGATCGATTCCCATGCCTCCGGCGGACATTGGCGGGATGACTCTCCTGACTGGTGCCAGCACCGGCTCTGTGATGGACTCCAGCGCCCGTGAAATCCCTCCTATAGGTGACCCCGGATGCACGGGGAACCACGACAATACTGCCCTCAGGATCAGCACCACGATGTAAGCTTCCACCAAGAATACAAGTATTTCTTTAATTCCCACAGAAATCAGCTTAGTACCGGTAACTGCCGAGCGTCATTCACCGCCAGGAATAGACACCCGGAATATTATGCGACAGTAGAGTAACATCCACCTCCATTGCACCACCGCGCTTGCACTTCGCTCAGAATCTCGCCCCATCTGTAACGGTCATGCACATCCAGATCAGGTAGAGCGATAACTGAACATAGGTCACACGTCCTGCTGGTGCTGGTCTTCCTTGATCCTTTCACGATCTGCCGCGGATACCTTGATATTCGAAGGGGTGAGCAGGAATACCCGGTCCGCCACCTTGTCCAACCGACCACCTATAGCATAAGCCACCCCGTTGCAGGTGTCGATAATTCGCCGCATGAGATCCCGCTCCGCCGTCTGCAAATTGATTATGACAGGCTGGCGAGACATCACATGGTCCGCCACCACCCTGGAATCTGCATACTCCACTGGGCGGACAACCAGAAACTCCGTAGTGGCCGGTTCCATCGCAATCGGACGTAGCGGCGTCGGTGGCCTGATGCCTGTAACGTGCTGATCCCTCTTATGCCCGCCACGCCTAGGGCCTTCATCCTCGCCATCCATGTATTCCGGTACATCTTGCCTGCTCACATTACCGATGGGCCTGATGACCGTATTACCGGAAAACTCCGCTGTAGCGCCATCGCTGAACTCCTGTTCGCTGTCATGGAGACTCTCTTGGTCATCGTAGTCGTCATCCGTCAGCCCAAGATAGAACGCCATCTTCTTCATGACTGAACCTGCCATCTATACCTCCTTTTCGCAACAACTATACACGAGTCACGTGACGGAGTGGTGGATTGTTTCACGATTTCCGAAAAGCCCCCTTCCGATCCTTACCATGGTGGAGCCGGCACGTACCGCCGTCTCCAGATCTTCGGTCATCCCTATGGACACTTCGGCCACTTCCAAGCGATCGACCAAGTCCCTAACTTCAGAGAATATATTGTGTGTCGCGATAGTATCGCCTTGTATACCTATGGTCATGAGCCCGTCCACTCGCAGTCCCAATCCCCTCAGCTCTTTGACCAGATCGCATGCATCCTCCGGTAAGCAGCCATTACGCCCCTCCATCCTCGCAGCGTTCACCTGCACGAATACCCTGGCTCCCGGCCGGTAACGCGCGATCGCCGCTCCCTCGCTCACCCTTGCCACAGACTGCCAGCAATCCACGTACTTACCCAGCGCTGCCACGCGCCTTCGCTGCACAGCACCGATGAAATGCCATCGTGGACAGGCGCTGCCATCCAAGCCATTCAATTCCCCCGCCTTGTGAATGAGCTCTGCAGCATAGTTCTCCCCTATATTGACCAGCCCCGCTCCGAGCGCCGCCCGTACCGCAACGAGGCCAAATCCTTTGGTAACCGCAACAATCGTGATACGACTTACGTCCCCACCGGCATCGGATATTTTATTGCGAATTACGGCAAGCCGCGATCTCACCTCATCGGTTAGAACATCCAAGCCCTCCAAGGCGATCCGCTGATGCCCGGACCTTCCCTCCGCTGGCAACGGTAGTTGCGCCCCCATCCGTTCAATCCTCACGCCAGACACACATCGCTTGGCGCGACGACAGGTCTCCCGATCTGTAGGAAAAGTACTTACCGCTGCATGCCGTACATTCATTGGCCTGCCACGTTACAATTGCACCGACCCGTTCAAGCGCCGTTGCCGCTCCCCTGGCAAGATCGAGCGATATCGCACCACGATGGCTAGTGGCCATGACGTCCATCCCGAACCGGGCCGCAACAGCCATTGCGCCCTCCTGCGAAAACTCGTAGCAGCACGGGCCTATGCTTGGGCCTACAGCGGCATACACCTTGCTCGCCCCGTATCTCCTTATCGCACCAACTGCATTTTCCAGCACCCCCGCCATCAGGCCCCTCCAACCAGCATGCACCGCGCCATATATACCCTCGGATGACGCCAGGGCAACCGGCATGCAATCAGCGGTAAGGATCACGAGGCACCTACCAGCACCGGTGGCTACAATCGCATCTCCACTTGGCACCCGTAACGGCTGACCGCCTACCGCCTCCTCTGTAACCACGACCGAACCATGCACCTGTAGTACCCTCAGCAAAGACCTGTCCCCGATCAGCCATCGCAACATCTCACTGCGCTGCGATCCAACCGGTAACCCTGACAGGTCCCCTTCGCTGGCACCAGTCCAGCATGCTTTGACCGGTGTGTCCTGGAAATCAAGGTATATCACGAAAGTTCAGAACACCTGACCCACTGGCGCCTTTGCCAAAATGCCCGCACGGGCGCTGTCCATGCGCTCCCAGATCTCAGTTTCAGCCGTCTCAGCGCATGAACCTGGGAACATCGAATTCGTCGTCGCTCAGATTCAAATCGAGGTCATCATCACCAAGATCATCGAAGATGCCAGCGGATCCATTATTGCTCGGATCCGATCCGTTGGCCGCTACCCGCTCACCTGCACGCACCGGTGCCTGCGCACCCCGGTGACGTCCGTCTTCCCATCTCTCGAAACCAGCTGCTATAACCGTAATCCTCACCTCATCACCCATAGACTCGTCCAATACTGTGCCAAAGATGATATTGGCATCCGGATGTGCTTCTGCGTGTATGATTTCCATTGCTTCATGGACCTCGAAAAGGCCGATATCGGCACCACCGGCAACATTGACAAGTATGCCTCGTGCTCCCTCGATGGAGGCTTCCAGCAGTGGGCTGGTGATTGCCGCCCTAGCCGCGCTCACGGCCCTGCCCTCGCCTGAAGACCTGCCAATCCCCATGATTGCAGTTCCCGCGCCCTCCAACACCGCACGCACATCTGCAAAGTCAGTGTTGATCTGGCCAGGCACCGTAATCAGGTCCGTAATACCTTGCACTCCCTGGAGCAATACCTCATCGGCTGCCCTGAACGCAGCCACCATGGTCGTCTTGTCGTTCGACACCGTGAGCAGCCTGTCGTTGGGTATGACGATAATGGCATCGACCTTCTCTCTCAGCTTCTCTATGCCCAGTTCCGCCTGGGTGGATCGCTTCCTTCCCTCAAAGCCGAATGGACGCGTCACGACTGCAATTGTCAATGCTCCGAGCGAACGCGCTATCTCTGCAACCACCGGCGCCGCTCCAGTACCGGTCCCGCCACCCTTGCCTGCCGTAATGAACACCATGTCAGCGCCCTTGAGCACCTCTTCGATATTCGCCCGATGATCCTCTGCAGCCTGTCTCCCAATCTCTGGATTGCTGCCTGCCCCCAAGCCCCTGGTGAGGTCACCCCCAATAGTCAACTTCACATCGGCATCACTCATGAGCAATGCCTGGGCATCAGTATTCATGGCAATGAACTCGACACCTTTGAGGCCCGCTTCGATCATCCTATTGACGGCGTTAACCCCACCACCTCCAACACCAGCAACCTTGATCAGCGCGTAGTAATTGTTAGACTCCAACGCCACCATATCCTCTCCTTGAACCTCATGCCCGAAGCGACTCTACGCTCGAGCGCATCATACCTGAAACCAACTATAGCCTCTTTTCCGCTTCCATTCATAAACGGCAAAAAATAGGAATTACCTGCCACAATATGTACAACTCCAGCTGCACACGTCGTAGCAATCCGCATGGCGCACATCCGGCAGCCGGCGACGACATTTGTCAAGGTGGAAAACGTCAGTGCGAGTCACTCACACGATGCACACCTGGTAAGTCGTCAGCAAACCCCACGAGGCACAACTCTGTTCTCAATTCCACGCCGCAGCGATCTTTTACTGTCTCGCGCACCCGGCAAACCAGCTCGTATACGTCGTTAGCCGAGCCACCGTCATCCACTTGTATGAAGTTGCCATGTTTCTCCGACACTTGCGCGGTCCCTATACGTGCACCCTTCATCCCAGCCTCCTCTACGAGCATCCCAGCGGACCCCTCCGGTGGATTCACGAACACCGACCCTGCATTGGATCCTCCCGGCTGGTTTTCCCTCCTCCATCGCACTATCTCTGCAATGCGTGTCCGCCCCATCCGGCTGTCGCCCGCAACCAGTAACATGTCAGCGAAAAGCACGACGTCATCCGCAGGAATATCACTCGACCGGTATGCGGAATGAAGATCGTCGACCTTCCGCCACTCTGAGTGACCGCTCGAAAGATTGAAGACAGTGCAACCCGCCAAGATGCCGGCCATGTCGGAACCATGCCCTCCAGCGTTCATCCTCACCGCTCCTCCCACGGAACCAGGTATCCCCACGCACCACTCCGCCCCCAGCAGGCCTACGGAGACGCACTTCCTTGCCAGAACGGGCAATGCAAGGATACCGCCTGCCCTCACCAGCACCCCGGTTCCGCTTTCGAGCCCAACATATCCAGCCATAGGCAGGATTTCATGTATCGAATCTCCGGGCACTCCAAGACGCCCAAAACTTGCCCCCAACGACACGGCTATGCCAGGAAATCCGCCATCTGCAACAAGAAGATTGGAACCCTTGCCGAGCACCAGAATTGGGCCACTGTAGGCGATAACATTGAGTATGCGGTAGATGACCTCCAGATCCTCGAGCGACTGCGCAACCACATACACAGCGGCTGCTCCCCCTACACGATATGTGGTCAGATGGCCGATATCATAGTTCTGCCGTACATGAGGGCTCAGCTCCCGCGATAGCTCCGTGAACGCAGACGCCAGCTGCTCGTGGAGTCTCTCCTTCTGCAAGTCCTTCTGGTGGAGATCCATCGCATTCACTATAACCCACCTCCGCCTTCGGGCTATTACTACCGGGCCTCCCCCCAGCGCAACAACATCTCGTCCGCCAGGGTGGTTATGTCGCCTGCACCCATAGTGAGACACAAATCGCCTTCCAATAATATCTCATTCAGTAGTGAAGGAAGATCGCTGCGGCGCGGGACATAGTGCACGGGAAGTCCCGGATTCGAGAAATTGACCGAATCAGCAACCAACCACCCTGTAACTCCGGGGCGAACTGGTTCACCCGCTGGGTAGACATCCAATACCACCACCACATCCGCCAGGGCCAGTGCATCGCCAAAATCGGTGGCAAGCACGGCGGTACGGCTGTACCTGTGCGGCTGGAAAACGGCCACGATTCGCCTGGGGGCCAACAACCTTGCCGCCCTTAGGGTAGCATCCACCTCTCCAGGCAAATGGGCATAGTCATCTACAAACGTAATCCCTCGCGCGCTCCCACGGTGCTCGAAACGCCTGGCAACACCGCTGAATCGTGCCAAAGCTCGGCTCGTCGCGGCAAACGATACCCCTGCACGGTTGGCCGCCACAGCCGCCAGCGCGCCGTTACGCAGGTTGTGCTCACCCGTAACGGGTACGTATTGCATCTCGGTAGGAAGGCTTCCCTTATGGGATAGCCTGAACGAAGACCCATCGGCACCTATTGTCGCTTCAACTATGCGCCATGACGCACCTTTGTCGAAGCCGACCGATTCTCCGCCTAGATCACGAGCAATCTCCGCGACACGCGCATTATCAGCACTCGTCACAAAGCCTCGCTTGGCCATGGATGCAAAATCGACAAAGGCGGCCACATAAGACTCAAAATCGCCGTAATGGTCCAGGTGGTCTGGTTCGATGTTCGTGATTACCGCCACCTCTGTGTCGAGCGACAGAAACGTTCCGTCGCTTTCGTCCGCCTCCACCACGACCCACTCGCCCTCGTCCCAGACTGCATTGGTGCCCGTCTCGTTGATATCGCCTCCGACCAGGAACGACGGGTGCATACCGGCTTCCACCAGGCAAAGCGATAGCATGGAAGTCGTAGTGGTCTTTCCGTGAGTACCAGACACCGCGATGACTCGCCGATCACTCACCAGCGAAGCAAGCATATCGGCACGCGAATATACTTCTATACCCGTGGATATGGCAAACTGCAGTTCCGGATTGCTCCGTGGAATAGCGGTGGAAATTACCACCATATCGGCATCTCCGACATTCTCTGCCCGGTGGCCGATGGATACCGGTATGCCCAGAGCCTCCAAACGCTCTGATACGGCAGATCTCTTCAAATCGCTCCCATGTACAGTATGGCCACGAGCAGCCAGTACCGTCGATATGGCGCTCATGCCTGCGCCCCCAGCACCTATCACGTGCACTCTACGCGCGTGCGACAGATCAACTCGCCCTGGCATACTTCTCCACCAGATCAGCCAACCTCAGCGTAGCGTTCTCAGAAAATAGGCTGGACAGCTTTGCGGCCATCCCGTCCAGCCTGGCTTCATCACCCATCAGGCGCTCCAATTCATATCTCAGCTTCTCCACAGACAGCCCGTCTTCGCTTACCATGACAGCTGCATCCCGGGATGCGAGCACGCGGGCATTCACCTCCTGATGGGCCGACGGAGCACCAGGAAGGGGTACCAAAACTGCTGGCAAGATGGCTGCAGCCAACTCAGAAACCGTGATGGCGCCTGATCTGCAGATGGCAAGATCGGCAGCCAGGTAGGCTCTATCCATCCGCGACTCGTAGCCTACCTGTACATACGCTATGCCAGTTCCCCCGTCCGCATGGTCATCGCCAGTGCCCGGCAACCCCAGTTCCATGGCACGAGTCTGAGCCCAAGCGAGGTACCTGTCACCTACGATATGATATATCGCAACATCTGCCCTGGAGGACCAGGCGGATGCAATATCCAGCACTAGTTCGTTGAGCCTGCGCGCTCCGAGCGAGCCTCCCACTGCCAGTACTACAAACCTGCCTTCGGGAATACCCAGTTCTCTCCGGGCAGCATCACTCTCGGCACTGGCGCCAGCAGAGCGCCTGGAACGGCCTGCCTCGACGATGGATCGACTTACCGGCGCACCCGTGACAACCTCCCGCGGGAGCCCCGTCCCCGGCCACGCCACTCCCGAGGCCTTGGCCAGTCTGGCAAGTATCTGGTTGGAACGACCCGCCACGGCATCTACGTTGGCAACCACCAGGGGGATCCTCATCGCAACCGCCGCTAGAGCCGGCGCCACGGCACTATAACCGCCAAATACCACTACTACAGCAGGCCTTTTCCTCGCCACGAGCACGGCAGATCCGGCCATAGCCATTGCGAGTTCAGCAGAAAATACCACCATCTCGGATATGTAACCCCAAATACCAGTCCATGAAGCTGTACGCGAAATACGTGGCATCCCGCGACCCGGCAGGTAAAACGCCTCCATTCCCGACGGCTCCCATACCTTTCTCTCGAGCCCCCGCCTTCCGCCAACCAACGCCACGCAATCGGGTGGATGGCGCCTGGCCAATTCCCGAGCCAGTTCTAGGGCAGGCTTGGCATGACCCGCCGTCCCGCCGCCCGCAACCAGGGCAAAATACCTTCTACGAAAGCCAGCATGCTGGCCACCGGCACGGTCAGTCATACCTCGTTCCCCAGCGCTGGTAGTACGAGAGAAAGGCAGGCTACCCTGATATGGCCAGCATCCTCTGCATACCGTTGCTGGCACACATCACATATATGTCCATACTCAGCTATTGACATGACCCATTGGTCTCCCGTACACCGGATGCCTGCTGCTCCGTGCCAGACCTCCTTCGATAACCGTGAGACCCCTCTCGGCATCTATTGCAATGCGCAGCAACACCCCGATCGCCGCCATAGTAATCAACATGGAGGAGCCACCATAAGACACAAGCGGCAAGGGTATCCCGGTCACTGGGAGCAATCCAAGTGTGGCGCCTATGTTGATAATAGATTCTGCCGCCAGCCAGCAGGTGATGCCAACGGCCAGCAATGATTCAAACTTACCGGACGCTGCGGCAACAACCCGTATGCCCATGCCCAGCAACGCGAATATGAGCACCACCACCAACACTGTGCCCACAAGCCCCGCCTGCTCACCTATGATCGAGAAAATGAAATCAGTATGGGCATGTGGCAGGAAGCCCCACTGCGCAGAGCCACGCCCCAGTCCGACCCCACTTACACCACCCGTACCAAGGCTGATCAACGACTGCACCACCTGGTAACCGGAACTGTACTCGTGCGCAAATGGATGGATAAAAGAGAGCAGCCGCGCACGCCTGTAAGGCGCTGCAAATGCCAGGCCGGCACCGATGCCAAGCAACCCCAGTGTAACTTCCAGCACCACTGGTAGAGATAGTCCTGAAGTCACCATCATTGCAATCGTTATGCATACAATCACTATTGTCGTACCAAGATCAGGCTGTTTGACGATAAGAGCGCAACTTACTGCAAGGAAGGAAAGCAGCGGGATCAGCGCGTCCCTTGGACGCCAATCCTCCCCTACGCGGCGATCCAGGAGATCCGCAGCAAATACGCACCAAACAAACTTCATTATTTCGGACGGCTGGATAGTAACTGGTCCGAATCCCAACCAGCGGCTGGACCCGGATACGCTATGACCGATCCCCGGCACAAGCACCGCGACCAGAAGGCCAAGCGCGACGGCGAGCATGGGATAACGCAGCTTTCTTATGAACGAAGTGGGCACCATGGCCGCAGCTACAAACGCCACAGTCCCCAGCAGGATCCATGCCACCTGATGCTCGAAAACTGACCATACCGACCCATAGGTGACGAGCGAGCTGTAAGGCGAGGAAGCAAGCACCATCACAACACCTACACCAAGCAGGAGTGCAACACAAGCTACTATCCCAGCAGTTGGTCTTATTTTTGACATAAGCCTCGACATAAGATTAGACATATAGTTCACCCACCTCCTGGTACATTTGTCACACCACGGTTGGGATCCTCACCAAACACGTGAGTGCCCTGCAGCTCGAGCACGCACCGCCGGAAATCGTCACCCCGTGAAGCATACGAACCGTACCAATCGTACGACGCACAAGCCGGCGATAGAATGACAGAATCTCCCCGATCGGCAAAACCTGTGGCCAGCGCCACCGCCTCATCCATAGACCCCGCAACTTTGACAGGACACAGTGTTTCCAGCGCGGCCATCACTTCATGAGCGTCCTCGCCTATGGCAACTACAGCCTTCAGCGTATCCGCGCAGGAACGCAGTGTTCCAAGGTCCAAGCCCTTGTTGCGCCCCCCAGCAATCAGCACAGCACTGCTATCTTCCATGCCAGCGAGAGCCGCAGCAGTCGAACTGGGTGTCGTGGATTTGGAATCATCCAGGTAGCGAACTCCTTGGATATCGGCAACCAACTCCACCCGGTGCGGTAACCCGTTGAAGCCAGCCAGTGCTTCGGCACAGCCATCCAGGTTTGCACCTGCACTAGTGGCAACAGCAAGTGCAGCAAGAGCGTTATCCACATCATGGGGCATGCTACGATATAACGTCCGGATGGATACCAGCGTGTCACCATCGGGAGAGATAATGAGGTCACCCTCACGATGCCAGCTCCCGTCACCATCCCCCCATGCAACCAGTTCGGCGCCTGTAGTACCAGTTGCCTGCCTTGCCGCCTCCATCACTACCTCGTCATTCCAGTTCGCCACCACCTTGCAACCTGGCCCAACGCCTTCCCATATCCTTGTCTTGGAGAGACGGTAATCCTTCATATCCGTGTGCCAATCCAGGTGATCAGGCTGAAAATTAAGCCATGCACCTATAGTGGGCGCAAGATCGCTGGTCGTTGCCAGCTGGAATGACGAGAGTTCGGCCACCACCACGTCAATCGAGCGGTGGATGACGCTAATCAGTGGTAATCCGATGTTGCCTGCCGCTGCCACCCTGAAGTGCGACTTTTCGAGCATAGATGCTACCAGAGTAACTACAGTGGTCTTTCCGTTGGTGCCGGTGATGCCCACAAAAGGAATCTGCAGACGCGCCCTGGCAAGACCGACCTCGCTCGTCAGCTTACCTGCGGCCATCCGATGGATCGGATGGCTTCGAGGTACCCCCGGGCTCACCACCACCCGATCAGCACCAGCTACAAGCCGCTCGAGCGTTCGGTTTCTGGGAGCCCTTACTATCCGTATGCCACCACCAGGTCGTGCATACCCATCAGGCATGTTAAGTTCAAACACAGCGCGCCTGGGAACTGCTGAATCGTCCGCGACCACCACGTCCTGTCCCTCTGACAAGAGCATATCCACCACCGCACGCCCGGTGACACCAGCTCCAAATACTAATACATAACCACCTGTATGATTACCTGCCATTTCCATCCCTTTTCATGCCTTCGACAACAGCCTCGTAACCGACAGGTAGTCAGCATAGAAAAGTCCCAGTCCAAAAGCGGCGAAAAGGCCCGCCATGATCCAGAATCTCACGATGACCGTGGACTCCGGCCAACCGGAAAGTTCGAAGTGGTGATGGAGGGGAGCCATTTTCAGCAACCTGCGTTTGAAGATCCGAAAGCTGATCACCTGAACAACGACTGAAAGCGTCACTATGACAAACAGCCCGCCCAAGATCGGCAGCAACAACTGCAAATTCATGAGTATGGCAATCCCCGCCAACCCGCTTCCCATGGCCAGTGACCCGGTATCGCCCATGAATATCCGCGCCGGCGCCGCGTTCCACCATAGAAATCCCACGCAGGCCCCTGCAAGGGCGACGGCAACCAGGCTCAAGTCCAGGGAGTAAGACACTCTGTATATGCTGAAATGCCTGAACTGCCAATACCCGATAATTGCAAGCACCGCAAAGACGAGCGCCAGCGAACCTGCGGCAAGACCATCGAGACCATCGGTTAGATTGACAGCATTGGAAGAGCCGACCACGATCAATGCCACCCACACGATCCAACCTATAGACCCCAGATTTACCCCTGTAGAGTTCCATCGGGTAAAAGACAGAAAAGTGCTTGCATGCCCAAACTTCTCAGACCCTACCGCGAACAGCAGTGCTACCGCCACCTGGCTGGCAAATTTCGCCCGCTTGTTCAGCCCAAGGTTCCTTTTGTTATGCACCTTGAGCCAGTCATCGATAAGCCCTATCAGACCAAAGGCCACTACAAGCCCGACAACCAGCACGCCATCGGCGCTCATCCGGACAGAGGTAATCATATGCGCTACAAAGTAGCCAACACACAACGCAGCGAATAGTACTATGCCGCCCATGGTCGGGGTGCCTTCCTTCGCCCTGTGCATGCTTGGACCGTCATCCCGTATGTACTGCCCTATTGAATTGGCCACCAGCCAGCGCCGCAAAACGGGTGTACAGAACACTGCAACGATCAGTGCCATGCCCCCGGCAACCATCAATCCGAGCATGCCAGTCCTCCGGTGCTACCCGCGCCGCCCTCTATTGACCTACCGGAGTCACCTACTCTCGGATCGGTACCTACTCCCAGGTCAGCACCTACTACCCAGGAACGGCCTGCATCACCGGACAACGACCCTCCAGGAACGTTTCCCTGGCGACCAGCCAGCACTGCCATGCATCCGGTGACCACCTCGGCATCACTGAAATGTACACACTTGCCGCCCGCCTCCATGACGGTTTCGTGCCCCTTGCCTGCCACCACCACTACGTCACCATCCCGGAGTTGCACAACGGCGAACTCAATCGCTTTACGGCGATTGATCTCCACCACTAGGCGTTTACGATCATCGGCGCCGATACCCGATACTATCTCGTCCATAATTGCAACCGGGTCCTCATTTCTGGAGTTGTCGGAAGTCACCACAACCTTATCCGCCAGCCTCGCTGCCACCGATCCCATCAGGGGCCTCTTGCTCGCATCTCTATCTCCCCCACAGCCGAATACACATGTAAGCCGCCCTCTCGGCTCGTGCATGATCTCCCGAGCCGACATTAGGACTGCTTCCAGAGCATCTGGAGTGTGTGCGTAATCTATCACCACGACTCCGCCGGAAGGACTCCGGTACAGGGCAAACCGCCCCGGAACGGGCTCCATCGTGTCAAGCCCCTCTGCTATCGCGTCCTCGTCCACTCCGAGTACAAGGCCCGCGTTGGCAGCGGCTATGGCATTGAGGACATTATACCTGCCTGCCAGCTGGATTCTTACCTGCATACCCCTCCAGCGAAAGGAACTCCCATATTCATCTTGGCTCACCTCGGATGCCTCATCTGCACCGTACCGGAGCACCGGCACGCCGGACACCTTCTCCGTGAGCAGCCTTCCCCACGGATCGTCAACGTTGATGATGGCGTTCTCGACTCTCTCCGGAACAAACAGCGCAGCCTTGGCTCCAAAATACATATCCATCGTCTTGTGGTAATCAAGGTGTTCGGGAGAGAGATTAGTGAACACTGCCGCCTGGAAACGTATGGCATCCACCCTATTCTGTACCATGCCATGGGATGAGACTTCCATGGATACGGCCTTGAAACCGGAATCTCGTGCTTGTGCAAGGCTTCGCTGTAGATCGGTGGACTCAGGGGTAGTCCGTCCGCCTCCCAGGGTTCCGATGACCGATGTGCGCAACCCGCCAGCACGCAATATAGACGCAACCATATGAGCTACCGTCGTCTTGCCGTTGGTACCGGTAACCCCGGACATGACAAGGGATCCGGAGGGTCTGCCATAAAAATTAGCGGCAATCACCGCCATGGCCGCCCTAGCGGTGCCTCGTGCCACAACTATTTGAGGGACTGCTATATCCAGGCGCCTCTCGACCAGCAGGGCCGACGCCCCATTCGACACCGCCCGTCCCGCAAACTCATGCCCATCGTAACGCGTTCCAGCCAGGCAGCAGAACAGAGCTCCATCGCAGGCTTCCCGCGAGTCGTATGATACAGACGATATTTGAGCTGTTGACACTTCGCCTACCATGTCGACCGGCCTGATCCCGTCGAGAAGGCCGCTCAACAGCATTGCCACCGCAGGCTTCCCGGCCGATCGCCTCCCGCGTCGATCATGCCCAGCCGCCGACGGAACATATTCCACGCGCGTCGATGAGACTGGCATGATGGATGTAGTGATAATGGATGTAGTGATGGCATCGCTACCCGATCCTCGCTCCGTTTCCGGCCACCGCCGCGCTCACTTGAGACCTCAGCGTGCCTACGGGATTGAAGTAATCATAGGGATTGGGTCCGCCCGCAGACGGGAAGTCGATGGGACGGTACTTTCCCCCAGTGATCCCCCCACCCGGAGTCGGAGGTATCCCGAACCTATGTACCGCGTACTGCATGATCTGGCTAAATACCGGTGCTGCAGCTGATCCCCCGAAATACTGGTCCGGCCTGTCCATTACTACGCAGGCGGAAAGCGCCGGATCCTGTGACGGGACGAACCCGCAAAATGTTCCCCAGTAGGCGCCTTGCACATAACCTCCACCGTTCTGGCTGGACACCTTGCTGGTGCCAGTCTTTCCAGATACGTTGTATCCGGGAACTCCGGCCTTTACGCCAGTGCCATACATGACCACCCTTTCGAGCATCGTAGACAGTTCGTTCGCAACACCTTGCGGGAATACCCTCCGGGTATGAGGTCTCGGGACGCTGATGAGCTTGCCAGTGGGAGATATCCTGGCGCGAACCAATCTGGGAGGCACGAATACCCCTCCATTGGCTACAGTGTTCATAGCATCCAGCAACTGCATCGGGGTGACTCCAGTATCCTCTCCTATAGGCGTAGACCCCATCGCCGACGCCGACCATTGGGAAGGTGGATTCACCAATCCCGGCGAAGCGCCTGGGAAATGGAGGCCGGTAGGTTGTCCAAAACCCATAGCCGATATCTGTGCGGCAAGTCTTGACTTGCCCAGTCTCCCGGTAATGAGAATCGTACCAAGATTTGACGAATAAGCTATAACCTGGGTTGCGCTGTACTTGATCACGCCATGCGACCACGCGTCGTGAAACGTCCAACCTCCCATATCCAACGAAGATGGGATGGTGATCATGGTATTGGGAGTAATGATGCCGTCTGTCAGGGATGCCGAGAAGGTAACGATCTTGAACACCGATCCAGGCTCGTAGACCAAGTTGGTAGCCAGGTTGACAGGTGACTCCGTTACCGTTCGAGTCTTTGGATTTGCACTGAGACTTGCCATGGCCAGTACTGCACCAGTATGCACATCCATTATGATCGCTGTCCCCCCGGTTGCACGCTGCTTCTGGATCTCCGACGCTAATGCCTCCTCGGTAGCATACTGGAGCGGCTCGTCAATGGTAAGTTCGAGGCCGGTCCCGTTCACAGCTGGGATGAGTGTACGGTTCCCGCCAGGAAGCGGAACCCCGTCTGGAGTGAACGATACGCTTTCCCATCCGGGATGTCCTGATAGTAGAGAATTGTACTGGTATTCCAACCCCGCGGCACCCTGACCTTTCCAGTTCACCGTTCCTATCAATGGCTGGGCGAGTGAACCTGGTGGATAAATCCTGACTTCCACCGGCTGGGTGGTAATGCCTGCCAACCCAAGGTTCATTACCTTGTTTGCAGTAGCATTGGCGACGTCCTGTGCAAGTATCACATAACCGGATCTTTTGCTCATCATGGTGGTAAGTGTATGTGACGGCATGCCGAGAATTGGCGCGAGTTTGCTGGCGTCACGCCGGGGATGATGGATAAGAAATGGATCGGCTATAAGTCGCTGGCGCTGGATGGACTCGGCAAGCAGCCTGCCGTCACGAGCATAGATAGGTCCCCTGAGCGCCGGGACATATACGCGCTGAGCCACCTCCTGCCTGCCATAAGCAGCATAGCTAGGACCATCCACCACCTGAACGTAAGTCAAGCGAACCAGGATCACTACGAATGTCAGCAGCACGCCAGCAATAATAGTTCCGATACGTCTCTTCGGAAGTGGACTCCTGTAGGTAGGATTGTAGCCGGAACACCCGGTTCTAGATACATAACGTGCCTCTGATACACCGTTCCTACGAGCGAGGCGGCGAGAAGCATCTCCAGGGCCCCGGACCCTCTGCCGCCGGTGGCTTAACAGCCGCTGGCGAGGACGGCGAGCCCCTGGATGACCTTGCGGCGCCCCCTGCGCCCTCTCCCCAGGCTCACTCACTCGCCGCTCACCGGAACGCCGAGCCCCTGGATTGCCCTCTCCTGGTCGCCGCCTTTCGGTGCCATTGCCTGGATGCCGCTCCCCCTGCTGGTGGCGACGGCCATCTCCATCTTTCCAGCGACTCATCCTCTCGTTGATCTCCCTTGGGTCGCGCCGCCATGACCTGCTGGCCTGGATGGCAAGCCCGAAGAAGGCGTAGATACCGAGTTGGTACTGCCCTGCGTAGCACTCCCAGCTGGAACATCCTGCTGCGGAGTGCCCTCTTTCGCGGGGGCTGCCTGCCGAGTGCCCTCCTGCACCATTCTCCCGCTGCTACTACGGGGAAACTTCTGAGGTGCAGCCATGGCGCTTTGACCGGCATGAGCACTGATATGCGTAGGGGAATTTGCAGCAGCACCGCGAACGGCACTGTGCGCGGTAGAATTTGCTGTTGGACTTGCAGGGACTCCTGCTGCAAGCGCCCTTGAAAGTAGGTGATCGGGCTGACCGAGCAGTCCCAATTCCGTAGACAGATCGTTACGGAGCGCCTGCTGCGACGCCAGCCGGCTCTTCAGCTCTCCCACCACCACCTGCCTGGAAGTGAGCAGTGCCGCCCCCGCCAGGACCGCGACTACGCAGAGCAGCAGGAACAGGCACCCGCAAGCAATCAGGGACCAGCCAGGCAGGAACGTCCTTTTGGGCTTGGAAGTCGCCGGGGCAATGACTGGCGCCTTTCTCGGAAGTCGCTGGGGCGAAGGGCTTGGTCTGGGCTTCCTCCCTACGGCGGCAGGATCTACGTGCCGGGTGGATGCGGGCGCTCCAGTGGTACACCCTTTACGGCGCGTAGCTGGAAGAGCCTTCATGGCTGTCCATCCACCTGTACACGCTCGAACGCCCGCAGACGAGCACTCCTGGAACGTGGATTGAACGCTACCTCTTTATCCAGCGGCTTGCGAGTTCCCCGGAATACCAGCCGGCCCAGGGAAATTGCGCCGCATTGGCAGGGCAACTGGGGTAGGCACTTGCATCCGCCGCTCACCGCTCGGGCCATGGACTCCTTCACTACCTGGTCCTCCCCGGAATGGTATGAAATCACGACAAGACGACCGCCTGCCATGAGCAGTTTGACAGCATCATCCAGCACACCGGCGAGTTCCGCCTGTTCCTCATTGACGATTGTCCGCAACGCCTGGAAAAAACGTTTCGCCGGGTGGCCCTTTCTCCGCCACATGCTACCGGTGGACACGCCAGTGATCACCCGTACCAACTCTCCGGTAGTCTGTAGTGGCCGGGATGACACGATAGCCTTTGCCACCCTACGCGCGTTCCGGTACTCGCCATTGTCAATGAATATCTTTGTCAGATATTGTTCGGATTCCTCGTTCACAATGTCTGCTGCAGTCATGCCCTGGCTGGCATCCATCCGCATATCAAGAGGGCCATCCGCCATGTAAGAAAATCCTCTGGATGCTTCCCCCACCTGCAACGAACTGATACCGAGATCCAGCAACACCCCGCAAATCGAATCCGTGCCCATCCCACTCGTGACCAGCAACTTCTCCATATCCGAGAACCTGCCGTGGATGAGCTTGACCCTGTCCCCAAACGGAGCCAAGCGTAGCCGGGCAATAGCCAGCGCCTCGGCATCCCTGTCAATACCGGCCACCGACACCTGATCGCAAGCAGCCAGCAACGCCTCGGAATGACCGCCGGTACCTATAGTCGCATCAACGACGACACCTTCCGGCACCGGCTGGAAAAGCCGTACAACCGTGCCAGCCATCACGGGCTCGTGATACCTGCCGGTGGATACCGGACTCATGATGGCTGCCCCTCCACACTCATATGGCCTCCTCGCCAAGAACCAGCATCCTTTCTTGCGGCTCCTCCATCTCCCTCCAGCGAGCCGGATTCCAGATCTCCACATGATCTATCACCCCCGAAATGACCACCTCTGACCCAAGCTCTGCAAAAGCACGTAGATGAGGTGGTATGACGATCCTGGCCTGAGCATCCTTTTCAGCCTGATATGTTCCGGCAGCCCAAACGCGCACCAGGTTGCGCCACTTTGCCGAAGTGGACGCTTTCTCCTGCATCTCTCTCATCCGGATACCGAACTCCACAGGAGTCCATAGAGCCAGGCAACCATCGGAGTACGAAGATAGGAAAGCCCCTTCGGAAAAAGATGGGCTGAAGCGCGCAGGCAGGGTCAACCTCCCCTTGGCATCAAGTCTATGGTCATAACGACCAAAAAAACCTTCCATATCAGCCTTCTCTCGATCCTGTAATACACATTTGGAGCAAGGGCGACATTAGGCAGTTGCCTCGCAGTTATCTCTGTGCGCCTCCCTGGCGCTCCAATTTAATCCACTTTACACCACTATGCCCCCCAGAGGTGGATACCCGGCATTTTTTTTCGCCGATTATTCTTCAGAGACTCATTAGATAGGCAGGTTGGATAAGTGAGCCGGTTAGCCAGGCAAGCAGCACAAGGCGGGGGAGCATAACAGTCCGGTGGGCTGGTGCGGGACAGGTATCGCGGAGCACGTTGTTCATGCCGGAGCGCAAGGACAACGCACGACTTCACAGCGATGCGACGGCTGGGGGCCGGCAAGCTCTAGATACCTATCCGTTGAGCATCTAAGACCGACCTGCCACCGCCAAAGTCCACCGCCCTGCCGGCAACCTGAATGACTCGCGGGAAACACGACTTATATCTTTTCACTTGTGCAACCCTGCACTACCCCGCGCTACAGCGGGAGATGAGAAACGATCGCATCCGTCAGGGCGTTACGTGCGATCGATCCAAGAGGACTGTCTATGTGACCAGCGACGTTATCCATAAGCCATTGCTCTAGGGCCTTGGAATCCTCCTGTCTCATGCCGGCACAGGTCAGGCTGGGAACCCAATAGGCAGGATTCCATATAAGCGGGAGCATGGTCTGGAGCCACGCACCATCTCTATCACGGCGCTGTGCTATACCCACTGACTTGCGCCCGCCAGTAAGCACTTCACCTGGTCCGAGCGATGCAAAACACACAAGAGCCCCCCACCGCCCAAGCGCCACCCGCCCTCCATGAATCTCTATTCTGGACACCCCCAGCTTCTCCAAGGCACGAGCCCACACCCGCCCGGCCAATATTGATGTTCGCAGGACATCCTCTTCGAAAAGAGGATCATCCCTCGGAATCCACAGATCCACCCAGAGCTGTTGCCCAGGAGCAACGTAGACGGCCCCGCCGCCACTACGGCGCCTGACCACCTCCAGGGGACATTTCATCCCGGCAGGCTTGGCACGAGTAACATCCAGGTTGGCATCAGCAGGATGCCCTTCCCTACCCATGCCGGATGCCGAAGGGAGGTCGAGCTGTTCACCCGCGAGAGGCTGCATACTACCTACGACAAGGGCTTCGTTGGTCACCTCGCTGAATGCCACCGTACGCGAAGCACGCTGGTAGCGGTCGGGCCACATCTTATGAAGCGCCCCGGCAGAACCCCGCCTCTCTACCACTTGCCACATATTCAAGGCACGCAAGCGTCTCTACGAAAATCTACCGGATCTCTGGCCTGCTCACCGGGTGTAACGGCCGGCATCCCTGCACCACTCCATATACCTCACGATATCGCCAGCATCCGGAATCTGCCTACCATCGCCGCCATAAGCGATTATGGACCTCATGCGTATATACCCAGAGTCCGGTCCAGGGAGTGGCGGCACTTTCAGCCACCAGCGGGACGGTGAAATCCGAAATGCCTGACGTATCGCTATAGGCCATAACCAGGGTCGTACCGCAAGAGCAACAAAGACAATCGAGGCATACATCACCGCATCCGACGCCGATCTTTGCAACCTGACCGCATTCACATCAACCTTCCGATTCCTCGCCAGCCTACAGCACCGGCGCCCACGAGTGGACCCTCAGCACCGAGACCGCACGGCTCGATCCGTGCCTTTGCAGCGTAAGAGATACGGGATCGGACAGCCAATTCCCTATTAGCCGCATCGAAGAATCGCCTGCCATAACCAAGCGCCACCGAGCCGGCAATCGTGCAAAGTTGCAAATCCAACAAGTTGGCTACCGATGCCACGGCCAAACCGACGAGCATGCCGGTACGCTCTATCATACCGGCGGAAGCCTCGCTCGGATGCCGTCCCGTAATGGCTTGAATGGCCGTGCCGGATGCCTCGGCTTCCAGGCACCCGTAAGCACCGCACGTACACCGGCGGCCGTCTGGTACCACGATCACATGACCTATGTGCCCGGCATTGCCGCCGTGACCATTTAGGAGCTTACCACCGAGCACGATGCCTCCACCTACTCCGGTCGAAACGACCATGGACAAGTAATCCATCACACCCCTGGCTCCTCCTACCCACCCCTCACCAAGTGCAAGCGCCTTGGCATCATTGTCAATCGCCGTAGGCAGCCCGATCAGGTCCTCGACCTTGGCAAGCAAAGGGAAAGCCCTCCACGACGGGATATTCAGTGGAGACACCGTTACGCCACCACTCTCCATGGGGCCTACGCTTCCAACCCCGCAAGCCACCGGTGGAGGGTGGCCTGCTACAACCCCATCTTGCAGCGTCCCGCGTACCGCACCACGCAACGCATCGAAAACCCCATCGGCATCACGATCCACCGGCGTCTTCACTCGCCTCACGGTAAGCACCGTCCCGGCAGCATCTACAAGCCCGCAGGATATCTTGGAAGCGCCAATATCGATTGCCAGCACCAACTCCATGTCTACATTCTTGCATATTTACATTGACTAACCTCCCTGCCGGCCTGCGTCTTGCTCGACGGTACCGGAAAAACGAGCTATCCTGCTAACATGCGATGTCCATGGTGCCAGAACTCGGAAGACAAGGTTGTGGATTCCCGCCTGGCCGACGACGGTGAATCCATCAGGCGTCGGAGGGAATGCCTCAACTGCCGGCGACGGTTCACCACTTACGAACGCCTGGAGGATGCCCCGTTGTGGGTCATCAAGAGATCCGGCTCGAGAGAACCCTTCGAAGCGGCCAAGGTAGCCAGAGGGATCCGGGCGGCCACAAAGAACAGGCCGGTTAGTGCCGAGCAGATTGGCAGGCTGGTGCAACTGGTCGAAGAATCGTTGAAGACTTCGGGCAAGGAAGTCAGTTTCAGCCAGATAGGTCTCGCCGTCCTGGATCGGCTACGGGAACTGGACGAAGTTGCTTACCTGAGATTTGCCTCGGTGTACAAGAACTTCGCCAATCCCAGCGATTTCGAACGTGAGGTCGGGCTACTAATCAAAGAAACCCGGCACGTGCGGTCTGGCACGAGCGGCGAACATGCCAGGGAGCCCGGGGATTCCGGAAGCAATGACGCGCAGCACCACACGCAGCGTTACCGCCAGGGCGGCAGGGATACGCAGGGTCAGAGCGGCAGCAAGAAATACCCGCAGGGCGAAACACCAGAATCCAGGACCATTAGGCATGGCAAACCAGCTGGAAACGATACGTGATGGCCCCGCCCGCTCAATCATCGGGAACGTCCTCAGCGATCCAGGAAATACCACGCACAGCTCTTGCAATATATGCTCATCCTGATGATCCATTCATATCGTGTGCAGGTACTCTTGCACTTTGGGCTGAAGCCAGCTGCAACGTGGAAATCGTAATCTGCACGGAAGGAGAAAAGGGATCTCACAGCACATCAGCTGATCCTCAAGAGCTGGCTGCCGTTCGAAAAAAAGAAGCGGAACGATCGGCAGAGGTTATAGGTTGCAATACGCCCCGCCTGCTGGGCTATCCGGACGGTGAGATAGAGAACAATCTCGATCTGGTCAGCAAGCTGGTCCGGTGCATCAGGGAAGTACAGCCGGAAGTGGTGTTCTGTCCCGACCCAACAGCAATCGTGTTCGGGGAGGAATACATCAACCATCGAGACCACCGCATAATTGGCATGGCCACGCTGGATGCCCTTGCACCGGCTGCAGCCATGCCTCTGTACTTCCCCGAAGCTGGCAAGCCACACCAGGTGGATTATGCCTACCTATCGGGAACCCTGGAACCATCCATATGGATAGACATCACGGCAAGTATAGCGAGAAAGGTTGCATCGATAGAGTGCCAGAAAAGCCAGGTGGATGGTACAGAATGGATCGGTGACCTGATCAGGGAGAGAGCTCGAGGGGAAGGCCAGAAGGTAGGAGTAAGCTTCGCCGAAAGCTTCAGGCGTGTCCACACAGGAGCCTAATCACCTTGAAAGTATATCAGACTGGGCGTGTTACTTACCGGAACTACGTCCCGGTCAGCGCTTCTCCTTTACTTTTGCAGCTTTGCCGATCCGGTCACGCAAGTAGTAAAGCTTTGCACGCCTCACATCGCCCCTCGACACTACCTCAATCTTGGCAATCACTGGAGAATGCACAGGGAATGTCCTCTCGACACCTACCTGGAAACTGACCTTTCTCACAGTAAAGGTCTCCCTGGCGCCGGCCCCCTGGCGTTTCAGTACAACCCCCTGGAATACCTGGACACGTTCCCTCGTACCCTCCACGACCCTCACGTGGACCTTCAGGGTATCTCCCGGACCGAAATCGGGAATATCACCCCTTAGCGCCTGACGATCAATTATATCTGTAGCGTTCATATCATCTCCATCTCAAAACACCTATACTCAACTTGTTGTTAAATCTGGTAAATCCGCGGCATGCCTGCGCTGCACCGGCATCACTCCCAAATCCGGCAGCACTACACATGCCGACACGCCATAGCACCGTGGGACTCACCGTGGAACCTATCCGCTAAGCCTCTTACTATAGCAGATGTCTCGCCGCCTACTGGTTGAAGAGCCCTGAGTCCAGCAACGTGATCATCTCTCTCTCCTCTGGAGTGACTCCACCCCTAGCTTCGATAAGATCCGGCCTACGCTCAATCGTCAGCTTCAACTGCCATGCCTTACGCCAGGACGCAATCCGCCTGTGATCGCCCGACAGAAGCACAGGCGGTACCTCCCAGCCTCTGAATGACCGCGGATGGGAGTACTGGGGATACTCAAGTAATCCATCGTTGAATGATTCTTCCGTAACGGATGCGTCGTTCCCCATCACCCCCGGTACAAGCCGGCACGTTGCCTCTATCACAATAAGTGCAGCAAGCTCCCCCCCCGAAATCACATAGTCTCCAACAGATATCTCACCATCGGCAAGGTAATCGGCCACCCTCTGGTCCACTCCTTCGTAGCGTCCGCACAACAGGGAGAACCCGCCATCGGTCGACGATCCGAGATTCGCCATCTCGGTTGCCATTGCCTGGTCAAATACCTTACCCGATGGAGCGAGCAGGAACAGCGGCCTTGTGCACCGGCTGCCTTCCACCGCCTCGAAAACCGGTTCAGGCAACATGACCATACCGGCTCCTCCCCCGAATGGCTTGCCGTCCACCGACCGCCTGGTGTCACCGGAAAACGATCGTATGTCGTGTACCGAAATATCGATCAGACCCTGCGCTCGAGCACGCCCGATCAGCGACCACGAGAGATAACTGGATAGCATCTCCGGGAATATCGTGAATACGTCAATCTTCACAACAGACCCTCAGGCACATCCACCACCACCCTACCAGCCTCATGTGATACCACGAAGGCAAGTGGCACCATCTTCCCATCCTCCAATTCAAGCAGGTCACCACCAGGGTATACGAGCATCGCGGCCACCTTTCCGGCAACCCTGCCAGTCGTATCGTACACTGTGCATCCTGCCAGATCGTCCACCCAGAGGCCTCCCGGATTCTCCACAGACAGCGCAGTGAGTACCGCCCCCACCAGGCGTTCCGCATAGGTCCGGCTGTCCACACCGTCGAATGCCACAATCCACCTACCCGCGTACCCGTTGCAGCCGGTAAACCTGGAGCGTTTCACGACAAGTGAATCGGGCAGGGTATCATCACTCTTCCTGCCATAGGCCGTAGTATAGGAAGCGCCGCCTGCATCATTGGTTGCAACCACAGCACGCTCACGACTGGCACGCCCGCCACGGCTGGCAGGATATAAAATGCTCCCCGCTGCAACCCTTTCGACTCTACTGGTAAACAAGCTCACGATCACTTCGCCACGGATCCCATGCACCTTTGCAACCCGACCGACTTCCAACAGCTTGGAAGACGCACGACTAGCCATCTTACGGCTGATCAGCTGTCCACAAACTCCACATCTGTATCGAGATCATCAAGAGAACCAGCGGCTTTGACCAGGATCCTGATCGCATTGGCCACCCGACCACCTCGTCCTATCAGCCTACCCATGTCACTCTTTGCCGCCGATATCTTCAAATACGCTTTGTTGCCCTCCACCGACCCCGATACCCTAACTGCATCCGGCTCCCTGGCAATAGAGCGAGCCAGGTAAGCAAGCACCTCCTGCGACTTGCCCAGACCGCCATGTCCGGCGACTGGCTCACCTGGCCGACCAGCACCGTCGGTTTCTCCGGAAAGATTCTCCGCTTCCTCGCTCATCCGCCGACCTTCGACTCCTGAAACATCTCCCACGCGCCGGTTTCGTGCAACAGACGCTCCACGCGCGGTGTCGGCTGCGCTCCCTTGCTCAGCCAGTGTACGGCTTTCTCGTTGTCGATCTCGACAATGGCATCCGGCTCGATTGTTGACTTGCCACGCGGTGCATACACCCCGATAGCCTCGATAAACCTTCCATCCCTCGGAGAGCGGCTGTCCGCTGCCACAACCCTGTACGTGGGCTGCTTCTTCTTACCCATACGCTTTAAGCGCAACTTTACTGCCATAGTTCAATTCAACCTTTTTTCTTTTTGGGTGTAACCCTACCACTACTTTTCCCCTTGTGTTTACCGCCTTTGCCCCGGCGCGCATTCAAGCTCTCCGGCTTCGTCCCCTGCGCCTCCCCTTGGCCGTACGGACCAGAACCTCGGCGTGCGGGCAGGTACCCTCCGCCACCCTCCAACCCTGGAGTTCCCGCCAAGGCTCCCATGCCATCCACCAAAGCCCCAGCCGGCCCGGTTGGATATGCTCCTCCCGGCCCAAGCCCTTCAGCCTCTTCTATACCTCCTCCCGCAAACGCAGAGCGCAACCCGGCCAATCCAGCTCCCCCTCCTAGGAGACCGCCGAGCAACGAAGGTGAGCGAATCAGCTGCTGCGCTTCCTTGAACTGCTTGAGCAACTGATTGACCTCTTGCACCGTTACCCCGGATCCGTTGGCTATACGACCACGCCTAGAGCCATCTATGATCTCCGGTCTCACCCGCTCCGACGGTGTCATGGATCGGATAATTGCCTCCACCCGCGATACCTGCGAGTCATCGATCAGCTCTTTCGATTGACGGATCTCTTTGGGCACTCCAGGCAGCATAGAGAGTAACCCCGAAATGGGCCCCATCTTGCGAACCTGTTGGAGTTGCGAGAGAAAATCCTCCAGAGTGAACCTACCCTCCAAGAGCCCCGCTGCCGCCTTTTGCGCCTCTTCCCTGTCAAGATTACGCTCCGCTTGGTCAATAAGGGTAAGTACATCACCCATGCCGAGTATCCTGCTCGCCATCCTGTCCGGGTAAAACATGTCGAAGTCGCGCAAATGCTCGCCGGTGGAAGCAAAAGCTATGGGTCTGCCCACAACTTCCTTTACGGACAGGGCAGCACCACCCCTGGCATCCCCGTCCAGCTTCGTCAAGATAACCGCATCGAGCCCGAGAGACTCATGAAACGAGCTTGCCACTGACACGGCATCCTGACCGGTCATGGCATCCACGACAAGGAACGTATAGTCTGGCACGATTACGCCGGAAACCTGCCTGATCTCTTCCATTAGCACTTCGTCGACAGCGAGACGGCCCGCAGTATCGAGAATGACCACATCTCTACCGAGACGCCGCGCTTCTTCCCGTGCCGCCCCCGCCACACTTACCGGATCCGTAGGCCGGCTAAAAACGGGAATACGCGCTTGTAGCCCAAGCACCTCCAACTGCCGAACTGCAGCAGGCCGCTGGAGGTCTGCTCCTACCAGTAGTGGATTGCGACCCTGGGATGCAAACCATAGGCCAAGTTTCGCCGATGTAGTAGTCTTTCCAGAACCTTGCAACCCGGCAAGCAGCACGACCGTCGGTGGGGACGAGGCGTAGGTGATCCTGAGGGTTTCCCCGCCAAGAGTCTCTACCAGCTGGTCGTTTACCGCCTTGATCACCTGCTGGCCAGGAGTCAGGCTACGAGACAGCTCCTCACCCACCAGCCTGTCACGCACCCCATCCACGAATCTGCGCGCCACGCGGACATTCACGTCAGCTTCGAGCAGAGCTGCGCGCACCTCAGCCAATGCTCCGTCCACGTCAGCATCGGATAGGCGACCACGATTACGTAGCCGTGAAAATGCTCCTTCCAGGCGTGCAGAGAGTGTCTCGAACATCAGTGGTTACAGCTTAGCTCATTCATCGCCTTTACGCATCCGGGTCAACCGAACAGAGCCTCCACAAACTCGGACGGATCGAAGGCAATGAGATCGTCCGGCCCCTCACCGATGCCCACCAGCTTGACAGGGATTCCCAACTCGCGCTCGATCGCCACGACAATACCACCCCTGGCAGTGCCGTCCAGCTTGGTGAGCACCACCCCGGTAATGCCCACAGCATCGGTAAACTGGCGCGCCTGTGCCATCCCGTTCTGGCCAGTAGTAGCGTCCAGCACTAGGAGAACCTCCGCAACCTTGCCTACAGCACGAGTCGCCACCCTATGTATCTTCTTCAGCTCCTCGACAAGATTGACGTTGGTATGGAGCCTGCCGGCAGTGTCTGCGAGGACCAGATTGCATCCCCTCGCCCTAGCCTTCTCGATGGAGTCGAAGACAACCGCCCCCGGATCACCGCCTTCCTTGCCTCTCACCACCTCCACCCCGGCACGTTCTCCCCACAGCACAAGCTGTTCACCGGCTGCCGCTCGAAAGGTGTCTCCTGCGGCGAGCAGCACCGAACGGCCGCCCGCGGCTTGCGCCATGGCGATCTTGCCTATCGTCGTCGTCTTGCCCACACCATTTACACCGGCAAAAAGCCACACATTGACAGCGCCATCTTCCAACGTAAGGCCCCTGCCTGGCCAGCTGGAGCCATTATCTGAGCCACTCTCCAAGTCACTGCGAGTTGCACCTCGAGAGGCGCCATCCACACCGTCAGCCAGGTTGAAACAAGAAAGTATTTCAGCCTTGAGAGCGGAAACAATATCAGCTGGATCTCTCAGCTTTTCCGCCTTCACCCTCTCATGCAATGAACCAAGCACCATTTCAGTGGTGGCCAATCCTATGTCAGCGCTGAGAAGGACCTCCTCCAGCCTCTCCCACATATCCTCCGACACAGCCGGGCGCATCCGTAGCGACTTGAGATACCCCCCTACCAGTGTTCTGGACTTTCCCATCCCGCCATACAGGTCGTGCGTGCCTCGGGCCTCGGAGCTGATGTCACCTTTCACGGTGGACGGCCTGGTGGCCGCAGCGGATCGGTCGTGCGTGCCTCGGGCCTCGGAGCTGATGTCACCTTTCACGGTGGACGGCCCGGCAACTCCTGGATGTTCCGATAAGACTGCACCATCCCGCTCGTCAGCGGATACCGACCTGGCGGGCTGCGTTTCCAGCCCATGCCTCGACTTTCTCGATCTGGCACCAGCCAGCCACCCTACGCTCGCAATTAGCAATACTGCAACAACTACAAGAATGATTACCAGCATTAATCCTCCAATTTCTTACTGAGCACCTTGGAAGTGCCATCACGAGACATGGATACGCCATAGAGGACATCAGCCATCTCCATGGTCCTCTTCTGATGGCTCACTATGATCATTTGCGCCTCGTTCCGGAAACTGGCCACCGTATCGAGAAATCTATTCAAATTGATATCGTCTAGGGCGGCTTCCACCTCGTCCATGACATAGAATGGTGATGGTCGGCTGCGGAACAGGGCAAATAGAAACGATAGTGCCACAAGCGACCGTTCCCCTCCCGACAGCAACGACAGCCTCTTCACTCCCTTGCCGGAAGGTCTCGCTTCGATCTCCAGGCCACACTCAAGGATGTTCTGCGAATCAGTCAGGAACAACCTGCCCGATCCTCCTGGAAACATAGTAGTAAGAACCTGCTGGAAGTTCTCGTTAACATCCTCGAATGCATCCATGAACATCCTGAGCATCTCCTCGTCCAGCTCTCCCACGGCCTTCATTACCTCTCCACGAGTGTGAGACACGTCATCCACCTGCGCCTGCAATTCCGCGTAACGCTCTTCCAACACTGCAAGTTCGTCCAGAGCAAGAGCGTTGATAGGACCGAGCGACGCAATAGCACTCTCGATCTCCCTGGCGCGCATCGGTAGTGACTTACCCTCTTCTACCTCCGGAGGTACAGCTGCCATAGCCTCTTCGACGCTGCAACCGACCTCTCTCTGAAGCACCTCTTTCAGGCTATCAATACGCGCTTCATCCTGGCTGGCGCGTACAGACAGATCCGCCAGTGCATCACGGAGAGATCCCAGGTCAGCTTCTTTCGCAATGCGGTCCTTCATCAATGCGTCCAGTTCCTCCTTGCTCTCCCTGGCAGCGGTAGACAGTGCCTCCTGCCTGGTGCGGAGCACTGCCGAAAGTTCCTCTAGGCGCTCAGAACACTCCGCGGCAATTCGCATCAGAGCCTGAACTCCTACCAGGGCCACTTCGAGTTCAGAACGCGTCTTGTTGGATGCCTCCACCTGATGCCGGCTCTCTGCGATTCTCTTCTCTATGTCTTCAAGTCGACTGGTCAGGATAGACCTTCTCTCCGCAATACCAGCAGCCTCAATCTCCAACCCGCGCCTTAACGCCTCAACGGACATCCTCTTGGCTTCGAGATCACCAAAAGCGGCCTCCGCTTGTGCGGCTTGTGCCGCTGCATCATCCTCGTCGGCGCCCAAGGAGGCCAGCTTCGCCTTGAACTCACCGAGATCGCCCCGGGCAATCGATACTCTGGATCCTCTTGCGGCACGATCCGCTCGAATCTCTCCAAGTCTGGTGGACTCTGTTGATATCTCGTAACGTAACTGTTTTAGTACGGACTCATTGCCACGCTGTTCCTCCTCCACCACATGCAAATCCTCCCTCAGCTTTGCCAGATGGTCGGACCCAGCCTCGAGTCTCAGACGTGCAGCTTCCAGCGTATCCGAAGCTACACGCAGGTCGCTTCTGATGTCATGCAACCCCTTGCGTTCCACCTCCACATCCGCTGGACTTACCGAGCCACCATGCGCACGGCCGGCAGATGATCGTAAGTGCCATCCATCATGGGCATAACGATCACCTTCAGGAGTAACCACAACCAGGCTCGGGTGCCTCATGTACATGGTGGCCGCAACTCCCCTCCCTTCTGTTGCAACATATACGTTTTCAAGCAGCCTATCGAGCAATTCGGATACCAGTGCATGCCCTGAATGGATATGTGGCCGGAGTGGCATCAGGCCCGCAATATCCTCATATACGGGCAAGGTGGCGGATGAAGCTCCCGGCGACAAAGATGTGGCCGGCGATGATGACGTGAACGGCACAGGAGGAAATACCGGCAGTATTGCAATCCCCGCATCATCTACAAGTGCCCGATTTACCACATCGGTCAGCCCGACTGCACCTGAAACAAGTACCTCTGTAAGTACCGTAAGCGGCAGTGCCGCCTCTACTGCCCTCTCCATGCCAGCATCGATCTGGATCAGATTCCAGAACCGCCCTACGTATCCGCTCACAGATTGCGCCCACGCAGGGTTGCGCAAGCCGGATCGGGACAAAGCCTTCTCCAGAGTCTCCAGCCTTGCTTCCACCTTGGCATGCTCACGCTCCGCGCTCCTATGCACCTCAGCCGAATGTTTGAATTCGCCCTGTAGCTTGCCGTACTGCATCGAAGCAACCCGTATGCCTTCTTCGACCTCTTGGCGGCGCGACTGCAATACTGACCCCTGCAATTCCAACTTTGCCGCATCCGCATTGAGCGACGACAGTTTCTTTTCCATGCTGTCGACCAAAGTATCCAGCCTGTCGATCTCTTCGAGTTCCTTACGTAGATCGCCTTCAAGACGCGGGACAGCCTCCTCCAGCAGTGCACGTTCCCTTGCGCGCTCAGCCAGAGCTTCGAGATTGCCAAACGTAGCGTGGTAGGAAGTGGATACTCTCTCCAACTCCTGCTCTGCGCCTGAAAGTCGTGCAAACCCTGGAGACAGAGCAGACTCTTCCTGGTCAAGCTCGTGCAACTGATCAATGATGCCGCTTGCCTCAGCTTCCAGCAGCCCAACCGTGTCCATATCCGCCAGCGCAGAGAGCCTGGAACGTGTGTATTCTTCGCGTTCTCTGGTGATGTCGATCAGGCCATGAGCCCTTTCGGCCAGGCGATCAGCCTGACCTCGCGCGGCGGACACGCTCTCCAGCTCGCCTCTGGATATCTGTGATGCCGCTTCCTCGATCCTGCCGTCCGCTACCGCGATATACTCTCCCAACTCCTGGGCGGCGGCGCGTTTACTCTCTATCTCTACCCTCCTGGCAGCCTGCGTCTCTTCCAGATGTCCGATCTCGTGACCGATGAGGTAACGGTTAATGTTCAACAATTCCTGACGATACGCGGCATGAGCCCTGGCTGCGCCGGCCTGACGCTCGAGGGGACGCAGCTGGCGCTTGACTTCTTTGAGAAGGTCAGACAACCGAGACAGGTTCTCGGAAGTTGCGACCAGCCTACGCATAGATCTCTCCCTCCTGCGACGATGCTTGAGTATCCCAGCAGCCTCTTCTATGACGGACCGTCTCTCTTCAGGACGAGCATTTAGCAGCCACTCTAGGTTGCCTTGCGATATGACCACGTGCTGCCGGCGCCCGATTCCCAACCCAGATAGCACATCCTCGACATCCAACAACCGGCAGGGTGCATTATTGATGGAGTACTCACTCTCACCTGACCGGAACAGCGTCCTGGCAATCTTGATCTCGGAAAGGTTCGCGGGAAGCCGGCCCGAGTCATCGCTTATGGTCAACGATACCTCCGCTCTTCCTAGTGCAGCCCTGGCCGGCGATCCCGCAAAGATGACATCTTCCATCTTGGACGACCGCATGGTCTTCGCGCCTTGAACTCCGAATGCCCACATGAGAGCATCCACCACATTGGACTTACCGCTGCCATTCGGGCCCACCACCACCGTCACACCCGGCTCGAAGACCAGATTCACCGAGTCAGCAAAAGACTTGAAGCCCTTCATCGTCAACGATTTTAAGTACATTGCTGCTACGATAGCGCTATTGGAGTCATCACGCACAGACACATTGGACTACGAAGCCACACGTTCGAGAGGGACGTTTCACGCACGATTTCCTGGCAGTGTCGTGACATCCTGTCCATTCGGGGCCTTGCAGCAAGTATCATTGACAATCAAGCGTTCCAGACAGCGACGAAAGGAGCAAGATCAGCGTTATCTGGAGCAAGGAATACGAAGTGGAGGCAGGTCGAGCCGTGGCCATAGACCCTGACGATGTTGCACGGGTAAGGGAGTCGACCGACATCGTCGCACTCATATCCGAGCATATAGGACTCAGAAAACAGGGAAGGCGGTATGTGGGACTCTGCCCCTTTCACCAGGAGAAGACACCGTCTTTCAGCGTAAATGCAGATGATGGCTTCTACTACTGCTTCGGGTGCCAGCGCTCTGGAGACGCCATCACCTTCGTAAGAGAAACGGAGAATCTTGATTTTCCTGAAGCAGTCAGGCGGCTGGCTGATCGGGCTGGGATCGCCATCAGGGAGAATCATGGCAATGCACGGTCCAGCGATCTGGACTTGGTGCGGGAAGCGCTCACCCGCGCGGTCGACTTCTACCATTCACAACTACTCGTTTCTCCACAAGCTGGTAAGGTCCGCTCGTACTTGCAGTCACGGGGCTACGGTAAGGATGCCATCGCCCTGTTCAAACTGGGATATGCTCCAGATGGTTGGGACACGCTCGCCAAGCACCTGCGCCTGCCTGGACAAGTGCTGGGAGAATCAGGACTGGGATTTGTCAATCGAGCAGGTAGGCAGCAGGATTTCATGCGCGACAGGATTATCTTTCCCATATTCGATAGCGGGGGCAGGCCTATTGCAATGGGCGGAAGGGTGCTCCCCGGTTCGACGGAAGCAAAATACAAGAACACTCCTGAAACACACCTCTATTCAAAACGGAATACCCTGTATGGACTCAACCTTGCCAAGGAAGGCATCGTCAACTCCGGCCAGGCGATCATCTGCGAAGGTTATACCGATGTCATCGCATTCTTTCAGGCCGGCATGCCAAGAGCCGTTGCAACTTGCGGAACCGCCCTCGGCGAAGGGCACGTCAACCTGCTGCGAAGATTCACCTCAAACGTGGTGCTTGCATACGATGCAGACCAGGCTGGGCAATCCGGAGAGACTCGTTTCTATGAATGGGAACGTAAGGGAGACCTCGATGTATCGGTGGTGGTACTCCCCCAGGGACTCGATCCGGCCGACCTGGCCAACAGCAACCCGGAACAGCTCACTGAAGCCGTAGACAATGCACTCCCTTTCATGCGTTTCCTGCTCGAAAGAATATTCGAAAGCCACGATCTCCGGAACCCGGAAGGGCGTGCCAGAGCCGCAAGAGACTCATTGGCCGCCGTGGGAGACCACCCGAGCGCACTCCTACGGGATCAGTACCTCATGGTGATATCGGACCGCTGCAGGATAGACGTCAATCTTCTTCGAAAGGAACTGGATGCCCTAAAGCATAACGGGAACATGCCGCGTCACGCTGTACAGGCTCCCGGCAGGGAGCACCACAGTCCTGATAAAGGCGGCCGCGGCTCTGATACGGGCAGGGAAGCGGCGGCGCGTGAAGGAAACAACGGTGCAGGAAATGACCACACTACGCCCGCGATCCGAGACATCTTCTCGACAGTGTCCAACCGCGCCGAGTTGGAGGCACTGAGACTTGCCATACAGAGGCCGGCGGATATTGCCCCACTCCTTGACAGTACTCTTTTCAGAAACGATACACTGCACGCAATATATATGCTACTCGCCCAGGCACAGACACTACAGGAAGCAATCGACAACGCCGAGGAGCAGGACCCGACCATCGCAACCATTCTGCGCCGCCTCTCCGTAGAGGAACCAACCTCTATCCCCCTGGACGTGGTCAGGCAACTCGCTCGCAAAGCGGCTACGGAAGCCTGCCAGGAGATAGAGATTGGTGTACGCCGGTATCCTGACTCCATAGGAATGGCAGCTAAAATGATCTCAGAGATTAAAACGGCGCTGGAGAACATGGGAGACGGCGCCGGTGATATAGAATCGATAATGCACCTGATAGCATCACTCCAAGAAAAGGCGAGCATGCATCTTCACCATGAGTAAGAGAGTCACCACGGACGGGCAGGGATCTGGAACCAGCAAAGCCGGGAAGCCCCGAGATACCGCAACCAGCAGGCAGAGGCATGGCACTGAAGATGCGTCGCCACCTGTCAATGCCTCCTTCCAGGGATCGGGAGCCGATGCGGTACGTTCCTACCTGAGAGATATAGGCAAGGTCAAGCTCCTTGACACCAACCTTGAAGTGGAACTTGCCCGCCAGATGGAAGCGGGTAGGGCAGCTGCCGAGCAACTTGGTCTCGTCCAGAGCAATGAAAATATCCTGGACGTGGTTGACCAGGAAAGCATAGCAGCTGGTGGAGATGACTCTGATGGCGACGAAACATGCGGCAAAGACAGGGACCATGCGCGGCTACTGAAAGCAGTCCGGCAAGGTCAGTTTGCAAAGGATGCCCTGATAGAAGCAAACCTACGCTTGGTTGTATCCATAGCCAAGCACTACCGTAATCGTGGGCTTGCCTTTCTCGACCTGATCCAAGAGGGCAATATCGGCCTTATGAGGGCTGTCGAAAAATTTGACTACCACAAGGGATTCAAATTCTCCACGTACGCCACCTGGTGGATACGCCAATCAATCATCCGAGCTCTTGCCGATCAGGCGCGCACCATCCGTATCCCTGTCCACGTTGTCGAAGAAATGAACAGGGTAATAAGGACACAGCGCCAATTGCTTGCAGAGCGGGGCAAGGAACCTACAGCAGAAGAGCTGGCAACGAGACTATCCATGACTCCTGAGCGGGTAAAGGAAGTACTAAGGATGAGCCAGGATACGCTCTCTCTCGAACAGCCGGTCGGCGAGCAAGACCTAGCTCTCTACGATATCATCGAAGACAAGCACACCGATGAGCCCGATGACCTGGCAGCAAGAGCCATGTTGCATGACGCTGTGATAGACGCACTTGGCGCTCTTCCTGAGCGTGACCGCACGGTCATGGAACTGCGTTTCGGCCTGCGTGACGACGGTAGGCGCCATACTCTTGAAGAAGTTGCCAAGGCGTGCAACGTGACCAGGGAACGTATACGCCAGATAGAGATCAAGACACTGGCAAGGCTACGCAAACCAGATGCTGCGCATGCCCTTCGAGAGTTCCTGGACGAGGACTGATCACTTGCCGCCCAGCCGCCTGCCATGCAGACCTGGCAGGCCAGGTACTCTATGCTATTATTAGGCATCGGAGGCCGGGTATGATACATACCTAGACATCTCAAGCAATGACCTTCCGGGGTAGCTCAATTTGGCAGAGCAAGCGGCTGTTAACCGCTGGGTTGAGAGTTCGAGTCTCTCCCCCGGAGCTTCCATGGTCCAACCGGAACGGCCGTGCTGGCCCGTGGTCGCCATGTTGTTGGCGTGAGACGAGACCACACTGGGACAGGTAGATTTGTTTCAATACGACCCTTATGGCATATTCTGTGTAAGGTATATGCAAGTCACATAGGGGCCAAGTAAAAAGGAGACATGTAAATGGCAGCAGACATACAAGCTGGTACGGGGGCCTTCAATCGCGATGAAGTCACCGCCATTATCAGGGAACAGTTAGCAGACATACTTGAGATAGATCCTGCCGGCATCAAGGAATCGTCATCATTTGCTGACGATCTCGGAGCGGATTCGCTTGCTCTCATAGAACTGGTCGAAGCCATTGAAGAAGAGCTGAGTAGCCGCGTAACCGATTTTCGTATAGATGATGAAGATTTGGAAGACTTGAGAACAGTGAGAGACGCAATAGACTACGTAATGGAGCGCTTGGAGGAAGCCTGACTGAATACCCACATGGAGGCAGCCCTACTATAGAGACGGCCAGTGACGCAGGCAACACTGTGAATGCCCCTCGAGACAGCTTGCGCGACAGTATAGAGCAGCGGATAGGATACCGCTTTCGTAACGTGGAACTTTTCGAGACGGCCATCTCGCACAGATCGTGGTGCAATGGCAAGCTTGACGCCACCTCGAACGAAAGGTTGGAGTTCCTAGGGGATGCAGTGCTGTCCCTGGTAGTGGCTGATTACATGTACAGGCGCTGGCCGGACCTACAAGAAGGGCCTCTCGCGAAGATGCGCTCAGATGTAGTATCCGAGCCGCCGCTGGCTCAAATCGCACTGGACCTGGGACTCGATGGCGTCGTAAAGCTTGGCAAAGGAGAAATCGCTTCAGGCGGGCGCTCGAAACCATCCATCCTCTCCGACACCTTGGAGGCATTGATCGGGGCGATCTACCTTGACTGCGAGTTTGGCGGCTTGCGCACAGTCTACAATATCATCGTGGAATGGCTTGAACAGCGCTTGGAGGAAGCGTCAGAGATACCTGGCATGCTCGACTACAAGGGCCGCTTTCAAGAACTTGTGCAGAAGCAGGCAGGGACTCTTCCCGTGTATGCTGTGGAAGGTGAAGGTCCCGAACATGCAAGGCATTTTCATGCTCGCGTATATGTAAGTGGTAAGTTACGAGGCAGTGGTGATGGACGTTCAAAAAAAGATGCAGAGCAGATGGCCGCAAAGATGGCCCTACGGAATTGGTGACAGGTAAAATTGCCAGAGCTACCTGAAGTCGAAACCATCCGGCGCGAACTGGACAAGGAAATCATAGGCCGTAAGATCAAGTCGGTGGAGATACTGGGTTCGAGATCGGTCAGACGCCACGAATCACCCTCAGAGCCAGTAGCTCGTTTACAAGGTAAAAAGATCGTTCAGGTAAGAAGGTTGGGGAAGTACCTGCTCTTCGACCTTGACACGAAAGATATCCTGGTAATTCATCTGGGAATGAGCGGGCAGTTGCTTCGTGCAAAAGGCACCAAGGAACCGGTTGCCGAGCATACGCATGTCATCATCACTCTTAGCCAGGGAGGGCAATTGCGATTTCTCGATCCCCGCACATTCGGAGAGATGTTCGTTTCCGACCCAGCCGAAAACGCCAGGAGGATTCCAACACAACTGGCGCATCTGGGGTTCGATCCACTCTCGGACCAGATAGGCTGGATACGCTTCGCCGCCATGCTGTCCTCCCGTAAGACCCAGCTTAAGGCATTGCTGATGGACCAGGAGTTTGTTGCAGGTATAGGGAATATATACTCTGACGAGATATTGTTTGCATCAGGTCTCAGGTATGACAGGTTGTCCAATTCGCTCTCGCCACAGGAAGCGCGCAGGCTGCATAGATCCATGATTGAATTGCTCAACGACGCGATACAGATGCACGGATCCTCCCTCGCTGATGATGCCTACAAAGACATCTACGGGGAATCAGGCGAATTTCAAGGTCAACATCGGGTATACAATCGCGAAGGGTTGCCCTGCCCGCGATGCAAGAGAAAGATAATGCGTACAAAGCTCGCCGGACGTTCCACGTTTTATTGTGCACACTGCCAGCTATAACGGTCCTGCCATGCCGATGCATCACACAAGACGCGGGTGGATCACGGCAGTGGCCATGCTGGCCCTGTCCACTTCAGCTGGTATTGTCCTGGGCATCTCCCTGAACAGGCCAATATCCTCGCAAACTTCCAACTTGGCAATGCGCCCCGTGGCACCCATATCCAACGCCAACGAGCCAGGCGGTACCTACGCATCCGATTCGCTCTTGAACACCATAGTGGCCGCTGAAGCAGTATACAGCGGCGATGGCACCTACTCTGCAGTAACACCATCCCTGCTTTCCGGCTTGGATGCGCATGTCACCTTGATCGGCCCGAGCAGCCGTAGCACCAATCCCGCAGAGGTCAGCCTGCTCGCGGCCCCACAGCACATCACGATATCTGTCCGGGCAACAGCAGATCTGTGTGTCTTCGCTCTAGCCATCAAAGCCCAGGCATCAGAGCTTAGTTATCACCTATTCAAGGTTCCCCGAAAAGGTACCTACTACGCCAGCACATCTGGAACAAATTGTGCAGCAAGTGCAGCTCCTGGAAACGGTTGGAGTACCACCTTCCCTTAGGGGAGAGCATAGGCATGCCGGGCTTGCCGGCATCCGGCGAACTACATGAGCTTGGTGGCCACAGAGTCCACCAAGTTGCGCCTGACCTGATAGTCGTGGGCGGCAGCCGAAAACGCGGCCCTGCGTTTCTCCAACACCCTGGTGGCCGGAGCCTCTTCGTCGAAAGAAAAAAGGGCAGCAGCATGAAGCAGGTCAGCGCTGACCGGCGCCCTTCCCAATAGCGACGCCCTAGCCGTGGCTATGGCTGCCAGCCCCGCAAGGACATCTTCCTTCGATTCTCCATCCTTCAAAGCGATCTCCGGAAGAAGTATATCGTGAGCCAGCTTCAGTGCATACCCCTGATCGGGCCCGGGGAAGCCATGCAACCTGCGTGTTTTACCATCCGTATATCCACCACCCGGGCAAAAGTCGGCCGGTCTGTGCACAGTCCAGTAATCCGGTACATGAAGCCTGTAGGAAGGTCGGACATAATCTGTGACCTTTAACGGTTCGTAATCAGGTTGTGCCATCTCTCTCCTTTTCCTGCTCTTGCATTTTCAAACGGCTCAATCCGGACACGGCTTGCCCGCGGCGGCCGGCTTCTCCGAAGCTGCCAGTAACCCGCACACTACTGAATCATCAAGCGCCTGCCACGATGCTTCTATGATATTCTCCGACACTCCCATGGTAGTCCATACTCTCTCACCATCTGTGCTGTCGATCAGCACGCGCGTCGAAGATGCCGTGCCGTTTGCACTGTTCAGTACTCGCACGCGGTAATCGACCAGATGGATACAGTGCAACTCAGGATAGCGTTCGCCAATAGCTTTGCGCAACGCCGAGTCGAGCGCATTGACTGGGCCGTTACCTTCTGCTGTGGCAATGATCCTCTCTCCGGCTATCACGACTTTGACGGTGGCCTCTGTGTTGCCGCCGTCGGTATGATCGGACATGACGCGATATGACTCGACGTGGTAAAACGACTGCTGCCACCCGGCCGCTCTCCTCAGCAGGAGTTCCAGGGACCCGTCCGCCACTTCAAAGTGATATCCCTGATGCTCCAGATCCTTCAATTGCTGGATTGCTCTGCTGATCGCTCCTGAATCCAGCGAGATCCCCAAGCGCTCGGCCTGTAAAGCCAGTGTAGACCTCCCTGCCATCTCGGAAACTATGAAGCGAGTGCCGTTACCCACCAACTCCGGATCAATATGCTCGTAAGCATTACGCATCCTGGCTATGGCGCTGGTATGTAGGCCGGCCTTATGGGCGAATGCTGCAGCACCCACATATGGCTGTTGCGAATCCGGCGGCATATTGACGAGTTCCGCTATGTGGTGCGATACCGGGGTGATCCTCTCAAGCCTGCCGGGTTCAATGGTGGGCAAATTCAATTTAAGGCTGAGATCAGGTATCACGGCAGTCAGGTCCGCGTTACCGGTTCTCTCTCCATATCCATTGACGCATCCCTGCACGTGGGTTGCACCTGACTGCACGGCGGCAATAGAATTCGCCACGGCACATCCGGTATCGTTGTGACAATGAATCCCTACCTGTATGCCTGAGTGTGCTTTTACCTCGCCAACAATCTGTCCAATCTGAAACGGCAGCATCCCACCATTGGTATCGCACAGCACAAGCGTAGACGCCCCTGCCTCCTCTGCGGCCTTGAGTACGGCCATCGAGAACTTGGCATTTGCCAGATAGCCGTCAAAGAAATGCTCAGCATCGAAGAAGACCTTGAGCCCTTTGGATACCAGAAAAGATACTGAATCGTAGGCCATGGCGACCCCTTCCTCCAGCGTCGTACGCAATGCCTTTCTCACCTGGATCGCTGAGCTCTTCGCCACAATACAGACTGACTCCGTTCCGGCATCCAGCAGGTGGCGAAGCACTTCGTCGTCCTCTGCTTTCTTTCCCGGATGCCTGGTGGATCCGAAAGCCACGAGTGTCGAAGTCTGGAGATTGAGCTCATTGGGCGCTCGGGAGAAAAACTCATCATCCTTAGGATTGGCGCCTGGCCATCCCCCCTCTATGAACTTGACACCCAGATGGTCGAGTTGCTCCGCCACCCTCAACTTGTCATCCACGGTCAGCGAAAGACCCTCCTGCTGCGACCCGTCGCGTAGAGTGGTATCGAAGATGTCAATTGCACCAGCCGGGCCATATTCCTCCAGACGGCTACTCGACATAATCCAACCAATCCTTGTACCGCTCCAGCTCACCATGGCATGCCGCCATGTATGTGGATTGTATTTCCCTGGTAATGGGACCAGGCTTCCCGTCACCTACAACCCTGTCATCCACCTCGACAATGGGCACCACCTCTGCAGCGGTCCCGGCCAGGAAAGCCTCGGAACCAAGATAAAAATCCGTCCTGATAAGAGGTTCATGCGATACTGTATACCCCAGGTCGGACGCTATGGTCTCCACGGAGTCCATGGTGATGCCCGAGAGGGCGCCGACCTGAGACACATGCGGGGTAAGGATGCGGCCCTTCTTCACCACAAAGATATTCTCTCCGGTGCACTCCGAGACCTTACCATCTGGAGCAAGCAGGATAGCCTCGTCGTATCCCGCTTTGAGCGCCTCCACCTTCGCCAGAGACGAGTTGACATACATGCCTGTGATCTTTGCTGCAGTGGGAATAGCATTTGGATCGTGACGTTGCCAGGATGACACCTTCATGCGGACACCCTTCGACATTCCCTCCTCTCCCAAGTAAGTGCCCCAGGGCCATGCAGCTATGGCGACACTGACGGAGCAGGGCGTGGTGTTCAGACCCATCTCTCCATAGCCAAAAAAGATTATTGGTCTGATATAGCATCCCTGGTCCAAGTGGTTGACCCTGATGAGTTGCCTGGTCGCGTCGACCAGCCTGCGATGACTGAAAGGAACATCCATCATCAGTATCTTTGCAGACCCAAGCAGGCGATCGATATGATCGCCGAGCCTGAATACCGCCACGCCCTGCGCGGTACGGTAAGCTCGAATACCCTCGAATACCCCACCGCCATAGTGCAACGCATGGGTGAGCACATGGACGCGAGCCTCCTCCCAGGGAACGAGTTCCCCGTCCATCCAGATCGTCTCTGTCGTCTCTATGGGCATATTCATCACCTTTCCTGTCCACGGGTCGTCCTCAAGCTAACGTAGAGTCCCGACACCCATCATTTCCACCATTAATAGACTCGCGCCTCATTTCAGTATGCCACGTTTATATACAAGCATATCCTACCCAAGAAAATGGCCAGTCACGGAAACGCACAGAATAGGTTTCGAATGAATAGGCAATTAGCCTATACGGCGCTGATATCCAAATTCTGGCTGCCGCCAGTAGCATAACGACCAACCATTGTGGTCGATGGGCAGCATCCTAAGAAGTTGTAACACAACTGTAACCTGGCTGTAGCGATTTTGTCATGTTCGTAGGTAATAATATAGTCATGACAGCAGACCACTCGAATGAGTTCACAATCGAATCGTGCCACAGTACATGGATATTCGATGAAGCGAGAATGCGTTTTCGCAGGGTCTTGAAAGGAATCGACCTGGACCCAAGGCTGGCATCGACAGGATGGCGCCCGTACTGGGGACTTGAAATAGATCCGCTGAGCGACTCCTTTGTCGTGCATCTCGACCCATCCGGTACCCGCTTGTTACGCTCGTGGCGTCACATCGGAAACGCTCCGTGTCCAGAATGCGGCGAAGAAGCAACCACCGAACTCAGCATCGAAGAACTTCGTACCGGCAAACTTCGCTAGCCAGTTGTCATGGCACAACGCGTATACAACACGTGCATACCTGGCAGTACGGCAACTATAGGGAGCTGATGCGGCAGGCAGCGCAGCACAAAGATGTATGCTTACTGTCATGGGTTAGGTTCAACCCCTCATGGGTCGGCTAAGGTTGTGACACTGGGCTGAACCTTGCAGGATAGCCCTCTTCAGCCCAGTGTCCCGGCAACTGGTGCGTCAGGCGTCAACGTATGCATGGAACCATTGCCGCCCAGCGGTATGAGTACCTCTATCGATGTACCACTGCCTGCGAATGGATCCGAAACTTCGGTTACGGCGCCAGATCGGCCAGGTGAAGACCGTACGTACAGGCGGCCACCAAGAAGGCCAACCCGTTCGCGCATCCCGGCAAGACCCATGGTGGGGGAAGCAGGCTGCGATAGCACCTCATAAGCTGCAAACCCAACTCCGTCGTCATTGACTAAAAAATGTACGCTCTCCTCATTCGCCTCCAATCCGACGGCAACCCGGTGTGCACGGGAATGGCGCTCCACATTTGACATGGCTTCCTGCGCCACACGAAACAAACAACTCTCCACATGCGGAGGCAGCCTCACATCCATCCCGTGAACGCCCAGCGTGGCCTTGATGCCTGACCTTGCCTCGATATCGGAAAGCAGCCGCGATATAGCAGCTACCAGGCCAAGATCATCGAGTATAGAGGGACGGAGTCCCCGGGCAATCGACCTCAGCTCGCTTACCACCCCTTCTGCAATCTCACGTACACTCTCAAGGCCCACGTTCTGCTGGCTGGAACCTCCAGATACTGCATCCACCTGCCGGCAAAGATGTATGAGAGACTGGAGCGGTCCATCATGGAGTTCCTGGGCAAGCCGTTTTCGCTCGTCCTCTTGGGCACCCAGAACTCTTCTCGCATACATCTCCGCATTCTGAAGCCTTGCGGCCTCAGCCGTCACGTCCTCGAAGACCAACTGGAAAATCCACTGGCTGTTCTCATCATGGATGGCAGTCACTGCCATCCTGAAAACGTATACGCCCTCTCCGACCCTGACTTCGAACGTGTTTGTACCAACGCCCCCGTCTCCCGCATGGTAATCGGTTCCACCAGCAGCGTCTCCGTCACGGCCTGCGCTACTTCCTATCAGGTACGGCGGCAACGACCCGGCAACTGGTCCAATAGTGCCTGCCGATACCGGCATGAGACTTGTGGGAGCGGATATTCTGGCTGCAAGCGCAAGGATTCGCCGGGCCATGCTGTCACCTATGACACTGCCCAACTTGACCCTGGAAGGACGAATCCTGCCACTATCATCAACGGCATCGGGCCTTCCCACCCGCACCCCTATGGCCTCTGCACGGTCACCACCAGCACCACCCTGCCACTCCGGGGTAATCGGCTGGGGGGATACGGCAGGCAGTAGCTTCAGTGCAGCCATATTTGCCTCCAGTACGTTACCGTCCTGACCCACCAGCAGTATAGGCGCACCATTGGATTCGAAGAGCCCCCGGTATCTGGCTTCCGCAGCGAGGTGCGCCCTGCGCGCAGACTCAGCGCGCAGCCGCGCATTGCGTTCGGCGCTTACCTGACGCCCTACAAGTATTGCTATCACAACCAGCACCATGACCTGCATGGCTTGTGCCCAAACGCCCACGTAACTGCGCTCCTGGTAGTAGGCCACTATCCTTGGCATACTCAGTACTAGAACCCACATTGCCCCGGTCACCGCCCCCTCGGTTGATACGCTCAGCGCAAGGTACAGGATGGGTACCAGGAATACAGCCAGCGTCGTGAGCTCCGGCTGTGCCGTTACTATGCTGGCGCCAAGCGCAACCGACATGACCAGCCTGGCTGCATAAAGACTTGCTATGACAAGTAGCACCACCCAGTAGCGCCCATCGCGCCAGTATGGCCTCTTGCCTTCTCTCCCCGCCTTATCCCTCAAGGTACGATCAGATACGGTCGACACGCCCAAACTCTTTCATCCCTCCCCGAAACAGGCCCACCATTTTCCATCTTCGGTCAATCGTCGCTTCTCACGGAGGCTATTCCACTGGCATAGGCATAGCGCATCAGCTCTGTGCGGGAATGTACATCAAGCTTGGCGAATATCCTATTAAGATGCCCCTCCACGGTCCGTGTACTGATATAGAGCCGGTCGGCAATCGACTTGTTGGAAAGACCCATCCCGATGAGCCCGATTACTTCGACCTCACGATCTGAGAGCTTACCGCCGTCATGCCCCGACCCAAAACCCTCCTCATCGCTTACCGGTACGTTACCCGTGGTGCCGACCGTCTTGCCATCCGCTACGCTACTTGTCAGATCTATGCCGCTACCGGCCAAGGAGGAAGTCGCATCCCGTAATGCCGCAGGCAATGGCAGACTGCCCTCGGAAGATCCATTGCTCTTGCGCAATCGAGCGATAATCGCTGGATCAAGGACAACCATCCCATCGGAAGCCGCCTGCACCGCATACACAAGATCCTCGGATTTCACAGTCTTCAACAGGTATCCTGCCACTCCCATGGCCAGGGCAGTCCGTATATAGTCGTCATCGTCATAAGCGCTTAGTACCACCACTTTGATCGACGGGTTCTTCGCCAGAATCCGGCGAGCTCCATCAAGCCCACTGCCATCGGGAAGGCGAATGTCCATCAATACGACATCTGGCCGTGCAGAGTCAACCACACCTATGGCTTCTTCAACGCTACTCGCCTCACCTACTACCCGCAACCTGCCATGCTGCTCGAGAATCTGGCGCGTTCCCGCGCGCAGCAAAGTATGGTCATCGACCACCACCACGCTGCGTACCGCCACCCCTGTTGTGCTCATATACTATATAATAGCTCACAGTACGCAAATGATACGGAACACCACCGACCCAAACAATTAATGCTCGACACATGCTTGGATCGCCACATGCCCTGCAGGCCCTTGACCTTAGCCATAGAGAGGATATCGGGTGGATCCGCCTGTAGCCGTACAGCGTCCCTTCGCGATTGAGGCCCACGGTGACAAGCGGGTGGATCCGTGGTACTGGCTGAATGATGCGAGCAATCCTGAGGTGCTCCAACTGCTGGAGCAAGAGAAATGCTACGTGCAGTCAGTCCTTGAACCTTTGTCGAGCCTCAAGGAAAGGATCTACCAGGAAATAGCTGGTCGCACGCCTCAAACCGATTGCTCTGCTCCGGTACGCCATGGCAATTTGTGGCATTTTACGAGGACATTTGAAGGCATGTCCTACCCCGTGTATTGCGCTATACCTGTGCCTGTAGCCAGGCACAGTCAAGCGTCCATAACTGTCCCAGCAACCTATCCAGATGCCGGAAGAAAGGAGATACTCGACGCATACACGCCTCCTGCCATTACTGCCACCTGCGTGGATAAAAATGAAATGGTGCTCTTGGATGCTAATGTACTGGCGCGGGGGCATGAGTATATGGCGCTTGGCGACTTTGAAACCACCGCTACAGGCACCCTGCTCGCCTATTCCGTAGACACCTCCGGCAATGAGCGCTTCACCCTATACATAGAAAAGCTGTTTCTGGACGTATCCACCAAATCCGTTGCCCCTGATGCGCCCACTGCCACTGATGAGCACTTGGAATCCAGCACTGCCAATGCGTCCATGCCGTATCATATGCTCACTCCGTGTCACAAAACGGTCGTGTGCGTGATTGACGATACGTCCTATGGACTGGTCTTTGATGAAAATGCTGCACTCTACTACGTTAGAGCGGACAGCCAGGATAGACCCTATCAGGTGTGGCGTCACCTTATCGACGCGAGCGCCAAGTTGGACGACCTCATTTACGAGGAATGTGACAAACGTTTTTTCGTCAGCATATCCAGGACAAAGGACAACGAGTACCTCCTGATAGAAGCCCGGTCAAAACGCACATCAGAAATTCGTGCCATCCGTCTGAACCAGGCCAATCGGGCACAGGATGCAATACTCATCCAATCAAGGAAAGACGGCGTGGAGTATACCGCCGAACACTACCAGGGGTGGTTCATTCTCTTGACCAATGACTCCGCTCCGGACTTCCGCATAGTTACGACCCCCTCCAGTAGCCTGGATCGGCATAATTGGACGGAATTAGTCAGCACCACGGACGGAAGCACGATAGAATCCATGGAAGTGATCGCTGGGCATCTGGCGATCCAGCTGCGCGAGGAAGCAATGGCGAGAATCCGAGTCATCCCCCTCCCTCCCCACATCGGCAAGGATGCTCCTCTACGAGCGATAGGGAGAAACGGTTCGAAGCATGATACGCCTCCCATGTGCCATGAAGGCGGCCACAACGCAAGTGTTGTTGACCGCTATGTTGCTGGCAGCGACATGACAAGTGGCGAAGCCGCTGGAGACGTAAACTCCGGCCATTTCCTGCACCAGCATCCAATCCCCTCCACTTGCACGATCGGGGACAACCGTGACATGGCCTCTCCATTCCTGCGCTACGAATGCACCTCGCTCGTATCGCCTCTTGTCGTATGCGATTTGGACATAGCGACCGGTAACGCCAGGACGATAAAACGACAGCATATCATCGGCGAATACAGTGAAGCCAAATATTGCAGTAAACTGGTATTTGTTACGTCACATGATGGTAGGGCAATACCCATGTCCATCATATTTCCACGCGATATACACCAGGATGGCAACACGCCTTGCCTACTGTACGGTTATGGCGCCTACCAGCACAGTGTCAATCCGACGTTCTCGGCAACACGTCTATCGTTATTGGAACGAGGATTCTCTTTCGCCATCGCCCATGTCCGGGGTGGAGGAGAACTAGGGCGCCGCTGGTATGACGAAGGTAAACTGGCAATGAAAACCAATACCTTCTGCGACTTTGTTGCATGCGCCAGATATCTTGTGGACAACGGTTGGACCAGTCCTGCGATGCTGGTTGCTCGCGGCGGATCAGCCGGTGGCATGCTCATGGGAGCTGTTGCCAACATGGCTCCCGAGCTATTTGCAGCAATAGTGGCAGAGGTGCCATTTGTCGACTGCCTCACAACAATGATGGATCCCAGCCTCCCGCTCACCATCACGGAATGGGAGGAGTGGGGCAACCCGTTGGAAGACCGTAGCGCATACCTGTCCATGAAGGAGTATTCACCATACGACAATGTGCGCCAGGGAATACACTACCCAGACATCCTCGTAACAGCCGGTCTAACGGATCCCAGAGTGGGTTTCTTCGAGCCGCTGAAGTGGGTCCAAAAGCTCAGGGCGGCAAGCCCGCAGAACAAGGTCATCCTCATTGCTAACATGGACGGCGGGCACATGGGACCATCTGGACGCTATGCTGCCTGGGACGAAGAAGCAACCATGCTGAGCTTTATCATCAATGCTGTCAAGAAGTGTGACACCGGAAAATAGCCATGCTCGCCAACTGACACTTAGCCCACCGATCCAGCCGGCCAGTATGCCGTCAAAGGCCCAGCCATTGCAGATAGGTGTGCCGAATGGTCATCCGCAGGACGGGGCGCTAATATCGGTGACCATGGCAGGTTTCATAGCGTCATCACAGATCACAGGCGTCATCATCGTCAAGCCCGATGTCCATGGAGATGAGAGGGGACGCTTTGTGGAAACCTATAGAAGATCATGGTTCCCAGAGGGACGCGAAATGCTGCAGGGCAACAGGGCTGAAAGGTCCGCCGGATGCCTGGTCGGGCTCCACTACCATCTCAGGCAGGCTGACTACTGGTACCTCCTCAGAGGACGTGCACGGGTGGTTCTGCACGATCTGAGGAAAGGTTCACCTACCGAAGCTGCAACCATGATCTACGACCTTGACGAAGATACTGATACTGGTATATACATACCCCCCGGTGTAGCTCATGGATTCAGTTCCCTGACCGACATGCTCCTCACCTACTTGGTGGACGGCTACTACAGTGGTTCCGACGAGTTGGGCATAGCATGGAACGACCCTAGCGTGGGTGCCGACTGGGGTATTAATACTCCAGTGTTATCGGAGCGTGATATGAACAATCCATTGCGACGGGCAATACCTGATTATCGAATACCGAGATATCAGGGAGATTAGAGGCTGGGCAGCCATGCCTGGCGAGTGGCTCCTTCCCACTATTTCTGGTGAAAAGTGTAAGTCTGGAAAAAGTTGGAAAGTCGCGATACCCTTAACCGCGTATCGGGTGTTCAATATAGTATATGACTTTCGTTATAGTTATAGTAGTTCTGGTGGCAGGTATATTCCTGATACGCCAAGCCATCAAGATGTCAATCAATGAGCGCAAATCGGTGGATCGGTATCATCATGCACTTGAAGCACTCAAGTACCCTCCAGGTGATACCGGCCATGCTGGTAATGCCCATGGCGACAGTGGCCACAGAGACGCCGATCGGAGAGACACCATCACCAGCGGCGCATCCAGCCATACTGCAGAGCGAATTCCCCCTGCTATGCCCGTCATACCAGACCCACCTTCGACTATCAGGATAATCGGACGTGCGCCGGCTGACACCCGGTCGGCAGAGGCCATGGCGGAGATGGAAAAACGAGCTGAATCGGCGCGCCGGCGCTTGATCGATCGTACGAGCAACGCTCACCGCGGCGCCAGGTCCGACCAATGGTCCGGCAGAATCGAGCAACCGGCAGGCACTGCCGTGTACGAAACGACTCAGTACGACAATAAAGCAATCGAAGGTGAGCATCACCCAGGTGACCAGCACTTAACTGGAGAACAGGATAGAGAGTCCGACGGCACGGCACGGACTGAATACACACGACAACCAGATATGGTATTTGTCGATGACACGCTGCCGATCGGCTCGTTACGCCAAGAGAGCGCAGGTACCGGGATGGATCAAGCACAAGCAGAACCGTACGGCTCCGCATCCGCCATGAGCGAGACCAGGCACTCTGCAGGCAAACCTGCGTCCCCCCTACTCGTGAGAATGGGATGGCTCCACCTGAGGCCTAGCTGGAAGAGGATGGCAGCCGCCCTTGCGCTCGTCATGGTGGCTCTGATCCTTACGCTTACATCATTATCCATAGGTGGCACGCCAATATCGAGGACACGGGGAAGCGCTTTGGGCAGACCTGCATCCGCTGGACAAACACAGCCTGTTGCATCCGGCTCATCACGTAAAGGCACTGCCCCTACCGCATCCACGAGCAAGCATCCAAAAACCAGCAACCGCAAGACCAAGACCCATAAGGGCGGCACCTCCAGCACCGTGAACCCCTACGGCTCCAGCAGCGGTTCAGGGCTGATCCAGCCTGCCTCCTACACCACATTCACCGGCTCCTACCCTGCGCCCCCCGGCAACTACGCCGTGACCTTAAGCCCCGGAGAGCGTTGCTGGGTAATGGCAAAATCGCTGTCAACCGGCAATGTATTATGGACTGGCATGACCTACCCCGGCCAACCGCAGGTCATAAGCGCCAGTGGTACAGTCACAATTGAACTCGGCGCCGCCTACAAAATGTCCGTAACTATCGCAGGAAAATTGTTGGCATTCCCTTCCGGCTACTCATCACCCTTCACCATGACACTCACCCCGGTTCCCTGATTTCGATCCACGCTCAATAAAATGAAAAGCGACTGCCGATTCATCATCATTGCCGACTTGTCATGCACAGGCTCGCACCATTCATTATCCAGGAGCGTGGATCAGCACCCCTGCTGTTAACCTGGTAACCATATATATTGTGGCTCCAATGTATAACAACCACAATATCTTGTGTTCATCTTATATCGTAGTATGTTTCTGGCCCCACTCCTAGCCAGGCAGTTGCGGCATGTAATACTACACAGATTCTTACCCCTTGACGACCTGTCGCTCAGCCTCCGGACACGTCTCTCACGCCCTTGTGGCCTGACGATATAAACGGCATCATCGCCCTCAACTCCTCCCCCACCTTCTCTATGGGAGCTTCCGCCGCTTTGCGCCTGAGTTCGTTGAAGTTGGGCCTACCGGCCTTGTTCTCCGCAATCCACTCCTCGGCAAACTTGCCTGAGCGGATATCGCCGAGTATCTCTCGCATTGTCTGGCGTACATGATCATCTACAACTTTCGGCCCGCGGGTCATGTCGCCGTACTCGGCGGTGTCAGACACAGAATACCGCATACCCTTAATGCCTTCCTCGTAGATAAGATCCACGATGAGCTTCATCTCATGCAGGCACTCAAAATATGCCGACTCGGGCTGGTATCCTGCCTCTACCAACGTATCGAAACCCGCCTGCATGAGGCCGGTGACACCGCCGCAAAGGACAGCCTGCTCCCCGAAAAGGTCAGTCTCCGTCTCCTCGGAAAAGGTGGTATCCAGTACCCCAGCCCGGGTGGCCCCCAATGCATGCGCATAAGATATGGCCAAGTCCCTGGCCTTGCCGGAATGATCCTGTGCAACAGCGACAAGGGAAGGCACGCCTCCGCCTTGCTCATAGGTCCTGCGAACCAGATGCCCCGGGCTCTTCGGCGCAACCATTGCCACGTCCACATACGGAGGCGGTTTAATCTGGCCGAAATGGATATTGAAACCGTGCGCAAAGAACAGGGCATCCCCCTCGTTCAGTGTGGACTCTATATCGCGCGCATATACATCCGGTTGCTCGGTGTCGGGCAAGAGCACCATAATGAGATCAGCTTCGTCGGCAGCATCATGTATGCTCAGCACCCTCAAGCCCGCTTCCTGCGCCTTTTCCTTGGAGGACGATCCCTCCCGCAAACCAACACGCACGTCGATGCCCGAGTCGGCAAGGTTCTGCGCATGGGCATGTCCTTGCGATCCGTAACCCAATACAGCTACTTTCCGTCCCTTGATGAGGGAAGGATCAGCATCCTTATCGTAATACAACTTAGCCATGATCTACTCCTTTTCGACATCACACGTACCCGACCGGTCTCCCCTTCGAGCACGACATTGCACTTGCAGCCCGTATACAGCTACACGGCCATACGGTCATGCAGCCATACGATTATACGGCTATGCAAAACTATAGTTTAGCACCTACCATTCCATGATGACTACCGGACCTGCGTACCTGCTTCTCTCGCCAGCTGGACGACTACGGCACATAACTCGTAGAACTGGCAGATCCTGTAGATCCTGAGAATGCGCCGCCGGCTCCGGCAAATGCGGATCCTGTGGAAGTTACACCTCTGGCCGTAGCTGCTATGGAAGCTGCGTCGAAGATGCCGCTGGAGGTTTTGCTTCCCCGGTCACAACGGCATCTCAAGCCTGCAGGGCGGCTGCACTGGCACTGGCATTGCGCGTAACCTTTGTCGATTGGCCTATAGTCACCTTGACGATCCCTCCGCTCGCATCAGTGATATAGAGAGTATCACCGTCGATTACCGTGAGGGTACCCGTAACCGCTGAGCTGGCGTCGACGCCTGGCGATCTACCGAAACCAAGAAAAGCACTGCGGGCGCCGGAACGAAAGCACACAAAAGCCGATGTGGCTGAGTTGGCTGGAGACGGGTTCTGGCTGGTTGCAGGGCAGCACCTCCCCACATTCCCCCAAAAGCTACAAGCAGCGTCAGAGGCTCTTCGGATATAAAGGGGTTCAGATGACCGCAGGCAGGCATTGATGGGAGCCGGCAGCACGGCAGGATGGTCCTGATTGAATGTATTTGTGGGTTGCTTGCCCAGAGACTTGACAAGCTGGATCCGTCTGGCGGGGTTATCCCGTTCATGTCCGTGACTGCCCGGTGGGCAGTTACGGACAAAGGTGGCGAAGTACGATTCCGCCCGCGTGGATACTATGCCTGGCACTGCAATATTGGGCAGGTCTCCATCTTGGCGAGGCATGACAGCTGGGAGCAGATCCCAGTTGGGCTTGCCGGCGTACAGCAGAGAGCGTATACGGATAGCACGGTAATTTCGTAAAACCGGATGCTGCACCTCAAAGACGCTTCACAGGGTTGTTTACGCATTCGGTAGGGCCATTGGAAACATGTGCCTCCGCCAGCCTACGATCTGGTGTTTCCAACGGCTAAGGGTTCCTCCAAGGGAACGGACTTCTTCAGGACAGAGCGGCCGGATGCCGCCAGATCGGCGAGGGAACTGGACGGCGCTCCTTGATTACGGCCATGGTATTACAGCTATTGCAAAAAGGCCGGCCACCACGGCATTCGATGTGGATAATCAGGTGGCCGCCAGGCTCATCTTCTATTCCGAGCACATCTACACTGGGAAGTCCGGCAAGCAACTCGCACATGAGTGTAGGACCTATTTCCATAGGGGTTCTCCAATCATCGTTTGGTAGATAAACAACCAGATTGCCAGAACCCCTTGTGAAAGTAGCGGATAACCCCTACGAATTCACTTAAAGCACCACCCCTATATGTATAGTGTGAAGTGCTGAACCCCCCTTATATCCGAAGAACCCCATATTCACGCTGACCGGCGATTTCACCAGTCGGGAAGGGGGGATTTGAACCCCCGGCCTCAGCGTCCCGAACGCTGCGCGCTGACCAAACTGCGCTACTTCCCGCAACTCTACGAGCATGGCATACCTCACCACACCGGCTGAATGCACCACGTACGTACCACAAAGGCACCCTGCGCCATCCAGCACAGCCCAAGTTACGCAGGCATCACATCACTATCACGTGAGTAGATACCACTTCAGTGCCACCACCAGTATAGCTCATGCAGAGCGGCAAGAGGAGCGCATGAAATTCCGGCGGTACAGTATGACAGCGAGCGCTTTTGGCATACTCCAACCCATTTGTCGCTGGAAGGATCAACAGATCGCTCGTACCGGCGGTGGCCGGGCCGGTATGCAGGTACACCGACCTGCTCGTACTTGTAGCACAACCATACGAGCAGGCTTCAGAGCGAGCGTGTGGACCCCACAGAGCCGAAGGCATGCCCAATTCCCCATGCGGCCGCCGCGACAACTCCGGTAACCACCAGCTGCCTGAGAGAAGAGAACAGCATCCGCCGGCCGGTGAACTGCGCCAGCACCCCCCCCACCACCAATGCAGCCACGCCCGTGGCCACCAGCGACCACACAGTTGCCACCATGCCAGCAGTGAGCAGCCACGGCAGCAGCGGAACAATCGCACCAACAGCAAAAGAGACAAACGATGCAGCAGATGCCAGCCACGGTGACCCCAGTGAACGCGGATCTATTCCAAGCTCCTCCCTGGCGTGCATTTCAAGTGCGAGTTCAGGGTTGCTCATGGCCTCGTCGGCTACACGAAGTGACAGATCCCTACTGAATCCACGCTCTTCGTAGGTTCTGGCCAATTCTTCACGCTCCTCATCGGCGTGCATGGCAATCGCGTGGCGTTCTACAGACAGCTCCCGCTGGAGGAGTTCCTTCTGCGCTCTCATAGATACAAGCTCACCCGCACTCATGGAAAACGCTCCAGCCACAAGACCGGCGAGCCCTGCCAAGCGTACGACGCCGGCCACCGGGTGCGCGCCTGCAACGCCAAGTATAAGCGATATATTGGTAACGAGCCCGTCGCTCACCCCGAACATAGCTGCACGAGCTCCTCCGGACTGCACATTACGATGATGGTGCTCGTATTCCTGCTCCTCGGCCATGAACTTCGATACTAGTGCACTTGCACCAACCACCGATGGCTCCTGCAGGCCAGATGCGGTCTATGGCCCCGGCAACGTAGAGGGCATGCAGCTATCACCGGCTCGGTACCGCGGTGGCTTCACGCGGCTTCATCCAGGTGGAGTACATCCGGGCATACCTGCCGCCGGCCGCCACCAGCTCATCATGGCCACCCGTTTCGATCACCCGACCATCCTCGATAACAGCGATCTTGTCCGAACGCAGCGCAGTGGACAGGCGGTGCGCCACCACGACCGAACTCCTACCCTCCAGCAGCGTATCCAGAGCTATTTCGATCCTCCTCTCGGTGGCCATGTCCAGGCTGGAAGTGGCCTCATCTGCCAGCAATATCTTTGGTTGTGCCAGGAAGGCTCGTGCAAGCGCAATCAGCTGGCGCTCCCCTGCCGAGAATGTCACTCCCCTCTCGCTACACAACGATTCAAGACCATCAGGAAGCCTACTTACCATCTCGTAAAGCCCAACCGCCCTAAGTGCCTCCAGTATATCATCCTCGCTGCAACCTGGAGCACCGAAAACAAGGTTCGCCCTCAAGGTTGTCTCGAAGATGAAGGGTTCTTGGGTCACCAGCAGCACCTGCCTGCGTAATGACTTCAGCGTCACCCTGGATATATCCTGCCCATCTATGGTCACCTTACCCTCCTCTGGATCGTAGAATCGGTTCAGCAGCTTCACTATGGTGGACTTGCCCGCACCGGTAGATCCAACCAGGCAGAGCCGCTCGCAAGACCCGACATGGAGCGACAGCCCATGCAAGACCTCCTGGCCAGGTGAATACCCGAATGATACACCCTCGACATCGATCTCCCCCCTGCGCACCACCAGGTCTCTTGATCTCGGATGCTCGATCATGTCCGGTTCGGTGCCCAGCAACCCGGCCAGCTTGTGCATGGCAGCTTGACCTGCTTGGTAGGTGTTGTAGAGCTGGACCATCTGCTGGATGGGCCCGAAGAAGGTGGACAGGTAGAGTATGAACGCCACCAGGCTGCCCACCGATACCTGGCGATGGAAGAGCATCTCGCCACCAATTAGCAGCAACGCAGCCTGTGCAGCCATACCCAGCGACACTGTACCGGGCTGGTACACAGCCTGAAGATGAGCTGTATAGATGTTCGCATCACGATACCGCCCGACCACCTTCTCGTGGTTCTCTATGTTCCTCTGGTGGCGATTGAATGCATCGGCAACGTGATGGCCCGCCAGAGACTCAGCAAGATCGGCCAGCAAATCAGCAATCCCGTCACGCACTCGTTTGAAGCCTATCTCCGAGTGCTTCCTGAACCACAGGGTCAATGCTGTCAGGATGGGCAGGACAATCACGATTGCGTAAGCTGCAAGCTCGGCGTTGATGACGACCAGCACCACGGTGACCAGCAGTATATTCATCACCTGAACAACCATGGTCAAGAGCCCGTTCTGCAACAACTGCCCGACCTGCTCTATATCGCTCGTCATGCGAGTCATAATCCTACCGGTGCGTTCGGACGTGAAATACCGCAACGACATTCTCTGGACATGAGCAAAGACCCTAAGCCGTATGTCGTAGAGAATCGCCTGGGTAAGCCTACCGGTAAACGCCGTCTGCAGGCCCTGGGTGACTATCGTCACAATCACACTTCCAAGGAATACGAGCGACACGGCCAGCAGTACCCCTATGTCCTTGTGCATCACGCCATCATCTATCGCTATCTTGGTAAGATATGGTGCAACCTGTAGTGAAGCGGTTGCCACAGTCACCAGCAGCAATGCCACGCCTACCTGGAGCTTCCTGACCGCCAGGAGGCTGCGCAACGTAAACCTCTCACCTGATTCCACTGCGTAATCAAACACTGGCTCGTCAATGTGTACTTCCGGTTCGAGTGCCTCTATGTCCGATACATTCTCGAAGAGGTCGTCGGGAATGCCCCCCCATCTTCCGTCGCCACCAGGGATACTGGCGCCCGCACCCATCCGGCCTGCTCCCCCTCCCCATCCCATACCGCCAGTAACCATGCTCATGGCTGCAACACATCCTGACCGACCACCTCGTCGCTCGGACCGGCATGCGCTGCCTTCGAGGCAACCCGATAGAGACTCTGACCGGTATCCGGATCCATGGCCCCACCGGACACTGTATGGTCAGAATAACTCTTACCGGGAACCGCATGGTCCGTAATGACCTGACCAGCACTGGCTCGGCTACTCTCGTCAAAGATGTGCTTGTATGCGTAGTTGGCCGAAACAAGTTCATCATGAGTACCCTCTGCCACTATCCTCCCTGCTTCCATGAGTACAACCCTATCGGCAAGGGTAACGGTGGAAAGCCTGTGCGCTACAAGTAACAACGTCCTGCCATCCTTCATGGTGGCTATGGTCCTGTGAAGCGCCATCTCCAGTTCGACATCTATTGAACTCGTGGCATCGTCGAACACTGCGATGATCGGCTCCGCCAGCAGGAGCCTGGCAATCGCAACCCGCTGCCTCTCACCCCCTGAGAGCGTATACCCTCTTTCTCCGATCACGGTGTCCATCCCTTGCGGAAGTTTCTCCACGACACTAAGCAAACCCGCGACAGCCGCTGCATCCATTACAGCCACCTCCCCTGCGGCTGGGTTTGCGTAGGAAATGTTCTCAGCCAGTGACGCAGTGAACAGGAAGGGATCATCCCCAACCACTCCTACACACTTCCTCAGGCTGGATAGAGTGGCCTTGCGAATGTCCATCCCGTCAATCCTGATCTCGCCGGACGATATATCGTAGAAGCGGGCCAAGAGCTTTGCGACCGTGGATTTACCACACCCCGTCCGCCCGACAAGCGCCACCGTCTGGCCAGGCTCCAGCATGAGTGTGAAGTCCTGGATCAGTACCTGCCTACCAGGGTAAGCAAATGAGACTCCGTCGAACTCGACACGCCCTGCCGGGTTCACCAGTGGAACACTATCAGGACCGTCCGTGATGTCAGGCTTTTCATCCATCAGCTCGAGTATGCGTCCCGCTGATGCGGCTGCACGCTGGAACTGGGCCAGAAGCACCCCCAGCATCTGGAACGGCGCCTGTAGCATTACCACATAGGCACTGAACGCCACCAGATCACCGACAGGTATCCGCCCTCCTATCACCAGCCAGCCACCGTACAGGAGCACCCCGAGTAGTCCCAGCCTGGGGATGTTCTGGGCAAGCGGCGCCCATCTGGCCTGGATATCGATCTGGTAGACAGATGCCCACTGCAATCGACGTGAAAGCCGGCTCATCAGGCTGAGCTGCTCCGGTTCCCTCGCGTAAGCCTTGACCACCCGCACCCCCTCCACATACTCGTCCACCTTGGACGTGATGTCGGCCCTCCTGCTCTGGACAAGCCATGAAGAGGGCAGCATCTGACTGCGCATCCTACGTCCAGCCAGCATCACAAGTGGCATGGCCACGACCACCACCAAGGTAAGAGTAGGGCTCATCGTGAGCATCACAGCAACTGCAAGTAAGAAAAGGACCAGCTGGCTCAGTATATTGGGTCCGAATGCAAGCAACATCTGTATAACCCTTACATCCGAATTGGCTCTGGCAACCAGTTGCCCAGAGGAGGTACGGTCGTAAAATGATGCTGACAAGGTGGTGAGATGTCTGTAGATCATCGTCCTCAGGTCATATTCGATGTTGTAGGCGTTGCGTAGCAATGTAAAGCGGTAGAAGTAGCCGATGATGAAGCGTAATGCAGCAAGCAAGGCAAGGATCACTACGTATGTCTTCAATGAGGATCTGTGGGCCAGTAAAGAGTTGTCCACCGCCTGAGCCAGTACATAAGGTCCTACAACCTGTATCCCGCTTGCGACAATCGAACCTGCAAGAGCCACGAGGATCGCTCTCTTGTGTGCGTTCACCACTGGCCGGAACCGCCTTATCCAGCCCTTCGATCTGTCGGGATCCACCGACACGCCTACGGAGGAACTGGCATTACCCATAGGCACAGAGCCCCCATCTGCGGGGTATTCCTCTATTCGCGTTTCGCACTGCCACCAGCACTGCCACTACGAGTGACGCCTTGTACGGCTCGTACGTCCATGACGGCTCGTACGGCTCGTACGGCAAGCGCGTAACCGAGACCACCGAAACCGGCGATGGAACCGTCAGCGACAGAAGCTACGACAGACTGGTGGCGGAAAGGTTCTCTCGCAATAGGATTCGACAGGTGGACCTCCACGACCACGCCGTCAAACGCAGCCAATGCATCATGAAGAGCCCATGAGTAGTGCGTCAGCGCGCCGAGGTTGGCTATTATCGCGACCGACCTCCCTCCGGCGGAATGCACTGCCTCCACCAGTTCCCCCTCATCGTTGGACTGGAAGTGCTCCAGCACGTATCCCAGACACTCAGCTTCTTTCGACGCAGCAGCCACATGCATCTCCAACGTATCCTTGCCGTATATGGCCGGTTCACGTGTCCCGAGCAGGTTCAGATTGGGTCCGGACAGAAGGAGAACGGGCGATCCACTCTCTCCGGCCATGGCGATACTCATGGCCTCGCACCCTCCGTTACCAGTACGTCTCTCACCAAATACTCATCTATCCCCTGCACTCGCTCCAAGCCACTCGCACCATCTAGCACAAATACCATACCATCAGACACTTTCTTGTCCCTTCTCATGAATGCCACAAGATCATCGGCATGTACGCCGTCGGGTATTCCGGTCGGGAGCCCGAGCCCTTTTACTATCCTACGATGTTGATCGATCCTGCCATCATCTATCCTACCAAGCCTTCCGGCCAATTCCGCCGCAAACACGAGGCCGATGGCTACGGCCTCACCATGACGTAGGTCCACCGCGGAACGGGCATCGAATCCGACCGCTTCGAGCGCATGGGCCAGCGTATGGCCATAATTGAGAAACACCCTGCGGCCACCCGGCATCTCCAACTCGTCCTCTGACACTATGCCAGCTTTCAGCCTCGCGCACGCTGACACCTGCTTCTCCAGGGACAGATCGAGAAAATCGGTACCCATGCGCTCACCTGCCGATGACGGAATAAACGCATATTTCGCCATTTCTCCCCTGCCTGACGCCCACTCCCTCTCACTCAATGACGACAGCACCGCGGTGTCGCACAGCACCGCCGAAGGCTGGTGGAAAGCCCCAATCAGATTCTTGCCCTCAGGCAGGTTGACCCCAGTCTTTCCTCCGATAGAAGCATCCACTTGCGCCAGCAACGTAGTGGGGACATTAATATATCTGATTCCACGATAATAGGTTGCGGCTACGTACCCGGCCAGGTCTGTCACCACACCACCACCCAAAGCAACTACAAGATCGGACCGCGTTATGCCAATGGTGGCCATCTCTCGGCACAGAGATTCTGCCACTGATACCGATTTAGCCGACTCGCCCTCAGGTACCAGCAACACTTTTCTTGGGACTCCTGGATCAATCTCCACTGGTATGGCCGCCTGGGTGATCACCACAGCCCTTGATATCGCGGGAGCGAGCCTGCTCACTACCCCCGCCAGTTCGCCAAGGATGCCGCTTCCAACGGTCACTTCGTAGCTCCTGCCGGAAAGCAACACCTGGATGGTGTCCCTGATGAAGCCTTCCGCGGTCATGGCTGCCCCATCCACTGGATCTCGCTCATGGCCTCTCGCGCGGTTCCTTGCTCCATCTAGCTATCATCTATCTATAACCTGCCTATCATCTCTATCGTGACATATCGTAGTGCCTTCGAGCATCACCCATCATCTTCTCCGGCGAATGGAACCGGCAATCTCAACTGCGTTGCCGGAAAACCATCTTGCAGCGATGCCATCAATACAACATTCTCCAGGATCTTCTCCACCACTTGGGAAACATCCAAGCCACTGGTGTCTATTACCAGATCCGAAACGGCCCTGTACAGTGGTTCTCGCTTGGCAAGCAACCTCTCCAGGCTACCAGCAGGATCAACCGCCAGCAATGGCCTACCAGACTCCATCCCCACCCTGGAAAACAGCACGCCGGGTTTCGCCACCAGCCACACCACGCTGGTCTCGCTCGCAAGGAGCCCACGAGTCACCTCATCCTCCACGCAGCCGCCACCTGTGGCTATTACCACACGCTGGGGAGAGATGACCACCTCAGCAACTGTATCGCGCTCCACCATCCTGAAACCAGCCTCACCATACTCCGGTGATACAAAGATTTCCGCTACCGGCTTGCCGAGACGATCTTCGATCAGCGCGTCCACGTCGACAAAGTTCCAGCCCAGCCTTTCGGCAAGCATGGCACCCACTACGGTCTTTCCCGAACCGGGCATGCCCACCAGTATCACTCTGTTCAAGGACAACTCATCTGGCTGGGATCGGCCAGGTACCTCCCCATCATGGCCGCTAACGGCTGGCACTGGACGGACCGTCAATCATCGTGCCGGCCTGACCGGCTTTATCGCCGGCATCGGCGCCGCCGGCAAACGGCGCCAGACCATGGTGTACCTGGGCTGTATGGCTACGATAGTTGGCGATGAACTCACCAAGCGAGTCCCCACCATACTTCCTCAATGCTTCACCCGCAAGCGTCAGGGCTACCATTGCCTCCGCAACCACGCCCATCGCAGGTACAGCCGTAACATCGGTACGCTCCTTGAAAGAAAGCGCCCTCTCGCCTGTGGCCACATCCACGGTTCCGATCACTGGCCTGTTCAGCGTCGCCAGTGGCTTCATATATGCACGTACGATGATATCGCCACCCGTGGAGATCCCTCCCTCTATGCCGCCTGCACGTGACGTTTCGCGCATGAGCGTTCCTGATGCTTCATCAAAATATATGGAGTCATGTGCCTGCGATCCCCGCACCCCCGATACAGTTATGCCATCGCCTATCTCCACGGCCTTTACCGCCTGGATGGAACAGAGCGCCTGTGCCAGCAGGCCGTCGAGCTTGCGATCCCAGTGAACATGGCTGCCCAGCCCGACTGGAATGCCGTAAGCCATCACTTCAGCCACACCGCCCAGGGAATCCCCCTCCTTCGCTGCAGCCTTGATGGCATCCACCATACGTTCCTGTGCTTGCTTGTCAAAGCACCTCACGGGCGATGCATCCACTTCGTCAATATCCCCTGGACCTGGTCGCACTGATGGGCCTGCGCGTTCGGAGCCCAATTGGATCACGTGACTTATCACCGTGGCCCCCAACTCGGCCAGGATGGCTTTCGCAAGTGCGCCGGCGGCAACTCGCGCAGCAGTCTCCCGGGCCGAAGCACGCTCCAGTACGTCCCTTGCATCCGCCAGACCATACTTCTGCATCCCGGGCAGATCGGCATGGCCCGGCCTGGGAGTGGTAAGGCGTTTTGAGGGCTTACCCGCGGCGGGAGACATCTCCTCCTTCCACTTCTCCCACTCGCTATTGGCTATCTCGATGGCAACGGGAGAACCAAGCGTCCTGCCATGACGTATACCTCCAAGTAGGGTGATCTCGTCAGCTTCGAACCTCATTCTGGGTCCCCTGCCATACCCGAGACGCCTTCTTGCCAACTCGCGGCTGATCTGATCCGAAGTGATCGGTATGCCTGCCGGCAAGCCTTCTACGATAGTCACCAGTCCCTTGCCATGAGATTCACCTGCAGTCAGAAAACGCAACATACCAGTAAATCTAGCTCGCTTGCAAAGCATGCGTGGCGACCGCAGGTTGCTCAACCAGCATGAAACCATACCTTTGCCATGGGAGCGCCCCACATAAGTGTCACGAACGTACCCATGCACAAAAATGGAGCAAACGGTAGCCTGGACTTTGCGCCATAGCTCTTGAGAGCCATTAGCAGTATCCCGGTAACAGCACCTAGCCCGAAAGCCACTACGAAACCCACCAATACCTGAGGCACGCCAATCCAGCCAGAGGCGAATCCGAGAAGCCCCGCAAGCCGGACGTCACCGAACCCCATGCCCTGCGGAACTATGAAGTGGATTGCAAAGAAGATCACGAAGCATGCCAACCCAGAAGCCGCAGCCACCCACAGATGCTCCAGCCTTCCGTCCACCAGTGAAGACACAGCCAGCAATACCGCGAATCCACCCAGAGTGGGATAGAGCACACGAACGGGAACTATCATGTGCTCCAAGTCTATCGCGCTCAAGACAATGAGACCAGCAGCCAGAAGATCATAAGCCACTAGGTCGATATTCGCACCGAATCTGATCGAGGCTCCGGCTAGGACAATGCCCGATACCACGGCCAGCAGAAACGGTCTCAACGGCCAATCACGCTCGGATCCGCAATGTCTGCATCGCTTCGCATGATAAAATATCGCCATCGGGCTAATGCTCGATATCGTTGAAAACCCTTTGCCACATGTGCCGCACACCATCCAAGGTGGTCCTGGTGATAGCTTTACCGGCACCCTCTCTACCAGTATCTCCATGGGGTATCCCAGCAGCACGCCCACGGCAGCACCGATCACGATCAACCATGTTTCCATCCATAAGACCTTAGGCGACGAAGCACATGGGATGCGTCTACCTAGCACAATGCACACACAATTCTTGCATGTCAAGCTGGCGAGAACGACCAATTATCACTTAAGCGTGGCCCTGTTCCCACTAGGCGCGCCAATCCAATTTGACTGCCCGGCACTGCAGCAGGAGAATCTTAAGAAATGAATCCCGGGAAAGTGCCCACTGGCATCCTACCATCTCAACCCGTAACTGCGCGGCCATGTCGCTTGCGAATCCCTGCCTTCAGGAGCCGTTCAAAGTGGCTCCAAGCCATCATGTTCGGGTTGCGAGTACGTGATTCCGCAGATGCACGCAGGGACATGGTATGCGCAATTAGAACACTGAATGGAGCAAATGGTCGATAACCAAGATCAAGAGAACAGCCACGATGCCAATGAGCTGGGAACCATCCAGTTTCCAGCTGGAACCTGGGCAATTGACCAGAGCCGGAGCGTGATAGGTTTCTCCGTAAGGCACTTGCTTATTTCGACAGTCAGAGGCCACTTCGATGGCTTTTCGGGAGAAATCGTTACCTCGGGCAACCCGATCGGTACGTCCGTGGAAGCGTATGTCGAGGTGGCGACGCTCCAGACAGGAGACTCCGCCAGAGACATCTTCATCCTCTCCCGCGAGTTGCTCGATACCGAGAGATGGCCAAGGATGTGGATGAAGGGAGAGGTGACCGGGGAAACTTCCACCCGATACATCCTTGACACTGAAATGTGCATACGCGATGTAGTGCGGCCTGTCCAGTTCGAGGTCGCCGTGGACGACCTTTCTATCGGAAAGAGATGCAGAAACCCTTCCAACACCGGTAGGGTAACGCTGCATGCCAGAGCTACTGTCAACCGCAAGGATTTCAACTTGAAGTTCAGCCCAGTCTTGGAATCAGGCGGGATAATAGTTGCTGACACCGTTGACCTGCGGCTTGACATATCAGCAACATTCGATCATCCGTAGCACCGCGACTCATAGGCCGGCACATAGTGTGGCCGGCAGGCATTACAGGTCGAGTACTGAAACCAACTACTGTTGCAACGCCTCCTAGATCGTAAATACAGGCGCTGATGCTGGGTGCTCGATCTGCCTGCTGTTTCTATGCATGGCTACTTCTTTGATGCCTGGTAGTACGGATCCGTACCGGCGGCATGATTGGTGACGTCGACCACTCGTCTGATTTCAGGCACAGCTTGTTTGATGGCAACCTCTATACCCTGCGACAGGGTTACGGCAGCAAGCCCACAACCCTGGCATCCGCCCATCATGCGCACGTAGGCGGTATCTTCGCCGGTCGCAACAAGTTCAGCATAGCCACCGTGGCCGGCTATGGCACGATTAATATCATTCTCTATGACCGCCAGTACTCTCTGAGACACCTCAGAGGAAAAATCACCTTCTATCACGCCATCAGGCAGCCCACCTGCACTTGCAGGAGCATTCGGGTTGATCATGACAAGGCCGCCATCGTCCTCGTCGGACCAATCCAATTGAGCACCCCTTACGAGGTCAACGCTCGACACAGGGATAACTACCGGAACATCTCCATCCCCGGTTCCAGCCTGCACCACATCCGATGAACGCGCATCGCTCGCATTCTGGAAATACAGGTCATAGTCGTACGCGTTACCACGCGTACCCACCACCTCGATCCATAGGGCCAAGCCCGCCGGATCGGACTCCGCATCACGAGCCTCACGTACCATTTTCATCGCCTGATCTGTCACGACGAGCAATTGATCTACCATACAAGGCATTATATAGGCAATGGCAAGAATACTGATCATCGCGCCAACGGGCACCTACCGGGCGGCTGCATTCGTCGCAGCGGCAAAACGTCTTGGCGTGGAAATCGTAACGGCCTGCGACAAGGATATTCCCATCCCGTCTGGAGCGCACAACTACATAGTCACCCTCCCGCTTGATAGCCCGCATGTAGCCGCTGAACAGGTGATCCAACTCGACAGAAAGCTCCCTATCGACGCTATCATGGCGCTGGACGACAGAGGGGTGGAACTGGCCGCACTGGCCGGAGAGCGTCTGGGACTTGTACACAACGATCCCGAATCAGCCGCCAGGACTCTCCACAAGAACCTGCAGCGCGAAGCAATGCATGCGGCAGAAGTCGCCCAACCTACCTACCGCACCATCGATCCCGCCGATCAAAGAAATCTGGAACGGAATCTGAACACTACTACAGCCGTGACTGGCTTCCCCTGCGTCATCAAAGCCAACAGCCTCTCCGGCAGCCAGGGGGTCATCAGGGCCGACAATCTCCCTCAGGCCCTGGATGCGGCCAACCGTGTCAGGAGCATACAGGCAAGGGAAGGCTATGGCGACGACATAATCCTCGTAGAACGTTATATAGGTGGTTACGAGATAGCAATAGAAGGCCTGTTGCAACATGGCCAGCTGACGGTCCTGGCAGTATTCGATAAGCCGATGCCCATGGATGGGCCTTTCTTCGAGGAGAGCATTTACATTACCCCTTCAATGCACGATACCGGTCACCTAGAGGCTGCCGTAGATGCCACCCGGCGCGCCGTAGTGGCGCTGGGGCTGGAAAGTGGACCTATCCATGCCGAACTACGTGTTGAGGACGGCATACCTTACGTAATAGAGGTCGCTGCCCGCACCATAGGCGGGCGCTGCTCCAGCATACTCAGATTTGAAGGCAACCGGTCACTGGAGGAACTCGTGATCGCATCCGCCATCGACTCGATGCCGTCCAGCCGGCAGCACACCGAGCGGAACGCCAGGTTGCGAACGATCCCAGGCTTTTCGGGAGTATTGATGCTCTACGCGCCCGTGAAAGGAACGCTCGCGGGCATCCATGGACTGGACGAAGCCGTCAAGATAACCGGCATTACCGGCATGGACATCACGGCACACCCAGGCAGGTCGGTGGCCCCTCCGCCCGAGGGAGCCGATTATATCGGTTTTGTATTTGCTCACGATCTTTCCAGGGACAGAGTCAAATCAGCCCTGATCGAAGCCGCCAATACTATACGGGTAGTCGTCGATCCACCGCAGTAACGGATGTGGATGCGTGGCCGGAAATGAATCTCAGGACTTGCCGAACGACCGGAAGAAACAACTCCTCTCTCCAGTATGACAGGCTCCTTTGCCCTCCTGGTCCACCAAGACCAAGAGGGTATCGCCGTCACAGTCGTAGCGCACTTCGCGCACCCATTGCCGGTTCCCCGACGTCTCTCCCTTGACCCAGAACTCCTGCCTGCTCCGGCTCCAAAAGCATGTCCTTCCGCTGGACAACGTCCGGCGCAATGACTCTCGATTCATATAAGCAAGCATAAGCACAGTACCATCACCAGCATCCTGCACTATGGCAGGCACGAGGCCGGCTTGGTTAAAAGTAACTCGATCAATCTCAGATTCGTCGAAGTGGATGGGGGTGGCCACATGCCCGGAACTCATAGGTACAACCCCGTATCGCTGTCCGCATGACTGGACGCCACCGCATGAACATCCCTCTCACGGAGTATAACGTACTCTTCGCCCTGCACTTCCACTTCAAAACGGTCATCGGGATTGTAAAGCACCTTGTCTCCCGCCCTTACCGATCTGACATGAGGGCCAACCACCACCACGTCCGCCCATGCAAGCCTGCGCGACAACTCCGCTGTGGCAGGAATCAGTATGCCCGCCTTGGACTTGCGTTCTCCCTCGGCATCCACCGGAACTGCAAGTATCCTGTCGGCCAGCATGTTAATAGAGTGTTTTTCAGATGATGCTTTCACACATGTAACGGTAGCCGATCTGGACGAGCCAGTTGTACCAATCGTGACAACCCTTGCAGCCGTTGTTGTCTCACCTCCCTCGTGAAAGGTTCGATTCGCGAAAGTACTCGACCACCTGCCCCACGCCACTATCCAACTCCGTCCATGGGCGCCAACCAAGATGCTCGCCGGCAAAAGTCGGATCGAGCGCATTGCGCCGCAACTCGCCAGGTCTCTCCGGCGCATGTACTGGAGCCATGTCCACGGAAGCGGCCTGCATCATCATGCTGGCAAGCTTGTTCACGCTTACTTCATGGCCTGTGCCGATGTTGACTATCCTGCCTCCGCCAGTATGCCCAGCCTTGACAAATGCATCCACTACATCATCCACGAAGACAAAGTCCCGGGTCTGCCCGCCGTCACCGTATATCGTCACTGGCTGGTGTTTCAGCAGGCGTTCCGCGAAGATTGCTATCACCCCTGCTTCGCCGTGGGGATCCTGGCGCGGTCCGTAGACATTGGCCAGAGCCAGCGCACAATAATCAATGCCGTACAGGCATCTGAACGCTTCCAGGTAGTCAATCCCGGCTTTCTTCGAAACACCGTAAGGAGAGAGGGGATGATGGGCACAGGTCTCCGTGATCGGCAAATCAGCCTCACCCGGCTCGCCGTAGAGCGTGCCACCTGAAGCAGCAAAGACCACTCTGGCCACCCCGGACGATCTGGCACCCTCCAATACACGCAAGGTACCTGTGATGTTCACCTCTGCGTCGAATACAGGTCGCTCCACTGAGTGGCGCACATTGGCCTGCGCAGCGAGGTGAAAAATCACCTCAGGCCGCTTCAGCGCTATGAGATCCACCATCTCCGAAGACCGCACATCCATCTGGTGAAAACCAAACTTGGATCCGCACTCCATCCTGGCGCCAGACAGATTGGCAAGGGACCCGGAAGAAAGATCGTCAACCACGTCTACCTGACAACCCTCTGCCATCAGCCTGTCCACCAGGCACGATCCGATAAAACCAGCCCCTCCGGTCACCATTGTCCTCATGTAATCCTCCTATCCGCAAACCTACTGACCTCTGGCCCCATCCCATGACGTACGTATCACGCGTGCAAGCAATTTTAACTGTTATTGAAGCTCTGGGATCCTGGCGCGGTGGAGTACCGAGCCTGGAGTCACTATATGTCCCTCCCCTACCACCGACCAATCCGATACCCGCGACCCTGCACCGACCGCAACGTTTTCACCAAGTACCGAATCGGCTAACAAAGAATCTTGCATGATCTTCGAGCCATCCATTACAACGGATCGCTCCACCCTGCAACCAGCACCGACAAAGCATCTATTTCCTATGACCGCATACGAAACTTCTGCCCCACTCTCTATCACCGATCCGCCTAGAATCAGTGACGGTGGCAGCACCTTACCATTGATCGCCGGATTACCAGTTACCCACACACCCTCCGCCATTTGTCGGGCGCCTTTCACCGGCGAGATGCCGCCCGCTACCACAAATTCACTGCCACCGCTTCCCCCGGGCTCGCTCGGACCAGCCGTACCGGATGAACCTGCGGGGGACAAACCTGCGGGATGGGAACGAGACAGGTAATCCATATTCGCCTGGATATATGTCTCAGGAGTACCCGCATCGAGCCAGTAATCGTGAGAAGCGTAAGCATAAAGTGCTCCCATGCCGGCAAGCGCTGGGAACGTTTCGCGCTCGATCGATACCATCCGGTCTCCAGGTATCATGTCGAGCACTTCCGGCTCCATGATATATACACCACCATTCACCAGTTGGGATGGTGACTGGCCCTGTGGAGGCTTTTCCACAAACCGCTGGACTTGCCCGGAGGCCTCCATCACCACCACTCCGAACCGCGACGGATCCTCTACGGCAACAAGGCCTATGGTCGCGAGAGCGCCGTGCCGCCGGTTGGCGAAGTGAAAGGACAGCAGATCGCCAATATCTGGCCCGCCAAGCACGTCGCCGTTCATCACCACAAAGGTGCGGTCAACCCCTCCATGTGCCGCCGCAAACCTGATAGCCCCTCCGGTGCCTAATGGCTCCGGTTCAACGGCATAGGATACCTTGATGTCAGAGATTAATCCATCAGGATACGCTTGGCGGAACCGGTCAGGCTTGTATCCCATGGATAGTACGCACTCCACAGGCTCGCCACCGAGCATACCTGTACCAACATGTCCACCGCTGTTTTCGCCACCGTACTCCCCATCAGATGTCTTACCTGGCACGCCGGCATCGCGAGAAAGGGCATATGGCACGGTATGTAATCTTTCCAGGACCCGCTCAATCATTGGCGCTCCTGCCACCGGGAGCAGTTGCTTCGGGGTCGTATAGGTTAGCGGCCGCAACCTGGTCCCCTTCCCGCCCACAAGGAGTATGGAGTTCAATTCAGTGGAGCGCTCACGGCAGCGCTCACGGCTTTGTGGAACCGTGATTGGTTCCGCTCGACGTCTTGCTCGAAGACGGTACAGATGTGGCTGGATGCGACACACTCGATGGTGGGCTGGAGGTGGGAACGCCGCTCGATGGTGTGCTGGAGGTGGGAATGCCACTTGACGGAATGCCACTTGATGGTGTGCTGGAGGTGGGCGTCGGTTTCACTCCTGAGATGTCTGTGAGCATCTTGGTCGTCACGCTCGTCGGTGGCCTTGGAATCGAGGCATTCGCAGGGACAAAAGCCATCGTGACCTCCATGCCGTTGGTAAGAACAAGTGAGGTGGGATTGCCGGAAACGGGAGTACCGGTTTGAGCCTTGAAGCTCGCCCACTGCTCCACCCGGACGATGCCCGCCTTACCGGAATCCGGGGTTCCCTTGGGACAATGGTTGCCATTGTGATACGCGGATCCACCTGGATAACGTATGGTATTGCTTGCCAATTCCATCTTCGGATAGGAGTCTACAAAATTACCCAGGGTGTTCTTCCCCTTCTTGGCCGCAGATGCCGGTATATGGATGATGCCGTCACCCTTGGTAGCCAGCACCGCTTTGGCTGGATTCGGATTCGTAGGGGGATTGCCCAGCTGCTTGCCGCATATATCGAAAGAGAAAGCGGCATAAGTGGTCTTGGTCGGCGTGCTCACGCTACTCGTCGTGCGTGTCAGTTCGTAGCGCGAATATATGATGGACAGTAAGCCCAATATCACGATCAGCACGAGGCTCGCATACCAGTGGATAGGGGACTTTTCCTTGTACGACTTGCTACTCCCAGTCGATGCAGCCCGCGCCACCTGCCTTACTATGTCTCGTCTATCCATTTACTATGTCTCGTCTATCCATACCGACCAGGTATCTTACTACCAAAACAGAGGTGCAGGTCAACACCGCCTGCTGCGGCCGAAATGCCGCAGCCCGTACACCTACTTACTACCAAAACAGAGGTGCAGGTCAACACCGCCTGGGCATCCGTATCTCACGCCGCCAGTCGCGTCATCTGGTCAGCGGAAGCGCTCTGTTACTTGCGAGAGCGACCACTAGGTACGCCGTGACGTACTGTGTTAAGCGCTTGGCTCAGCAACGCCATCACAAGTCGCGCACCTAGAACTACTGATACAGGCACCAGCAGTATGCTTCCTGGTCCAACGTATCTTTTCGATGCGAATCTAAGGGTGGACCGGTGGTGAGCCACCAGCATGCGATAGGGATGCCTGCTGGTGGAATAGGCACGCTCATGGGTGACAACTGCACCAGCTACATAGATCACTCCGTAGCCGGCCTTGTGTGCCCTCCAGCAGAGATCCACATCCTCTCCGTACATGAAATAGTCTTCGTCAAACCCGCCTATCTCTTCCAGAGAGTCTCTCCTCGCCATAAAAAAAGCTCCCGACACCCAGTCAACTTCAGCCGTACCCGCAAGACCACCACTCCCGTATGCAGGCAATCCATTCGTTTCACCGCCGGCTGCGCCCCAGGCTACACCTGTATCGCCGGTACCACCCTCCATCCTGTAGCGTTTCGTGAATCTGTTATGCGGGAACAACATGCCTAGAGTCGCGTGCATACCAGCGTCCAGAAGCGAGGGGAACCTTCGCGCTGACGGGTACCGCGAACCGTCCAGTTCCAGGATAAGGGGGCCGGCAATGGCCACTGTACGATCCGAAGAGATGGCGCCGGCCAGGGAGGCAACGGCGCCCGGATGCAAGCGGAGATCGGGGTTACAGACCACCACAAGGCCATCTGGCACCCTGCAAGCCGCTATCCCTCTATTGGCAGCCGCCCCGTATCCCAGATTTAGCCCGGTTTCCACGACGCGTACACCGGCAGCCCCGGTACCTGGACCGGAGCTTAAACTTGTATCCGTACCTGTGTCGCCATCGCCGGCAATACCGGCAGTATAACCTCGAACAGTAAGCCGCAGATCCTCTATGGACCTGTCCGTCGAGGCGTTGTCCACCACAATCACCTCGTCAACACCATCGGACAGCAAGCTCTGCACGCATGCACCGAGCAGATCCCCCCCATTGTGATTGACGACTACCGCCGATACCGGACAGATCACACCACTATCACGCCCGCCAGCCGCCACCATCACCCTGATGCCTCAGTCCGGGTATCGTGTATCCGGGTATCGTGTGTCCACGAAGTACTGGCCCGGACGGCGCCATGAGTGAACCGGGCATCGAGGGTACAACGGCGCAGTATAATGCATTTCCATAAATGAGAATAGGCGACATGTCCATCTTGATCTCGCGGCATTTAATAGACTATAGCCGTGTTATGCGATACTTTAAGAGCGCAGCTAGTGCTTTGAAGCCATCCTGCCACCGAATCTTCTTGCCCTCACTCACCTCCCGCCCAGCGTACGATACCGGTACCTCGTAAATCCTTATGCCCTTCCTCAGTATCTTCGCGGTCAACTCGGGCTCCACATCGAACCCCCTGGATTGGATCTCTATGCCGTGGAGAGCATCCCTGGTGAACAGCTTGTAGCACGTCTCCATGTCTGAAAGAGTCGACCTGTACAAGACGTTGGTGACCAAGGTAAGGAAACGATTGCCGATCCAGTGCGACGGAAACATATTCCTGCGCGGACCGGTAAATCTGCTACCGTAGACCACTTCAGCCTTGCCGGAAAGCACGGGAGCCAGCAGCGCCTGCCAATCTCCGGGATCATACTCGAGGTCGGCATCCTGGATCAGCAAAAGATCTCCGCTAGCAGAGGCCATGGCCGTTCTCAGTGCGGCGCCCTTGCCCATGTTGGTGGTGTGCTTGATGACGCGAATCGTGGAATCAGAGATGACCTTCAGGACGGCATCCGTCCCATCGGTGGAACCGTCGTCCACGACAATCACCTCCATCTCCAGTGGGATCTGGGCCTGCCTCACCCGGCGGAGCACTTCGCCCACGGTGGTACGTTCATTGTAGACAGGAACAAGCACGGACAGACGTCTATATCGCTGTTCTTGTAAATATCTCTCTTCGGGCTCCAGGCCTTGGTTACCCTCTATCATTGGACTCTCTCCACTCCCTCACTCGCCTCCCTCGTATAGCCAGAACATGACCAGCCATATTCTCCACAGTGACTCACCGGGCGGAACATTTCATCCGCAGTGGCACGTTCTTCATAGATGAAGGCCAGCACCGGCAAACGCCTATACCGTCGTGCCCTCATCCACTCGTGCCCTCATCCACTCGATAAACATCGCCAGCCCAGCACGTAAAGTTACAGACGGTGACCACTTCAACTCCCGCATCGCAAGGCCAATATCAGGACGGCGCCTCTTGGGATCGTCCTCAGGAAGAGGCATGAACTCCACTGTCGAGGAGGAACCAGTAGCCTCGATCACCAAATGTGCCAACTCGAGCACCGTCACCTCGTGCGGATTTCCAAGGTTCACAGGACCTACCAAGGACGAGTCGCTCAACGCGATCAATCCTCTGACAAGATCAGATACGTAACATGGGCTGCGAGTCTGGCTGCCGTCCCCATAGACGGTCAGCGGCTTGCCAGTCAACGCCTGCTCCACGAAGTTGGAAAGGACCCTTCCGTCACCAGGACGCATTCTCGGCCCGTAGGTATTGAAGAGCCGGGCAATGGCGACACTCTGTCCAAGCTCGCGATACCTGGCGATAGTCAGTGCTTCCGAAAATCGCTTTCCCTCGTCATATACCGATCTAGGACCGATGGGATTGACATTGCCCCAATATCCCTCCTCCTGGGGATGGACCAGAGGATCGCCATACACCTCGCTCGTGGATGTAAATATAAAGCGCGCACCGCGCTGGTATGCAAACTCTACGGCACGCCACGTGCCTGTGCTGCCTACAAGAAGAGTCTGGAGCGGCATTGCCAGGTAATCAGGAGGTGAAGCGGCACTGGCAAGATGGAACACAAGATCAAACTCTCCCTCACCTACTTTGGATTCCCATTCACCGGTCGATAGGTCCTCGATGACTGCATGAAAGCGCTTATCACCCAACTCTTCCAGGTAGCTCACGTTCGACCTGCTCCCCGTAGACAGATCATCCACACAAGCAACCGACCACCCGCGGTTGAGCAAGGCTTCGCAAAGGTGAGATCCGATGAAGCCGGCGCCTCCGGTCACAAGTACTCTGGTCATCTACGACCAACCCCTTCATAAGCAAAACCCAGCTTTCGTATGACAATCGGATCCAGCAGGTTCCGCGCATCCAGTATCTTCGGCGTCACCATGACGTCCATTACCTTGGAGAAGTCCATCCAGCGAAACTCCTCCCACTCCGTCATGATGCATAGCAGATCGGCGCCACTGCAGGCCGAATACGGATCGTCACACACAACGGTTCCTTCCGGCAACCCACCGGCCACATTGCGCAAAGCAGGATCGAAAACCCTAAGGGACATTCCCTTCTCCGCAAGTGTAGTCAGAAACGCCAGTGCCGGTGAGTCCCGGGTGTCATCCGTACCAGCCTTGAAAGAAACCCCACACACCGCCACCACCAGCCCGTCCTTGCGATAGTCGTCGGATACTCCGAGCATGGACAGCGCCTTGCGGGCAATCCACGCTTCATGCTCCTCGTTGGCCCTAACGGCAGCCTCCAACAACTCCATGTCGTAGCCAGATGCAGATGAGAAAGAAAGTAAGGCACGGGTGTCCTTGGGCAGGCATGATCCACCCCATCCCGGCCCCGGACTCAGGTACTCGAAGCCTATACGATGATCGTAGGCAATGCCCAGCAGCACATCCTTTACCTCGACTCCGAGCGCCTCGCAGAGTTCCGCGACAGAATTAGCGAAACTGATCTTCGTTGCCAGGAATGCATTTGCCACGTACTTCACGGTCTCGGCTGTCATGGCATCGGTAATCATGATCGGCGCGGAAATACCTGCAAACAGTGAACTCACCCTCACAGCGGACTGCTCGTCGTCAGAACCAATGACTATCCTGTCTGGATGGAGAAAATCACTCACTGCAGTACCTTCCCTCAGGAATTCCGGGTTCGACACCACCTTGACATCGGAACGCCCGATCATGCGTTCCACCATTAGGGCAGACCCTGCCGGAACGGTGGACTTGTTCACGACCACCGTCCTGCTTCGAAGCACAGGAGCTATCTCGCGGGCTACTGACGATATGACCGACATGTCAGGCATGCCGCTTGGCATCCGGGGAGTCGGGACGCAGAGAAATACGTACTCGGCCCTCTTGGCCGCCCGAGATGCACCAGCCACAAAACGGAGCCTACCCGATGAGAGGCCCTCCTTCACCATCTCGTCCAGCCCTTTCTCGAAGATCGGAACATCGCCCTTGGACAACTGTGTAACCCGCTTCTCGTCTATGTCACCGCACGTGACGCTGTGGCCCATATGAGCCAGGCAAACTGCCGTAGTCAAACCGACATACCCAGCCCCGATAACTGCAACTGAGGCCTGCATGCCTTGCCTACCGGCCAATCAGAAGCCCTCCTTCAACTCAGTCACCAGCCTTGCCATCCCGTCCTCCCAGCGTGTAGCCAACGCTATGCCACCGGCGCGAAGAGCCACGTTGTCCAAGACGGAGTTTGCAGGCCGTGGTGCAACTCTTGGAGGGTCGAGTTGTGCGGTGGATATAGGCTGCACCAGGTCGGGGTCGCCACCAAGCTCGCTCACAATCAGCCGGGCAACCTCCCACCAGCTTGCCTCACCTTGGTTGGTAATGTGATAGATACCGGGTAATCGCTCTGTGGCAAGGTAGGCAACCATGCAAGCCAGATCCGCGGTAACGGTCGGGCTACCTTTCTGATCGTCGACAACTTTCAATGGTTTGCCCTCCCTGTATGCACTTACAATGGCTTTTACGAAATTCCAGCCCCTAACGCCACATAACCAGGAAGTTCTCACGATGGCCCACTCCCTGCCGATCTCCATCTCACCACCAAGCTTTGAACGTCCGTAGACAGAAATCGGGCAGGGAACATCCCACTCGACATATGGACGATCAAGGGTTCCATCGAAAACGTAGTCGGTCGACACGTAAAGCATGTGAGCACTATAACGCCGTGCACCCTCCGCAAGATTCCTGGTCCCCAGAGCATTGACCGCAAAGGCTCTATCAGGGTATTGCTCGCAGTCATCCACTCTCGTCCAGGCCCCGGCATGGACTATCACGTCAGGCCGGATCGCCTCAATGGCATCCAGTACACTGGCCCGGTTGGTCACGTCCAACTGTGCGTGGCCGGCCGCCACCACATCGCAGTACCGCATTTCCTTGATCCTGGCGCTCATAGGCAAGCCGCTGCCTGCGCCCGGTGGCAGCACGCCCGACAGCGCGTCGCAAACATCGGATCCAAGCTGCCCGCCAGCACCCGTTACAAGCACCTTCAAGAGGTTTTCCACGACTCCTCCGAAACCGGCGCCCTTTGCTTCAGCGGCTCCCACCATGCACGATTGTTCTCGTACCACCGCACAGTCTCGGCCATTCCTTCCTCGAATGCAATGGTAGGCTCCCAGCCGAGTTCGTTGCGTAACTTGGTCCAGTCCAGCCGGTATCGGCGATCGTGCCCCGGACGATCCGGGACAATGGTCTTCAAAGATGCAGGCTTGCCAAGCACCCCCAGAACGATATCCGCTATCTCCTCAATGTCCGCCTCGATACCGCTGCCCACATGATATGTCTCTCCCGCGCGGCCCTTCAGGAGAACTGAATCGATCGCTCTGCAATGGTCGATGACATGAAGCCACTCACGCCTGTTGCGTGTAGAAGCGTAAAGAGGCAAAAGTTTACCGTCCATGGCGTTGGTTGCAAACAAGGGAATAACCTTCTCCGGGAACTGGTAAGGGCCATAATTGTTGGCGCAATTGGTGATGGTGGCGTCCAAGCCGAATGTCGACACATATGCCCTCACAGCGTGATCTGCACCGGCCTTGGCAGCGTTGTAGGGAGTACGCGGCCTGTAGGGACTTTCCTCGGTGAACTCCTCTTTTGAATCGAGATCAAGATCACCATACACCTCGCATGTGGATACATGGTGGAAACGCGACAGACCCACCTGGCGAGCCGCCTCCAGCAACGTCTGAGTACCCAGCACATTAGTGCGAAAGAACTTTCCCGGATCCAGGATGGCCAGGCTATTGTGGGATTCAGCTGCAAAATTGACCACCATATCCACCTGATACTCTTTCAGCGTATCTTGCACCAGGACAGGATCGCAGATGTCTCCCTGAACAAAGGTGATGCGCTCCCTCACGTCATCCAGGCTCTCCAGACACCCCGCGTAGGTGAGCAGATCGTAAACGATGATCTTGTCGTCACCATGGTGGTCCAGCCAGTAATGCACAAAATTGGAGCCAATGAAGCCGGCTCCCCCAGTAACCAGTATTCGCATGGACACCAGGTTAGCCCATCATGGGACACCGGTGCACAGGTCCAGGTCATCATAGGACACCGGTGCACAGGTCCAGGTCATCAGGGAACCATCAGGGAACCCAACCGCTCGCCGGCTTCTCCAGCGAGGTTACCACCGCTCTGTTGGTGGGACCTGCCGGACCAGCCAAGGAAATGACATACAGGAACGCCAACCCCGCCTTATACCAGCATGACAGGCATATGACCGGTTTCACTTGACAGGGCGATGCTATCTGGTTATGATGTCTCTGTAGTGCAGTACGCTGTGCTGGTACGTGTGCTTAAGAGAACATGACACAGATGGTCCGGGGATGCCTTCGAACCATGAGCTGAGGAGGATTTGCAAATGGC
>JAMCPL010000009.1 GCA_023379675.1 Actinomycetota bacterium | reverse complement strand
CTAGTGTAGTGTCTCGTAAATAGCGTGACGTTATCCGGCAAGTCAGGGGCGTCATCTGGCAAGGCCGAGGACGAAGGCGTAGCCGGTAGCTACGTTGAGGACGAGAACGCCGCCAGGGGCGTCATCTGGCTGGCGGGAACCCATGGTTATTTGCGAGACACTACACTAGCTGCATGCAGTTTTGCATGACCGGTTATAAATCACTGCAATGGCGGCCATTTACTGCTGGGGGCACTGTCCACTACATGCCATGTTGCACCACCATTTGTTGTCTCGAATAGAAACGTCGTTGACGGATATACTCCCACTGATTCGGCTACGAATATCTGGTTGGGCGAAACTGCGGAAGCTGATACGGTCTCTGTTCCCTGCCCACTTGTGATTCCAGGATCTATAAAACTGGCTCCACCATTGTAGGTGGCCACCATCTCCGATCTGGTATAACCAGTCACGTCGCCATTGAAAGGAAGTCGTTCGTCCGCAAACAAGGCGAATCCTTCGGTACCGAGTGGGACAAGGAACCGTGTGGCCACGCTCTCCGGCAACCCCGGCAGTTGAGGCCCTATGTTGTTAAGGAGCGGCGCTCCGCCCGCAACATAGACGATCTTCCATGACTTGCCAAAGTTTGCAGTTCTTGCCACTACCGGGCTGTTCCGGCTAACAGGTGCATCGGAAGAATTATGCATCCCGTTGTCGAGCGGATACATGACCTCTGCAGTCGGTCCATCGCAGGCAAGAATAGGATCTCCGTAAATTGTAGCTAGGTTCACCTGAGGTGGCGTCGGGTAGCTAAGGGTCCATGACGATCCGCCATCAAGGGTTACGTAGACTCCTTTTGCACTCGAGACATAGCCGGAAGTGGGTGATACCATGCAGACATCCTCGGGAAGGCGGGGAGCGTTGGGTGTTTTTGTCCAGGTGGTTCCTCCATTGTCGGTGGAATACATCACGCCTGAATCGACAATTGCCCAGCCTGACTCTGGTGATGAGAATGAGACCACTTGCGTGATGTTGCCAAGAGAGAGGCTGCCTTGCTTCCCGTCGGGTTGGGCCAGCACTGTCCAGTGCTGGCCGCCGTCGGTCGTTCTCAATATCCCAGACGTAGCACCCACATCCCAACCATCCATTGGGTTTACGAAGTCCAGGTAGTCTCCGACATCGACGCTTTTAATGACTTCCTTCCATGAGATGCCTCCATCGGTGGTTTCGTACAGCGGGGATGGAAGAAAATGGCTAGTATCGTACCAGCTTCCAACAGTATCCCATCCGACTGTTGGGCTTACAAAATCGAGTGCATCCACGCTGTCATTTAGGGGCTCAGTCAGAACCATCGGATAGTGAGGAATCGGCGGCAGGGATATACCCGGCTTTGGCGCTCCCACCCCTTCGGGTTCCTGGATACTTCTTTTACCTTCCTGGAGTACCTTTTCCAGTTGCCGTTGCACTCGGTTGAGCTTAGCTTGATGATACCCACCACTTACACCTATGCCGACAACCACTACACCTACTATGATGACGAACACCAGCGGTATCATTAATTTTCGACTTACCCTCGGGACTCTCACAATCCAACCTCCATATCGTTGTCATTGCCAGACCTAGTTGCGATGATTCTGCCTTCGCTACTCAGCCGGATATGCATATCAGCTTCCACAGGTAGCACGGATCGGGCGGCGAACCGGAACTCCACGAAGTATTCCAGTCGTCACCGGTAACCTTGAAAGATACGCTGTTGAATGAGTCGGGGTTGGTAACATCTATGGTCCAGTTGCTTACCATGTTACCTTTTGTCCCTCCCGAGGTAACTGCCTGGGTGGTGATGTCAAAGTCATACTGCGTGCTTCCATTTACGCTGCACGCAGCGCAGTACTGCCAGAGGGATATCTTGTCGCCACCATTTGTACAAGACCCTCGTTGGTTCAATTGTTGCCACTTATTGAATTCACTCTCGTACCAGCCGGCGGATTGTATCGACGAAGGCTCCACCAGCCCTCCACAATTGGCAGGACTGGTGGCCCACCACACAAATGGCAGGCGACCGTCGTGTAGGTTCTTCCACTGCGCTCCTGGAGTGAGCTTGTCATACGCATGCAAGCCCATGTAGAGTCCGGGCGACACACCCTGGCTGGCTGACACGGCATCGAGGAAACCCTGGATCACCTCGACGTTCTGCGTTCCCCAGTTGGAGGGCTGGCCACCACGCCCTTTGTAATACCATCCCAAATTTCCCGTCTCGACATCGGCAAAAATGTTTATCCCATTTATAAAGCTCCTGCCCTGGTAGTAGCACCAACCGGCTTCAAACCCTTGAAGATAGCCCCATATAAATGGACTACCATAGTTCCCAGAATCCTTGGGACCTACCAATGTATAGTAGCCAAAGGTGGCCATCTTCCCTACCTTGGTTGCATCTGATGTGTCGAAACTACTCGGTCCGCACTGCAAAGATGGCATACTGTTCGATACGGTGGTGTACCCCAATTGCAATAACACAGCACCCCTTTCTGTATGCCTGTTTAATCCATCCTGTCGAGAGATGTGGCTTGTAGCAATAGACCAGCCATTTTCCTGCACATCACTCATTTTGCATGTTTTTATTCTACTCTCTCTCTCGATAGAGTCTTTTGTCACATATCAACAGATATGCCAACAGCTACTTTGCAACCTGCCATGCACATTGAGAGTCCGCCAGCCCCTTGCACGCAGACACATCACGAACCCGAACCTGCATCCAGTAGGGATAAAATGCGTAAGCACGTCAATTCGCCAGGGGCGTCATCCAGCCAGCGGGAGCGCGCTGTTATTTGCTGAACGGGCCACTAGTGTAATGATCATGAAAATAGACGGTTCAATCGGCTTTGGTGACACCGGCCAAGTGGAGAAGCAGGCTATGGGACTCGAGGAAGCCGGCTATGACGGAGCGTGGTGCCCCGAGACCGGTCACGACCCGTTTCTCACTTTGGCTCTGGCCGCCGGGCATACGAAGAAGATGGAGCTGGCCACCGGCATTGCGGTGGCCTTCGCCCGAAACCCCATGAATACCGCAATCATGTCCAATGACCTGCAGAACATCTCGCATGGACGATTCATCCTTGGACTTGGCTCTCAGATCAAGCCGCATATCGAAAAACGCTTTTCCATGACATGGTCGCACCCAGCGCCACGGATGCGGGAGTACATACTCGCAATGCGTGCAATATGGAAGTGCTGGAACGAGGGGGGGAAACTGGATTTTCGGGGAGAGTTCTACCGCCATACACTCATGACGCCGTTCTTCAATCCAGGTCCCAATCAGCATGGCACGCCCAAGGTGTTCCTTGCCGCGGTAGGCCCGGTAATGGCCGAGGTGGCGGGTGAAGTGGCGGATGGCCTCCTTGTGCATGCCTTCACCACCGAAAGATACCTGCGCGAAGTCACCGTACCTGCAATGGAACGAGGCATGGCCAAGGTGGGTAAGGATCGCAAGGACTTCGAGGTGGCTTATCCGGGCTTTGTCATTACCGGAGACAACGACAAGCAGGTGGAGGCCGCAATCGCCCTTGTAAAAGCCCAGGTGTCCTTCTACGGTTCGACTCCCGCTTACAGGCCGGTGCTCGAAATGCATGGGTGGGGCGATCTTCAGACTGAGCTCAACCGCCTATCCAAGCAAGGCCAGTGGGCGCAGATGGCAGAACTGATTGACGACGACATGCTTGCCGCATTCTCCATCTGGTGCACTCCTGAAGAATTGCCTTACAAGATTGCCGAGCGTTTCGGCGATGTGATCGACAGGTTCAGTTTCTACTCCATGTACCAGATGGATCCTGAGCAACTGTCAAGTATTCTCGATTCGATAAAGGCCGCCGGCGCGACCGGAAGGTAGGCTGGCCGTACTTGTGGCCCTTATGGCCTCGGCAATGACACTCACCGCCGCTGGGAGGGGCCAGGCGGTAGGCCGGCCGCTTGCGCTCGCCATCGGGTCATATGACTATGTTTACCAGTTTGGGTGGTTTGGCGATAATCCGTTTCGGCTCTGAGTTGCCCAGGACGGATGACACTTTCTGCGAAGCCATGGCCAGGTCGATCGCATCCGCCTCCGTGATGGCAGGTTCCACTTCGAAGCGATCACGCACCTTGCCATTCACCTGAACGACCAGTACAGTGGTTTCATCGCGGGCAAGCAAAGGATCGTGTTCCGGCCATGCCACCTGGTGGATTCTGGTACCGGCGCCATGCCTGCGCTCCCAGAGTTCAGCGGTGACATGTGGAACCATGGGAGCCAGCAGCAACAAAAGCGTATCGACCGCCCGATTGTAAGTATCCGCTTGGGTGGCGTCACCGGCATCCGCCACGTATCGCTGTATCCCATTGGCGAGTTCCATGAGGTGCGCGACGGCGGTATTGAAAGACCACCGATCAAGATCGCCACTGACCTTCGCAATTGTTCTATGTACAAGACGATCCAACCGTTCACCCACTGCCTGCGCACCTCCGTCATGCCGGGAAACGTGGGGCACCGCCGCCGGCTCTGCTGCCAGCCTCCAGACACGATCAAGGAACTTCCCACATCCTTCAATGATCTCGTCCGTCTGATCGGTCCAGTCGAAGTCATCGGTGGGTGGACCGACAAACAGATGAAAGAGCCTGAGAGCGTCTGCGCCTACACTTGCGAAATACTTCGAGGGTGCAATCAGATTGCCCTTTGTCTTTGACATCTTGCTGCCACCCATTCGAATCATACCCTGCGTGAACAGCTTGGAGAATGGTTCCCGTCCTATGCCGGGCGCAATCCCAGTGTCTATCAATGCCTTGGTAAAGAAACGAGCGTAAAGAAGGTGTAGGATCGCATGCTCGATGCCGCCAATATACTGATCCACCGGCATGAAATGAGTGGCCTTTGCGGGATCGAATGGCCGCTCGGAATCCCATGGATCACAGAACCTGAGAAAATACCAGGATGAATCGACAAAAGTATCCATCGTATCGGTCTCGCGCCGCGCTGGGCCTCCACATTTCGGGCACTCCACCTTCACAAACGCTTCATGCCTGGCCAGCGGTGACTCGCCAGTCGGCAGGAATTCGACATCGTCGGGAGCAATCACGGGAAGATCACGTAGATCAACAGGGACGATACCGCAATCCTTGCAATGTATGACCGGTATCGGACACCCCCAGTACCTCTGCCTGGAAATCAGCCAGTCCCGAAGCCTGTAATTGACCTTCCGCCGACCTGCCCCGCTCTCTTCCAGCCACTCTATCGCTCTCTCTTTGGCAGTGGCGACATCCAGGCCGTCCAGGAAGGATGAGTTGACCTTCACGCCATCACCAGTCCACGGACCACCCTCAAACTCATCAGGAGGCTCTGTTGTTCGAACAATTGGCAACCCATTGTCTACAGCAAACTGCCAGTCCCTCTCGTCTTCAGCGGGGACCGCCATGACTGCACCGGTACCGTATCCCAAGAGCACGTAATCGACAACCCATACCGGTATTGTCCCTCCAGTAAAAGGGTTGACCACCATGCTGCCAGTGAATACACCATGTGTGTGCGTCCGGCCGGGTTCCAGCGCTCTTGCAGTAGTGCTTGTATCCGCAGCCTCTCGCAAGCCTGTAAGGAATGATTCGACCTGCTCGCGCTGTGTATCGGACACCAACATATCCAGCATTGGATGTTCTGCAGCGATCGCAGCAAATGTCATGCCGAAACAAGTATCTGGTCGCGTCGTGAACACCCGAAGTGATACACCTTCAGCTTCTCCACCTACGACAGGCAAGTCAATTTCAGCACCGTAAGACCGTCCTATCCAGTTGCGCTGCATGGTCTTGACTCTCTCCGGCCAATCAAGATCGTCAAGGGAATCCAGTAGCTCGTCAGCGTATGCGGTGGTACGGAAGAACCACTGTTCCAGATCGCGCTGGTACACCTCGTCTCCTGACCTTTCGCAACGACCATCTACCACCTGCTCATTGGCAAGCACGGTGTGACATCCTGGACACCAGTTGACAGGGGCAGTCGCCCTGTAGGCCAGTCCCGCCTCCATGAGCGCCAGGAAAATATACTGCGTCCACCTGATGTACTCCGGATCGTGACTCTTGATCTCCCTACGCCAGTCATACATCGCTCCGAGAGAGAGCACGCTGCGTTTGAGCTCATCGATACGTGCCTCTGTAAACGATCGTGGATGCTCTCCAGTCCGGATGGCTGCGTTCTCAGCAGGCAGGCCAAATGAGTCGAACCCGAATGGCGAGAGTACTGCATGTCCCTGCATCGTGAATTTACGAACAAGCAGATCGCCGAATGTGTAATTACGTATATGTCCCTGATGGGCCTGACCACTTGGATACGGATACATGCAAAGCACGTACTTGGCGGGACGGTGATCATCGGCATCCACCTCATAAGTATGCTCACTGGCCCAGATGTACTGCCACTTCTTTTCTGTGTTTACAACGTCATAGACTCGCGCCATGCAAGCATTCTAGGAGCACATACGCCGTCTCACAAATGGCGGTAGCCCGTATACGGGTCATGCAGAGTTGTCGACACCCGATAGACACTCAGCCCTACGAAATGCAATGCTCAGAATGGACCTGATCCCGAGCCACCGAAGAACCCACCGAGACCGCCACCGGAAGAGGACGAGCCGCCACCCGAACCACCGAGACCCTTCAGGATGCCACCGAGACCGCCACCGGAAGAGGACGAGCCGCCACCCGAACCACCGAGACCCTTCAGGATGCCACCGAGACCGCCACCGGAAGAGGACGAGCCGCCACCCGAACCACCGAGACCCTTCAGGATGCCACCGAGGCCGCCACCGGAAGAGGACGAGCCGCCACCCGAACCACCGAGACCCTTCAGGATGCCACCGAGACCGCCACCGGAAGAGGACGAGCCGCCACCCGAACCACCGAAGATGCCCTTCAAGGAACCGAGCATCTTCATCATTGATTTCATGAGGCTCGAAAGGCTGGCTGTCTGGTTGGCTGGCGGGGCTGACACATTCACTGCAAGCCCGAACGAAGAAAATGTTACCGAAGCCGTAGTGCTAAAGGTTATAGGAGTGCTGGGCAGCTTGGGCAACGGCGACTTCGGAAGATGTACGGGCAGCTTGGGCAGTGGCAGCTTGGGCAGGCTACGCAATGCCGTACCGCCAAGAGAATGGCCTAGTCTCGGCAATGTAGACGGTGCATCCCCGCCCATTAGCGCCTGCAGAACAGACGACAGCGGCAAGGATCCAGTGACACTCCCTGTGACCCGGCGTACCAGGCCGCTACTCCCGACATATGCGTTCACCGTCGCATGGACGCTGGACGCGAGCGACTGAGCTTGGCTCGCCACATTCGGGAGAACCATCTCATGCATAATCGATGCGACATTGATCACCGCCGTATAGACGGTCGTAATGTGACCATTGACCGTTGCGGTACCAGACTTTGTAATGCTGGTCGAAATAGGCTTCAAAATATCGAGTAGACCACCCGAATGCGTGTAGTAGAAACTCTGGAACTGCGAGACCTTGCTGGAAAGAGTTTTTGGAACCGGCAGAGCCACCCATGCCTTACCACCATCAAGGCCCGACAGCACAGGCACCGACACATATACAGTGTTGCCTACCACGCGTACCTGTACGGCGCCGCCCAGAAGTGTGCTTGCCGTTCCGGTAATCTGGATAGACCCCTCACCTTCATGTGTAGCAAGATCGACTTCACCACTGCCACTGGCACCAAACGTAATCGGGTTGCCGGCCCCTGGAACGGCTGCCCCGCCAGCAACGCCGGACGAACCACTAAACATCCCTACTATACCCGGCATCCCGCTGACGGTGGCGCTCACCGAGCCGCTCACCCTGGCCGTCTGGTAGCCGGTAGTGCCGGAGGATCCGGTGGTCAAACTGGTCGCGGCATGATTGACAGTACTTCGCAACGCTGCTGTTCTGGAATGCGGAGATTGGGCATCCAACCTATAGGTCACCGGCTGGCCCGACACTACTGCTTGTACCCCATATGCAACCCCTGCTCCAGCAACCAAGCCGGCCGCAGCAATGGCCACTACCGCCTTTCTGACAAGCAAGCCCTTCACTCCTGGCATAACCTACCTCCTTTACGACGTTCGCAGTGCCAACCCATACAGTCACGTTCAGGGTTTCCGATACCCAGTACCTGTGACATGCCACCATCTCAGCCTTATTATGTCATTTTAACAGCTAATCATCTAGAAGTCAACAGATTTTGCTCATGATCCCTTCTTGAAGCCATCTATCACCCTGAGTACCACGCCGCCTGCCCTAGCAGCCAGTGATCGCTGTCCCTGCCTATACTTAGGATACCCCTGCCTCTCCGGCAGGCTGCGCTGTATGTCATGCCGACCGGTGCCCATACCTTTCAATGCCACATCGACAAGCTCTCCGGAGCTGGAAGGATTATCCGCCACCGCCTGCCTGACCTGTAGATTCGAGTCTCTCGACAACTGCTGCAATGCCTCGATAGGGCTGGAAACATTTTGAGCCACCGCTCTGCGGATACGCCAGTCCACATCCTGTGCCAACGATACCAAGGTCTTCTTCGGCGCCGCCTTGTTCAATGCCACGGCCTGCCGGATCACCCAATTGGAAGCTGTGGACAACACGTCAAGGATGTCCGGCTCTGTAGCAGGGCTTGAGGCGATATGTTCACTCATCCTCCCAGCCTGGTACTCGCTCACCACTTTCTTGACATCCTCCGTCGCAGCAGGATTCTTGGATACCGCTATCCTTACCGCCACCTCAGGGTCCCCGGCGAGAACCATAAGTGCATCATAAGCTGCCGAGATATTACCGGCGACAGCTTGACGCACTTCTACTGCATCATCTGCCAACAGCTTTGTAAGTGCGCTGGATGGCGTGCGTGGATTGGCGGCTACTGCAAGCCTGACCTGGGCGCTTTCGTCACCAGCCATGAATCCGATCACTGCAGGGTCAGTCCTTTCGTTCGAAGCGATAGCCGCTCTTACCAGCCCGGTCGCATCCTTTGTCATGCTCTCCAATTGTCGTGCAGCGATTGCCGGGTTGGACGATGCAGCCTTCCGGACCGACGGGTCAATGTCGCCGGCCAGTCGCTCCAGCATTGCACCACTGCATCCTTTGTTTGCAGCCACCGCCGCCCTCACCCTTGGGTCCCCGTCAGCAGCCAGTCGCATGATTATGGAACGGGTGGACAGGGTGTTGCGTGCCACCTCCACTCTCACCATTGCATCCTGGTCAGATACAAGATGATCAAGGACCACTTCGGGAGCGTACCGGTTGGCAGCTACGGCTTTACGTACATCCACCACGCGATCGGTGGCCAGGATGGCGAGCATCCATGGAGCGGCGCGAGCATGTGATGCGGCCCGTATCCGCCGCTTGGGATCCCTGTCCGTAGCCATACGGATAAGGACATCGAACCTAATCTCTTCAACCTCTTCGGTCGGTCGATAAGCGCCATATGGCTGATTATGGGCATGGGCGCCAGCCAGTGCCTTGGCAATACGAGTGTCGGTGTCGGTGTCGGTGTCGGTGTCGGTGAAAGTCGGCTCCAGCAAGGACGCTCTACCGTTGACAGATGATGCCCGTTCTCCCTCTCCTTCACCACATTTGCTCATGTCGTTGCCCAGCGGACTGGTTGCTTTATGTCTGAGCGGGCTCCTTCTCACAGTAATATAATCGGCGCAACCCGCCAGGGAGTTGAGCCAGCCGAATTTACGCTGTCCAGGCGCTTCTGCTATGCTGTGTAGGTCCGGGGTATAGGTCTGGGGGCGTAGCTCAGCTGGAAGAGCGCTTGCATGGCATGCAAGAGGTCGTGGGTTCGAGTCCCATCGCCTCCACTCTCAATCTCCCTGTTCAGAGTGGATATTTGAATTCGCCCACTACTTAATGGTGGTGCAGAATGATGTCAAACCGAGATGCTACGGTATACATCATAATGCGTAACAAAATGCAAGCAACTGAAACCATCATGCCAGAAGCTGTAGACGGCTGATGGCAGGACGGCCACGTAACTCAACATCGAAGCCCGCGAAGACGCTCGAACAGCGCCTCTGGGACACCGCTGATGCGCTACGAGGGAACCAGGAGCCAAGCGAGTACAAGCATGTCGTCCTCGGCCTGGTCTTCCTCAAGTACATCTCCGACCGGTTCGAGGAACGCCGCCAAGCGATTGAAACGAGCCTGAGCGACCCCGACTCCAGCGACTTCATCCCAAACGCCGACCGTCGCTCTCGACTCATCGAAGACCGAGACGAATACACAAGCCACAACGTGTTCTGGGTTCCCGCCGAAGCCCGCTGGCAACACATTCAGGACCGAGCCAAGCTACCCAGCATCGGCCAGGACATCGATGCTGCCATGGACCTCATCGAGAAGGAGAATCCATCGATCCGAGGTGTCCTGCCCCGCAACTATGGACGTGAAGGTCTTGACAAGGGACGTCTCGGACAGCTGGTCGATCTGATCGGATCCATTGGCTTTACCGGGTCCGACGATCACGGCTCCGACGACGTGCTTGGACGGGTGTATGAGTACTTCCTCGGTCAGTTCGCTGGCAAGGAGACCGGCAAAGATGCCGGTGCGTTCTACACGCCCCGATCGGTGGTGCGGACGCTTGTGCAGATGCTCGAGCCTTTCAGCGGACGTGTCTACGACCCGTGTTGCGGCTCGGGCGGCATGTTTGTCCAGTCCGCCGAGTTCGTGAAGGCTCACGGTGGCAAGCGCACCGATATCTCCATCTATGGCCAGGAGTTCACCGACACCACCTGGAAGCTTGCCAAGATGAACCTCGCCCTGCGTGGAATCGAGGCTGATCTCGGTGACCAGTCAGCCGACTCGTTCACCCGTGATCTCCACCCAGACCTTAGGGCCGACTTCGTGATTGCGAATCCTCCGTTCAACGTCTCCAACTGGTGGGATGCCAAGCTTACAGACGATCCCCGCTGGAAGTATGGCACCCCGCCACAGGGCAACGCCAACTTCGCCTGGGTCCAGCACTTCATCTACCATTTGTCCCCTAAGGGTACGGCCGGCTTTGTCCTAGCGAATGGTTCATTGTCCAGCAAGACGGGTGGCGAGGGCGAGATACGGCGCAGGCTTGTAGAAGCCGACCTCGTCGACTGCATCGTCGCCATGCCCGACAAGCTGTTCTTCAACACCGGCATCCCCGTCAGCCTCTGGTTCGTCTCCAAGGATCGCCACGGCAACGGGCACCGCAAGCGCCGAGGCGAGGTGCTGTTCATTGATGCCCGCAAGCTCGGGACCATGGAGAGCCGCAGGCTGCGCGTCCTCGACGACGCCGACATCGCCAGGATCGCCAGCACCTACCACGCTTGGCGCAACCACGAGGGTGGATACGAGGATGTGGCCGGATTTGCCAAGGCTGCAAGCCTGGACGAGATCAAGCATCACGACTTCGTGCTCACCCCCGGTCGATATGTCGGCGCTGAAGAGGTCGAAGCTGACGGTGAACCGATCGATGAGAAGATCGAACGGCTCAAGAAGGAGCTGTTCGCAGAGTTCGATCGTGGACGCGCGTTGGAGCAGGAGGTCCGAACTCGCTTGGAAGATGTGCAATTATGAGGTTCTCTCAGCTCGCGTCAATCCGGAAAGTTACAGTTCAACCCTCCAAGTTCTCAGCCTACTCAATCTATCTGGGCTTCGAACATTTCGACCCTGGCACTCTCCGTTTCAACAAACCTGGAAATCCATCCAACGTAACGAGCACCAAGCAGGCGTTTCATGCTGGCGACACGCTTTATGGTAAGCTGCGTCCATACTTCCGAAAGGTGGGCTGGGCCCGAGACTTGTCCGGTTTATGTTCCACCGACCTGTGGGTGTTTGAACCGAAACCCGGTGTGGAGTCTCGGTTTGTTTTCTACGTTGCGGGCTGTCAAGCATTTTCGGATCTAGCGAGCTCTTCGTCCGAGGGGACTCGAATGCCTCGTGCCTCGTGGTCTGTCGTCAAGGATTTCGAAATCCCCGACTTTACCCTCGACGAGCAGCGGGGCATCGCTGCGACGCTCGGAGTGCTGGACGACAAGATCGAGTCGAATCGACGGTTGATTCGACTAATTAACGATCTTCTGGACTCTATGGCATTGCTACTAGGTAGCAAACTGCCGTCGGTGGCTCTTGGCGACCTCGTGGCTTCTTCGTCGCAGACTGTGAATCCGCTCAGGCTCGGCGAGCAAGTGGTTGATCATTTTAGCCTTCCAGCGTTCGACAGTATGCAAACGCCAGAGCGAATACCTGCTAGTGAGATTATGAGCAACAAGCTTGCGATCTCGGAGCCGTGTATTCTCATCTCGAGACTCAATCCGCGTGTGAATCGCACGTGGCTTGCGATTCCTGAACTTGGATATCCAGCTTTGGCATCCACAGAGTTTCTATGCGTATTGCCTAAAGGGCGAGTGGAGATAGGAGCGATCTGGCTTGCTTTACGTGATGAGTTTTTCATTTCAGAGCTTCGTCGTCGGGTCACTGGCACATCAGGAAGTCATCAGCGTGTACGACCAAATGATGCTCTCAGTATTGAGGTACCGGATGTCCGCAAAATAGATGAGACTGAAAAGCTTAAGGCCACAGCACTTTTAGAGATCGAGCATCAACGGAAAGCCGAAAATCAACACCTGAGTCGGTTACGAGATTCTCTCCTTCCGGAGCTTCTCTCCGGCCGCATCCGCGTACCGGAGGCTCATGAAACAGTTCAGGAGGTCATCGCGTGACGGCCTTGAACGAGTCGACGGTCGAGCTGGCGGCACTGGAGTACCTGCGCGAGCTGGGTTATGCAACCGCGTTCGGCCCGGATATCGCCTCTGATGGTATCCATCCTGAGCGCTCGTCGTATGAGCACGTATATCTGTATGAGCGCTTGCGTGATGCAGCCCGGTTGATCAACCCTGATGCCAGTGCTTTGATGATAAATGAGGCGATCAAGCGCCTCCTCCGCCCAGAGTCACAGAACCCGCTTGCGGAGAACTTCCGGGTTCACAAGCTGTTGACTGAGGGTGTTCCGGTCGAGTATCGGGCCGACGATAGCTCAGTCCGCACGACAAGCGTATTCCTGGTCGACTTCGACCATCCTGAGAACAACGACTGGCTTGCCGTGAACCAGTTCACGGTTATCGAAAACAAGAACCGGCGTCCCGACATGCTCGTGTTCCTAAACGGGGTCCCGATTGCCCTGTTCGAGCTGAAGAACTCGGCGAACGAGCACGCAACACTAAGAAATGCCTGGAACCAGGTGCAGACCTACCGCAACGACATTCCGTCGATCTTCACGCCGAACGCGGTGACGGTGATCAGCGACGGCACCAGCGCGGCGATGAGCAGTTCCAGTGGTGCGTTTGAGCACTACGCGCCCTGGAAGACGATCGAAGGCCGGGAGGTCGTCACCAGCAAACCAGCGCTCGAAGTGCTGATTAAGGGCGTCTTCGAGCAGAGTCGGTTCCTTGACATCCTGCGTAACTTCGTCGTCTTCAGCGACGAGGGCAAGGGACTGGTCAAGCGGGTCTCCAAATATCACCAGTACTGGGCGGTGAATGCCGCCGTCGAGTCAACGGTCGAGGCGGCAGGTCCTGACGGCGACCGACGTGGCGGCGTTGTCTGGCACACCCAGGGATCAGGCAAGAGCTTCGAGATGGTGTTCTACGCCGCCAAGCTGATGCGTGACCCTCGGATGAGCAATCCAACCCTGGTCTTCATCACTGATCGCAACGACCTGGACGACCAGCTGTTCGCCGAGGTGTTCGCTCCGGCTGAGATTCTCCCTGAGAAGCCGGCACAAGCGGACAGCCGGGCAGATCTCCGCACTTTGCTGCGCCGGGTATCTGGCGGCATCATCTTCACGACCCTGCAGAAGTTCAGTCCGGGCGAGGACGGCGATACAAACCCAGTGCTGACGGACCGCCGCAATGTGGTGGTGGTGGCGGACGAAGCGCACCGCTCACAGTATGGCTTCGGAGAGTCGATCGACCCCAAGACCGGCCAGCTCAAGGCCGGGCTGGCCAAGCACCTACGCGATGCCCTTCCGGGCGCCACCTACCTCGGCTTCACTGGCACACCGATAGAAAGGACTGACAAGTCGACCCGAGCGGTGTTTGGTGAGTATATCGATGTCTACGACCTCACCCGAGCGGTCGAAGACGGTGCCACGGTGCGAATCTTCTACGAGTCCCGATTGGCCAAGGTGGCGCTTGATCCTGAGATACGCGCGGCGCTCGACGAACTGGCCGATGAGATCACCGAAACCGTTGAGGAGGGAGAGGCCACCCGAGCCAAGTCGCGCTGGGCACGGCTGGAGGCCATCGTCGGAGCGAGCGACCGGATCGACCTCATCGCTGCGGACATCGTAGATCACTGGGAGAGGCGCCGAGCCGAGTTGTTTGGCAAAGCCATGATTGTCGCGATGAGCCGCCGTATCGCTGTCGAGTTCTACAACAAGATCACCGAACTGCGCCCTGACTGGCATAGCGACGACCCGAAGGCCGGGAAGATCAAGGTCGTGATGACAGGCTCGGCAGCAGACCCAGCTGCCTTCCAGCCACACATCTATCCGAAGGACGTTCGTAATGACCTCAAACTACGAGCCAAGGACCCGAACGATCCGTTGGAATTGGTCATCGTCCGAGATATGTGGCTCACCGGGTTCGACTCACCGTCCTTGCACACCATGTACGTTGACAAGCCAATGCAGGGTGCAGGCTTAATGCAGGCGATAGCTCGGGTAAACCGGACATTCAGGGACAAGCCTGGCGGCCTGATCGTGGACTACATCGGCGTCGCCACCAACCTGCGCCACGCACTGGCGGAGTACTCGCCATCTGACCAAGATCAGGCCGGCGTTCCCATCGAAGAGATGGTCGCCGCGATGCTGGAGAAGCATGACATCGTGCGTAGCATTATGCACGGCTGCGACTTTGACTCCTCACCACTACTCCCGGCAGACCAGCGCCTCGCCCAGCACGCCTTGGTACTCGACTTCGTCATGGCGGACCCTGACCGAACAGCTCGGTTTCTGGACCAGGTACTTGCTCTCACCAAGGCATTCGCGCTCTGTGGTGCCCGTAACGAGGCCATCACTATCCGCAACGATGTGAGGATGTTCGCCGATGTCCGAGCTGCGATTATCAAGATCCAGAATCCCGACTCCGGCCGGGCCGGCAGCGGAAACGTGGAGATCGACACCGCTATCGGGCAGTTGGTAAACGAGGCTGTCGCTGCTGACGAGGTCGTGGACATCTACAGGCTTGCCGGCATTGACACCCCGGAACTCTCCATTCTCTCCGACGAGTTCTTGGACAGCTTGCAGGCGAAGGACAAGCCCAACTTGCAGATGGGGCTCCTGCGCAGGCTGATCAACGACCAGATCCGCACCATCCAGCGGACCAACATCGTCCAAGCCCGCAAGTTCTCCGAGCAGCTCGACGAGGCCATCAAGAAATACACCAACCGCGCCCTGACGACAGCCGAGATCATCGCTGAACTGGTCAAGCTCGCCAAGGAGATGCGGGACAACAACGACCGGCACAACCAGCTGGGGCTGTCCGTAGCAGAGGCCGCCTTCTACGATGCCATCGTTCAGAACGACTCGGCCATCCTTCAGATGGGCGACGACGTGCTCAAGAAGATCGCTGTTGACCTTGTCGTTGCAGTGCAGCAGAGCGCCACCATCGATTGGTCACTCAAGGAATCCGTCCGAGCGACTATGCGCTCCAAGGTACGTCGACTGCTGGCCAAGTACGACTACCCACCCGACCACGAGGAAAAGGCCGTTGAGCTCGTGTTGCAACAAGCCGAACTCTTCGCCAGTTGGGAGCCGGGAAGATGAAAATCAAGTCCGTTAGCATCAAGAATTTTCGTGCTCTGAAGGATGTCACAATCAATTTTGATTCGGTGACTACGTTTATTGGACCCAACGGCACTGGAAAGTCGACAATCCTCAGGGGCCTTGACTGGTTTTTCAATGGCGATAAAGGTGGTGAGCTGACGGAGCGCGATTGCTCCTTCGGTTCTGTCGACGAAGGCATTGAAGTGCAGGTTACGTTCACCGCCCTTACTGACAATGATCGAGAGGCACTGGGCAAATATGCACCGGAGAGTGCTTCGACATTCACTGCTTGGAAGCGATGGAATCCTGATGGCTCGGAAGTGCTCTCAGCCAATGCCAAAAGTTATCCAGCATTCAATAAGATCAGAGTCCATAATTCTGCAGGCGATAAAAAGGTTGCTTACAATGAGCTTAGGTCTTCGGAGCCGACCCTAGAGCTTCCGTCTTGGACAAATCAAGATGCGGCCAATGAGGCGATGGTAGCGTGGGAGACTGATCATATCGACAAGTTGGACGAAGCGCCTGAGAATCTCCAAACCAATTTCTTTGGCTTTAACAGCAACGGGAAGATGAGTGGTCTCTTCGATTTTGTTTTGGTAACCGGAGATCTCCGGGCTAGCGAAGAAGCTCAGGATGCCAAGGCAAGCATCATTGGAAGGATTCTTGAGAGATCAATTGATCGCACAGTCGTAGATGAGGAGATCGCCAAGATTGTCGAATCGAGTCGAGTTGCGCAACAGAAGGTCTATTCTGAGCAGTTCGCCGATCAGCTTGAGAAGATCAAGACCCAACTCAATAGTGTTGTCTCTACATACTCACCGGGGCGAACAATTCAAGTTGCCCCTTCTGACATTGAGTTGAAACCTCCGAAGACGACATTCGATGTATCCGTCTTTGATGGGTCGACTGAGACAGCCGTAGAGCGCCAAGGCCATGGTTTCCAACGTACACTTCTCATCTCGGCGCTTCAAGTGCTCGCTGAGTCAGTTGCTGCATCCACCGAGGGAGTCATCTGCCTCGCAATCGAGGAGCCAGAGCTCTTCCAACATCCCACTCAGGCGCAAGCATTCGCCCGGATACTCCGATCATTGGCTGAGGATCCGAAGAAGCGGATTCAAGTGTCTTATGCCACGCATAGCCCTTACTTCATTGAAGCCCGCCACTTTGACCAGGTTCGTCGCTTAACCCGTACCGCAGGGGAACACCCCGTCGTCACTATTCATTCGGCCTCAGTCAACGAAGTTAAGTCAATGCTCACTGATGTGGTCGATTCTGATATCGTTGGCCGACAACTTGGCACCTTCACTGTTGGACAACTTTCTGCTGCACTATTCGCTTCAAAAGCGATGGTCGTCGAGGGCACTACTGAGTCGGCGGTGTTCTACGGCATTGGCGATCGAAGTGGAGCCGCCAAACTCGAGTCTAAAGGGCTCGCCGTTGTCCCAACCAATGGCAAAGGCTCCATTGCACTCGCACACGCGATTTTGACAAGTCTCGGGATCCCAACCTACGCGGTATTTGACTCGGACTCTGGATTTGAGGAGCGAGCCAAAACCAACGGCAAGTCTGAGGACAAAGTTGACAAAGAACGAGCGTCACACGTTGCCGCAAATCGAAAGCTCTTGAAGTACTTCGGTATCGACGAAGTGGACTTTCCGCCACAAGAAGTTGGAGACAAGGTCGCGATCTTCGGCGATCATCTCGAAGCATTTCTCAGATCTGAGTGGCCTGAGTGGATTACGTCATGTTCGTCCGTTGAAAATGATGCTGGTGTGTCGCTCCGCAAGAATCAACTTGCCTATCGAACTGCGACGGCGAATGCCGAAGGATCTGTTCCTGCATTTCTTAACCAGGTAATGAAAAAGTTCGAGGAGGTGTGACGATATACAACATTGTTTACTCACATTGTAAGAAGGCTTTTACGATCGATGAAGCGAGGTACACCTCAGTTCACCATATTCTGGCAGGGGGAGGTGCGACATAACGAGTGAAATTAAAAGTCAGCCGACATATAAACGGCAGCGCTTCCTGCTGGCGTTTATATGCCAACTTGGCATCGTGAGAGCCACGGATTTGCAGAAGCTGGTATTTCTCCACACAATGTCGGGCAATTCAGATTATTACGAGTTCGTTCCGTACAAATTCGGCCCATATTCATTTCAACTAAATGAGGATTTGGATATCCTCCAGCGAAACGGATTCGTGGCCCTAGAATATATACAAAACAGCAAACTCATTAAAGCTGTTGGAGATTCCCCGAAGAGGGCAACTTTGCGGATTGCGCCAGAGCGTGGCAATGCTCTCATCCGCAAAGCATACCGAGAGTATCCGTACTATACCATAAACAGCGAAATTACCAGAAGGATTTTTCGTGGGGAAGAACTGGAACTATTTGACAATGCCAAACAAGCTGGTATTGCCCCTTTTATCAAGAATAAGCGGGAAGAACAAGTACTGTTCACAATCGGCTACGAAGGTAAACATATCGAAGGATTTATCAATACCCTAATCCAAAACAACGTTAGATCGTTGTGCGATGTTCGAAAGAATCCCTTGAGCCGTAAGTTCGGGTTTTCTAAGGGCAAGCTCAAACACATTACGGAAGCTGTAGGCATCAAATACTTTCATATTCCTGACCTTGGAATTGAATCTGACAAACGCAGTTCGCTTACAACAGTTGAAGACTATCAATGCCTGTTTAGCAATTATGAAGAGACCTTACCGAACCTTTCTCCCCTACTACAACAGGTCTATTCATTATTACGCGCAGATATCCGCATAGCTCTGATGTGCTATGAACGTAAGCCGGAGATGTGCCATCGACACGTCATTTCGGACTACATCGCAAATACACATACTGTCAGGAGTACCGATTTATGACGCTGGAAAAGAAGCGAATTTACATCGTCGCCAAAACATACCCAACAATCTCAAAAGAATATTCAGAGCTTGTCTGCACAGCAGGTGTCCTTGAGGATGGTTCGTGGATTCGTCTCTATCCGGTTCCACAAAGTCGCCCCCAACCCATTCATCGTAATTGGTGTTTTTTACCCACCGATGGCGTCGCCGTATCAGCAGATAAGCCTATTTGATACATGAAAAACATTTCCATGCGAAAAGCCCCCTATGTCAACCTCAGTCTGGATGCCGCCGGCCACCACATGATCGCCTGTCGGCTTCACACGTCACAACTCAAGCGTTCCGCCATCTCCACACGCCCACATGCCTACAATCTGATGTAGCTGTCATTGTCTCTTCGTCATACGAAGCAACAGTTAATCGCTTACATCCTCCCCATGGCTTTCCCGAGGGCTTGCGGAGCGTGCTCGGCCAAATCATGAAAGGCCAGTTGGTGGTTATTTCTTTACTGTCCTCTTTACTTCCCACGGGTTTACCACTTTCAGACCGGCTGCCAGGAATGGCGCAGTGTCGCGTGTGGCAACCATAAACCCGCGAGCAACGGCAATGGCAGCTATGTAGCCGTCTGGCGTAGAGAGACCCTTACCGGTAGATCGTGCCGTAACGGCAATATCTGCATAATGGCGTGCCGCGTCGATGCCAAACGGAAGGATGCGCTCCCCGAATATATCCAACAGGCCATCTAAGGTTTGAGCCAGCGCATTCTTGCGCCGACCGGTTGGCAGTGACCCGATGCCAAACAACAATTCAGCAAGCGTGACACTGGATAGATAGAGGGTTTCAGCCAACTGATCATCAAGCCACCCCAGCACGGCCGGATGCGGTTCTGGCTTCATCGCTTCGGAGATGACATTGGTATCCAAGACTATCAATCAAACCTCACTGGATCAGCTGGGATATTTTGCTTCCTCTCAAGCACATCGAAATCCTCAGCTGTCAGCCCTACATGCCGACCCAACTCGGCCAGAGCAGTGCCCAAACAGAGGCGTTCAGGCGGCCGAACAGTTTTCTCCAGGATGTCGCGGATTTCTGCCTCGGTACTATGACCGTGTATCGCTGCTTGTACGCGGAGCGCGCGATGCACCTCATCGGGAATATTTCTAACAGTAACTGTCGCCATATCACCTCCGCATTCATGCTATCAATGATTACACTTTAACTAATATGATAGCACAAGCAACAACCTACCGCTGTCAGCATCAGGTATGACATTCTTCGGTGAATGTACGCATGAGAAGATGCAGGAGATGAGTGGCAGAAGTGCAAAGGTAGCGATTATCAGAGAGGACGGGGAGTCAGGCATTCTCCGTTGTATGTGATTACGCCTATGCCGAATTCTTTCGCTCGTTCATTTACACCGCTGTAAATAAGGGTGCCATACATATAGGGGAGCACTTTTCCATTAAAGCCTGGATACAAGAACTTCTCTCGCCAATCTTTGTCTCCAACGCGGTTTGCCCATCTATCAACATATTTCTTTTGTAAACGCGACTTTGCCTCGGCCAGTACCACGACTTCACCATCAGGAGTGTCAAATCGGCCTCTTACGTCCACCTCATCTTCATCCATGGCAACAGGGGCAGGTTCATCAAGAACAATCCATCCCCTTTCTTCAGCCATTGCACCAAGTACCAACGCACATGATACCTCGGCTGTCTCGCCCACGCTCTCATTCAATCTATCCACGTTCTCCTTCAATTCGCGTACAGTTTCCTCAATGCGTAGCTGGGCTGATACCAGTTCCTTGACTGTTTTCTCAGTACGTTGCTGAGCATTCTCGGTACGTAACTGGGCTGCCACCAGTTCCCTGACGGTCAATTCGAGGGACTTGACAGTTTCCTCAATGCGTAGCTGGGCTAATACCAGTTCCTTGACAGTTTCCTCAATGCGTAGCTGGGCTAATACCAGTTCCTTGACAGTTTCCTCGGTGCGTTGCTGGGCATTCGCCAGTTCCTTGACAGTTTCCTCGGTGCGTTGCTGGGCATTCGCCAGTTCCTTGACAGTTTCCTCGGTGCGTTGCTGAGCATTCTCGGTACGCAACTGTGCCTCTGCCAACTTCTTCACCTCTGCCGTTAATAGGCGCATCTCGCTTGGCAGACCAACTAGCTCGTCACCGAGAATCACTGCCCTAAGAGTCACACGTAACGACTCGTCCTGCTCCAGTTCACGAATAATCTCCAACGTATTCATATAAATCATTATACATCATCCCTGTAACACTTATGTATGACACAACAGGTATGGCCGATGCGCTCTGCTGAGCAGCTGCTCTTATATCTCTTACCCCCTACGTCAGGAAAGTTGGCATGTCAATCGTATTGCGAGTGAGCTTAGAGCGGACAAGGACAACAAGGACGAGTTGCTCCATGTAGCAGAGAGGCTAGATAACATCCTATTTTCTGATCCTGTTGCCAAGGAGAGCCAAGAGGATTGCAAGGTGGCTAAGGGGCTTCTGTATCGGACTCTGATGTAGCTGCGTCCTCAGTAAATGTAACAGTTATCTCCTGATTCTTCCAATATTGTTGCTGCTTGACAAGCGCTATCAATGCAGCCTCGTCTGCCGAGGTCAGTGTCTGTTGTGTAAGACTTCGAGGCCAGAGTCTTCGCACGATGACCACGTTAAGCTCGGCAGCATACAGTGTAATGCTTGATGCCAATCCGAGCCAGGTGACCAGGCCTATGACAAGGCCGAAGATACCGTAAATTGCAGAGGCGTGGGCTAGTTCATTTCCAATCAGAAAACCACCGAGTTGTTGGAGTCCACTCCATACTATACCTGCGATCACCGCACCGATGAAGAGATCCTTGGTAGGAATGGTCTTCGGTGCGAGGAGACGGAAGCCGAGAATATAGAGGAGCAGGTTCATTGCAGAGGTAGCGGCAATAAGCGCCACCTTGCTCACCATGTGTCCACCTAAGGTCTCTGTAAAGGTTGCGAGAACTGTGGTAGCCAGCACGTTGATACCCAAAATACCGACGATTCCGAAATTGCGAAGAGTACGGGGAATGAAGCCTGGACGATCAGTCATCGGGACGTTCCAGACAGTTGCCATTGCCTGTTGCGCCGCAGAGGCCACTCCCTGGCTTCCCCAAACAAGTCCAAGGATGCCAATTACAAGACCTGGCGCGCTATGGCTATAGAGTGCATGAACTCCAGATCGAGACCGAAGCTGTGGCCCGATTATCGGAATCTGGGCAAAGGCAGTTGTCGAAATCTGATGTGAGAGACCAGGGTCGTTGGCAAATATTATGGCAGTCAACGTTACCGCAACAAGCAGCAATGGGAACAGGGAAGCAAAGCCATAATAGGCAATGAGGAGAGCCAGGTTCGATGCGTAATCCTGCCCGTACTTACGCAATACCGCGAAGGCAATGGCGATCGGGCGGACTCGCTGCTGAAATATATCAACTCTATGCAGAAGTTGCTGAGTATTGATCTTAACCATTGCCTACCCATCTTAAAGGATGACCAGGGCCATAGGTCGTTATGGTCACTGGCGGTAGTGGCCAGCCAGGTTGTAGTGACCATTCACGTGGCCTGACCTGGTCTTCGCGCGGATCGCGCTGCTAACAGCGCGAATATCGACCACTGTCCGCGCGATCTGTGATAGACAGTAGGACATGGCAGATGACGAGCCGCAGAGCAATGCGGAGGAGTACGTGAGAACGCAATGTTGCGAGCGGGTAACGCCGCTCTGCGCCAGCAGGTCTCGGCGCTCGAAGACGCAAACGATGTGATGGTCCGAAGGATCGTGGAGTTGGAAAAGAAATCCGGCCGGAACTCGCAGAACTCGTCCATGGCTCCGTCGTCGGACACCGGCGGCGAATCCTGCAAAGCGGAACCATACCGAGTGGGCCGAGGCCATGATTGATTTGCTTATCGAGATGAAGTGCGCCACCGAAGATGTCCGGGCTGCCGGCAGGAAGTGTCTTGGTGCCAAGGTGTCCACCTCCTTTTCGAAGCTTCCGATCAGAATCGCGGAGGAGGGACTTGCTGCCAAGCACGGTGTCGACGCTATGGACGTCTTGACTACATCTGTTCGCCTGCGCACCCTGGGAGACGGCGACACCGATGCGCACCTGATCCCACCACCGCCACCAAACTCCCCGCTTCTCCACCACCCGCTCTGACCCGCTGGGTCGGACCGTCGGGTGTGTGAATGGTTAGTGCTTCACACGGCAATTGATCGAACATTAATGTAGCATTATTCTTTGATGGTGTAATTTGCTCTGGCCGAATACGTCATAACCATACATGACCAGAATGGGAGCACAGGAGCGCTAGCCCCAGGCGTTAATCCTGAGGAGAAGAATAATACAAACAATCAATCATCCAGCCATAGGTGACCAGCAGTTTGGAAACGGGAGGAAGGAGAACAGATGAGACGAAGACGAGCACGACAAGCGTTCCCAAATATATTTGAGTACCAGAAATTCCTGGCGACCATTCAGGTCAATCCGGGAAAAAGGATAAGTACCGGTCATGCCCCTACCGGCAATGCTCCAGATGCTCGTAAAGTAATTCGTTTCCGACCAGAAATGTTGATCTTGGCGGTCACGGCATTCGCCTGGATGTCTTCTGTATCTCCCCTAGCGGTAGGTCAGGGGAACACGGGAAGCCCAGCACATCCAACAGATCCTGTGAGCACAGCAAGTACAGGAGCCTGGACAACCGCCGTAGCACGGCATAAATCAACAACCATACCGTTGGCTACTTCAAGCACAACCACAAGCAGTACAAGTGGTGGAGCATATGTCTCGATCACACCAAAAAGATTGTCAGATACGAGATGTG